>NZ_JADPFC010000003.1:0-98863 GCF_015668195.1 Romboutsia sp. 1001713B170131_170501_G6
GTAGGAGTTTGGACCGTGTCTCAGTTCCAATGTGGCCGATCACCCTCTCAGGTCGGCTACTGATCGTCGCCTTGGTAAGCCGTTACCTTACCAACTAGCTAATCAGACGCGGGTCCATCCTGTACCGCAAAAACTTTGATAAGAAAGCCATGCGACTTTCTCATATTATCTCGTATTAGCATACCTTTCGGTATGTTATCCGTGTGTACAGGGTAGGTTACCCACGCGTTACTCACCCGTCCGCCGCTCTTCACCGAAGTGAATCGCTCGACTTGCATGTGTTAGGCACGCCGCCAGCGTTCATCCTGAGCCAGGATCAAACTCTCAAAATAAATTTGAATTTATATCGCCAACAAACAAGTTTCGTATTCACTCAACTTATTCTGTTGCTCAAATATAAGTTTTCCTGCTCAGACTATCATTATCTGAATATCTGGCTTGGTTGTATTCGATTCTTTAAAGAATCATTAGTTATATAAATTAACCTACTGTTTAATTTTCAAAGTTCATTTTCATTTTGCCCTTTTCTTAAGGACAAGTAATACTATATCACCTTATATTTATATCGTCAATACTTTTTATAAACTTTTTTATTTTTATATTTATTATTTAATATTAATATCACTAAATTACTTATCTTCACTTAGTTTTAAATATATTGTACTAGTTAATTTTTTCTTATCTTTATTTGTATAATTAATTTTAACTAGTACAATATATATTATTTTCTATTTAGTATAATTTTCTTCTGTTATCATATGATGTATGCATATTGCCATCATAATCTAATTTAGCTTTTATGCTTACTATACGTCTACCCTTATTATGATTCACAGCTATATCCTCATATCTAGCATCATCTGCGTTACTTTTTAAATAATCTCTTAAAAATTCTTTACCTGATGTTGTGTCTGCATTATCAAATACATTAAAGTATGCAGAATCTTTCACTTCTAAAGATATATCATATGTTCCATCTTCTCTTTTATATCTAGTTTCTCTTATATTATCCATATTATTTCCTCCTGTAAGAAATAGCATAATTATATTTAATTTTTCCATAATATTATTTTTTATTATAAAAACCTTAAATAAATTATAAAAAAAGAAGAATGCAATTTTGCATTCTTCTTTTTTTATAATTTATATTCCATCTTCAGCCAACACAACTTTTCTTATTGGTGGTTTTATACTGTTTATTCCAGCTGTCTTTATAGCCTCGCTATCAATTTCAAATCCTAGAGATACCATCATAGTTGATTCAACTAGCATTGGTAGATTAGTTCCACAGAAAACTTCTATATTTGAATGTTCTAATGTTAACTCACTACTAACTTTAAAAGGAGTTCCTCCAGGTAAATCTGTAAATATATATACTTTATTATCAGTATCTCTAATCATGTTATTTATTTCTTCTTTTAAATCATCAGATGATTTATTTTCTGTAAAATCAACAGTTTTTATGAAATCATATTTTCCTGCAATTAAATCCAAACTACTTTTAAGTCCACTTCCAAAATTCCCATGTCCTGTTATTATTATCATTTTACCCTCCTAGAGTATGCCTAAGAATGCTCCTATTAATCCTATTACTACTAATACTAATATATTAACTAGCGGAGAAACATTTTTCTTAACTAATCCATACATTCCAAATGTTAATCCAAGAGGTAATAAACATGGCATTATAGAATCTAGTATCTTTTGTAAGTCTATAGTTCCAGACATACTTAAGTATTCTGGAGTAACTATATTTATATTTACATATGATGCTATTAATGCTCCTACTACTATCATACCAAGTACTGTAGCTGATCTAGTAAATTCTTTAGCATTTTTAGTAAGCTTAGTTATACCTTCAACACCAACTTTATATGACCAATGCATAAGGCCAAATCTCAATCCTAAATGTACTACATTAAATAAAACAAAAAATATAATTGGTCCTAATATACTTCCTTGTAAAGAAAGATTCGCTCCTATACCTGCAGATATTGGTAATAATGTAAACCAGAATATTGCATCTCCTATACCACCTAAAGGTCCCATTGCTGCAACTCTTAGTGCACGTATAGTCTGAACATCTGATTTTTTTTGTTCAAGAGATAATATTATTCCCATAACAAATGTTATTAAAAATGGATGGCAGTTAAAAAACTCCAGATTATGTTTCATTGATGTTGATAAATCTTCTTTGTTTTTGTGTATTTTTTTAAGCCCTGGAAGTATAGAATATAACCATCCTCCAGCTTGCATTCTTTCATAGTTAAATGATGCTTGTAAAAACATTGATCTCCAAGCCATTTGATTTAATGTTTTATTGTTAAGAGTTTCGCCTTCTGTTTTATCAATATATTCTCTTTGACTTTTTAATGCTTCTATATTAGATGCCATCGCCTATACCTCCTCCTGTATTTTTAGTTTTCATACTTACATGGAAGTCATAAACTGCTGCAGCTATACCTACTATAGCTATAGCTAAAAGTGGCAATTTACCATATGCTACTAAAACAAATCCTAACATCATAAATAGTGCATATTCTTTACTTAACATAACCTTAAGTAACATTGCAAATCCTAGAGCTGGCATCATCTTACCTGCTGCAGTTAGTCCATCCCAAACCCATTGTGGTAATACTTTTGTTAAAGTTTCTCCTATTGCCTGACCTGATAATAATCCTGCTAAAACTATTAGTGCAAATGATACTGCTAATATTCCCATAGCCATATAATTAACTCTATCTATTCCTTTTGGATTAGCTTCATCTGCAGCCTTATCACATAGTCCCATTAATGGAGACATTACTGTAAATAAAGCTGTTACTGCATATTGACCAAGTAATGCAAATGGTATTGCAAGAGGTAGTGCAGCTGAAGTGTCAAGACCTGATTGAATAGCAAATACTGTAGCCATTATTCCACCTATAACTGCATTTGGAGGTTGTGCTCCTCCTACTGGCATTGCTCCTATCATCATAAGTTCATATGAACCACCAACTATAAGTCCTGTTTGTAAATCTCCCATAATAGCTCCTATTATAGGTCCCATTACTATTGGTCTATAAAAGGATTCTAAGAAGTTGAACTGGTCTACTGCTGCTATCATTGTAACTATTAGTATAAGACCAATTTGCATAAAACTTAATTCCATAAACTTACCCCCTTTATTGAATTTTATTTAAATAGTTCATCTAGACTCTCAGCAGATTCACTTGGAACCCTTCTGATTTCTAGTTTCACACCAAGTTCTTGAAGACGTCTAAATGCAGCTACGTCATCATCATTTACACATACAGCTTTAGATACTTGTCTTTTTCCTTCTGCCATATGCATGTTTCCTATATTAACTTCTTTTATTGGTACTCCACCTTCTACTAATCTAAGTACATCTTGTGGAGTTTCACATATTATTGCTATATGTTGAGCATTACTTGCTTTGTGTATTATATTTATAGTTTTTTCTATACTAAAATATCTAGTTTGCGCAAAGCTTGGTGCTGCCATATCCATAAGACCTTGTCTAAATTCATTAGCGCATACCTCATCATTTGCAACTAATAATAAATTTGCTCCTACACTTGAAGACCACATTGTCGCTACTTGACCATGTATCAATCTGTTATCAATTCTTGTTAATACTATATTTGGCATAATCCCCCACTCCTTAAATTTTGATATTATTTGTTATGTTTTATAAAATTATATTACTTACTTTAATTGTAGTAACTTTTTTTATCTGTGTATTTGTAATTTTGTCTTTATGATTTATACTTTTATACTCTAGATTCATTATAAAAATATATGTAGTTATATATATCAAAACTCTTTTATCAATAATTTAAAATTCAATATTTTGATAAAATAAAAAACGGTCCTTAAGTTTAATAACTTAAGAACCGCTTTTTATTTTTTTAACAAGCTTCTACTTCTTCAAACTGACTATTGTATAATTCAGAATAGAATCCGCCTTCTTTTAGTAATTCATCATGACTACCTTGCTCTACTATATCTCCATCCTTCATTACTAATATTAAATCAGCATTTCTTATAGTAGATAGTCTATGTGCTATTATAAAGCTTGTTCTACCTTCCATAAGATTTTCCATAGCTTGTTGTATTAATACTTCTGTACGAGTATCAACAGAGCTTGTTGCTTCATCTAATATTAATATTTTCGGATCTGCAAGTATAGCTCTTGCTATTGTTAGTAATTGTTTTTGACCTTGAGATATATTGTTAGCCTCTTCATTTATTTCCATGTTATATCCGTCACTTAATGTCTTTATAAAGTGGTCTGCATGTGCAAGTTTTGCTGCTTTTATAACCTCTTCATCGTTCGCTTTAAGGTTTCCATAACGTATATTATCCATTATACTTCCATTAAATAACCAAGTATCTTGTAAAACCATACCAAATAGATTTCTTAAATCTCTTCTTGTAAATTCTTTTAAATCGTGTCCATCTATTAATATCTTTCCACTATTTAATTCATAGAATCTCATAAGAAGTTTTACTATTGTAGTTTTACCTGCCCCTGTAGGACCTACTATCGCTACTTTTTGACCTGGTTTTATTTTTATTGAAAAATCATTTATTATTATTTTATCATCACTATATCCAAAGTTTACATTTTCAAATTCAACTTCACCTTTAATATTTTCAGTTGATGCAGGTGTTTTAGTTTCTTCTATTTCTTCATCTTCACTTAAGAATTCAAATACTCTTTCGGCTGCTGCTGCCGTTTGTTGCATTACATTGGCGATTTGAGCTGTTTGTGCTATTGGTTGCATAAATGATCTTACATATTGAATAAATGATAGTATATCCCCAACTTCTATTTTTTTCTTTATTGTAAGATATCCACCCATTATAGCTACCATTACATATCCTAAGTTTCCTATGAAAGTCATTATAGGCATCATCATTCCAGATAATGCTTGAGATTTCCAAGCAGAATTATATAATGTATTGTTTAACTCATTAAATTCTTCAATAGCTTTTTCCTCACCATTAAATGCTTTCATTATATTGTGACCACTATATATTTCCTCTATATGACCATTAGTGTGACCTAAGTACTCTTGTTGATCTTTAAAGTGTTTTTGAGATTTTTTAACAACAATACTTATAAATACTAATGCTAAAGGTATTATTACTAAAGTTACTAAAGTCATACTTACACTTATTGATAGCATCATCACTAGTACACCTATAAGTACTGTGGCTGCAGTTATCATCTGTGATAGTATTTGGTTTAAGTTTTGACTTATTGCATCTACATCGTTAGTAACCCTCGATAGTACTTCTCCATTTGTTGTTCCATCAAAGTATTTAAGAGGTAATTTGTTTATTTTTTCTGATATCTCTTTTCTTAAATTATAAGATACCTTTTGTGATATATCAGATGTAACAAATGTCTGAACAAATGAAAATAGAGCACTTATAACATATAACCCAACCAACATAACTAGTGTTTTTGATATGCTAGTAAAATCTATTCCGCTTCCACTTCCACTTACTTTGCTTACTAATCCTTCAAATATTTCAGTTGTTGCATTACCTAATATTTTAGGTCCCACTATAGTAAATACCGCACTACCTATAGCAAATAATACAACAAATATTAATGATACTTTATATGGACTTAAACGATTAAGTAATTTTTTCATAGTCCCTTTAAAGTCTTTTGCTTTTTCTGAACCTGCCATCATAGAAGGTCCTCCACCCATTCCCATAGGTCTTTTGCTTTTCTTAACACTCATTGACTAACTCCTCCTTTGATAACTGAGATAGTGCAATTTGCTTATATACGTCACAGTTTTCTATTAGCTCTTGATGAGTTCCTTTACCTACCATCTTCCCTTCATCAAGCACTATTATTTGCTCTGCATTCATTATAGTACTGATTCTTTGAGCTACTATTAAAACTGTTGAATCTCCAGTTTGATTTTTCAGTTCTTTTCTAAGTTTCGCATCTGTTTTTAAATCTAAAGCTGAGAAACTATCATCAAATATAAATATCTTAGGCTTTTTAGCTAAAGCACGAGCAATAGAAAGTCTTTGCTTTTGACCTCCAGATACATTCGTACCCCCTTGAGATATTTCAGTTTCGAATTTTTCTGGCTTAGTAGATATAAACTCCATAGCTTGAGCTGTTTGTGCTGCTCTTTCAACTTCTTCCTTACTTATATCTCTTGCGCCGTATTTTATATTACTATCTATTGTTCCAGAGAATAAAACTCCTTTTTGAGGTACATATCCTATTTTTTCTCTAAGATCATGTTGGCTTACTTCCTTTATATTAACTCCATTTACCAAAACTTCTCCCTCAGTAGCATCAAAGAAACGAGGTATAAGGTTTATTAGAGTTGATTTACCACTTCCTGTACTTCCTATAAATGCTGTTGTTTGACCTGGCTTAGCAACAAAACTTATATCACTTAATACATTATCTTCTGCATTAGGATATTTAAATGATACGTTTTTAAATTCAACTTCTCCATCTTTTGAATCATCAAATATTTTAGTGCTTTCAATATCTTTTATAGATACTTCTGTATCTAATACTTCCATTATACGCTTAGCTGATACAGCTGCTCTTGGAAGTATTACTGATAACATTGATATCATTAAAAATGCCATTATTATTTGCATAGAATATTGTATAAATGCCATCATATCACCGACTTGCATTGCACCTGCATCTATTTGCTTAGCTCCAACCCATACTATTAGTACAGTTGTTATATTCATAATAAGCATCATAGTCGGCATCATCATAGTCATTATACGATTTACAAATGTATTTGTTTTTCTTAAAAGAGTATTTGTTTCATCAAATCTTTCTTCTTCTATTTTTTGAGTACTAAAAGCTCTTATAACTAACATTCCTGTTAACGATTCACGTGTTACTAGATTTAATTTATCTATAAGCTTTTGAACTTTATTAAATTTCGGTATAGCTAAACTAAATAATACTGTAACAACTATTAGTATTGCGCCAATAGCCACTCCTATTATCCAAGACATAGAAGTATCTGTATCTAGTACTTTTAATACCCCACCTATACCTAGTATTGGAGCATAAAATACCATTTTTATAAACATCGCAGTAAATACTTGTATTTGTTGTATATCATTTGTACTACGAGTTATAAGTGATGCAGTAGAAAACTTATTAAATTCTACATTGGAAAATCCTACAACTTTTCTAAATACATCTTTACGTATATTTCTTCCTACGCCTGCACCAACTCTACCAGCTATGTAAACCACTGATATTGTAGCTGCCATACCTACAAGAGCTATTACTATCATTATTGCTCCTGTTTTGAATATATAATTGTTTTGTAACTTAGTTAAATCCATACCTATTTTTTCATATTCAGTTTTAACCGCATAAATAGCTGATTGATTAAGCATGCTAGGATCTAAATCATCTATTTTTTCATCAATAGGCTTCATCATAGTGTCTAACTGAGCTTTTGGCATATTTTCTATCATAGGCCATATATCAGTACCTTTTGGTAC
Organism: Romboutsia sp. 1001713B170131_170501_G6; assembly: GCF_015668195.1. Classification (NCBI taxonomy): domain Bacteria; kingdom Bacillati; phylum Bacillota; class Clostridia; order Peptostreptococcales; family Peptostreptococcaceae; genus Romboutsia; species Romboutsia sp. 1001713B170131_170501_G6. The sequence goes on from NZ_JADPFC010000003.1 coordinate 7,531, forward strand.
ATTTGGTATATCTCCTTTATCACTAGCCATATTTATAGCTGCTACTCTCATCATAGAGTCAGACATTATCTTATTTAAGCTATCTATAACATCTTTATCTTTAGTATTTAATTGGTATAAAGGTTCATTTTTAAGTGCAGGATACTTTTCAACTTCTTTGTTATACTCCTTGTCACTTAAATCTTCTTTGTCTATCAAGTTATAATATTTTTCAACCTTTTCTTTTTCAGTATCGTTCATAAATATTTTTAACTTCTTAAATTCTGATTCTCTTATAACAACTGGTACTGCATTTTCTATACCACTTTGTTGAATTCCTACGTTTACTATGTTTGAAGTATAATCAGGCAATGATAAATCACACATTGCTTGAACTACTAAAAGCATAACCGCCATAATAATTGACACAATAAACGGTTTTGAGTATTTAAAAATCTTAAACATAGCTTAAAATTCCCTCCATTTAATTTTAGTCTTTTTACACAATTTATAGTTTTTGATGTATAATAATATTAAACTACTTATACTAGTTAATAGTTATACTTTTTAACTATTATATTTTTTAAGTATATAGTATTTTAAAAAAAAGTCAATATTTTATATACTATTTTTATAACTAAAAATAGTTGATTAGAAACCTTATAAATTATATATATTATATTTATCTACAATCTCAAAATAAATTTAATGTTATATATAGTATGAAATAATTTTTCTGAGTAAAATTTGTGTTAAAATAAATTTTTATGGAGGTATTATTATGGCTGATGATAAATTAGAGTCTATAGTTCAAAATTTTGTAAAGATAATGCCATTATTTCAAAAGAAAATAATTAGGAATGAGTGTGGATTTAGAAATGATACATTCAATCATTCTCACTTTCAAATAATGGAGGTCCTTAGGCATCATGGTACTCAACCAATTTCTGAAGTTGCTAAAAAGTTGTTAATTTCAACACCAAATATGACAAAACTTCTTAATAAACTTATAAATGAAGGAATGGTTGAAAGGGCTCATGATACAAAAGACCGCAGAATAGTTAATATTAGCTTAACTGATAAAGGAGATCAATATTTAAAAGATAAGTTTAATCTTATGAAAGATACCTTAAAAAACAGACTTTCGACTATTCCAGACGACCAACTTAATAAATTAAATACATCTCTTGAGAATTTAAAAGAGGTATTAATGGAAATAAGCTCAGATAATTAAGTCTGAGCTTTTATTTTAATAAGGTATGTTTTATCTACTTTACTAACCTCTTTAGTAGTAACATCTTATTTTTCTATAAGGTTGTCTGGCACATATAGTGATGTTGACTTAACAAAATACTAGTGTAATCAACATGACAATTACTTTTCTTAAATTAACATATTCTCTTAATTTACATTTCGTTATGTAATAATTCAATTTCTATTACCGAACACATTAATTTATTTCTTCCATTATCTCTTTAATAACTGATTTTGCATCATTTATAACATACTTAGGTTCTACTTCATAATATTCGCAATCTATAAATCTTTCTATCTTTTCTATGTCTTCTACTTCAAAACTTATTACAAATAGTACTGCACATGCTTTTCTAATTTCAGTTTCACTTATTTCATTTTGTATTTTGAAATTTTCTTGTATTTCACAAACCACATTTATCCCTAGTTCTTGTCCTGCTGACTTTATCGCTTCAGCACTTTGTATATTTTCACATATAACTACTATGTTCTTCATATTTAATACCTCTCTCTTTTATAATCTATCTTTATATTATTATATTTTATTATTCTCTGAGTCAATATTAATTTTATAAATAAACTTCATAGATAAATCAATATAATTTTTTATTTAAAATAAGTCCATTCTAATAAAAAAAAGTATTGTTAGCTAATATAACTACAATACTTTTTTATCTTGTTTCAAATGTTATTTAACTAGTTAAACAAATTACATATTTTGAGGAAGTATTTCTATCCAATAATTATCTGGATCCGCTATAAAATAAATTCCCATAGCTTCATTCTCAAAACATATACATCCCATATCTTTATGTAGTTTGTAAGCTTTATCAAAATCGTCTACTCTAAGAGCTAGGTGGAATTCATTATCTCCTAGGTTATAAGGTCTATCCCAATCTCTTAACCAAGTTAACTCTAATGTATAATCACTTTCTCCATCTCCTAAATAAACTAATATGAAACTTCCGTCTTCAGCTTCTTTTCTTCTTACTTCTTTAAGACCTAATGCCTTTTCATAAAACTCAAGACTTTTCTCAAGATTTAATACGTTAAAGTTATTGTGACAAAATTTAAAATTCATAGATTCCCCTCCATATATCTTTTTATTTATTATAATTTATTTATTGATTTAAATAAATATATTAGTTTAATTTTAGCTTTACACTAGTATCTAAACATATGTAATCATTATAAAAATATGTTAACCTATCCACAAATTAACATAAATATAGTGGAAAACATTTTTCAATAATTATAAACGCATTTCTTAAATATATAGCTATACTTTAAAATATTATGTTTATTTTTATATTATTAATAGGCTATTTTTGTAATATTAAATTTAATTTTTATTTATATAACTTTTGTTAAGTGAGTATTAATTATAAATTAATTTCTATAATAATAAGAATGTGTGTATATAAATTAATTTACAATAATATAGATTTACCCATATTAAATTATTTTTGTGTATAATTTTATTATATAACTAGTATTTTGCCTAACTCATTATTAATCAACTTTAGCTTTTCCATATCATTCATATTTTGATTCTCCACTATTTCCTTTATGCTTATAATTATTCTTCTGCTTTCATTTTCTCTTTCACTTTTTAAATCTATTAATCCTTCTATTATATTTTCTCTACTTAAAACCATTATATATACCCCCTAAAGTAATTATTAATACTATCTTTGACATTTCTTATAATATTTAATCAATCTACATAACAAAAATAACTAGCTATAAGCTAGTTATTTTTGTACATATTTTCTGGTAATATTATTGTAAATTTGGTTCCTTTTCCTAATTCACTCTCTACATATATATCACCTTTATGTAGATTTATAATATGTTTTGTTATAGTAAGACCTAGTCCACTACCTTGTTTTGATTCACCATATTCATCTACCACTTGGTTAAATCTATTAAATATAGAATGATGATATTTTTCTTCTATTCCTACTCCTGTATCAGATATTTCTATCTGCACGTTTGTTCCAACTTCCTTAATTATAACCTCTACCTTTCCTCCCTCACTTGTAAACTTTATAGCATTGTTTACTAAGTTTACTATACATCTATCAATATCGTATGAATCACATAATATTGTTTTTTCTTCTATATAAGGATCTACTATTAATTCAATTCCTTTATCATGAGCTAAATTACTCAAACTTAGTGCACTTTCCTCTACTAAATATACTATATCATGTTCATTTACATTAAGTATATAGTTCCCATTTTCTATTTTTGATGTATCAATAATATTATTAATAAGCCTTAATAATCGATTTGAATTTTTTCTTAAGATGCTCATATAATATTCTATTTTTTCACTTGATATTTGCTTTCCACGATTATTAAGTCCTGTTATCAACTGCTCTGTACTACGTATAAGATTTAATGGCGTTCTTAATTCATGAGATAAGTTTATAAAATAATTATTTTTGTTTTTTTCAAGCTCAATAACTTTATCAAAAAGAACTTTATTCTTTTCCATCTCTTCTCGTAATTCTTCTGTTCTTTCTCCTACTAATTTATCAAGCCTCTTCATTTTTCTTTGATTGTGGACAATAATGGCTATTATAATAAGTGCATAAATAACTAGTGCTTCTTTACTTCTCCACCACGGTGGATTTATCTTAAAGTTTATATTAGTTTTTTCACTCATTACACCATTATTATTTATAGCTTTTACCATAAACTTATAGCTTCCTGGTCTTAAATTTGTATATGTTACTTTATTATCCTTTATAGTATGCCAACTATCATTACTTCCTTCTAACTTATATACATACTGTATTCTTTGAGTATTTTTATAATCTGGTAAGAAGAATTTTATCTCTATAGTATTTTCATCACTTTTAAATTCTAAATTTTTTCCTTCTTCAAACACAACTCCATTAACTGATATATCATCAATCATTACTCTAGATATATCTTTTGATGTTACTAAATTATTTGGATTAATTATATTTAATCCATTAATTCCTCCAAATAGTATCTCTCCTTTAGAGTTTTTAAAGCAAGCATTACCGTTAAATTCATTACCTTGAAGTCCATCTGTAACATTTAAATTTATAAATTTATTATTTTTTACATCGAATTTTGAAATTCCATTATTTGTACTCATCCAAGGGTTATTTTTATCATCAAGAACTACACCATATACTGTATTATTAGGCAAGCCTTCTTGTTCTGTAAAATATATTATTTTGCCAGTTTCTTTGTCTAATTTATTTAAACCATAGTTAGTGGCTATCCATAAATTCTTATTATTATCTTCAACTACATTTCTTATTTCATTAGTACTTAATCCATCTTTCTTTTTGTATATTTTTACTTTTTTAGTTTTAGGATTTATGCTTATTAGACCGCCTTCAGTAGATGTGCCTAACCAATAAATACCTTCCTTATCTTTATAAATACAAGATATATAATCTTTAGGAATTTTATATTTTACTAGCAAATCATTTATATTACTTATTTCATTGGTTTTAGAATTAATTATATTAACTCCACCCCTTGTAGCTACAAATACATATTCTCCATCTATATAAATAGTTCTTATATAATTATCTAATAATCCATTATCTAAAGTATAATACTTTATTTTCTTTGTTTTTTTATTTATCCTGTTTAATCCACTATTTGTTCCGATCCATATATCATCATTTTTGCCCGTTATATATCTAATTCTATCATCAGTTAATATGCCTTTTTCTATTTGCCTTATTGTATCTTTTTTTCTATTAATTATATTTATGCCATCAGATCTTGTACCTACCCAAATTAGTCCATCTTTGTCTTCATATATTCCATGAATCACACTACTACTCAAAGAGTTTTTATCATAAGGATCATTTTGATACTGAGTCACTCTATTTTTAGGATCAAATATACTTATACCTGTGTATGTTCCTACCCAAATTAAGCCATTTTTATCTTGCATAATACACCTTGTACTATTGCTAATTAAACTATGGCTATCATATGGTCTATTTTTGTACAATTCTTCCTTATTTCCATCTTCAGAGAGCTCTAATAATCCATCGTCAGTGCATACCCATATATTCCCTTCAGTATCCTTTAATATATTTTTTACAAAGTCTAATTCTTTATTTTGCTTACTTATTTTATGCAATTTTATCTTGTTTGTATTGATGTCTATTTTAAATAAACCATTTTTCATAGTTCCTATCCATACATATCCTTCTTTATCCATATACAGTCCATAGATAGTATCTTTTTCATTAGGTTTCTTATCCTTTGTCAAATATATCTTATCTATATTTTTATTTTTTGTATTTATTTTATTTAATCCATCACTAGTCCCTATCCATATATTTTTATTCTTATCTTCATCTAAGCAATAAATAAATTGATCTGTTAAATCAGATTCTTTCGATAATATTCTTTCAAATCTATCCTTGTTCTCATTGTATATATTTAGTCCATTTATAGTACCAACTAAAACTTTTCCATCAGAAGTTACTAGTATATCGCAAACATTATCATCAGAAATATTTCCATTTTTACTACCTTGTTTGTAATTTTTTATCTTCCCATCTTTAGAAATCTTACTTACTCCATCTATAGTTCCTACCCATATATTATTATCTTTATCTTCTTTTATTTTTATAATATTATTACTTACTATTGAGTTTTTAGATTTTTCATTATGTCTATATTGTTTAAATTCATATCCATTGTACCTATTTAAACCATCTTGAGTTCCTATCCATATGTATCCCTTACTATCTTGATACAAATCTTCTATAGTACCTTGTGACAATCCCTGCTCAATCGTGATGTTCCTAAATTTCAGACTTGTTTGAGCAAATATTTTAATAGTATTTATAGATAATATCATTACTAATACTATTAACACTTTAAAAATATTTAGCTTCTTTATATATGTCATATTGACCTCTCTTTATCTGTATTTTTTAACTCTTTCATTATATTACATAATCTTACATATTTCTACATAAGTAGATAGTATTACTTGTCTTATTATATTTACTATACAGTTGTATTTATTTAAATATTTTACATTACTTAATTACAAAACATCATATAAGGACTATAATTATTGTAGATATTTAATTTATGTATTAGGGGGGGAATAAATTTTATGAGATTTGATTGTTTTTATTATCCTACAGTAAATGACGATGGAAAAGTCATAAGATCTAACATAAATTTAAAAGAGTTTGAGTTTGGAGATTTAGTCCCAACAAAAACACTTTATTACAATTACAGTAAAAACTTTGCTATTTACCAAGGGGAAGAATTTTATATTGTAGAAGATGGAATTTTAACTCAGTCTATAAGCTCTGATAACTTAAAGTTTCCACTAAAAATAGTATTTGGTAAGGGGAGACAGCTTAAAATATTTTCAAAAAAAGATTTGCCATCTATAAGGCTTTTATTAAAAGGTGAATTTGAAAAAGAAAAAGAACTAGGTGAACTATTCTGCTTATCTCTTATGTTAAATAAAAAAATCAAGCATATCCAATATGAAATTATGTCAGATTTAACTAATAGTTCTAGAGATTGTGATTTTTTAAATCAAGAAATAGATAATCGAACACATAAACTTATAGAAGATCTAAAAATAGTAGAAAGAAAGTTTTATTCCCTTACTTTAGATTACCCTAATTTAAAGGACTCTTATTTAAAGTATATGAATTTTAGTGATAAAGAAGATCTGTTAGAAATATCTATAAATAAATATTTTAAACCTGAGAGTAGTGAATATAAACATTACTTAATATTACGCTCTATGTGCAATTCAAAGCCTATATATCCTAAATTCAAATTAGATAACCTTATTAGTTCATTTAATTACAAGATTTAAGAAATCTTATAAAAACTCTTTATATTTTAGTTAATAATTATGCCAAATACGTTCACTACATATATAATAGTGTATATGTAAATATCAATAGATTTAAAATGGTATTGTTTTAATTAAAGCAATACCATTTCTTCTATCTTAAATTACTTTAGATTTAACATAAAAATTTCTCTTAATATACAGGCTAATAAAAAAAAATAGACTGCATGTGCAGTCTTGAGCTTTTTTAAATACTATTCAGGGGGGATAGTATTTTCCATGTCATTAGATTTACTCTTATATTATCTATCGTCTGAAAATAATCTGAGTAAACTTATCTATTCTTATGATATAAATTGTGGTTGTGTCCTTCTATGTCCGTTCCTGTCGGTGACTATTAATAATATAATATATTTCTACATTTTTTACCATATTATAATTTCTTTTTTATGTAAAATTTTATTTTTATATATTTTATAATTAATTATTTATAAGTGTTATATAAAAATATCTTTTCTATTTACATCATTATTATAATATAATTTACATATTTATTTTATTTAATTAAACCTTCTGTTGTAATTAAAAATTTTATATTTTTAGATTGTTTATCAAGACTTATATCCTATTTTTATTTTAATCAATTCCTTAATATAATAAAAAATGGATACTTAAACTTTTAAGTATCCATTTTTTATTATATATGAACTTCTACTTTATTTTTTATAGCTTCCTTTGGCATAAATCCAACCATAGTATCTACAGGCTTTCCATCTTTAAAAATCATCATTGTAGGAACACTAGATATCATATATTTTCTAGCTATTTCAAGACTCTTATCTATGTCTACTTTAACAAATTTAGCGTCATCTTTCATTTCAACGCTAAGTTGTTCAAATATAGGAGCTAGCATTTTACAAGGTCCACACCAAGTAGCAAAGAAATCAACTACTACAACCCCATCATTTATTTCTTGTTCAAAGTTAGTACTATCAAGTATTTGTGCCATTTTTCCCTCCAAAATCTCCTGTTTAATATTTTTAAATTAATATATGTTATCTATAATATAAAGTATATTAATTTTATAGTATATTTATTGCCCTTAGTAACTATTAAATCAATTTTTCAAAATTTTATATCTAGATAAAATTTATTTATATTTAATAGTTAATAATTTTTATTTTACATTTCCTCTGCAAGTAACTCATTTATAGCATCATAAGTAAAATTTATTATTTCATCACATCTAACTTTATTTTTCTTTAAGTCTACACATATTTCTGAGTTATATTTTTCTCTAACTTTTTTCATTAACTTATTTGAATATTTTCTAGCTATATTAGCTTCTGTATTATTTTCCCTGCCTTTTATAAATCCTATAACTAGCACTCCTGCATTTACAGCACCACATACACTTCCCACTGTCATACCAACTCCCATACCACTACCTAATGCAACAGGTATGTTTGTATCATGTTCTTCATTATATGCTTTTATTAATGCTTCTGCACAAGTATACCCTTGACTATGGTATTCTGATGGTCTTATCATACTATCACTCCTTAAGTACTTTATGTTTATGAGTATATGTTACCATACTTTGCTATATATTTCTGTGACTTTATCACACATATAAACAACCCTTATAATTATAAAGATTCCTTATATTAACTTATCATCTTTTAGAAGCTTGTATAATGTCGGCTTAAAGTTAAATTCACTTATTAAATTATTTACTTCATTTAACGCTTTTTCTCTTTTCTCTTGAGACACTTTTCCCTTAGCCGCTCTTATTAATATATTCTTAGGCGAGTGGGCTATATCTATAAATTCTAATAATTGAGTCTTATATCCTATACTTTCAAGTAGATTTGCTCTTACAGCATCTGTCATAAGTGCAGCCATTCTTTCTTGTATTATTCCATACTTTGTGAGTAATGAAAATTCATCTGACTTCATTTGACTATTAAATTCATGTTGGCAACAAGGAACTGAGAATATCATCTTTGTATTCCACTTTATAGCATTATATAAAGCATAATCAGTAGCTGTATCACATGCATGAAGTGTTATTACCATATCTACCTTATCTGTAAATCTGTATCCATTTATATCTCCTAGTTCAAATCTTAAGTTATCATAGTTATACTTTTTAGCTATTTCATTACACTTTTTAATAACATCTACTTTTAAATCCAGGCCTATCATATTTACATCTATTTTTTTTATCTCTACAAAATAGTAATATAAAACAAACGTTAAGTAAGATTTTCCACATCCAAAATCTAATATAGTAAGTTCTTTATAGTTATTTTTCTTAATCTCATCATCAATAATTTCTATAAATCTATTTATTTGCTTATATTTATCATATTTTGATTTAACAACCTTACCATCCTTAGTAAATACTCCTAAGTCTATAAGTGGTTGTATTATCATTCCTTCTTTTAATATATAGTTTTTTTCTTTATTATGACTCTTATTTACCATATTTGAATTATCGCTATTCTTTTTTCCTAAAAATATTTTACCTTTTTTAGATACTTTTAGATCAAAAGTTTTAGACATAGTCCATGCTGCTAATTGTTTATAGTTATCACCTATATACTCTAATAATTTAGTATTTAGTTCATCTTTTTCTATATTTTCATGAAATACTTGTTTATCTGTATACTTTTCTATTTGATAATATTCTTTATTGTTTTTTTCTTTTAAAAGTATATTTATTTTATTGTATTCTATATCTTTATTTTTCTTATTACTTATAACTACTTTAATAACTTCATCTTTAGTTATTTCATCAATTGATTTTATTAATTCTTCCATTCATTCACACCTATCATCTCATATTTTTATGCCTATATAAGATATTATTATATATATTAGATTAATTCAAACTCTTTTTGCATAACACCATAATGTATAATCATTTTTTAATATTTACCTTATATACTTATCTCTATTCCTCCATCTTGTAAAATTTTTTTGAGAATATAGTCATTTCTAATGAAATAAAATAAAAATTCGCCTTTAATTAAAGGCGAATTTTTTTAAGCTACTTTAGTTTTACTTTCAATTTCTAATTTCTTTATTCTATCTTTATTTAGATTATTCATTCCTCTAGATGCTATTATAAGTAATGTGTATGCTGCTGCAACACAAGCTAATATTCCCATCCATGCAGTGTTATAACCAAACTTATCTGTAAATAAACCAAATATAGCTGATCCTCCTGAGAATCCAAGTGCAAATACTAAGTTTATCATCCCTAATATACTACCATATTCTTTTCTTCCAAAGAATGAACCTGTAAGATATGCTGGTCCCATCATATACATATAAACAGCTATACCTTTTATAGCAGAGAATGCATATGCAAATATTGGAGATCTTCCAGACATAGTTAAGAATATTCCTGACACAAACACTGCTACCGATGATATTACTAAACACTTCATAACACCTATTTTATCAAATAATATACCACCAACTACATTCCCGCATAATGATGTAATTGCAAATATTGAACCTGACATTGCTACAACACTAGGATCTAGCTTTAACTCCCCTTGGAAATATGCAGCATATTGTACTGAGTATGCAGATACATATATTCCTACAAATAAGAATCCTATTGCCATCATCCAGAAATATTTTATCTTTTGTACTTCTTTTAATGTATATGCTAAATCTAATTTTTCTTTATTTTTATCTTCTAGCTTATCTGCTTTTTTATTTCCTACTACTATTTCATCTTTATTTTTAGGCATTCTTATCATTAATAATGCAACTGGTATACCAACTGCTAAAGATAATACTCCAAATAAGAAATAAGCTTTAGAATATCCATTAGATGCTATTGAGTATATAGCCATTTGTTGAAGGAATATATTACCTATAGACCCTCCAGCAAAAGCAATTCCCATTGCCTTTCCTTTTGTACTTTCATCAAACCATGAGTTTATTAAAAGTGGAACCCCTATAGCTGATATAGCTGATGTCCCTATATTAACTATTCCTGCTACTAAGTAGAATTGCCATAACTCTGTACACATAGAGAATAACATGAATCCTCCACCAGATAATAAACATCCTACTATATATATTAATTTAGCATTTATCTTCCCGTAAAGTGCACCTATAAATGGAGATGCTACTGCTGATACTATCGTTCCTATTGTAAATATTAATGAGAATGAACTCAGACTAAACCCTTTATCCGTTGTTACTGGATGTATAAATAGTGGCTGAATATTTGATGCTACACCAAATGGTATTGCTTGTATAAGCATACATGCTATTACTATCATCCATCCTTTTGCTATTTTGTTACTCTTTAAATTACCCATATATCCTCCTAATTTTATTGCCTAGAAATTTTCTAGTTTTTCCTCACTATAATTTTAGTATATTTTGTCTTTTCACTTAAGAAAACGTATTTTACCTTGTCTATGCTTATATAATAACACGTATTGTCTACTTAATTTTACGAATAATAACGAAACTTAAGGATATAAGGAATTTTTTATATTCCTCTGCATTTTTCATTGAAGAAACTTTCTTCAAATTGCTTCTATTTTATTATATTTCAATCTTTTTCGAACTCTTATAATATATGTTAGTAAGTGATATAATATAATTCAAAAGCTAACATAAAACGAATTATTGGGGGGATATAACTTGAAAACTATTACTTTTGGAAGTTTATTAGAGAATCTACTATACTTATCAAATCAAAAGAAAAGTAGTTTGGCGAAGTATGTAGGTTATGATGTTTCTTATGTAAATAAGTGGATTCTTTCTAAACATCTTCCAAGCTCAAAAAGAATAAATGAAATATGTAAGAATATATCAGACTTTATTATGAAGTCTTTAAATGATAATACATTAGATAATTTAATAGATTATTTTGAAATATCTTCTGATAGCAGTAATGAATTCATCGGAGAATATATAGAAACTAAACTTAAAGAAACTTATATGGATACTGTCAATGTAAACAATACCCAGGTAAAATCCATGCCTAAAACTACGCATTCAGAAGAATATTATAATAGTACTTCTTTAGTTAATCCAGGTATAATATATAAAACTTTTTTTAAAGAATTAGGTTTTTATGCTGATAAAGACGAAGATTTAGAAGTGCTAATCTCTGTAAATTTACTTTATCTAAATCATAAAGATAAATTAACATTATCTAACTTAAAAGCTTTTTTAAATGAATTAAGTAAAAAAGTTAATGTTAAAGCAAGTTTTTTAATAGGTCTTAATGACTATGAAGAGGAGGATGTTATTAATACTCTCCTTGCTATAAACTTAATTTCAACATCTACTTCACTTAATTTTAAACTATATAATTGTAGTATAAATTCCAATACTGCAATATTTGCAATTAAAAATAAATTCTTATCTACAAATCTATTCTTTGAAGAAGGTGAGTGTATGTTTACAACAACCTCTAAAGATAGAAAATTAGTAGAAGATTTTTATGCTAATATAAAGTATACCTTAAAAAATAAAGGAAAACTTTTATATGATAAAAGAGACTGTACTTCTATGATAGAAAACCAAACTTATATTCAATATATAATGAACAATGATTTAAGGTGTCTTTTAGGCTCTATTAATGAATTCTTTATGCCTCCAGATTTATTCATGGAGATTGCTGAAAGAGTTTTTGGAGATAATAAAAAAATTATAAATGAGCTAAAAAAGATAAATGTATTCCTTCATAATGTTACTTATAAATCTAATCTTAAAGTACTTATATATGAATCAGAACTTAGAAAGTATATGTCTTCGGGATGTTTACACTTTTTCAATATACCAGTAACTCTTACATTTAAAGAAAGAGAAAGGCATATTGAATATATAGAAAAAATATTAATGGAATCTAACGATGTTGAAATACGATTAGTTGATGGAGATTTTGTTGATGACTTTAGAGAAAAAGAAAATCCATCTTTGTATCTATCTAAGAATTTAAAGTTTACAAAAGTACATCCTAATTCTGGACAAAATGATTACTTTATAATAAGTGACAATGATTTTAAAAATATGTGTAATAATTTATTTGATACACTTTGGAATGATAGAAAAGATATAGTATTAGATAAAAAAGAAGAAATATTAGATAGGATATCAAAATCTATAAGTTATACGCGAATAATAAGTGAAAATTTCGGAGAAAATATAGAGTAAAGTTGAAGCTGTAGAAAAGCCTTTTGCTATCTACAGTTTTTTTGTACATTACATTATTGTAATATTATGTATTTTTATTGACAAACGATAATTTTGTATTTATTATAGGTGTATAATATATATTTTTTAAGAGAGGTAAATAAAAATGATAAAAAGCTTAAATTCTAAAATATTAAATGTTATTATATTAATAGGAATATTTATTACAGGTGTTTTGCTCCTAGCTACACCAATGATAAGTATAGCTTTATTTAAAACACAAATACCTATATCACAACTTAACTCAATAATGATTAATGTATCAATTTGTGTATACTTATGTTTTATACCTTATATGATATCTTTATTTAAATTAAAAAAACTTTGTAGATTAATTATAAAAAATATACCTTTTACTATGGCCAGTTCAAAAGCTCTAAAAACTATATCTATCTGTTCTTTTAGTGAGATTATTATATTTTCTGGATGCTTATTATATCTAAAGTACTTTGTAATCCCATTTAATGATACACTTATAATTCCAGCAATTATAGTAGTTACTTTTGTCTGCCTAGTTATAGGATTATTATGTCTTACTCTATCTCAATTATTTGAGACAGCTACAAAGATAAAAGATGAAAATGATAAAACAATTTAGTGAGGAATATTTTATGCCAATTCTTGTAAACTTAGATGTTATGATGGCTAAAAGAAAGATTAGTTCTACCCAACTCTCCAAGGAACTTGGTATAACTATGGCTAATCTATCTATATTAAAAAATAATAAAGCCAAAGCTGTAAGATTTACTACATTAGATTCAATATGTAAAATACTAAACTGTCAACCAGGAGACATATTAGAATATGTAGATGAAGATGATGAAAGATTGAAGTAAATAATGCTAAAAAGGAGCTATATTAGATTTCTAATAGCTCCTTTTTAGTTTAGTATTAAAAAAAATTGTTATAAGTTCCACATTAAACTAGAACTTTTTTATTGTATATATAAAACAAGCTAGATATATACCATATCTAGCTTGTTTTATATATTATGAATTTTTAACTATATTTTTATATCCAGTATAAGTTGCATAGAAATATCCAACATATATAAACATAAATATTAACGCAGTTATTAAAGATGATAATCCGATATCTGGCTTGTTGTACATAGCTATAAACTCATTTGATACTTTTATACCAACTATAGAATGTATAAATGCAAGACCTATTGGTAAACTAAAGTATATTAATGTTTGTATAAATATACTTTTATTTATCATTTTATCATTTGCACCTATTCTTCTTAGTGATTTATATCTTTCTATACTATCACTTGCTTCTGATAACTGTTGTAATGCTAATACTGCCATACTAGATATTAAGAATATTATTCCTAGGTATATACCTATAAATAACATAGTTGTTGTCATACCTTTACTTTCTGCATATACTTGAGCCTTAGTTTCTCCATAGATAAATGGTGAGTTTTTATAGTCAATCTTATCATTTTTAAAATCATCAAATAACTTAGATAATTTTTCTTCCGATTGCTTGCTGTTTTCTCCAAAATTCACATTTAAATAAGATTCTCTAACTTTAAGTTTGTTTGTTAAATCATCATTAACTACTATAGTAAACATATTGTCAGCTATAGCAGTTGTATGAAGAGAGTCCTCTATAACCTTTTCATTTTTAACCTTATATTCTTTTTTATCTATTTTTATCTCTTTATTATTTTCTAAAAAGTTATTTATTATTTTGCTAGCCATATTATTATTTGACATAATTAAAACTTCATTCTTACCTAAATCTATGCTTTTTTTACACTCTAGTTTTCTTATGTCATTGTATTCTGATATTTTTATAAAATTAGCATCTAAGTCTTCTATCTTGTTTAAATTCTTTTGATTTTCCTTATCTAAACCTTTATTTAGATTCTTCATTTCAAAACCTGACTCATATGTATTATAGTATACATATTTGTCTTTATCATTAAATTTAAATCCTAAATTATTTAAAGCTTCTTTTATACTCTTAACTTTCTCATCTTCATGTGCAAATATTCTCGCACTGGCATCAAATGGTGTTGTTTTCTCAAGTCCTTTTTCTAATGCATTTTTAAATCCTATTCCAGTTGATAACATCCCCATAGTTAAAAATAACATTAGACATATAATAGACATTGATATAAAGTTTGTATTAATTTTACTATTTATTTGCTTTGTTATAAAAATATTTAATCCTTTAAAATAAATATTTTTACTATTTTTAAATATATATAATCCAAATCCAGCTAAACTATAGAAAAATAAGAATGTACCAACTACACCAAGTCCTATTGACATTGAAAATCTTATATCTTCAACATTAAGTCCAACATCTAATATTAACTTATATGCAGTTCCTATTGAAATTAAGCATAAAATAAATGTTATTAAATATATAATTGGATTTTTAAATCTTATATTTTCATTCTTTTTCCCTGCTGTTAGTAAATCTATTATCTTGTATCTAGATATTATAATTACATTAAATGCCATAACAATTAAAAATATTATTCCAAAATATATTATGGTTTTTATTATTGCACTTGTAGAAAGAATAAATTTATACTCACTCATACTTACGTCAAATAATTTAGATGTAAATAATGATAACCCTTGACTCATTATTAGCCCTAATATAAGTCCACTTGCTAATGATATCACTCCAACTATAAATGTCTCTAAGATTAGTATTTTAGATATTTTTCCTTTACCCATACCTAAAGTCATATATATTCCAAGCTCTTTTTTACGTTTTTTTATTAAAAAATTATTTGCATATAATATTAAGCTACCTAAGATAAATGATACAAATATAGATATTCCACCTATAATCTTAGATAGTGTATCTACAAATCCCATTGTTGAATTATTCATCTCTAAAACAGCTTTTTGAGATTCTATTGAATTAAAGCTATAGAATATACTTACAGCTAAAGTTAGAGTTAAAAAATATATAGCATAATCTTTGAAGCTCTTTTTTACATTTCCTATTGCTATTTTAGAATACATCGTTGTCATCACCTCCAAGAAGTGTTATAACCTCTATAATTCTATTGAAAAACTCTTTTCTAGTATCATTGCCTCTTACTAATTCACTAAATATTTTTCCATCTTTTATAAATAGAATTCTATGAGCATAACTTGCAGTGAAAGCATCATGTGTAACCATAAGTATAGTTGTTTTTAAATCTTGATTTAGACTTTCAAATCTTTCTAATAATAATCTTGCTGCTTTTGAATCTAAAGCTCCTGTAGGTTCGTCTGCAAGTACTAATGATGGATTTGTAACTATTGCTCTTGCAGATGCTACTCTTTGCTTTTGCCCTCCTGATATTTGGTATGGATATTTATTTAATACTTTTTCTATTTCTAGGTATTTTGCTACTTCTTTTACTTTAGAATCTATATTAGATGGCTTCTCCCCTTTTATAGTAAGAGCTAATGCTATATTTTCATAGTTTGTTAAAGTATCTAAAAGATTAAAGTCTTGAAATATAAATCCTAGCTCATTTTGTCTAAACTTATCTAATTTTTTTGATTTTAAATTCGTTATATTTTGGCCATTTATTATTATATTTCCTGTAGATACGTTATCTATTGTCGATATACAATTTAGTAAAGTCGTCTTACCACTTCCTGAAGGACCCATTATACCAACAAATTCACCTTCATCTACTCTAAAACTTATATTATCGATTGCCTTTGTTATATTATCTTTGTTCCCGTAGTATTTTTCTATATTTTCAACTTTTAATATATTATTCATTTAATAACCTCCTTAGATTTCTTATATATGTATTTTATACTAAATCCAAAAATCTACATATTTATTTATCTTTCATTTTCATTACACTTTTGTAAGATTTTATAATTTTCTAATATCTCTTATTGTCTAATTTAGGTATATGTAACCATATTGCAACCAAATTCGTCTAAATATCTCTTACAATTATACTAATTACTTATTTACTAGGGGGAATACTTTATGAACTGTTTAAGATGTGACACAAGCCTTGAATTTTTAAAAGAATATAGATTTGATTCGCAAGAGGCTGACCGTGGATTTTTTAAAGCTATCTTTGATGTAGAGGAACATTTAATATTTAAAATTTACGTCTGTCCTAAATGTAGACATACAGAATTTATATATACAGGTAAATCAACTTGGGTTGATTTATAACAAAAAAAAGATGATTCTAATATTAGAATCATCTTTTTATTATATCTAACATACTATTTCCTATGAAGTTTTGAATAAACTCCACCTTTTTCTATAAGTTCCTTATGAGTTCCTCTCTCCTCTATACCTTTTTCCGTTAATACTACTATCTCATCTGCATTTTTTATAGTTGATAATCTATGAGCTACAACTAAATTTGTTCTATCTTTGCTTAATTCTTCTAATGATTTTTGTATTTCATATTCTGTAACGTTGTCAAGGGCTGATGTCGCTTCATCTAGTATCATTATTGGAGGATTTTTTAAGAATATCCTAGCTATAGAAATTCTTTGTTTTTGTCCTCCTGATAATTTAACTCCTCTTTCTCCTATATATGTATCATAACCTTTAGGAAGAGTTTGTATAAAATCATGTATTTTAGCCTTTTTACAAGCGTCTACTATTTCTTCATCAGTAGCACCAGTTTTTCCTATTACAATATTATCTCTTATAGTTCCTGTAAATAAAAATACATCCTGTGCTACAACACCTATATTTTTTCTTAAGGAATCTAAACTTACGTCTTTAATATTTATTCCATCTATTTTTATACTACCTTCGTCAAAATCAAAAAACCTAGGTATAAGGTTACATAGAGTTGTTTTTCCTCCGCCTGATGGACCAACTAAAGCTATTGTTTTTCCCGCTTCTATAGATAAATTTAAATTATCTAAAACTTGATTTTCATCTTCATATGTAAAAGATACATTTTCTATTTCTATATTACCTTTTACATTTCTAAGTTCTATTGAATTTTTGGCTTCCTTTTCTGTTTCTTCATTTATTATTTCCATAAATCTTTCAAATCCTGTCATACCATTTTGGTATTGTTCAGTAAAGTTTATTAATTTTCTAATTGGTTGTATAAACATTTTTACATATAAAAGATACGCTGCAAAATCACCTAAAGTTATACGGTTCATATAAGTGAAATATCCTGCTACTATTAAAACAACTAGCTCTAATAAATCTATAAATAAAAACATTCCTGAAAAATACTGTGCCATAACTTTATATGCACTTTCTCTCGCGTATTTAAATATATTATTAGATTTATTAAACTTTTCTAATTCCTCTTCTTGGGTACAGAATGATTTAGTAACTTTCATACCTGCTATACTATTTTCTAAAGTAGCATTTACATCACCAGTTTTTACTCTAGTTTCTTTAAATGCCTTATTCATTCTCTTTCTTTGAGTTATAGCATATAAAAGTATTATAGGTAATATAGCAAAAACTATTAGTGTAAGTTCTATATTTATTCCTAATAGTATAAAGAATGAACCAAATAACATTACAATAGATATGAATAAGTCTTCTGGTCCATGATGAGCCAATTCAGATATTTCCATAAGGTCATTTATTATTCTAGACATTATAACACCTGTTTTATTATTATTAAAATAAGAACTTGGAAGTTTTTGAAGATGAGTAAATACATAGCTTCTCATATCAGCTTGCATCCTTACTCCAACCACATGCCCCCAATATTGCATAAAATAGTTTAATCCTGCTTTTATAATAAATATAACTAATAAAGATATTGCAAATACAGCTAACATTCTTGTATCTTTATTTGGAACAACATCATCCATTATACTTCTAGTTATCATTGGATAAACTAAGTCACATAGTGCCACCGTGAAAGCAGCTAGTAAATCAAGTACAAACAATTTTTTATAAGGTTTGTAATATTTTATGAATTCTTTTATCATTGTTTACCTCCATCTTTCAATATATTTATATACTGTATATAATATTTTAAAACTATTTTATATTTTAAAAATTTTATGTACTCCACATAATTATATTTCTAATTTATGTATAAGTAAATGATATCTATATTATTCTTAGAAATAATGTAATTTATATAATGAGCACCAAAGAATAAAAGTTGTATAAGAATTACACTCATCCTCATACAACTTTTAGTAAATTACATTTATTTGTATTATTTGCTTATTGCTTCATCTACCTCATCTAACATAGTATTTGTAGATATTATTCCACCATCACTTAAATACCATGAATGAGTATCTAGATAAACTATATTTCCATCTTTAGCTGCCCTAGTATTATTTATTAATTCATTATTTAATATTTCCTGTGCTGGCTTTTGACCTTCGCCACTAGATATAACTGATTTATCAACAACAAATATATAATCTGAATCTTGGCTTGCTATATATTCAAATGAAACATCTTGTCCATGATCTGAATTTTTTACATTTTCATCAGTTTCTTTAAATCCTAAATTCTTATATATTATCCCAAATCTTGATTCTGCTCCAAGTACACTCAATGATCCATCACTAATCATTAATGTTGTTGCATTTAAATCTTTTTCTTTTACTTTATTATTTATTTCTTTTACTTTTTTATTTATCTTCGCTAACTCAGTATCTACCTGTTCTTCTTTATCAAATATGTCTCCTATAACTTCCATATTGTGAGTAAAAGATTCCATGTACTTACCATCTTCTTTTGATAATGATATAGTTGGCGCTATTTCCGTAAATTTATCATAGAAACTATGTTGCCTTCCATTTATTATTATTAAGTCTGGCTTAAGTTCATTTACCTTTTCTAAGTTTGGTTCTTTTAAGCCTCCAACATTTCCGTATTTAGATCCTTTGTATTCGCTTAAATATTCTGGTATCGAAGATGATTGCGGAGTTCCTACTACACCATCTATACCTAAACTTTGCATTGCATCTAATGCTGCATAGTCAAAAACTACCACTCTCTTAGGATTAACTCCTACCTCTGTAGTTCCTAAGGCATGCTCTACTTTAACTGTTTCATCTGCTTTAGATGCAACTTCTTTATTGCCTTTATTTGAAAATACTAATGCCCCTCCTATTAATCCTGCTATAACTAAACCTGATATAGCTGCTACTTTTTTATTCATAATAAGTCCTCCTAATAATTTTTATTACTTTATATTGATTATCTTTATCATTAAAATTTTAAATTTTTTAGAAATAAATACAAATTTTATCTCCATTTATCTCTTGGATATCAAATTCCATCTCATATATTTCTTCTAGTACTTCTTTTTTTATTATCTCATCAGTCTTTCCATACCTTGCTATTTTTCCATCTTTAAGTGCTACTATGTAATCTGAATAACAAGATGTATAATTTATATCATGCATAACTAAAATTACAGTCTTTCCTAGCTCATCACATAAATTTCTAAGTACCTTCATCATTTCAACTGAGTGCTTCATGTCTAAATTATTAAGTGGTTCATCTAAAAATACATATTCTGTATTTTGAGCTATAACCATTGCTATATAAGCTCTTTGTCTTTGTCCTCCACTTAATTCATCTAAGTATCTATCTTCTATATCTTTAAGCTTCATATATTCTATTGCTTCATCTATATATTTATTATCTTCTTCGGTAAGCCTTCCTTGGCTATGTGGAAACCTTCCAAAAGCAACAAGTTCCCTTATTGTAAGCTTTAGATTTATATGATTAGATTGTTTTAATATAGCTATCTTAGTAGATAATTCTTTATTGTCCCAATCTTCTAATCTTTTTCCATCTATAATAACTTCTCCACCATCTTTTTTCATTAACCTAGTTATTATAGATAAGGCAGTACTTTTTCCAGCTCCATTTGGTCCTATAAAAGATGTTATTTTTCCTTTTTCTATATTTATTGAAACATTATCAACAACTGGTTTATTTGAATATTTTTTTATTATATCTTTTACTACTATCATTATGCTTTACTCTCCTTTAGCAATAAGTATATGAAATATACTCCCCCTACAAAGTTTATAATTACACTTAGAGTTGTATTAAAGCTAAATACTCTTTCTACTAAGAATTGCCCACCAACTAATGTTGATATACTTATAAGAATTGATGCTACTATTAAGTAACTGTGCTTATATGTGCTTAGCAGTTGCTTCGTTACGTTTACTACTAATAGTCCTAAGAAAGTTATAGGACCTACTAAAGCTGTAGATATTGATACTAATATAGATACTACTATTATCATCTTTTTAACAACTTTATCATAATCCACGCCTAAATTTATGGCATTATCTTTACCTAAACATAATACATCTAAATACTTAAGTTCATCATATATAAATGGTATTATTGCTATTAGCATTATGGCTGCTATTAAAAGTATTTCTGTATTTACATTTCCAAAACTTGCATGTAAGCTATTTTGAAGAGTAGCATACTCATTTGGATCTATTACAACTTGCATGAAAGTAGACATACTTTTAAACAAAGTTCCAAATATCATTCCTACAAGAAGTAAGAAAAATATATTATTTCCACTTTTTTCAAAAAGTTTTTTATATAAAACAAAAGATGCTATAACCATTACTACTACTGATAATAAAAAGTTATGACTTTTACTTGCTATAAATTTACTATCTATTCCAACAATAAATACTATAAGTGTCTGAACTAATATGTATAAAGAATCCAAGCCTAATACACTTGGTGTAAGTATATTGTTATTAGTTATGGTTTGAAAAATCATAGATGAAAAAGCTATACATCCACCGGTTAATACTATTGCTATTAACTTAGGTATTCTTTGACTCATAGCATAATCTATGTGTTCTAGATTTACTCCTGCTATTAAGAATAGTGCTGAAAATGCAATAACCATTAGTCCTATTACATATATAATTCTTTTTTGTTTATTTTCTTTTTGTAATCTGATGTTTATATTTTTACTAGGTAATTTATTTACACTACTAACTTGCATATGACTTCCTCCTTAATATCATATAAAGGAAAACTATACTTCCTATAACACCAACTGTTAATCCTATAGGTATTTCATAAGGATATATCACAATCCTTGAGAATATATCACATGTTAATACAAATATTGCTCCAAATAGTCCTGTATGCCATATACTATCTTTTACATTGTCCCCTTTATAAATTGATACTATATTTGGTACTATTAATCCTATAAAAGGTATACTTCCTACTGTTATTACTACGCATACTGTAACTATTGCTACAATAATTAATCCTAAGTTCACAACCTTATTGTAATTAAGCCCTAGATTTGTTGCAAAATCTTCACCCATACCTGCTATAGTAAATTTATTTGCATAAATATATGCAAGTATTATCATTGGTATTGTTATGTATAATATTTCATAATTTCCTTTAAGTATCATAGAGAAATTTCCTTGCATCCAAGAAGTTATATCTTGCATTAAATCATATTTGTATGCTATAAAAGTCGTCATTGAGCCTATTATATTCCCAAACATTATACCAACTAACGGTACAAATACAGCATTTTTAAACTTTAGGCTTTTTAATATTTTCATGAAAATAAAGGTTCCACCAAGAGCAAATGCAAAAGATGTTATCATTTTGCTACCCATAGTTGCATTTGGTAGAATTAGCATCGCAAATATCAATCCTAATTGAGCTGAATCAATAGTAGCTCCTGTTGTCGGAGATACAAATTTATTTCTACTTATTTGTTGCATTATAAGACCACATATACTCATTCCTATTCCTGCAACTAATATACTTATTAATCTAGGCAATCTGCTTATCAATAAAATATTTAATTGTTCTTCATTTAAAGTTAATATATCTACTATCTTTATGTTATGTACTCCTAAAAATACTGATATTGCAGATAATATTATCAATATTATTCCTAAGTATCTTTTCTTCATCTTTCCTCCTAGCTAAAACCTTATATGAAAACACATATCCTTTGAAATTAATTTTCAACTTATCTTAATTTTATTGATAATTATTATCATTGTCAATATTTTTTTAATTTTTAATAATTATTAATTTAAATATTTATTTTCAAAAATAAAAACAAGTTCTTAAATATATTAGTAACTTGTTTACATTTATATAACAAACACCTATTAGTAGTGACTTTTTAATATGTAATATAAAATAAGAGGAGAATGGATAATCTCCTCTTATTTTAATATTTAGCTATATCTATCCCACCTAAAGCAATATGAGCAACTCCTGCTCCCACTAGAAGTGCGCCTGCCATATTTTTATAATCTTCCTTATTGAATCTATCTTTTTTATTTTGCTTTGCATCTAGCATCAAACCTGTGGCTGTTACAACTGTTCCTAAAGCTACTGGTATTAATCCTTTTTTCATATTGTTACCTCCATAATTATATAATTTTATGACTTATCTTAATTTGTTATTTGGATTATCTACTCTATTATGAGTTCTAGGTCCTGCACCTACCCTAGTTATGCATCTTCTATTTCCACTACTATCAATTTCTGTAATATTTTCTCTATCTGTATTTGTATTCTCACTTTCTGTGTAAAGTAGTTGTTTTCCTATATTTTTTAATCCATCAATAAAAGAATCATTATTTTCCACTACCTTCACTCCTTTTTATAATTTATTTAACATTAGTTTGTTCATTATAAAAAATCAAATACAGCATAATTTTTACAATAAAATCTACTTATATTCTTTTTTTAAAATAATATCCATTTATACATATACTTTACATATTTTTTTCATTATAAAAATATTCCTATTTTATAGTATTTACTTTTAAATTAAAAACTATCATAAATCAATGCTAATTAGATTAATTTTAAACATTTTGTGTTATATTTATAATTAAGCTATTATATTATCTGGGGTGTTTTAGATGAAAATTAATAAAAATATACATTTTACTACTGGAGAATTTGCTAGACTTTGTAAAACTAGCAAGCAAACTCTTTACCATTATGATCAAGTTGGAATTTTTTCTCCTGAAATAAAAGGAGATAATAATTATAGATATTATTCTTATCAACAAATAGAAATTTTTGGGGCTATAACAATGCTAAAGGATATTGGTATGCCTTTAAAAGAAATTAAAAAATACTTAAGTAAGAGAAATCCCAATGAATTAATTAATTTGCTGGAAAAGGAACGTATAAATGTAATCAATAAAATAAATAAGTTAAATCAGATAAAACTTTTTATCGATAGAAAAATTGAATACTCCAAAGATTTTATTAATAATTATACAGATGAAGTTAGCATTTTACCATTACAAGAAGAATACATATTTATTTCAAAAGTTTTTAATTGTTCTACAGATAAAGAAATTTATGAGGCTTTCTCTACTCATATAGGTCGTTGTGAAGATAGAGGTATAACTTACCCCCATTTTTTAGGTCAAATACTTGAATACAATGATATAATTAATGGTAATTACTTAAATTATAAATATATATATAATAAACTTCCTAATAAAGAACATTCTAATTTTACTAAGACTAAAGGATTGTATATTGTTGCATATCATAGAGGTAGTTACTATAACACTAGCATCACTTATAATAAAATCTTAAAGTTTATAGAAGAAAATAATCTATCTGTTCAAGGTAATTTCTATGAAGATATAATACTTGATGATTTAGCAGTTCAAGGATATGATGATTATGTAATAAAAATCTCAATAAAAGTAAGCGTCTAAAATAACAAAAATCATTTTAAGACGCTTACTTTTAATCTATATTCACTTATTGTTTTTTCTATATTTTTACTACTCATTATAGTAGACATAACAGCTATATCATCACAATAATCTACTATATATTTAACATTGCTAGGTGTTATTCCACCTAATGCAATTAAATTTATATTTGAATTAGTAAATAAAGAATTAGCTTCTTTTAATATTTCTATTCCCTTTGGTTTTAAATTTTCCTTGCACTTAGTTTCATATATGTGTGATAAAAATATATAATCTGCATTTCTTTTTAGTACTTCTACTATATCTTTTATACTATGCGTTGATACTCCTAATAATTTATTAAAATTTTTAATATCTATATACTCACTTGTATTTTCTTTATTTTTTTCATCATAAATATCTATAAACTTATCAAATGGCAAATGTATACCATCGGCATCAACTCTTTTAAATACTTCTATATTACTATTTATTATTAGTTTAGTTTCCTTATTTATATTTTTTTTAATCCTAAAATATAAATCCTCTAACTCATCATTACTCAAATCTTTTTCTCTTAGTATTATATTTTTAACACCAAAATAAGATGCTTCTTTTATAACTTCAATATATCTATCATATTTACATAAATGTCTATTCGTTATTAGATACATTAAAACCTTTCCCAATCTTTAAATATTTGTTGATATCCAATATCTTTTAACATGTCTTTTATATCACTAACACTACTCTCATCACTAATTTTAAATTGAGATGTATCTTCACTATATTGAGAATGTCCTCCTACATTTGTTGATACACCTGCACTTAATTTTGTAACGCCCAAAGGTATTAAGTTTCTTCGTAGTGATAAACTTTCTCTAGTCGATAAGTTTATACCACCTTGATTATCAAATAATCTCATAACAACCATAGCTTGTACTAAATCTTTATCCTTAACATCAACTATTTTTTCATAGCAGCCCTTAAATGGTCTTATTCTAGGTATTGAGTATGAAACATCTACATGTGGATATTTTTTTCTTAAATATCTTCCATGCATTAATGTAAAAAAAGTTTCTTTTCTAAAATCATTAAGACCTAGCAATGAACCTATTGATACACTTCTCATTCCACCTTTTATTCCTCTTTCTGGTGAGTCTAATCTATATTTATAATTTGATTTTGGACCTTTTAAATGTACCTCTTTATAAATATTTTCATCATAGACTTCTTGATATACAGTAAGGCCTTCAACCCCTTTATCTACTAAATATTTATACTCTTCTTCATCCATTGGATAAACTTCTATTGTGATAGATGGAAATTTATTTTTAAGAACTTCTACAGCTTCACCTATATACTCTACATCTGAATGAATTTTACTTTCTCCTGTTAAAAGTAACAAATGTTTAAATCCCTCTTTAGATATTTCATTTCCTTCTATTTCAATTTCATTAATATTTAGCTTTTTTCTACTTATTCCAGAATCTATATTATATCCACAGTATAGACATTTATTTACACAATAGTTTGCTATATACATAGGAGTATACAAAAGTATAGTCTTTCCAAAATATCTATTAGTTATCTCGTGTGCTTTTTGTGCCATTTCTTCCAGGTATTTAGTGGCTTTTTTCGATAATAAATTTAATAAATCATATTCATCTAAATTATCCTTTTCTAAACTTCTTAAAACATCATAATTTGATACATTTTCTAGATATTTATCTATATCAATATCTTTATACTTTTCTATAACATTATAAAAACTCAAATTAAACACCTACTTCACTTAAAAATCCAGTAAGAGGTGAAGATGCATTTGCAAAATTGCTTACTCTTCCTGTTTTAGCTAAATATGCTTCTCTTCCACCTTCAACTGCTAATTTGAAAGCATTCGCCATTTTTATAGGGTCGCCTGCACTAGCTATTGCAGTGTTTACAAGTACTGCTGCTGCCCCCATTTCCATAGCTTCCATAGCTTGAGATGGTTTTCCAATTCCTGCATCTACTATTATTGGTATATCTAATTCTTCTATCATTATTTTTATCATTTCTTTCATTTTAAGTCCCCTATTAGAACCTATTGGTGCCCCCAGTGGCATAACTGCTGCTGCCCCTGCTTCTATTAACCTTTTTCCTGCATATAAATCTGGGCTCATATATGGAAGAACTACAAATCCTTCATCAGCAAGTGTTTTAGTTGCTTTTATAGTTTCTTCATTATCGGGTAATAAGTACTTTGTATCACTTATTACTTCTATTTTTATAAAGTTTCCACATCCCATTTTTCTAGCTATTCTTGCTATCCTAACAGCTTCCATATGATTAGTCGCTCCTGATGTATTAGGAAGTATCGTCATATTGTTAGGTATATGTGATAGTATATTTTCTTCTGTATTGTCTAAGTCTACTCTTCTTAATGCCATAGTTATTATTTCACTGCTACTTGACTCTATCACTCTTGGTAACATATCATTTGAACTATATTTTCCCGTTCCTATTAAAAGTCTACTATTAAACTCATGTCCATTTAATATTAATTTATCCATTTTTATCCCCCATCTAATCTTATTTGTCTTCTATCAATATTTTTGTTGCTAAATTAGCCATGTGATTAGCACATATAGCCACCCTTGGTGCCATAAGCCCATCACCTTCTTTAGCTTCATTTATCTCATCTCCACATATATAAAATTTGTCTCTAATTTTTCTTGTTTTTATTATGTTAGAATCATAATATCCTGCCATTCCAGATGAGGATATTAAATATTTATCTCTCATTTTAGTTAAAATGTTATTTGCAATTTCTGCTTTGTACTTTGGATTATCAAAAGCCTCTATTATTATATCTACGTTTCCAAATTCATGTATATTTGCTGAATCTATTATTTTGTTTATAGTTTTAACTTCTATAAATGGATTAATATTTTCTATATTATTTTTAAGTGCCTCGGTTTTATATTTTCCTATATCACTTATAAAATATTGTTGTCTATTTAAATTAGATGGTTCTACTATATCAAAGTCTGCTAATATTAATGTTCCTACGCCTATCCTAGCTAAAGATATAGCTATATTTGAACCCAATCCACCAATACCTAATATTGCTACTTTTCCATTTTTTAATTTGTAGTGAACATTTGGAGTATGTCTGCTAACCATAAGATTTTCTAATTCTTCAAATTTTGGAATTTCACCCCTTTTTATTAATGTAACTCTATCATTTTCATATAATTCTAAATCTACACATGCATCTACTGGATGACCATTTAATATTATTATCTCTGCATCTTTTTTATATTTTTCTTTAACTTTATCTACTGTAACTATATCTTCATCAATATTTACAAGTAGTTCATTTATAAAAAGTTGCATCTTATCCCCCTCCAACAAACCTTATGACTTCTATAACATCTTCTTCTCTTAGTATATAGCTATCGTATTGATTATTTTCAATTATGTTTAAATTTATCTCTACTACTACTCTATCTTTTTTTACCCCAATATCTTCTAATAATTTTGATATTGTCATACCTGATTTAAATTCAAACTCTTTCCCATTTACCTTCACTTACATTTCCTCCTTTTAAGGATTATCTTTTATAAGATATAAAAATAATTATATAAATTTAACTTTAATGGCATTAAAAAAGCACTCTCTTTTTATAGAGAGCGCCTTATTTAACTAAAAATCTAGGTACATTAAAATATACGAGCTTCCCTACGTAAGAATTATCTTAATCAGGTTCTTAGAGTCTGAAAGTTATGGCTTTACTTCTCAGCTATCCAATCATAGCTCCCCTAGCTTTTATTTATTTTTACAAGTTGAGTGTAGCACAATGTATTTTCATAATCAACAAATTATTAGTTTATAAATAAACTATATATATATTTATTATACGAATTTTATTTAATTTCCCTATTAAATTAGTTAGATTTCTTATGTATAATAATTATATAGTTATTCAATAATTTCAATATACTTTGAATTATTCTATAAATTAATTCTTATAAAAAATTCGGAGGCGAAAAAAATTGATTTCAAAAGATACAAAGTACTTTTTTGTAGTACTAATACTTTTTTGTATAATTGGATTTACAGTAACTATATCTACAACACAACTCAATATTTTAATATATGGTTCTCCTATTTTTATGTTATTTTATGCACTTTCAGGGTATTCTCCTGCTTTAGCTGGATTAATTACCGCTAAAAAGTTTTTGTCTAAAGATGAATTTGATAGATTTTTAAGGAACTGTATAAATGCAAACAGGAGTTTAAAGGAATATTTATATGTTATTATTGCCACTTTAATACTTTGGACCGTTCCATATATAGTAGTTGAAATATTTAGAGGATATGGTGCCTTACTAAAATCTCCACTAATATTTTTAAGTTGGTTAACTCCTATAATGATATTTGGGGGAGGATTAGAGGAAATAGGATGGAGAGGTTTTTTACTTCCTAAATTACTAAAGAAATATTCTCCTTTTAAAAGTTCTCTAATAATAGGTGTTATTTGGTCCTTATGGCATCTACCTTTATGGTTTGTAGTTGGTACACCACAACAACATACTAATTTTATTCCATTTGCTCTTAGTTGTATTGCTTCATCTTTTGTACTTACTTACATATACATGGAAACTAATAGCATTTGGCTTTGTATATTATTTCATGCTTTAGATAATGCTTGTTCTTATGTATTTGAGTATGATGTGGATTTACATATAATTATAGCTCTAGCAACTTGTCTAGCTGGTTTTATTATATTTTATATATCAAAAAAATGTATAAAACTAAAATCTAAATAATTCAAGTTATGTTAATAATAATAAGCTATTTTTTAATAATAAAAAACGTATTGAAAATTTCAATACGTTTTTATTATTAAATGTTTATGGTATTACACTTGTTCTATAAGGCCATATCCATCATGTCTTTTATATACAATACTTGTTTCATTTGTTTCTATATTTCTAAATACAAAGAATTGATGTCCTAATAAATTCATTTGAACAATTGCATCTTCTGGAGTTATTGGCTTGTCCATTTTAAATTGCTTTCTTCTTTTTATTACATCGTCATCTAAATCTATTTCTTCATATTCCTCTATATTATCAAATCTTATACTTTCATTTTTTCTATTTCTTCTTATCATTTGTGTTTTATATTTTCTAAGCTGTTTATAAAGCTTATCGTATAATAAGTCTATTGCTGAATATAAATCTTCTTGGCATTCTTCAGCTCTAACGATAGTTCCATGTTTAGTATATACTGTCGCTTCAATACTTTGATTTTTTCTCTTTACATCTATTTTAACATGTACATCAAAATCATCATTAATATATTTTTCTAGCTTTTCAAACTTACTTTCAATTTTTTCTCTTATTGCCTCTGTAACTTTTACATGCTTTGAAATTATTTTTACGCTCATAGTATGTACCTCCTGTATCTGGACTACATTTTTGTATATACAAGTTATCTTGTATATTTAAATAATAACAGGAAAACAATTACATTTTAAGGCTATTATTATATATTTTTTTGGTGTATTATAGAAATTAAGGGGGTTTTTTATCTATTATCTTTTTTTATTTTTACCATCTTCTTTTTTACGCTGATCTCTTTATATTTCTTTAATATAATTTCACCTTTATGGTTTAATATATCTGCATAAGAACAAAGATCTTGTACCTCTATTACACCTATATCTTCATTATTTATTCCCTCTATACTATTAAGAGCCCCGACAATATCTATAACTCTTATTTTCTTTTTCTTTCCAGCATTTAGGTATAGCCTCGTTACTTCACTGTGAACCTTTTTTTCTTCATTTCTATTTTTTCTATTTTTTAAAACTTTTTTGTTATTTTCTTCAAACTTAGCTTTTCCTAAAGTAATATCTTCTTTTTTTATGTTATCTAGCTCTTCTATTTTATATCCAATATAATGTTCTATGTCTTCCATATACTTTTCATCTTTTTGATTTACCATAGTTATAGATTTTCCAAAGCTTTTTTGTCTTCCTGTCCTACCTATTCTATGTATATAGTTTTCTTTATCTCTAGGCACATTAAAATTTATAACTAAAGATATATCATCTATATGTATACCTCTACCGGCTACATCTGTACTTACTAGTATATTAAATTTACCATTTTTAAAATCTCTTATTGTAAAATTTCTTTTGTCTTGAGACATATCGCCATGAAGTTCTGTTACTAAAAATTTATCTTCTTTGAGATTTTTATAAAGCTTTGTAACAGCTTCTTTTGTATTGCAAAATATTATTGTCGATGTTGGAGCTTGAGAATATATTATATCTTTTAAAGTATTATACTTTTCTTTATCCTCTACTTTAACTATCTGCTCTAATATTTGTTTATTATTTAATAAATTTTCATTTTTTATCTCTACCACTTCTGAATCTTTCATATACTCTAAGCAAATATCTTTTATATCTTTATCTATAGTCGCTGAGAATAGTCCTTTAATGCTATTTTTAGGTATACTATTAAAGATAAACTCCATATCTTCTACGAATCCTTTATTAAGCATTTTATCTGCTTCATCAATTATAAAATATCTTATACTTTCAAGGTTAATTGTCTCCCTACTTATATGATCGATTATTCTTCCTGGAGTTGCTACTACAATATGAACTCTTTGCTTTAATTCCTTTATTTGATCTTTCATAGGTTGTTTTCCAAATATAGCACTACATCTTATTTTCTTCAATCTACCTATATTAGATATCTCTTCTTTTACTTGAAGTGCTAACTCTCTAGTGGGTACAACTATTAGTGCTTGAAGATTGTTATTATCCACTTCTACTTTTTCACATATTGGTATAGCAAAGCTCGCAGTTTTTCCACTACCAGTTTTTGATTTAACTATTATATTTTCATATCTTAATAGCCTTGGTATAACTTCACTCTGAACTTTCGATGGTGAATTATAGCCTAAATTATACAATGCTTTTAATATTTCTTTATTTAATTTTAAACTCTCAAATTTATTATTCATTTAACTCCACCTTATCTAATTTCACTATTATTGTTTTATTAACCATCATAGAATATGGTTAATATGTTTATTTTATTTCAATGTTTTATTGTATTATAATTGTCTTTTTATTTTATTACTTTTATATTAGCATTTAACTAATATACACTAAATTTTTATTTTTTTCTATAATTGCTATTACTTAAGCCTTTATAATTTACTGCATATTTATAAAATATTTTTTACTTTAATTATAAAATAATTTGTATAAATTTTCTGAAAAATATTATTGACATATTCCCTTTAACTATATATAATCAATTTAAATATAAATTTTTTAGGAGAATATAAATATGATAATTAATACAAATCTAACTAACAATAAACAATTAAATATATCTTATTTTAGCTTTTGGCTATTGTAGTTGGTTTGTATTTATGAACGATAGATTAATCGTAGATACAAACTGGTACTTGTTTGTATCTATGATGGTGAAAGCTAACTTGTTATGTAAAGCCACATAGATAATACTATGTGGCTTTTTTATTTATCCTAAGCAAAATAAAAGTCACATGGTACATACTATGTGGCTTTTTTATATATAAAATAAAAAAAGAGGTGTTATTATGAAAAAAAATATTGATATTATTATTATTGGTTTCGCACTATTTTCAATGTTCTTTGGAGCAGGTAATTTAATTTTCCCACCATACATAGGTGTTACCTCTGGCAGCAATTGGCTAATGAGTTTTTTAGGCTTTATAATTGCAGATGTTGGTATAATACTACTTTCTATCAGTGCAATAGCAAAGGCTGGTTCATTCCAAGGTGTTGTTGGAAAAGCTGGCAAAAGATTTGGGCTTACTTTAGAAGTAATAATGATGTTGTGCTTAGGTCCAATATTAGTAGTGCCTAGAACTGGTGCAACTACATTTGAAATGAGTATACTTCCTCTAAATAACTCATTTAATCCAATAATATTTTCAATTTTATTCTTTACACTAGTGTTTATATTAACTATAAAACCAAGTAAAGTTATGGATATTATAGGTAAATTCTTAACGCCTATACTTTTAGCAGCGTTAGCAGTCTTAATAGTCAAAGGGATATTATCTCCTATTGGTAAATTAAATAATAATATTTCTTCTGATAATCTATTTATGGGAGGTGTTACTCAAGGTTATCAAACTATGGATGCCCTTGGATTAGGTGGTGTAACTGCACTTGTTATGTCATCTTTCTTAAGCAAAGGTTACAAAAATAAAAAAGAAAATATAAGCCTTACTATAAAAGCATCTTTAATTGCAGGTATTGGACTTACACTAGTTTATGGTGGTCTAGCATACCTTGGAGCTACAGTTTCTACAATGTATGATGCTAGCATTTCTCAGACAGAATTACTAGTTAATATAACAAATCTTTTATTAGGAAATACTGGTACTATATTATTAAGTATAGTTGTTGCATTCGCTTGCTTAACAACTTCCATAGGATTAACTTCTGTTACAGCGAAGTATTTCGAAGATGTAACTAATAAAAAACTAAAATATGAATATATAGTAACCTTTATATGTGTATTTAGTGCCATTGTTTCTAATTTGGGCGTAGATAAAATAATAGCTATTGCTGCTCCTATATTAACAGTATTATATCCTGTTTCAATAGTTTTAGTTCTAATGAGTTTATTTGGAAAAATATTTAAGAGAGATTCTACTTTTAAGGGCGCTGCTTATGCAACATTATTAATAAGCCTACTTACAGTACTTAATAATCTAGGTATAAGTATCCCTTTTGTTAATAATCTTCCATTTGCTAATTTTGGATTTAACTGGGTTGTTCCTGCACTAATTGGAGCTTTTTTAGGCAGATTAATAATTAAAGAAAATAATATATATATAAATTCAAAGATTTCTTAATGAAAATATTACTATGAAAAACTAATAAGAACCTTCAAATAATTAATAGTTATTTGAAGGTTCTTATAGATTGTACTAATTTATTTTATCTTTTTCAATTTTATCTAATGAACTAGCAACTGCTATTGCTGAGGCCATAGTTCCATTAACATTAAGCATTGTACGTCCCATATCTAATATTGGGTCTATAGCAAGTATTCCACCTAATAATGGGAAATATGCTCCCATACCCATACCTGATATAACTACTGAAACTGACATTGTTGCAGTACCTGGTATTCCAGCTATTCCTAATGAACTTATAGTTATTACTATAAGCAACATAACATAGAAGCTAAAGTTCATAGGAGTACCAGACATATTAGCTACTGTAACTGCCATTAATGCTGGATATATACCTGCACAACCGTTCATTCCCATATTAGAACCTAAACTTCCTACAAAACTTGCTATACCTTGGTCTACTTTAACATTATCTGTAAGTGTCTCTATTGTAACTGGTAATGTCCCTAAACTTGATCTAGATGTAAATGCTAATATAAGTGGCTTAGATACATTTTTTAAGTATTTTATAGGATTTATCCCACTTAAAGTTATTATTACTAAATGTACTATAAACATTATTGCTACACTTACATAAAGGGCTATTATGAAATCCATAACATCCAATATTGATGTTACGCCTCTATCTATTATCGTAGTAGCCATTAAAGCAACTACTGCATAAGGCATTAATTTTATTACTGTTATAGAAACACTTATTATTATTTTATAAAATGCTTCTACTAAATCTACAAATGGTTTTATTATTTCTGAATACTTTTTATTAAGTCTCTTTATTGCTATACCTAAAAATCCTGCAAATATTACTACTGCAACTACATTAGCTTGTGCCATTGCATTTACTGGATTTGATGGTAATAAACCTCTTAGAGTGTCGACTATTGGTGTAACTTCTCTTATCTCTCCACTTTTTACTATTACTTCATGTCCTACTCCTAAGTTAAATAAATTTCCAACTACTATACCTGTTATGGCTGCTAATGCTGTTGTTCCTAATAACATTCCAATAGTTTTTCCTGTTAATTTCCCTAGATTTTCACCTTGCTTTAAGTTCATTATAACTCTTATAATTGAAACAAATACAAGTGGAACTATTAACATTTTTAATAAATCCATAAATCCATATCCAAATAGTCCATACCATTTAGATACTTCTGTCAACCAAGTTACCTTAGTAGGATCTTCTGGGAATCCAGCTATAGCTTGAACTAATATACCTAGTCCAATCCCCAATACTATTGATAAAATCATTAGTTTATTAAATTTTATCTTTTTACTTAATTTTTTTATTACAAAAAACATACCTATTAAAATTGCTATTGATATTATAGTCATATAATTCGTGACCATAAGAAATTCCGAAAAAAATGTATAATTCATAAATTGCCTCCTTCCGATTATTTTTATATAAAGTAAATGAGCTCATACTTGTTTTTTATAATATAACAAGTATGAGCTCTTATATCAACTGGTAACTTTTTCGTAACCAGATTAATCTCTATATAAAATTAACAATCACATTTAATATGTTTATTACTCCAATGTATCATAGTTTCCATTATTGGAAGTAACGAAATACCACATTCACTTAAATAGTATGTTGATTGGATATTATTTTTTAATTCTTTTTTGTCATTAATTACTATCCCATTTTCAATTAAAAATTCTAATTGTTGAATTAACATTTTCTTACTACATCCATCTATACATCTTTGTAATTCTCCAAATCTTTTTTTGTCATTACCAATTTCCCATATTATTTCACATACCCATTTTTTTCCCAGTATGTTTGATATGAATTTTAATGGACAATTATTTTGCTTGATATTGTTCAAACTATACATTAACGACCTCCTTTTAATTCTTTTATATAGATTAGATTATAATATAACTATCATTTTGTCTATTTTTATCTTTATAAAATACTTAAAATAAAAAAATTACCATAAACCCTAAGATTTATGGTAATTTTCTATTTAGATTATTTTGAGTAGTACTCAACAACTAAAATATCGTCAATTTCTATTGGTACTTCATTTCTTTCAGGTTTTCTAGTAAGAACACCTGAGAAGTTCTCTACATCCTTAATTAAGTAAGGATATTGGCTAGTAGCATTTTGTTGAAAACTATCTTTAAACATTGTATTTTTTTGAGATTTTTCTCTTAAAGATATAACATCTCCTACTGACACTCCATAAGAAGGTATATCTACTTTTTTCCCATTAACTAGTATATGTCCATGAACTACCATTTGACGAGCTTGTCTTGTAGAACTTGCTAAACCTAATCTATAAACTAAGTTGTCTAATCTACACTCTAACATTTGTATTAATGCTGTACCTGTAGAGTCTTTAGATTTCATTGCCTTTTTCACATAGTTAGAAAATTGCTTTTCTAACACACCATAGTACGCCTTTAATCTTTGCTTTTCTAATAACTGTACTCCATATGGTGAAAGCTTTTTGTCCGCTCTAGACGTTCCTTTTGTAGCTCTATCCATTGCTTTTGGATGCCCACATACATTTAATCCTAGTCTTCTACATTGTTTAAATCTAGGTCCCATCATTCTTGCCATAATTATCATCTCCTATAAAATCAGAAATTTGCCGCGATAACTTTAAGCCTATTTTTAATATATCATAGTTTTCTTTTTTTGTAAATGAATTTCATTATCATTTTTAAAAATAAAAACCACGATATTAATCGTGGTCTTTATATAGAAGTTGTGTAATTATATTAGTAAATTAAGAGTATAATTAGCATAACATTTATAATGTAATTTATCATATAGGAGAATATTATACTTTCTGTATTAAATCTGATAATGTGCTGAAGATCATCAGATTTAGAAAATTTATGTAAGCTATGATATAATTTACACTTTCATGCTCATTTGCTAGTAAATTACTCATTAATTCTCTATTTGTTTAAAGTATACCATAATTAATCATTTTTGTAAATGATAATAATTATTAATTTCATTTCATAAAATTAAAGATCAAAATACTATATGAAATTACTTACTCTAGCACAATAATTTTTTTATTTTATTAAAAATTCGCTTAGCTTAAGCCACTGCGTGGGCGCTATACTTCATGTCGCCAACAACTTTGTCCGTTGCTTAAAATGTTACTTTTTGCATTTTCGAGCATATTGACATATTTTATTTTCATGAGTTGTTAACAGTTTTGCGCTTAA
This sequence comes from Romboutsia sp. 1001713B170131_170501_G6, assembly GCF_015668195.1. Taxonomy (NCBI): domain Bacteria; kingdom Bacillati; phylum Bacillota; class Clostridia; order Peptostreptococcales; family Peptostreptococcaceae; genus Romboutsia; species Romboutsia sp. 1001713B170131_170501_G6. The sequence goes on from NZ_JADPFC010000003.1 coordinate 44,705, forward strand.
TATGATTTACTTATATGCAAAAAATGCATCAAGATAAAATTTATATTTATCTTAATGCATTCTACATACTTAATCTAATTCGTAAAATACTATTTTATTACTTAATAATGTCTTTTTTACGTCTATAACTCTTTGATTTGATGAACCTCTTAACATTAGGCTTAGATTTCTATTATTTTCTTCAAACTTACCATCTATTAATACATCTATATATTTTAATACTTTCTTTTGACTTTCATCAAAGTTTTCTAGTGTATATCCACTCCATAGGTATATCATTTTATTTGGGTAATGTTTCTTAAATTCTTTACATAAGTTAAATACACCTTCTACATTTTGAGGACATAGTGGCTCTCCTCCTAATATAGATAAGTCTCTATTTATATTATTTTTATTTATATTATCAATGATATATTGTAAATCTTCTTGTGTAAATTCTTTGCCTCCGTTAAAATCCCATGTTTCTCCATTAAAACATCCTTTACAATGGTGGGGACATCCTTGTGTCCAAAAAGACATCGTTACTCCAAGTCCATTCGCTATGTCATTGTCTTTTATTTTGGCAAATCTCATATTATCACTCCAAATTCTATAAGTGAAGTACTCTTTCACCTATCTCTTGAGTACGTCCTTTACCCCACATATTTGCCCCAATGTATCCACAAGTTCTTCTCATTACTTGCATTTCATCTTTATCTCTGTTTCCGCAGTTTGGACAATACCATTCTAAATCCTTATCAAGCTTTATTTCACCTGTGTATCCACATTTATAGCATATATCTGGCTTAGTATTTATTTCTGCATATTGTATATTGTGATAGATATAATTTATTATTTGTTCTACTGCTTGTAGGTTTTTGCTCATATCCGGTACTTCTACATAACTTATACATCCACCTAAACTTATGTCGTGGAATTGACTTTCAAACTTTAATTTTTCAAAAGCATCTATTTCTTCCGTTACGTGAACATGATATGAGTTTGTATAGTACATTCTATCAGTTACATTTTTAATTTCTCCGAATTTTTGCTTATCTATTCTACAGAATCTTGAAGTTAAACTTTCTCCAGGAGTTCCGTATAATCCAAATCCAAGACCAGTTTCTTTCTTCCAACTTTGGCAAGCATCATTTAAATGGTGCATAACTTTTAATGCAAATGCTTCACCTTCTTTAGTTGTGTGACTTACACCAAGCATTGCTTGAGTCATTTCATATACTCCAACATATCCCAATGAAAGAGTTGAATATCCATCCTCTAAAAGAGCATCTATTTTCTCTCCTTTTTTAAGTCTAGCTATTCCTCCATGTTGCCAGTGTATTGGAGATACGTCTGATCTTACTCCTTTTAATAAATCATGTCTAACCATTAAAGCTTCTTTACAAAGTTCTAATCTTTCATCTAATATCTCCCAGAATTTATCCATATCTTTATTTGCAGTTAATGCAACTTGTACTAAGTTTAATGATATTACACCCTGATTGAATCTTCCATACCACTTATAATTTCCATTTTCATCTTTCCATGGAGATAAGTGACTTCTACATCCCATAGGTGGGAAAGTATTTCCTTCATAATTCTTTCTCATTATTTTAGCACTTTGATAGTCTGGAACTAATCTTTTCGTATTACATTTAGCGGCTAACTTTGTAATATAGTCGTACTTACCACCTTCTAGGCAGTTATGTTCATCTAATAAATAAACTAGCTTAGGGAATTCTTCCCCTACATCTTGTCCTTTATAGTTTTTCATACCTTCTAATCTTTGTGCTATCATTTCTTCACAAATTAAAGCCATTTCCTTTTCATATTCATGGCCTTCTTCAATCTCTAAATAGATAGTTGAAAATGGTGATTGACCATTACTTGTATATAACGTTGATAGTTGATATCTTATTGTTTGTATACCTGATTTTAGCTCCTCTAACATTCTTTCTTCAGCTAATTCTTTAGCCATTTCTTCAGAGTACTTTTCTTTGTATTTATTGAAATATTTATCATATGATACTCTTAAAAATGGTGCTATATGCTTTATAGTTATAGAGTTTCCACCATATTGACCGCTTGCTATTTGAGCTATTATTTGTGTTGTAACTGTACAAGCTGTTGTAAATGATTTTGGTGATTCTACTAATTTATTACTTATTACTGTACCATTATTTAACATATCTTCTAAGTTTATAAGCATACAGTTATGAATTGGTTGAATTGCATAGTCCATATCGTGATAGTGAAGTACACCTTCATCATGGGCATGCGCTATATGTGCTGGTATTAATTTTCTTCTTGCTATATCTTTTGAAACTTCTCCAGCTATTAGGTCTCTTTGAGTAGACGCTAATAATCCATTTTTATTTGAATTTTCATTTATAACATCTTCATTACTATTGTCTAGTAATCCTAATATACTTTCGTCAGTTGTATTCACTTCTCTTTTAAATGACTGTACTGCTCTATATCCTTCATAAGCTTTTGCAGTCAATTCGTGTTTATAATCTATTAACTTCTTATATACCATATCTTCTATTTGATATACTGTCGGCGAAGGTGACTTTTCATAACAATTTTCTTCTATTTCGTTAGCTATTTTTTTAGCTATTTCTTCTTCATATATACCGCTACCATATTTCATAGCATTTAATATTGCATTTTCGATTTTTATTTTATCAAACTCTGCAACTTTTCCATTTCTTTTTATTATATTTAATTTTCTGGTCATAAAACTCTCCTTTTGCCTAATATTTCTTGATGTGTTTGTCAAGTCTTACTAGATAAAAAAACAATAACTTTTTTTAGTAAAAAGTATTGACTTTTTTGTTTTTTAGCACTTTATTTTACTTTGTATAAGCACTATATGTAGTAACACAACCTCTATTTTATACCATATATAGTGTATATTCAAGCTATTTATATTCACTTTTCTTATACCCCTTGATACCACCTAATTCTAGCTTAAATTTTATATTTTTCAGTAAGTTTCCTTAATTTTTTATATATTTTTTTGATAATTTTATAACGTCTCGATGTAAATAATTGAATAAATATAAAAGTAGCTATAAATCATATTTACCCCAATTTTTGTATAAATAAAATTTATTTTATACTAAAAAGACACCTATATTACTAATTAATATAAGTGTCTTTATATTCTATATCCTAAAAATAAACAAGAATCATGATTAGAAATACTATCCCATACATTAAATAAATTGTCATATAAATACTTATAAGAATAGACTTTGTATAATTTAGAATAAGCTAAAATTATCCCCCATTGATAAGTTCTATATACATTATTTCTATGTATATATGGTTTAATATTCTCTTTATTATAATACATGTATTCTTTCTTTAATGACGTTTTAATTTCTTTTAATATTTTCATAGCCCCCTTTTGATTTCCCTGTGATATGAGTTTCATACCTTCATTAGATCTTGAAATATAATAATCTATATTTTCAATCATCTCTTCTTCTGAAACTAGCCTTTTGTCAAATTCTAAAACAATACTTTGGTTAAACATATGAACTCACCTCTTTATTAATATAGTTCTACAAATTTAAACAAATTCCTTTTAATTAATTTATTTTTTTATTATCTTTGTATTTATTATTTAAATTCATAAAAAAACACTAACTTTAATAAGTTAGTGTTTTTTTATGAATTTAAATAGATACTTATATAGACATATAATACTTAAATTATATACCTTTATAAATACCTATTTAATTTATTTATTTCCTTTTCTTTCTTCTCTTTTTTCTTCAAACTTTTCTTTTTCTAATTTCTTCATAGCTTTTTGTTGAGATTTAGCTTCTCTTTCTTCTGATGTTATTTCTTTTTCTAAATTCATTTTAATATCTCCTAACTATAGTTCTTTAAATGCTTTAATTTTTTTTATTTGAATTAAACTTTATATACATATATATTAATTTTATTCCCATATTTTTACATACAAAACAATTGTGTTAGATTTTAAACAAAAAAAATACTAACTTTACTTGTTAGTATTTTTTCTAAAGAATTTAGTTATTTGTTTAATATATCAATTATTTGACTAAATGAATTTTCATTTCCATTTCCACCAATTTGAGTTACTTCATTTGTTTCTTTAGATGATAAAATTTCTTTTTGCTTCCAATTTAAATTACTTCCAACTATTACAATTGGAGAGTTTTTCTTAGCTGCTAATACTCCTGCTGATAGGGCGTCAATTAAATCATCTTGTTTATTTATGCCATCTTTTGCTATAAGTATGTCTTCTAGATTTTTTTCTTTATAAAAGTTCTCTAAAATTAAAGCATTGGTTTCATTTCTATCATCTCCACCTATTCTTTTATAATTAGGTAATTTAGTTGTTATATCATTAGATATAGTACTTTGTCCACCTATAACATAAGATGTTTGTATATTGTTTTGTTTAATAAACTTATTAATTTTATCAAAATTTTCATTTTGTGATGTTAGTATTATCGGCATATTCTTATTGGCTGCGACAGGTGCTATACTAACTGCATCTGCTAATCCTTTAACTCCATTTACAACAGCTATATTTGATATGTTACCTAATCTTTTAGCTATTTCTAATGATGTGTCATATCTATCTATTCCACTTATTCTATTTACCTTAAATCCATCATATTCAAGCTCATTTACTATATTATTCGATACTGAACTTGTACCTCCAATAATATATATATTTTTAGCTTTTAGTCTCTTTATCTCTTGTTCAATATTATAATATAAGCTGTCATTTGGTGTTAGAAGTATTGGCGCATTTATAGATTTTGCAAATGGTGTGGCTGAAAGAGCATCTGCTATAGAACTTGAATTTACTAATACTACATTATCAGAAGTATCCCAACCTTTTTGACTTATCATTATAGATGTTTCATATCTAGTTTCTCCTACCATTTTACTTATAACTACTTTAGGATTATTTGAGCTTACCTTCATTATCCCAACAGCTTTTAGAGCATTTTCTACTGTTTCTTTTTCACTTGCTGTTTTAGCTTTTAATAATAATACTTCTCCTAGATGATTAAAATCTGATTGAGAATATAAGCCTTCTGTAAGTGCATCATAGAAAAGTTTACCCATTTTTTCTTCTCCGATACCTTTAACATTAATACCATATTGTGTTCCACCTTCAGATATTAGGTAAGCTAATTTATTTATTATACCACTATTTTCATGTACGTAATCATTGTCACAGCTATCATTATGTACATGAGACCTTCTACAGATTTCCATATTATCTACATTATCTATATCTGGGTTTTTCATGCTTCTTAAGTATCCATATTTTGAGAAATCTTCTCCTATAGTCCAATTTTTGCTTGATTTATAAGTATGTTCTACTAAAGTACCAAAAATATCTCCATATGCTTCGTTTATAGCGCCTGATTGAGATACATAATCTAAATTAGCAGTATGTCTTACTACTGAATGAGTATATTCATGTCCAATTACATCTAATGATCCTGCAGAATCATAAGTTGTTGAGTTTTCATTTCCAAAAACTAGTATATCAACTCCATTTACTAGACTGGAAAATGCATTTCCTGGCTCATTTACATTTACAAGTAATTCTGGCTTACTTCCCTTTCCATCTAGCCCATCTCTATTGTATTTATTTAAATAAAAATCGTAAGTTTTTCCTACATGGTAGTTTGCATCTACAAACTTTCCATCGCTCTTTTCTAGTTTTGTGCTAAAATATTTTATATCATTATCCATGCCATAAGGAATTTTATTTTGATAATAATATTGATAAAAATATTGACCTTTTATATCTAAAGTTTTTATAGGTTTTGATCCTCTACTTAAATCTATAAAATAATACCCGTCTTTAAAGCCTGCTTCACCTTGTCTATGTATTACTTGTATTTCTCTTTCATCTCCAAATACACCTTTTGCTTTAATTTTTTCTGATTTGATTATATTGTTTGTATTTTCGTATTGATTTATTATATCTCCACTGTTAGCATCTATAAATACAATTTTATTATAAATTGTTTTTCCTATTATATTTACATCTACTTTGTATGCAAGTTTATATTCTTCTTTACTTTTATATAAATATAACTCTACTTTTTCATTTTTATTTAATTCATTTTTTAGTTCAAGTTTTTCCTTTGCTATCTTAAGTGCATCATCTTTAGTTAAAGTCGGATTATAGTTAAATCCTTTTAATGTCTTTGATGTTGGCTCTATATATCCTGAAATTGATTTTATATTTCCGTCATAATCTACACATCCTACTAAATCTGAACCATAGATAGGCATATTATTTATATACTGTTGAAGTCTTACTATAAACTGAGAATCATTTTTATCATCTTCTTTTGATTTGACTTTGAAAGTAGAAGTTTTTTCTACATTACTTAAATAATTAATTAGGATTTGTTGAGGTGATATACCTTCTTTTTTCTCTTCCTTTATATTACCACTTACTACAAATGGTTCCGATTTTTCTATAGCTTTTTTTAATTCTTGTTTTTGCGTATCCTCACTTGCAAAACTCAAACTAGTTAGATTTATAGTTATTAAACATAGTGTCGTTATGCTTGCTATGATCTTTTTTAATAATGTCACTTGCTTTCCCCCTCAATTTTCTTTATTTAACGCTTTTGCTCCTTGTTATATTTTTACTAACTATGTTAACTCTATTTTAACACTTGCAATTATTATTAGTAAACTTATTATTTATTGTTTTTGTACAAAATCTAACCTTTTCTATTGACTTATTTTTTATTTTGGTTATAATTTAAAACAACAAGTAGATAACTGAGATAGAGGCGCGAAATTTAAGAGTAGTATTATGGAGGTAAGCTCAATGAAATAATACAAAAGGAAATTTCGCCGAAGTAAATAGTTAATGGCTTTGATACTATTTGCTGGGCTTATGTAAAATATGCATAAGACTGTCACATTTTTGTGGAGAGCTATTTTCAATGAAAACGTACGGTACGTTGTATTTTTTGTATATAATTTACGTATTTTTGTCATGGGTATAGTCTCATGGCTTTTTTTGTATACAAAAACCTTATGTAAACCTAAAATTACTGATAACTTATATAAGGTATATCAATAACTCAATAATATAAAAATATATCTGAGTAACCGTCGAAGTCGTTAGCGACATAAACTAATCGCATTTTTATTGTTAGATAAATTTTATTATCTTAGTTACTTACTTATGGAAAATTTACACCATAAGGAGGATAATCAAATGAGTGAACAAAATCAAGAATTAAAAAGAGGATTAAAAGCAAGACATCTAAACATGATAGCACTAGGTGGTTCTATTGGAACAGGTATTTTTCTTGCAATGGGAGATACTATCCATCAAGCAGGACCTGGCGGTGCATTAGTTGCATATGGTTTAGTAGGCATTATGGTTTATTTCTTAATAACAAGTTTAGGTGAAATGGCTACTTTTATGCCAATTTCTGGATCTTTTAGTTCCTATGCTACTAAATTTATTGACCCAGCACTTGGGTTTGCACTTGGATGGAATTACTGGTACAACTGGGCTATAACAATAGCTGCTGAAATGGTTGCAGGTTCTTTAGTTATGAAATTTTGGTTCCCAAACATACCTGGAATTTACTGGAGTTTATTATTTTTAATAATAATTGTCGGATTAAACTTTCTATCATCAAAAGCCTACGGTGAGTCTGAATATTGGTTTGCTGGTGTTAAAGTTGTTACTGTAATTATATTTTTAATAATAGGTGTGTTAATGATAGTTGGTATAATGGGTTCTGATGAAATAGGATTTCATAATTATTTTATAAAAGATGGACCTTTCCATGGTGGAATAAAATCAATCTTTGCCATTTTTCTAGTTGCAGGATTTTCATTTCAGGGAACAGAACTTATAGGAGTTGCTGCTGGAGAAAGTGAAAATCCAGAAAAAACTATTCCTAGGGCTATAAAATCCATATTTTGGAGAATATTAATATTTTATTTAGGAACGATAATAGTTTTAGGTGCTATAATACCTTTTACACAGGCTGGTGTTTCTGAAAGTCCATTTACTATGGTATTTGAAAAAGCAGGTATAGCTGGAGCTGCCTCTCTTATGAATGCGGTAATATTAACATCTGTATTATCTGCTGGAAATTCTGGTATGTATGCATCAAGCAGAATGCTTCACTCTATGGCTAAGGATGGACTTGCTCCAAAGCTATTTGCTAAGACTAATAAAAGAGGTGTTCCTGTAAATGCTTTAATATTAACTACTATAGTTGCATCTTTTTGTTTCTTAACAGGTGTATTTGCCGAAAGTACTGTTTATGTTTGGTTAGTTGCTGCATCTGGCCTTGCTGGATTTATAGCATGGGTTGGAATAGCAATATGCCATTATAGATTTAGAAAAGCATATACTCATCAAGGTAATAATTTAAAAGATTTAAAATTTACTGCTAAATGGTATCCTTTTGGACCTATACTAGCATTAATAATGTGTATAGTTATAATAATAGGTCAAGGTTATTCTTGTATTAAACCAGATGGCATTGACTGGAGTGGTTTAATAGCTTCTTATATAGGTATACCTCTATTTTTAAGTTTATATATAGGTTATAAAATTAAGCACAAGACTAAACTTATCCCTCTTCACAAGGTTGATTTAACTTATAATGAAGATAAAAATTTAGATAATATAGAAAAAAAGATCCTTGAATTAAATTAATAAACATAAAAAATGTAACTCCTTTAACTTAGGAGTTACATTTTTTATGATGAAGTTATATAATTTCTATCAACATATTCTAATATATAATCTCTAAATAACTTTGCTATTGGAGGTATATATGAATTTTTTAAATAACTCATATATATTATTCTTTCCTTAATAGTTTCTTTAATATTTATTTTAGATAGTGTATTTATATTGATAGTTGGTGAATCGGGAACTACTGAAATCCCTGCTCCAGCAGATACTAATCCTTCTATTACACTTCCTATATTAGCTCCTTTTGGCTGAATTGATATTTTAGGGGTATACCCTAAAGCATCAGTACAAGAAAGAATCCTATCTTTACTACCTTCACAAAATGCTATAAAAGATTCATTTTCTAATTCCTTTAAAGATACCTCTTTTCTATTGGCTAGTTTATGATTCTTTGGAACTATTAAGACATATTCTTGCTTTTTTATTGGTATAGATTCTATATTAGCATCCCAAATAGGTTCTGTATGATTATCATAGAAACCTATATCAATTTTTCCCTTTTTTAAGTCTTCTATTATTTCAGTTACAGACTGTTGGTTAAATTGAAACTTTGCATTAGGGTTATCATTTAAGAAATCGCTTATTATAAAATTCATAAAATAAGCTCCAACTCTAGATGTAGAGGAAATAGAAACTGTCCCTGTAGTATCACTAACCATTTCATCTAACTCCTTTATCCCTTTTTCAATCTCTACTAATGCTCTCTCCGCATGAACCAAAAATATTTTTCCAAACCTAGTTAGTTTGACATTTCTACCACTCTTTTCAAATAAAGGAACTTTTAGTTCTTCTTCTAACTTTGCTATTGATTTACTTAATGCTGGTTGAGTAACTAATAATAACTTTGAAGCTTTAGTAAAATTTTCAGTCTCAGCTACTGTCTTAAAATACTCCAGTTGTTGTAGATTCATCTTATCCTCCTTTTTATAACTTATTAAATCTATAACTAAAAGTTATATGTTTATGAATATTTTAAATTAGACATAGTAGTTATAACAGTGCTATAATCACTATTATTCTTAATAAATATATTTGTATTTTCTTATGAATTTTATTTATTAGTATACCAAAGTAATTAAGAGATATAAATTAAATTTGAAAGATATTATATAAATTAAAGGGAGTGTTGGTTATGATGAAAGTAGATAAGGATCTTTGTATAGGATGTTCTCTATGTGTTAAAGATTGCATGGTTAAAGATATTGAACTTATCGATAAAAAAGCTCATATTAAAAATGTAGCTTGTTTTAAATGCGGTCACTGCGTGGCAATATGTCCTAAAAATGCAGTATCAACTGATGATTATAATATGGATGAAGTTAAAGATTATAATAAAGAAGAATTTTCTATAGATGCAGATAATTTATTAAACTTTATCAAGTTTAGAAGAAGTGTAAGGCACTTTAAAAATCAGGATGTAGAAATAGAAAAACTTTCTAAAATTATAGAAGCAGGGAGATTTACTCAAACAGCAAGAAATGCACAAGATGTATCTTATATTGTAGTTAAAGATGGTATAGAAATATTAAAAGAAATGTCTTTAGAAAGATTAAGTGATATGGGTAAATACATGCTTGCTAACTTAACACCTGAAACAATGAATTTAAAGTTATATGCCCAAATGTGGGTAAGAATGTATGAAGAATTTAAAGCAAACCCTACTGGTAGGGATAATTTATTCTTTAATGCTCCTGCTGTAATACTTGTAGTTTCTGATAATCCTGTAGATGCTAGTTTAGCTTCCTCTAATATGGAACTTATGACTAATGCTCTAGGCCTTGGAACTTTCTTTAGTGGATTCTTTACAAGATCTGCTGAAGGAAATAAAAAAATTATGGACTTCTTAGGCCTAAATGAAAATCAAAAAATTGTAACTTGTATGGTTATAGGATATCCAGATGTAAAATATCAAAGAACAACGCCAAGAAAAGAAGCACAAATATCTTGGAAATAATATAAGCTAAAAAATGGGCTATATTAAAACAAATTAGCCCATTTTTTACTATCTCTTCATAGATTTTATTAAGAATTTTCTTTCTTTGTCAACCTTTAGAGACTCACATATTTTCTGAAGAGATTTATTGTAAGTAAAATCATCAAGATTATTATTATTTAAATATTCTAATGTTATATCTTCAAACTTTACATAACATACTGATACTGCCCATGCCACAGCCATTTTTACATAGTATCCATTATGATTTACTTTGTCTAATTCTTTAAGCACTTTTCTAATATATTCTTCATCAATATAGTAATTAAGTAACATTACTACTGCAAATCTTACCTCATATTCCTCTTCTGAGGATAAATATTTTTTTAGAAATTCCCATACTATTTCTTTATTTTTATTAGCTATTTTAAGCCCACTAGAAAAACTATCACATACAGACCAATTATTTATTTTAGGAATAAAGTTTTTTATATATACTAGTATTTCTTCTATATTACTATCATTGACATAACCTATTACCATACCTTGTAGCATAACCTCTTCAAAATGTGTATCATTAGCATTTTTTAGATATTTTCTCCAATCTTTTTTAGCTATCTTCTTTGCGATTTTCCTTAAATGTAAAAGTCTAACACCTAATATATTATCAACTCCTGGTATTAACCTTGAAGAAAATTCTCTATACTTCTCTTCTGATAGTTTCAAAAGTTCATCTCTAATTCTTTCGTTCATATATCCCTTCTCCATATACTGTTAATATATCTTTATTTAATTATTCTTTTCCATATCTAATAATTGTTTTTTTATATCTAGGCCTGCAGCATAGCCAACTAAACTTCCATCAGCACCTATAACCCTATGGCATGGAATTATTATTAATATAGGATTTTTATTATTTGCCATTCCCACTGCCCTAGCTGCTGTTGGCTTACCTATTTTTTGAGCTAGTTCTTTGTAACTATATGTTTTACCATATGGTACATCTTTAAGTTCATTCCATACTCGCTTTTGAAATTCTGTGCCTTTAAGAGAAAGAGGTACATCAAATTCTATTCTGTGTCCTAATAAATACTCCTGAAGTTGCTTTGCTGTTTCTTTAATTAATGGTGTTTCTTCAATATTCATATCTTCTAATGATAGCTTCTCTGCTAGATAAAGATCTGTTATTCCTTTCCCATCTTCAGCAATTCCTATCTTTCCAAGCTTTGTTTCATAATAAAAAATATTTTTCATATAAACACCTCATTTGTTAATTTGCATATGTTATTTCATAATCTACTATACAATACTTTATATAATATTTATATAATAAAAAATTCGCTTCGCTCAAGCTACTGCGTGGGCGCTACACTTCATGTCGTCAACGACTTCGTCCGTTGCTTTAGCGACGTGTCGGCGAAGCACTTCAAAATGTCTTTTTTACGCTCTGCAAACTGATAGTTATTACTTAAACTTCAATAGTTATCCACAGTTTTTTAAGTATCATAATTTCCTTAATCGTAAAAAAGTTACTATGCTAAAAATAAGCATAATAACCTCTTTATATTTCTCTATACTAATATTGTTTTAAATTTATTAAACCATCATCAGAGTATTTTTCTAATTCTAGTAAACTTTCATATGGATTATTTTTTAATCCTAGTTGTTTATCAAAAGCTGGTTCTGTTTTTAACCCACTCTTTTTTAAAACTATTATGTCATTTTTTCATATATTCCTCTTATTTAGATCTTTAAATATAAATTGATTTTAAAACAATTATCCATTTTATTAAATAATACTATAAAACATAAATTATCTATCCATCCATATATTTTTTATACAATCAATAATATAATCTATTTCTTTTTCTGTGTTAAAATATCCAAAACTAAATCTAACTGTACCATTAGGAAAAGTTCCTAATGTTTTATGAGCGGAAGGTGCACAATGAAGCCCACTTCTAGTTGATATACCATAATTTTTATCTAACATATGACACACTATCCCATTATCAATCTCTTTAAAATCAAGAGAAACTACTGAAGTTCTATTTTTAGTGTCTATCTTTCCCACTAACAAACTTTTATCTATTTCTTTTATTCCATCTATAAATCTTTTAGTTAATAGTATTTCTTTTTTATGTATATTACTAATATCTACCTCTTTTATATATTTTAAAGCTCTATTAAGTCCAAATATCGCTGGTATATTTAAAGTTCCACTTTCATATTTATCTGGCATGTAGTTTGGTTGTACTTCCTCTTCTGATAAACTTCCCGTTCCTCCTTGTATTAAAGAATCTATATGTTTAACTAGTTCATTATTTATTAAAAATCCACCTATACCTTGTGGCCCTAGAAGTCCTTTATGACCTGTAAAACATAGTATATCTATATTATTTTCTTTCATATCTATGTTTAATACTCCGCTAGTTTGAGCACTATCTAATATAAATACCTTATTGAATCTTTTGCATAGATTACCTATTTCTTTTATAGGCATAACTGTTCCACATACATTTGATGCATGATTTATAATTATAGCTTTTGTATTTTCTCTAATTGATTTTTCTATATCGTTTAGTTTTATTTCACCTAAAGAGTTACACTTAACTTTTGTAATTGTTATGTCGCTTAAAGAATTCAAAGGTCTCATAACTGCATTGTGTTCCATAGAAGAAACTATTACATTGTCACCTTTTTTTAGTAAGCCTTTAATTACTATATTTAAGCTAGTTGTAATATTTGGTGTGAAAACAACATTTTCAGGTTTATCAAAATTGAATAATTCACATATTAACTCTCTAGTTTCATATAGAACATTTTCTGCTTCATAGGATGATGAATATGCACCTCTATTTACATTACAACCTACATTATTTATATAATTTAACATAATTTCACCCATTAATGGTGCCTTTGGATATGATGTTGCTCCATTATCACAATATATCTTATTCATTTTTTCCCCCTAATTAAATATATCTTAAGTTTAATATATCATTCATTTTTATTACTTCTATATTGTTTTTATCTATCATTTACATGAGTATTTTAGAATTTTTCTATACTACATTTTTACCTAATTATCTACAAAATGGCTGTGCTATACTTTGCGTGGAAAAGTATTTTGTATTTAACAATTTCATATGGGGGTATTTTTGATGAAGGAAAAAAGAAACATCATTATCGGTGGAGCTATAATTGGAATTATATCTGTTTTATCCGTACTTTGTGGAAATCCAAGGAATATGGGAATATGTGTAGCTTGCTTTATAAGGGATATTGCAGGTTCATTAGGTCTTCACAAAGCTGAAATAGTTCAATATGTAAGACCTGAGATTATAGGAATGGTGCTAGGTTCTTTTATTTTAGCACTTGGTAGTCGTGAATTTAAGTCTCGTGGTGGCTCTTCTCCATTTATAAGATTTTGTCTAGGATTTATAGTAATGATAGGAGCATTAATGTTCTTAGGTTGCCCTACTAGAATGGTGCTTAGACTTGCAGGTGGAGATTTAAATGCTTTATTTGGTATAGGTGGTTTTATAGTAGGTATACTTATTGGTATAGTTTGCCTACAAAAAGGATTCTCTCTTAAGAGAAGTTACAAACAAACTAAATTAGAAGGCTTTTTATTTCCAGCTATAAATATTGTATTATTCATTATGCTAATATCATCTTCTGCTTTATTGTTATTCTCAAAAGAAGGTCCTGGTTCTCAGCATGCTCCAGCTTTTATAGCTTTAGCAATAGGGCTAGCCGTTGGAGTTATATGTCAAAAAACTAGATTGTGTATGGTTGGTGGATTTAGAGATTTAATATTATTTAAAGATTGTTATTTGTTATTAGGATTTTTAGCTATGCTAGTAGCTGCTTTTATAGGGAATTTAGCTTTTGGATTCTTCACTCCTGGATTTACCGATCAGCCAGTAGCCCATACAGATGGTTTATGGAATTTTTTAGGTATGGTAGTAGCAGGATGGGGTTCTGTATTATTGGGTGGTTGCCCTATGAGACAATTAATTTTATCTGGTGAGGGAAATATTGATTCTGTAATAACTATATTTGGTATGCTTATTGGAGCGGCTTTTTGTCATAACTTCCAATTAGCATCTTCTCCAAAAGGACCTACATCTAATGGTCAAATAGCTGTGATTGTGTGCTTTTTTATACTTGGAATCATTTCATATTACAGTTGCAAGGCTGATAAAGATATAAAAAATAAATCAAAAGGAGATGTTAGTATTGGCTAAAAAAATAGATGCTAGAGGATATTCTTGTCCTCAACCTGTACTTATGGCTAAGAAATGCTTAGAAGAAAATCCTCAAGGTATAGAGGTTTTAGTAGATAACAATGCTGCTTGTCAAAATATAAAAAGATATATGGAAAACACTGGTTATAAAGTTTACATAAAAGAAATTGATGATGAATTTATTGTAGGATGTGATAAATAGTATGAATTACTTTGCTACATTTTTTACTCACTCTGGTGCTATTAAATTCTCTAGATTTCTAACTAAAAGTGGTATAGCAAACGAATCTTCTCCAGTTCCCAGAAAGTTAAGCTCTAACTGTGGTATTGGAGTTAGCTTTTCTTATACAGATGACATAAATAAAATTTATATAAAAGATATAGAGAAAATTTATTTTATAGATTGTAATGGGTACTCTTTGTATAAGGATTTTGATGATTAAATAACTTTATAAAAGCTGTAGGTAAATTTATTTTAACACAACTTTACCTACAGCTTATTTTAGTTCAATATATTTATCTTAACCAATCAGGATTACCTGGTACAAAAGGTCTCTTGCCAAACTTTTCTTTATATTCATCAAGAGCCTTTTTTATAAGTTCTTGATTATTTTTAAAAGTGTCTACTTCTTTTATAGTTTTTAGCTCTTGTGCAAATGGACATACTGATATGCACATCCCACAATCTGTCCCCATATACAACCATTTTATGTAACAAGTTTCTTGCTCTATTACCCACGAATCTTTATCTGGTTTATTGGATAAAGATTGCGAAGGACAAAAGTGTGCACACTTGTTGCACAATTTACAGAAGTCATCTAACCCAAAATCTATTGGATCATCTACATCTAGCTCTAAGTCTGTAGTTACCACTCCAAGCCTTATTCTTGAGCCATACTCTTTAGTAGTTAAAATAGTATTTCTTCCTATTTGTCCAAGTCCAGCATCTTTTGCCACTCTAACTGGCATTAGTAAATAATTTGAGTCCATATGATTTCTAGCTTCATATCCTAGATTTCTTATGTAATAACTAAGTACCATCCCAACTATAGATGCATCTACATAGCACTTACTAGTTTCTATAACTTCTGCTATCATAGGTCCTCTATTTATCATATCTTTATCCATCTCTACTGCAAATACTATTCCATATTTGTGATGATTAGTTATTTCTTCACCATAATTTTCTTCATGTCTTCCTCTATGAGTGTAATAATGATAGTCTTTTAATTCTGTTATCCCTACTAATTTAGCTCCATACTGTTTTGCAAATCCCTTTATTTTCTTAGTTATTATTTTTTTATTTACTTTTACCTTTTCTGGTTTAGGTTTGTTTTCACATAAGTGCTTTATGTCTGATAAAAATTCAAATGCAGACAAAGCCATTGGTGAATTTGTTGGATTGTAAGTCATACTTTCCTCACTACATAAATAAGGTCTAGTTCTTATACTATCATCTATATCCTTTTTTTCAGGATTTCTTGAGTAGTAATCTACATAAGCCTCACTCCCCTTTTCATAGTTTGATCTAGCAAACATTGTATCTCTTTCATCAACTCTATTCATTACTTTACTTGTCATCCCCTTTGACTTAGTGTTAGTAGATAATATATTCGACTAAATCCCCTATAATCCTTTATATAAAAAGATACTACATAATTTATTGTAGTATCTTTATATATATTAATTGCTAATACAAGCCTTTAGATCTTTATTATCTTTTTCTTTATAATCAATATCTCTAATCCACTTTTTGCTAAATAATCTAAACACACACCAAATTCCCTTTAAAATCTCATCTGATTTTAATACAATAAGAACAATTCCTGGAGGTAATTCTAAAACAATCCCAGCTACATATCCTAGTGGAATAGATATAATCCATAAAAATAATACATCTGCAATCATTAAAAACTTAGTATCTCCACCAGCTCTAAGTACTCCTTTTGTAAGAAGTGTTGCGACAGACATAAATACTACTAAAACTGACGTTGAGTTCATTAATTGATAGGCAATAGATTTAGTATAATCTGATATATTATAAAAATCTATTACAATGTATTTAAGGCTAAATATAACTATTCCAGAGCATGACCCTAATATAATAGCCATAGCCAAGAACGTAACAGCTCTTTTATATGCTGATTCATAATCTCCTTTACCTATAGTATTTCCTGTAATAACTCCACTTGCATTAGATACACCCATTAAAAATACATTAGTAAACTGTAGGACAACAGCAGATATACTGTTAGCTGCCACCATGTCTGAACCCATTCTACCCATTATTACAGATACCATGTTAAGACCAAGAGCAAGTATAAGATCACTTACTAAAACAGGTCCACCTATTTTTATATAACTTTTAAGTAGCTCTTTATCTAAAGTAAGTAAATACTTTAATTTGAAGTTAAGTTTTTTATCTATCTTAAATAAGTAAGTAACTATTACTGTAAATTCTATAATTCTAGCTATAAGAGTAGCTATTGCTGCTCCTTGTATTCCAAGTTCTGGTGCCCCTAATTTACCAAATATTAAAACCCAATTTAGAAAAATATTAAATCCAAAAGATGTTAAAGATGCAAATAAAGCAACTTTAACTGATCCTACTGTTCTAAATAAAATATTTACTGTAGTAGATATTCCTTGGAATATAAAGGATAATGATATTATCTTAAGGTACATTACTCCTTGATTTGACACAGGTAATTCACTAGTATATATAGACATTATTTTATCTGGTATAAACTGTGATAAACTTAAGAAAATTATAGCAAAAACTATACTAGCTCTTATCAATATTGATAATACTTTGTTAATAGAATTTATATCCTTCTTCCCCCAAAATTGACCAGATAATACACCTGCTCCTCCACCTAGCCCAAAGTTAATAATTAAAAATATAAAACAAAATTGATTTGCTAAAGATGCTGCTGATAGTGTTATCTCTCCAAAAGAGCCTAACATCATAGTATCTGTCATACTTACACCAACATTTATAAGTCCTTGCATGGCTATCGGTATACTAATTTTTAGTACATCTTTATAAAAAGATTTTTCTTTCACAAAAATACTCATATTATCTTTCCTCCTTATTTTAATAACTTATTTATGATATAAAAAGCTGGATAAGTCGCAAGCTTAAAGCTCACTTCTTATCCAGCATATAATCTTAATTTATAAGCACATTTTAATTATTAGCTTGATTATTTTATTATATTATATAATATTTTATTTGTAAATTATTTAAGTTTAAAACAATGATACAATTATATAAATTTTCTTTTGCTAAAACATAATTTAAATTGTCCATAGTTATTATTTTGAGAGTTAAATTTTAGAACTTTTTAATTCAAAGTAAAAATAAAAGAAGATACTACCATAGCCTTATGATAATATCTTCTTTTATTTTTAATATTTTCAAATTGAATTTTACTTATTATCTAACTTAACTTTATATTATTAAAAATACATCTTATCGCTATCTTTATAACAGTAGTATGTCTTTTCCTTTGTTTCTATACGTAAAGAATCATCATATACTACTACCTCATCTATAGCACTATCTTCTACTTCACATACAGTAGTATTTTTACATTCTCCAAAGCTTAAGTATCCTTTATCCTCTTTAGGCTCATATCTAAATTTTATATTAGCCTCTTTTATATTCATTTCTTCACCGTTTACTTTATTGCTTACTTTTATATCTGTATATTCATTTGTAAGAAGTAAATTTTGTATTTTGTAAGTTAATTTATCAGTCATAACCTTATGTCTATTTCTAAGTATATTTAATACTTAGAATCCTTTCATTATATTTATATATTTAATATAACAAACTTAATTGATATTATCAATTAGGCACTTTTTTGTAACTATTATTTTATAGTAGATTGTAAAAAAACACCCTATCAAATATTGATATGGGTGTTTTCTTTTAAATTTATTTTATTTTTTTAAACTCTCTTAATAAAAATATACCTACTATAATCATAGCAATTACATCTGATATTGATTGTGATGCCCATACTCCATTTAATCCGTATATTCTAGGTACTACAAGTATAACAGGTATCAATATTATAACTTGTCTTAATAAACTTAAAAACATAGATATCTTTGCACTACCTATTGACTGGAAATACACTGCTCCTAAAATAGAAATACCTATTGTTGGTAATGCAAATGTATATATATTTATTCCATTCATAGCTAAATTAGTAAGCTCACTATCATTTGTAAATATACTAATTAATAACTCTGGAAATAATCTAATAAGTATAAACCCAAAAGTTAATATTATTGTTCCCGCTGACATAGCTATTAACAATGTTTTTTTAGTACGGTCATATTGCTTAGCCCCATAATTATATGCAATTATAGTTTGCATTCCTTGGCTTAATCCAAATACAGGCATTAAAAATATCAAGTATATAGATGTTATGGTTGTCATAGCACCTATTGCTAAATCTCCACCATATGCTTTTAGTACTCTATTTGTTACTAAATGTATAGAGCCTGATGCTAGTTCCATAAAAAATGGGGTTAATGCTATTAATATAATAGCTTTTAAAAGTCTTTTTTCTAATCTAATATTTTTTATTTTTAGCTTAATATTTGATTTTCCCAGTGTAAAATAATATGTAGACCATATAAATACTAACATCTGACACATTATAGTTCCTATAGCTGCACCTTTTATTCCCATATCAAATCCAAATATAAATATAGGATCTAATATTAGATTAAGAATACAACTTATTATCATCATTGTGGCAGCTAGCTTAGGTCTTCCTTCTGCTCTTATAGCACTATTAAGTGCAAACCCTGGTAAATTAAACCACGCACCAAAGAATATTACACTCATATAATCTCTTGCATATTTAATGGTATCAACACTTGCTCCAAATGTATAAAGTATGTCATCTAAAAAGAGTGCTCCCACTATCATTATTAATATAGCAACAACTATTTCTAAAGCAAATGTATTTCCTAATATTCTTTCAGCTTCATCTTTATTGCCTTCACCAAGCTTTATAGATATATTTGTACTTCCTCCAATAGCAATTCCTACACAAAATGCTCCTAATATTGTAAATAAAGGCATTGTAACTCCAAGTCCAGATATAGCTAGTGCTCCTACATCCTTAATAGATCCTATAAAAGCCCTATCCACTGTATTATATAAAGATGTTACCATCATTGCTAATATAGCAGGTACTGAATACTTAAGTAATAACCTTCCTATTTTATCTTCTTTTAAAGCTTGTTGACTTTCCATAAATTACTCCTATACCACCATATCATAAGTTATACATACTGGTTTTTGAGTTCTAGGATCTTCAACAATCTCAGCATCTATATTAAATAACTCTTTAAGATTTTCTTTTGTCATAACCTCATATGCACTACCTTGACATGCTATTTTTCCTTTTTTGACACCTATCATATGATCTGCAAATCTAGCTGCATTGTTAAGTTCATGTATTACCATAACAATAGTTGTTCCTTGTTTTCTATTTAAATCTTCTAATAACTTTAATACTTCTAATTGGTGAGCTAAGTCTAAATATGTTGTGGGTTCATCAAGTATAAGTATATCTGTTTGTTGAGCTAGTGCCATAGCAATCCAAGCTCTTTGTCTTTGACCTCCAGATAAAGCTTCCATAGGTCTATCTCTAAATTCCTCTATTCCAGTTGATTTTAATGCCCATGTAACTATATCATTGTCTTCTTTTTTTAATTTACCAAATCCCTTTTGGTGAGGAAATCTTCCATAAGCTATTAACTCCTCTACTGTAAGGCCACTTGGAGCCTGAGGACTTTGTGGAAGAACTGCCATAGTTTTTGCTAATTCTTTTGGACTTTGCTCCTTTATATTTTTGTCATTTATATATATATCACCACTTTTAGGTTGTATAATTCTAGCTATAGTTTTTAATATAGTTGATTTTCCACATCCATTAGACCCTATTATTGTAGTTATTTTTCCTTTTGGTATATCTAAATTTAAATCTTTTACTATATCTAAATTTCCATATGAAATATTTAAATCTTTAGTATTTATACAGTTCATTTTTATCTCCTTTTGGTTAATTCTTTTGCTTTTTAAATGACTTTATTTATTCTGATAACATCAGATAAATAAAGTATGGAACCCCTATTATTGCCACTACTATTCCTACAGGAATTTCCATAGGTGCTATTAAATTTCTAGCTATAGTATCAGACACTAATAAAATTAAACTTCCTACAAGTGCAGCTGTAGGAATCAATTTTTTATGCTTAGGTCCTACTAGTTTTCTAGCTATATGCGGTGCAACTAATCCTAAAAAACCTATACTTCCTGCTACAGAAGTCGCTACACCTGCTAGTATTACTGCATATATTATTAATTTTCTTCTCTCTTTTTCAACCTCTATACCTAATCCTGTTGACACTTCATCTCCTAAATTTAGTACATCTAAATATCTAGATTTGTATATAGTTAGCAAAGTAAATATTAGTATAAAAGGTAAAACTGCTAATACATATTTCCAGCTTGCTCCCCATATACTTCCTGAAGTCCACGCCATTACTCTATTAAATTCTTGTGTTGTAAATCTTAATTGGAATATTGTAAGTAGTGATGTAAATGCTACATTTATACCTATACCTATTAATAATAACCTAGATGAATTTATTCCATTTTTCCATGCAAGTATATAAATTAAAAATGCCCCAAATATAGCTCCTGATAAGGCAACTATTGGCATTGTAAATATCGTCATATTACTTATACCATCGTATACATTTCCATTCATAATATAAATGTATATAACAACGAATAATGCAGCTCCTGAGTTTATTCCTAGTATTCCTGAGTCTGCTAAATCATTCTTGGTAACACCTTGTAAAATAGTACCTGCTATTGCCAAAGCTGTTCCAACTAGAATTCCAATTACAATTCTAGGTAATCTTAGCTTAAATATAGCAATTTCATGACTTTTAGACCCTTGTCCTACTAAAGTTTTTATAACATCTAATGGTTTGATAGATAGTGATCCCATATTTAAACTAACTAAAAATGTAGCAAATATTAGTACCATTAAAATACCTATAATCATAATAAATTTTTTATTTTTACTCATATTCATAATCTATTTTTTATCCTTTCTAACAAGGTATATAAACATAGGAACTCCTAATAATGCTGTTAAAGAACCTATTGGTGTCTCATAAGGGGGATTAATCATTCTAGCCATAATATCACTGTATACAAGTAAAACCGAACCTAATATCATTGAGCTAGGTATTATATATTTATAATCTGCTCCTACTACTCCTTTGGCAATTTGAGGAACTATCAATCCTACAAATACTATATTTCCAGCTACAGAAACAGATGCTCCAGTTAAAAGTATTACTATTATTAAACTCACAAACCTAACTGCATTTGTTCTTTGCCCTAATCCGATGGCAACTTCTTCTCCTAAACTTAAAATAGTTATCTTAGGTGCCATAAATATAGCTCCTATAAATGCAGCTCCTCCTACTATAGATAATAGTTTAACACCTTCCCACTTAGCACTAACTAATCCTCCAGAAATCCAAAAGCTTAATTGTTGAGATAAGTTAAAATACATCGCTATTCCCATAGCTAATGATATAAGTAAAGTACCTAATGCAGTTCCTGCAAGGGCAAGCTTTACTGGGTCTACTTTCCTCGCAGACCTTGAGCTTATAAAATAAACTAAAAGTCCACTTATACTAGCTCCTAAAAAGGCAAATATCATTAATCCAAAACTATCTATAACTAAATTTTTATATACCCTTTGTAATACGAAAGCCACTGCTATCATAAACGTAGCTCCTTGTGTTATACCCATTACAGATGGTTCTGCAATAGGATTTCTAGTTATACCTTGCATTATAGCTCCTGCTACTGCTAAAAAACCTCCAACAAGAGCAGCGCAAATGGCTCTTGGTATCCTAACATCCCTAACTATCTTAATACTTACATCATTACTATTTGTAAATAAGCTTTGTATTATTGTTTGAAAATCTATATCTTTTGCTCCTAGTGAAATAGATATAACTATTCCAGCTATAAGCAATATTATTCCTATAAGCATAAATGAATAAGCTAAAGTTTTCTTGCTTAATTTCTTCATAACTCCTCCTTAAATTAAATTTAACTGAAATACTTTTTTAAATATACCCATAAAATTTAATTGTAATTACTTTTTAATTGAAATTAATTATCTATAAATTAAATAGTAGGTGACAAAAGTTATATCCTTTTACCACCTACTCTATATACTTATATTATTTTACAACTTCATCTTTGATTGATTGTAATAATAATTCTCTTCCTATTGGATTGTATGCTTGACTGAAGTATGGACTTGCGTCAAGTATTGTTACATTACCTTCTTTTACAGCTCTTATCTCTGGCCATACTGTGCTTTTTTCTAAATCGGCCTTATCTGAATCTGTAGCTATAACTATTATATGATCTGCATCTATTTCAGTTAAACCTTCCATAGTAACAGTTGGTAAAGTTATTCCATCTTGCTTAGGCATATTAGCAGGTTGAGGTAATCCCATATCATCTTTTAATACTGTCCCTATACCACCTTCAGTAAATACCATAAATTGACCTTGACTAGCTAATACTGTTAAGTATGTTTTATCCCCATTAGCTTTCTTTATTTCTTCACCTAATTTTTTGGCTTTTGCATAATAGTTATCTAACCATTTTTGAGCTTCTTTTTCTTGACCAAATAAATTAGCTACATCTTTAAGTTTAGCTTCCCAATCATTTGCTTCATCTTTTAACATAACTACTGGAGCTATTTCTTTTAATTGATCATATATCTTTTCTTGTCTTGGAGCCATTATTATTAAATCCGGATTAGATTCTAATATTGCTTCTATATCCATTGTGTCCATCATTGAGTGACCAACTACTTTTGCCTTTCCTAACTTATCCTCTACGTATGATGGAACTTTATCTGTTTTATATGAATCTACATTTGCCGTAGCTACTGGAGTATGTCCTAGTAAAACTAACTCTTCACTACTTCCAGATATATCAACTATTCTTTTAGGATCTGCTGGTATTTCTACCTCTCCTTTTACCGATTGTACTACTCTTGTTTCTTCCTTTGTATTACTTTCTTCATTGTTACTGTTTCCCGAACAACCAGTAACAATTCCAAGAGTAGCTATTGTTAAACCTAATACTACTAATGATTTTAATCTTTTCATGTCATTCCTCCGTGTTGTTATTTATGTAATTATTATCATTATTTTTTGTTATTAATAATTATTATCACTTGAATTATATAATTATTATATCATCTAATTTTTTATAGTCAATATATTTTTATTTTATAAAATTTTTATATATTTTAAAATAAATAAAAAAATATTACCATACGCTTATGATAATATTTTCTTATATTTAATATATTTAAAATGTATTTTACTTAATCCTATTTAACTTTTCCTTATTATTTTTCTGTTAATCTATCTATAATACTAACAAGATTAACTATTTCTGGCTTAGTTATCTGTTCATCCGCTCCAAGTGCCTGACCTTTAACACGTATTTCTTCGCTTATTAATGATGAAAATAGTATTAGTGGAATATCTTTTAAAACACTATCTTCTTTAACAAGTTTTGTTAATCTATGTCCATCCATTAGAGGCATTTCAATATCTGATACTATACAAGAAACATGATTTTCAATTGGATCACCACAAGTTTTTACTTCTAATAAATAATCCCATGCTTCTTGTCCATTATCTGCCTTAACTGTGTTTTTATAACCTGCTTTGTGTAAACACTCGATTATAAGTTTTGAAAGTAACATTGAATCTTCTACAATTAAAATAGTTTTATCATTGCATTTACGATCACCTAATTTTTCTATAGCTTCAAATTGAATACTTGATTCTGGACTAATTTCTGCAATTATTTTTTCAAAATCTAATATAGTTATAAGTCTATCCTTGTATTCTGCAATACCTGTTGCTGCACCTTCATCTCCACCATATATAACTCTATCTGGTTTTTTTATATCTCCCCAAGAAACTCTATCAATACCAACTACTGAATTTACACGGAATGCAAAGTTTAACTTATTAAAATGAGTAACGATAAATATATCATGTCCTGCATCTTTTGGTTTAGGAAGATTTAGATATTTTCCAAGATCTATAACTGTGATAATCTCATCTCTTGGCTTAAATACACCTTCTACAACATCATGTGAATTTGGCATTTTCTTTACTTCTTGAGCCATTAAAATTTCTCGTACTTTTGCTACATTTATACCAAATACTTCACCTGAAATTGTAAACTCCATAATCTCAAGTTCATTAGTGCCAGACTCTAAAAGTATTTTCGTTTGACTTGTATTTTCTGAAAGTCCCATTATAATCCTCCAATTTTCTCTACTAACTATTTTGATGTCTATATATTCTATATACGTCTTTTATGTATAAATCTATAGGATTATTAATCATCTATTGTAACTAAACTCTTGTAACACTATAAATACTCTTATTTAATATTAATGTCATCTTTATAAGAACAGATATATAGTTGTTATTATTACTATGATAATAAATATACTTGATAGATTGTCTGAAACTGTGCCCACATAGAAATATGGATTTATAAAAAATTTTAATAACTTACCTTTATTATTTTCTCTTTCTTCTTTATTTATCTCTAATTTACTATCTTTTATAAATATGACAGCTTCTTCTATTGCTGCCATATTTATTTTTAATTCACTTTCTGAAATAATATCTTTACTACTCATGTTTTCTATATTCTTAATTTCTTTTGATACGATTTGTTGCCTTTCTTCTTTATTTTTACATAACTTTAATTCTTCCTTTAAGCTATTACTTTTCTTTATATATTTTTCTACTTCATGTCTTAACTCTGGATACTTTTCATTTATAAGATTTTTTTCTTCACGAGTTAATTTCTCACTTTTAATCATTTTTACTGCTATTATTTCTGCCTTTTTAAGTTCTTTTTGAATATTCTTCATGAACTTTTCAACTTCTTCTATTCCTGACATTTTAATTCTAGTTTGTATCTCAGAAAGTATTCCTTTTTTATTCATTAGTTTTATATTATTTATTGCTTTTGATATTACTTGTTGTTTTTGTTCTTCACTTTTTAAATTTTTTATTTCATGCTTTAATTCGCTTACTTCTTTTGAAGATTCTTCTGCTACTTGCTTTAAATCTGGATATTTTTCTTTTATAAACTTTTTTTCTTCAGAATTTAATGTCTCTTCTTTAACTATTTTTACTGCTATTATTTCTGCCTTTTTAAGTTCTTTTTGAATATTCTTTATGAACTTTTCAACTTCTTCTATTCCTGACATTTTAATTCTAGTTTGTACTTCAGAAAGTATTCCTTTTTTGTTCATTAGTTTTATATTATTTATTGCTTTTGATATTACTTGTTGTTTTTGTTCTTCACTTTTTAAATTTTTTATTTCATGCTTTAATTCGCTTACTTCTTTTGAAGATTCTTCTGCTACTTGCTTTAAATCTGGATATTTTTCTTTTATAAACTTTTTTTCTTCAAAATTTAATGTCTCTCCTTTAATTATTTTTACTGCTATTATTTCTGCCTTTGCTATTTCTCCCTGAATTCTCTTTAACAAATTTGCTACTTCTTCTTTTTGAGATTTATTTAGCTTAGCAAGTTGTTCTTTTGATACTATCTCTAAATCTATTTTTATTGCTGACTTATCTTGCATTGTCTTAGCTTGATTATTCCTATTTGTTAGTGCTGCCTTAGATAAGTTGCTATATGAATTACTATTTATGTTATTAATCACCTTGTCTCCTCTTTAGTTCTATATTTATTTTAAGTAAAACTATCTTTTATTATATTTTATTACAAAAATAAAAACCACCTATCAATTATAAACTCTCTTAGACATTAGCTTAAGTTTATTTATGAAAAAGTGGTATCTAATATTAAATTAATATAAATAAAAACTTCTCTATTCTTAATTATATTATCTAACAAGTTAATTTATTTTTCCTTTTATCCTCTAATACTAAATATAGCATAATTAATACTAAAGATATTGATACTGCTGCTAATAAATCTAGCCCTATACCTAAATAACTCCCCTCCATAATAATCTTTTTAAATGCTGAATTTATCCAAGTTAATGGTGAAATTAGTGAAAGATGTTGAACTGATTCTGGCATAAATTCTGTAGGAATAAATCCACCACTTAATAAGCACATTGGAGTTATTATTACAGAAAGTAGTGTATAATACATTGTTGAATTGCTAGATATACTTAAAACTACTAAAGCTACTGCTATCACTACAAAGGATAATACAAACGCTAGTAGCATCATCCATATTAAGTTAATATCAAACTGTGGATTTAGTATGTAAAAAGTAGCTACTAAAGTTGCACCTTGAAACAACAATAATACAAAGCATCCTAATATGTGTCCTAATGTATATTCTATCTTACTTATCTTAGACATTAAAATTCTCCTGTCTATTTTAAGCTCTCTTTCTTTTAATAAAGGTACTATACATCTTCCTCCTATAATTAAAAATGCCATTTCAAATAAACCAAACATAATTATATATGGGAAAGCATACGATAAATTACTATTTTCATAAGTAAATTTATAGCTATTCTTTTCATATTGTTTATATAATTTTAGGTATTCATCTTTGTTATCTCCAAAAGACTGAATTTGCATAATTCCAGTATTTATAACACTAAGTATATACTCTTTATTTCCTGAATTACTTTGAGAAATGACTTCTATTGTTCCTTCTTTATTAGTTTTTATATCTTTATATATATCTTTACTATTTATTATGACTCCAACAGATATATCTCCTTTATCTAAAGTTTCCTTAAGCTCTTTTTCACTGCTTACAACAAATAAACTTCCTACCTTATCTAAAGGCAGTAATTTATCTACTATTTCACTATTGTCTTTTGCATATACACCTACATTAAAACTATTATTTGAATCTTCTAAAGATGAGTCTTCTTTATCAACCAACACGCTAACAAGTATATTAATAGCTATTGGAAATATTAATACTAACCAAAACCACCCTTTCATAGTACTTTTTAAATTGTGCTTTAATATAGTCATTATATTTTTCATATTATTTCACCACTTTTCTACTTAAAATTAATATTGATATAGCCATTAACACAATAGATGCTATAATTCCAACACCTAATGCAGTATATAAATTTTCACTATAATTTAAAGTTACCAATGAATTAAATTCTTTACTGATCCATACAAATGGATTTAACTTTAATATTGGAATATCTTTTGCAAATTGCTCCATGTGCGGCATAAGTTCGCCTGAAGCTAAAGCCATAACAGTTACAATTATAGAGCAGACATTTTCTCCAATACTTCTTTTCTTACATATAGATGATGCAAATAGCCCTATACAAACAGAAAGCATACTAAGTACACTTATCAAAGCTATTATTCCTAATAAATTTTGTTTAGTAATATTTACACCATATAAAATAGCTATTGCAAGTAGCATTATAATTCCTTGAGCAAAAATTACTATAAAAGATCCTATTAACTCTAGTGACATAAGTTTCGACATTTTCACTGGGGATGACTTTACTCGATTTCCTATATTCTCTTTTATATAGAAAGTATTTTTGAAAGAACAAGCACTTACTGCAAGAATTGCCATCTGAAGCATGACTACACTGAAGTATTTACCATAATCTATATCTTCTGTTATTAAGCTTTTGATTCCTTCACTTTTGTATTCTGATACCTTTACTAAATTATTACTTATACTAGGTACTTCACCTTCTTTGGCCACTGATTCGTATAGAAACATTGAATTAAAAAATTCTTTTGTAATTCCTTCTATAACTTCTTCACCCATACTAAGTTTTTTGCTTCCTTCAAACTTTATATGCCTATTTTTTTCATCTATAATTACAGTTAAATTACTTTTATTCACTTCTTCACTATTTTTATTTTCATAAAATTCTTCTTTTGTATAAATTTTATAATCTAAGCTTATCATCTCATTTTCTTTATCAAATTCTTCTAAAGACTTTACATATGATTTGTTTATTTCACTATTTTTGTTTCCTACTATATTTATATCAAGGCTTTCCTTTCCTCCATCATAGTCAAATATTAAAGAAAATATATAAGGAAGCATTATAACTAAAAGTATATTACCGACGATTGTATTCTTATCCCTTAAACTTCTTTTTATTGCAGATAGTATTATACTCATTATATCCCCTCCTTAATCTCTAAGCTTTCTTCCTGTAAGATTTAAGAACACATCTTCAAGTGTCAATGCCTTACTTTTTATATCTAAAATTTTAATTGACTTACTACTTATATAAAGTATGAACTCATTTAAACCATTGATTTCTCTATCTATACTTACAATAATTTTATTGTCTTTAAATTCAACACTATCTATTCCTTTTATATCCATTAAATCTTTTTCATTTATTTCTGTGATATCGTTAACTATTACTTCAAACTTGTTTTTATCTGTAATAATTGCTTTTAAGCTTTCCTTACTTCCACTTGCTATGACCTCCCCTTTATCAATTATTGCTATATTGTTACAAATAGCTTCTACCTCTTCCATATAATGTGTTGTATATATTATTGTACATCCGTTTTTATTTAAAATTTTTATAGATTTCATTATATGATTTCTGGATTGTGGATCTATTCCAACAGTTGGTTCATCTAATATCAATAACTCTGGGTTGTGTACTATTCCACAAGCAATGTTTAATCTTCTTTTCATTCCTCCTGAAAAAGTCTTGCTTAACTTTTTAGTGTCTTCTAATCCTACAAATTCCAAAGCTTTTAATGCTTTTTCCTTTAAATCTTTTCCTCTTAGCCCATATAGGCTACCAAAAAACATTGTATTTTCTAGTGCTGTCATATCTTCAAATATAGCTAAGTCTTGAGGAACTATCCCAAGCTTTCCCCTTATATTAGCATCATTTCTTCTTAACTCTTCATTACATATTTTTATACTTCCCCTATCTTTTTCTAGTAGTTGGCAAAGTATATTTATTGTAGTGCTTTTTCCTGCTCCATTTGGTCCAAGCAAGCCAAATATATCTCCTTTTTCTATAGATAAATTTAAATTTTCTATAGCATTTACATCCCCAAAACGTTTATATAAGCCACTTATCTCAACATATTTCATAAATATCACTCCCACTTATTTACATTAATTTATATATTTTAATTATATTAAAGATATATAAATTGCTTAAGTACACATAGTCATTAATTAACCATGACTAAAGTCATAAATTTCATGGTAATCAAATAACTTTAATCATTTATTAATTTCATTCAAAATAATTCCTTGTTAAATAAAAAAGAAAACCTAAATGGTTTTCTTTTAAAATTAATTATGTAATTAATGTATCTTACTATTTAAATACTCTATAGCTATCTGTGTCCTATGTTTCAAATCCATTTTAGACAGAATAGATGTTATGTGATTTTTTATAGTCCCTTCAGATAAAAAAAGCTTATTTGCAATTTCTTTATTTGATAAGCCTTTAGATATAAGTCTTACTATGTCCTTCTCTCTATCTGTTAAGCAATAAATATTTAAGCCTTCATCATCTGACTTATCATTTTTATTACTATTGCCCACTACCAATTTTGATACTATATCAGACTCAAACACACCATTTCCAAGATAAACAGATTTTATCCCACTTATGATCTTCTCTGGCTTACTACTCTTTAGCAGATATCCGCTAGTCTTATGCTTTATAGCACTACTTATTAGTTTTTCTTCATCAAAAGTTGTAAGTATTAATACCTTAACCTTTATATTTCTCTTACTAATTTCCTCTAGTACTTCTGCACCATCCATCACTGGCATTCTCATATCTAAAAGTGCTACATCTACTTCATTTTCACTTAAAAAATCTATACATTCTTTCCCATTTTCCAAAGCTTTAACTACTTCAATTTCATTATCTATCCCTATTATTATTTTTAGACTTTCTCTTATTAAAACATCATCATCTACTATAATTAATTTTATCATTTTCTCCCCTTTTAAGTATTATTAGGTTTGAAAATCCATCTTCATTATTAAAATAAATATCTCCACCTAAATTGATGATTCTCTCTTCAATCCCTAATAACCCCATTCCTTTTTTTATTTCACCCTGATAATAACCATTATCTTTTATATGTAATCTTATAATTTTATTTAATACACTAATGTCAATGTTAATTAATTCTCCATTGGAATATTTCATGCTGTTTGTCAATATTTCGCTACAACATTCTATTATAGCTTTCCAATAAACTAAATTTATTTCGTTTAAATCTCCCTCTATATTTAATTTAGTAATTATCTTAGATTTGTTAGAAAATTCCTCTAACATTAACCTTAAGTTATTTATATTAACTTGTGATTGATTTGGCTTTATTTTTCTTAAAGTTTTTCTTATATCATCCATACCATTTCTTAAATTTGTAATTATATTTTCTAGCATTTCATTGCCTTTTTCTCTATCATTTACAATTACTATTTTTAAAGCTTCTAGTTGCATTATACTTCCTGCTAAAGTGTGCCCTATATTGTCATGAAGTTTTTGAGATATCATATTTCTTTCTTCAATTTTTATAGCTTCAACATTTTGATGACTTATACGATTTTCTTTTTTTCTTATTTCTTCTATCTTATAGTTTTTCTCTTTTAAATCATAGTTGCTTCTTTCTAATTTCAAGATTTTTTGTTTATATCTCATAATTTCATAAGTAAAAATACTAGCAACTATTCCTATAAATATATGGGTATAGTTTAGTCCTATCTTTATAGATAATATGGTATACACAGAAAGCAAAATATACCTACCTTTATAACCTTTAACTTGAATATACTCAGTTATCATATATGTCAAAATCGCTAAAGATGGAGGATAAAGGTAGGTTACTATAATCATATATAAAATATTGCCTAATAATATTTTGATATTTTTAAATTTGATTATGTATAACATGTAAACTGATAAGCTTATACTAATTAAAGCTATACATATTGGATAACTTACTTTGTCGAAGTATATATCATTTTCCATACCATATAAAAATATATCTACTGCCAAAATAATGTTTACAATTATTCTAAGTATCATTCTTACTCTCCCAATATAAAAATTTAAATCTAAGATTTACTTAGCTTCAAGCCCCCACTTTGACCCCATTTTAATTATATTTAATCCTTTAAATTGTTTTCTTTTCAATCATATAACATAGATTATATATTATTTAATAGTCAAAAATGAATATAATTTTTATATAAAATAAAAACCATATTGAATTTTTCATCAATATGGCCAATTATTACTTTATATAAAGTCTATTTAAAAGCACTTTTAAAATTGTTAGTTCTGCTTTATCCTTACATCTACCACAAGCTCTTCCTATATTTGTTTCTTTAACTACTTCTTCAACACTTATGCATCCATTTTCTTTAGCTTTTATTATATCTTCAATAGTCACATTGCAGCAACCACATATTCTATCATTATTCATAGTAAAACCTCCCTAGGCTAAAATATATTTTATTTATACCTAGCAAACACTTTATTAAACTATAGAAATTCTATATTCTTAAATAAATCTTTATTACCTTAAATTTTTATAATGTTAAATGTATTTTTTATTTATTTACTAACATAAAAATAACTATAAATAATCGTTTATTCAAATTCTGCATTATACTATTTTGTATAAAATGGCATAAAAAACAAGTGTAAAAACTACACTTGCTTTCTTTATATACTTAATCTTTTGTCATCTACTGTGTTAAATTTACTAAATAATAAACAAATAGCTTTAATTACTACATACCCTATAACTAAAGTAGCTACTACACACTGAACATATAATAATATTTCGCATATCCCTTGTAAATTTGAATTTTTATTTCCAAGGTATTTTACATATCTTTGAGAAGCTATAACTCCTATAGATAATGGGAATGTCAATGGTGCTAAATGCGGAAGTGATCTTTCCCTTATAAGTTGTGGTAATAATACATAACTATAAATAATAGATATGTATGTTAATATTGCAAGAATACTTACAAGTATTTGATTTTCCATATTGCTAGTAGCTAAACAACCCGCTAAACATACACTAGCTGGAGCTGTAAATATCATTATTGTAGATTTTGCAGGCCCTTGTAATTTAGAATGTTTTTTTAGTCTGTAAATCATAATTGGTGTTATTATTGCAAACATAGCTAATGCATAGTAAAATACAATATCTGAAAGTAAAGGCATATTCATTGGACCGCTTGTAACTGCTCCTACTCCTATCCCTACACTAGGAATAAACCAACCTGGTATCATTTTATCTAATTTAAACTCTTTAAACATTTCTCTGAAGAAAAATATACTTATTATAAAATGTAGAACTATTGCAAATACCCATGTTCCTTTTCCTATCACATTATTAAAATCATTAAAATAAACAGCTATAACCATAAGTGTCATACAGACAGTAGGGTAAACACTTCCTAATACTGGGTGTTTCATTTCTTCTAAAACTACTTTTGGGTGCATAGCATACTTTAAAAATATAAGTCCTAAACAAATTACTGAAAATAAAACTGCTATATGTCTTACCCATAAAATATTAAATCCTACAAAGGCTGTACCTAATCCCATAAATCCTAATGATATAGCTGATAGCGCTATTGGTATATTCTTAAAATTATCTTTCATAGTAACTAAATTCCTTAATTATTTACTTAATTTATTATCTTCCATTAAAACTTTTGCTACATATTCACAAACTTCACCAGTTATTTTTATACAATGTTGTCTTCTTTCTTCTGATACAAATTCAAAATTTCTAGTCATAACCCTACAACAAGTACTTTTGTAAAGTTCTTTTATATGATCATGTAATCCAGATGAACGTTTAAACATATCCTCATTCATAGGCTCTCCATGTTTTCTACCATATACCATTCCTAGAGCCATTACTCCACCACTTACTGCTCCACATAAACATCCAGCTTTACCTATTCCTATAGGGAAACCTGATGCTAGTTTAGTTATATCATCACTAAAAGGATTACCTAAAGCATCATTTATAGTTTTTACTACTGCTTCAGAACAGTAAAATTCTCCTCTTTCAAAGTATCCTTCGCCTATTTTTCTTATTTCTTTTGCTTTTTGTTCAATATTATTCATAATATCCCTCCTATTTTTTCTGGTTATTATTATAACATTTGGATTTTTCTACGTTAAATAGATATTTTCTATAATTAAGTACTTTAATATAGAAATCATTACATATATTTAAGAAAAGAAAATCTACGATAAATTAATTTTAGTAGTTCATATATTTAACACTTTTAATATTTTACAGGTTATAAAATAGTAAAATGCTTGAATAAATTTTTTCTATAAAATATTTTTTAAAATTTCTACATAAAAATAAGCTAGGTTTTACCCTAGCTTTTGAAAGTCCATATATGATTTTCTTTTGATATAATCTTACCAATTTGGTATTTATTAATCTTTTACTATATTAAAAATACATTTTATTCTTATGATTATAAAAGTTATAGTTTTTTCATTGATATTTAAATTTATGGAGTCATCTTTTATAGATATTTACGTGAATTCATTTTGTAAAAGAATATTTTGTATTTCATAGATTAATTTACTATTCATATTTTATAGCTGCCTAATCAACTTATATTAACTAGAATATTATTTATAGGCTTTGAATCCCTTAAGTCTAAGTGCATTAGTTATTACTGATACTGAACTTAAACTCATAGCTGCTGCTGCAATCATCGGATTTAATAATGGTCCTCCAAACATATATAATACACCTGCTGCTACTGGTATTCCTACTGTGTTGTATGCAAATGCCCAGAATAGATTTTGTTTTATATTTTTTATAGTTTCTTTACTTAATTTTATAGCTGTTGGGACATCCATTAAATCACTTCTCATTAAAACTATATCTGCTGATTCCATGGCTACATCTGTTCCACTTCCTATTGCTATACCTATATCTGCTTGCGCTAATGCTGGAGCATCATTTATTCCATCTCCTACCATTGCAACGAATTTACCTTGTTGTTGAAGTTTTTTAACTTCATTTGATTTATCTTGTGGTAAAACTTCTGCAAGTACTATATCTATTCCAACTTCTTTTGCTATTGCATCAGCAGTTTTTTTGTTATCTCCTGTTACCATAGCAACTTTGATTCCCATACTGTGAAGTTTATCTATTGCTCTTTTACTACTTTCTTTAACTACATCAGCTACTGCTATTATTCCACCTAATTCATTTTCTAAAGCTATATACATAGGTGTTTTACCTTGCATTGCTAATTCATCTGATTTATTACTTAAATTTCCTAAACTTATTTTTCTATCATCCATAAGCTTTTTATTTCCAAGTAATACATTTTTATTATCTATAGTTACCTCTATACCATGACCTGGTATAGCTTTGAATTTCTCTACTTTCATAAATCCAATATTTTTTTCTTCACCAAATCTTACTATAGCTTCTCCTAGTGGATGCTCTGAACCTTTTTCAGCGCTTGCTGCTATTTTTAATAAGTAATCTTTATCAATATTGTTAGTTACTACTATATCTGTAACTTGAGGTTTACCTTCTGTTATTGTTCCTGTTTTATCAAATATTATAGTATCTATCTTGTGTGCTAATTCTAATGCTTCTCCACCTTTGATTAATATACCATTTTCTGCACCTTTACCTGTACCTACCATAATCGCTGTAGGTGTTGCAAGTCCTAGTGCACATGGGCAAGCTATTACAAGTACTGATATAAATATTGTAAGTGCAAATTCTACACCTTTTCCTCCAACTGTAAACCAAAGTAATGCTGTTACTACAGCTATTGTTATAACTGTTGGTACAAAATATCCTGATACAGTATCTGCTAATTTTGCTATTGGTGCTTTTTTACCTTGTGCATCTTCAACTAATTTTATAATTTGAGATAAAGCTGTATCTGCTCCAACTTTTTCTGCTTTAAACTTTATACTACCGTTCTTATTTATACTTGCTCCTGTAATTTTATCTCCTACATTTTTCTCTACAGGTATACTTTCACCTGTAAGCATAGATTCATCTACAGAAGTGTGTCCTTCTATTACTATACCATCTACCGGTATCTTACTTCCTGGTTTTACTATTATTACATCTCCAACTTCTACTTCTTCTATTGGAGTTTCTATTTCTTTTCCATTTTTTATAACTACTGCTGTTTTAGGTTGAAGACCCATAAGTTTCTTTATAGCTTCACTTGTTTTTCCTTTTGATCTTGATTCTAAATATTTACCAAGTAATATTAGTGCTATTATTATACCTGCACTTTCATAATATAATTGGTGATGTTCATGTCCTGCTACCATATCTGTAGTAGCCATTTGAACTGTTGTATATAAACTATATAAAAATGCTGCTAATGTTCCTATTGCTACTAGTGAATCCATATTTGGACTTTTATTTATAAGTGCTTTAAATCCATTAGTATAAAATTTATTTCCAGCTATCATTACTGGTATTACTAATACTATTTGGATTAAAGCATAGTTTAGAGAATTTGTCATTGGGTTTATAATATCCGGAACTGGCCACGGTCCAATTGGACTTGGTACCATAGGTCCCATTGCTATATAAAATAGCGGTATTGAAAATCCTACTGCCACTAAAAACTTTATAAATAGTGTTTTCATTTCTTTTTCTTTTCTTAATTTATCTTCATCTACATTGTTTGATTTACTAGTTGTACTTTTTTCTAATACTTTATATCCTGCTTTTTCAATAGTATTTCTTATTGCGGTTAATTTTAGCTTAGATGAATCATAACTTATAGTCGCTTTTTCAGTAGCTACATTTACATTAATACTTTGTATTCCATCTAATTTATTGACGGATCTCTCTATTGCTTTTGCACAAGAAGCGCAAGTCATACCACCTATTTTTAAATCTATTTTGCTATAACTAACATCTTCTAATAAATTATAACCTGCTTTTTTTACTGCATTTTGTAATTCTTCAAAGCTAACCTTATTTTTGTCATATTCTATGTTAATTTTTTCTGTAGCCATATTTACACTTTGGCTAACTACACCATCTATTTTTTTGACAGCTCTTTCTGCAGCTTTACCACAAGCTGAACATGTCATTCCTGTTACTTTGTAACTTCTTTTTACTATATTATTCATGTTAAATCTCCTTTCATATTTTTTATAGACTTTATATATCTATAAGCCTTATTTTTTATTTCAGCCGCTTGAATACTATCTTTATATACCCCCATAGGGTATCTACTTTTATAAGTATATCTAATTTTTTTTGTTTGTCAATAATTTTTAATAAAATGTACACTTAACATAATTTCGATTAATTTAGGTGCATAATATGTAATAAAAATTAAATCTTATATAAAATTTATATAAACCATTATTTAAAATAAGGTGGCTCTTTATTATACAGGACCATATATATTACTTTACATAAATAAAAACCATATTGATAAATTAATCAATATGGTTTTTAATGGTGAAAACGAATCACAGCGCATCTTTTTTATTAATTTTGTATTCCTGTTTAATAAGCTATCTATCAGTATAAATCAAATTTATCACCTTAATTGGTAATTTTCTACTTAATATATAAGAAGATTCTTATACTTTCAAACATAAACTCGATCCTAATATATAATATTACTATATATATTTTATAAATCTAATAATTTATAAAATATTTCTCTCACACTCTTAGCACATCTCGTACATCCAGTACCTGCCTTAGTTTTTTCTTGAACTTATTCATAATTCAACTTCTCTTTCTATTTATTATATATATCTTTAATGTACAATTAAATATTGCATTAAAACTAATAGTTACTTTTATTTAGATTTTTAAATCTATTTTCCATATTTACTTACATTTACCTCTTTATTGCTATAATCTCAACTAAAAATTAAGTTGTCCAAACTTACCTGAATTATAGTCTTCATAAGCCTTTATTATCTCTGACTCTGTATTCATTACAAATGGTCCATGAGCTATAACCGGTTCATTTAATGGTTCTCCACTCAATACAATGGCTAAAGAATCTTCACTAACTGACTCTAATATAATCTCTCCTTCTACATTGTCAAATAATATAAAATCATTTTCTTTATATATAGAATCATTATTTATCTTCATTTCTCCATTTATAATCAGTATTCCAGTGTTAAATTCACTAGGTTCATTTAAGATTACTTTTCCATGATTTTTTAAGCATACATTGTATATATTCATTTTAGAAAATGTACTAGCAGGTCCTTTTACACCTTTTACTTCTCCTGCTATTACTTTTATTTCACCTTCATGGTTACTTAATTTATAAACACTTATATTTTCTTTAGTAATTGGTTGATACTTTGGTTTTGTCATCTTATACTTATTAGGTAAATTTACCCAAAGCTGTATCATATGGAGCATACCACCATCTTTTGAAAACTGTTCTTCATGGTATTCTTTGTGAAGTACCCCACTCCCTGCTGTCATCCACTGTACATCTCCCGGTCCTATAACACCATGATTTCCACTATTATCATGATGTTCAACTTTACCGTCATAAGCAATAGTTACTGTTTCAAACCCTCTATGTGGATGTGCACCTACTCCTCTTCTTGCCTCTGAAGGTTCAAAATAATGAGGTTGATTATAATCTAATAATATAAATGGTGAAAAACGAGTTAGTAAATTTTTACCCGCTGGAAAATACTGACTAACCCTAAAACCATCTCCTACAAAATGTGGTGCTGCTCCCTTAAATGATGTTTCAATACTTCTTAATTTGCTCATAATGTACCTCCTTTTAAAATTCTATCTATTGTAAATTTTTCTATTTTATATTTGAAATTTATCACTAATTAGTGATATTCATTTAAAAAAATTTATATTTATTTAAACTTTTTTAATATGTTTTTTAATAATACTTTTTCTTCATCAGTTAATATACTGAAAATATCATTTATATTTTCTATATGCTCTGGTAATATTTCTTCTATAACCTTTACACCTTTATCTGTTATAGATATTATGGTAGACCTTCTATCTGATGGGTCTGGAATCTTTTTTATAAATCCATCCTTTTCTAAATTTTTTATTACTACTGTAATATTTCCTGATGTAGTTAATATTTTTTCCATTATCTCGCCTATTCTTAAATCGCCTTTGTTGTATAAAGCTTCAAGAACTCCAAACTGCGAAATAGTTAATCCACTTTCTTTTATAGTTTTATACTCTAAGCTATGAATTTTATGCTCTGCTCTAGTAAAAGCTATTAATGTAGATAAATTAAGTTTACTCTCATTAATTAATGTTTTTATATTTTCCATGATTTTATATTATCACTAATTAGTGATAATGTCAATTTATTATCTTAAAAATATATTCAATAATATTTTACCTAATTACACACTCTATAGAATTAGATTTAAATTAAATATTTGTATTTAATTCTTTATAAGTTAGTTCATTTAAATTTCTTCTTATATTACCTATATTATAATCTAAGAATAATTTGAGAATTTTGTAGAATAAAAAAATAAGTATTGATTTTTAATCAATACTTATTCTCAAATTTCACTTGAAAAAACAAATTGTAAAATAATATCACAATTATACTCAAAATTTAATCTTATTTAAGAGCATCCTTTATATCTGAAATTATTAACTCTTCAGTTAGGTGATAACGCTTATATAATTCTTGTAATGATATACTATCTGTAAATTCTTTTGATGCCCCAAAGTTTAATACTTTCATATCTTTGTCTGAATAAAATCTTGATATCTTTTCACCAAATCCACCATCAAGTATTCCATCTTCTAATGTGACTACTAATTTATGGTTATCTATTAACTCAGTTAATAATTTTTCATCTAATCCACTTATAAACCTAGGATTTATTAATGTAGCATTTATTCCTGTTGTTTCTTTTAATTTTTCTTGTACTTTATTTCCAAGATGATAGAAACTTCCAAGACCAATAATTGCTACTTCGCTTCCATCTTTAACTTTTTCATAAGTATTCAAATCATCAAAATTAGTTTCTACCTCAACACCTGTTGACACTACCTCCATATTAGGAACACGTATTGCAACTGGGTATTTATCTTGTTCTATTCCCCACTCCATCATAGCAATATGTTCTTCTTTGCTAGTTGGTGCAAGATATACTATATTTGGTATATTAGATATTAAAGGTATATCAAATATACCAAGATGAGTTACATCACTACCACTTATGCCCCCATTGTAAACCATAATAAGTGCAGGATTATTATTTATAGCAAGATCTTGAGATAATTGGTCATAAGTTCTTTGTATAAAAGAACTCATAAAAGATGCAACAGGTTTACCACCTTGAGATGCAATACCTGATGCAAGTGCTATTGCGTGCTCTTCAGCTATACCAACATCAATAAATTGATCTTTAAATTCATATCTAAATGAGCCTAATCCAACTGGACCAGGAGTAGCAGCTGTTATTGCTACAATACTACTATCTTTTTTAGCTTTTTCATATAAGAATTTACCTGAAATATTGCTATAAGTTTCCTCTGTACTTTTAAATATTGGTTCTTTAGTTTCTAAATCAAATGGCATTATCCAATGGAATGCTTCTTTATTTTCCTCTGAATCCTTATATCCCTTACCTTTAACTGTGTGCATATGAACTACCACTGGATGATTTGTATCTTTAACTTTTGAGAATGTTTCAATTAAAGACTCAATATTATTTCCATCCTTAACATAATGATAATCAAATCCTAATGATTTGAAGAAGTTATTTTCTGATTTTCCATTAGTATCACGCAGTAAAGCTAAGTTTTGATAAAGACCTCCGTGATTTTCAGCTATAGACATATTATTATCATTAACTACTATTATTATATTTTTTCCTGATGCAGCTGCATTATTTAATCCTTCGTAAGCTTCTCCACCACTTAAAGATCCATCACCTATAACAGCTATAATATTTTCATTACCGCCTTTTAAATCACGAGCCTTTGCTAGTCCACATGCTAAACTAACTGAAGTTGATGTGTGCCCTATTGTAAAGAAATCATGTTCACTTTCATTAGGTGAAGTGTATCCTGTAACACTGTTATATTCATCAGGATTTATAAATGCATTCTTTCTTCCTGTCAAAATTTTATGTGCATACGATTGATGAGAAACATCGTAAACTATCTTATCTATAGGTGAATTAAATACATAATGTAGTGCTATAGTTGCTTCAACCATCCCTAAGTTAGGACCAAAGTGACCACCTGTTGTGCTTACTTTTTTTATTAGAATTTCCCTTATTTCGTCAGCTACTACTTTTAACTCATTACTACAAAGTCCTTTTAAGTCTTTCGGTTCGTTAATTTTATTTAAAACATTTAATGTCATATT
The DNA here is from genome assembly GCF_015668195.1 of Romboutsia sp. 1001713B170131_170501_G6. Classification (NCBI taxonomy): domain Bacteria; kingdom Bacillati; phylum Bacillota; class Clostridia; order Peptostreptococcales; family Peptostreptococcaceae; genus Romboutsia; species Romboutsia sp. 1001713B170131_170501_G6. Next base: position 86,179 of record NZ_JADPFC010000003.1, read on the forward strand.
AATTCCTCCTATATCCTACCCTTTAAAGTAATTTTCGTGTTTTAATAAGTATACCCCTTAGAGTAAACTCTAAGTCAATAAGTATTTTTAAGTTTGTTTATTTAGATTTTGCTTACAATTAACTATAAAGGTATAATATATTATTATATATTTTAGGAGGTTATCTATGTCATATACTATTAAAGAAGTCGCACAAAAATATAACTTATCACCTCATACACTTCGATACTATGAAAAAGAAGGATTACTTCCTTTTATTGAACGTAATGAACAAGGCAATAGAATATTTAAAGACACAGATTTGGAATGGCTTAATCTAATTTGCTGTTTAAGAAATACTCATATGCCTATTTCTAAAATTAAAGAATATGTTAATTTATGTATAGAAGGTCCAGAAACCATATGCCAACGTGAAGATATACTCTTAAAACATAAAAAGCATATTGAAGATGAGATAAAAAATTTTAATTCTTACCTTGAGATTGTCAATAATAAGATAAACTTTTATATTAAGGAACAAAAATCTAATATATGTAAATAATTAAAATTTATATAGCATTATCATACTATTATTTTTTAAAGCTAAAACCTACTATCAATTGATTGATAGTAGGTTTTAGCTTTAAAATTAATATATCTATATAAATATAGTTGTTTTTTATAACTAATATTTTCATTACACTATTTGATAAAATAGTCCGTGTTCTGTACAATAAAAATATAATTTACCACGTCCATTTTGATTTAACCTAAACTGCATATTCCACTCTGGATATTGTTTTACAATCTGAACTCTATCACCTTTTACATGTGCTACAAAAGAAATATAATGTTCCTTCTTCATTTCATGTTCTGATGTAATAAATAACTCATTTTCTATAGTTTCTACATTAAGTTTGTGTCCATCTTCTGCTTTTTTTGCAATTGATGGTTCTAATTTTTTCCCACAACAAGATATGGCTGCTTCACCTGTTGTTGTTATTAAATTTCCACATTTGTCACATATATAAAATCTTATATTTTTCATATTTCCTCCTTCTAATTCGTTTAAATTTATTTCTCCTGATAGAATCCCTTCTATACTCACACCAAATATATCTGATAACTTTAAAAGTAAAGAAATATCAGGGCAACCTAATCCTCGTTCCCATTTACTTATTGTTTTATCACTTATATTCATTAATTCGGCAACTTGTTTTTGTGTCATGTTTTTTTCTTTTCTTAATTCATATATTAATTTGCCAACTTTCTTACAATCCATCAGTTTCACCTCTTGTTAATAATTTAAACTATTAGAGAAAATCTTTCAATAAACTAATCGTAGAGTTTATATTGTGTTTTTTCTTTTTATATTAATTATTTTACATCATTTAGCTATATCCATTAGTCAATATAAAAAAGTTTTGTAATATATTAAAAATAGTTGTAGTTAAATACAATATTTAACTACAACTATTTTTATTTGATTATTTATATTTTTAAATTAATATTGTGTATCTAATAATCCACAGTACGCATCTACTGAGCTTACACCAACAAATTCTGATCTACCTAACATTTTTTCAACTAATGCTTTTATAGTGTATTCTTTATTGTCATAAGCATTTATATAAGTTTTTACTTGAGGCACATCAGCTAAATGGAATGGACATTGTACTGACACAAATATTGTTGGTATTTCATTTACATAAAATGGTATATCAGGAGTACCTTTACTCATTGGCCATTGTATACGTTGATCTGTTCCTGGTCCAATATCTGCTATGTTTATTATTAAATCATATTTGCTAGTTAACGAAGATATAGGACGCTTTCCTGAGTAAATGTCCATCATTGATTTCATCATCTCTTCTGGTGGTAATTTCATTGCTTTTTCCATTGGAGATTCATATATTTCAACTACAAATCCTTCTGCCTCTAATAATTCTTTCATTAATTCAATTGCATTTTTACCTTTTCCACCCATCATAGCCATTAATTTTCCAAATCCACCGTCATGGCCTTTAGGCTCTACAAGTAATACACGCTTTTGATTTTCTGGAGATATAGGGAATATATCTTCTTTATTCTTAACTAATGTTATAGCTTTATCTGCTATTTCTAAAGCAGGTATTTTATTTTCTTCTAATCCTATTTTAGCCATAGCTTCTTCTTTTGGTTGTAATATTTCTGTTTTAGCTTTTTTATGTAATCCTAAAGCAGCTTTTAATCCTAATATACGAGTTAATGCTTCTTCAAGACGCTCATCAGTTATTATTCCATTCTTATAACCATCCATCATCCACTTGAAATCCTCATCTGGATCATTGAAGAATAGGAATAAATCACTACCTGCTGCTATAGCTGTTGGTAACATTTCACTACGCTTCATTGCAGATGTCATAGCTACCATATGACTTGCATCTGTTACAATTACTCCGTTGAATCCCATTTTTCCACGTAATAAATCTGTTAATATATATTTACTTAATGTGGCTGGCATAGTTAATTCTTCAATAGTTGCTTCTGGATTAAAGTGACGTACGTATTCCGGTAAAGCTATATGTCCTGCCATTATTGATGGAAGGCCTGCATCTATTAACCCTCCGTATACTTTTCCAAATGTAGCATCCCATTCGTCTACTGAAAGCCAGTTTGGAGCAAATGATAAATGTTGATCACGTTCATCAATTCCATCACCAGGGAAATGCTTCGCCGCAGGCATAATACCACTTTCCATTATTCCTCTCATGTACTCTAAAGAGAATTCTAATACTTGCTCTGCACTAGATGAATAACAACGAGAAGATATTATTGGATTTCTCCAGTTTCTATTTATATCAACTACTGGTGCAAAGCTCCAGTTACACCCTATTGCTGCTGCTTCCACACCAGAAACACGTCCCATTTCATAAGCATATTTAGGATCATTTGTTGCTCCTATTTTAACTTGGCTTCCTACATATGTTCCATCTGTACATGCTCCATTACCACCAGCTTCAGTATTTGCAGCTATTAATAGTGGTATCTTACTATTTTCTTGTAATATTTTATTTTGCTCATATACATCTTCAGCTTTACCTGGATTGTATCTAACTGCCCCTATATGATAATTATCTAGAACACCTTTTAAATATTCTTCATCACGACTTGCACCCATATTTACAAATAGTTGACCTATTTTTTCTTCTATTGTCATATTTGCAATTGTGTCTTTTACCCATTGTATAGATTGTTCGTCAAGATTATAAGGTTTTGATTTTAAGTTTAACATATAATTATTCCCCCTATTGAATTTAGTATGGATATTTTTTAATACAAATTCTTTTATTATTTTAATGAATCATTAAATTCTTTTATTAATTGATTTTGATAAGTTTCATCAAATGTACCATTCATTAATTTAGGAACTGCTTCATTTACTAATCTTTTCCAAGAATAACCTTCCTTATTTACTAATATAGGATAGAAATTTACATTATTATTTTTAGCAGCTTGTAAATCTCCTAGTGCATCTCCTACCATTAATATTTTTTTCTCATCATATCCTTTTTTCTTAAGCTCAGATATACAATATTGTTTTGTTCCAGCTTCTTGCCCTAATAGTGCTTTAAGATGCCTAACAAAATTATGTCTATTCCACTCATCATCTAAAGCTTCTCCATTTGCTGATGATACTACTGCAACATCTACTAACTTAGATAATGTTTCTAATCCTTCTTTTACATTTTCGAATGGTTCATCGCCCTTTGGTAATTGTTCTATAGATTTGTTTACATTTAAAGACCATTCATATGCCATTTTTAAGGCTTTACTATTAGTCTTTTCTATTTCTATTTCTAACGATTTGTTTGATAATTCATTTGTAGTCTCAACCCAATTTACAAGACTATCAAGGTCGTCTATTTCTATACCTTCTTTGCTTATGATTTTAAACGTTTCAGCTAAACCTTTAAATCTATTTATACCCCTAGTTTTTGTATAAAGATTTATGTCATACCAAAGGTTTAATATATAATCTTCTTTTTCATATAAGTTCCATGTTTTTATCATCTCTGGTGCAAAGCATCTTCTATGCTTTATTTCCATAGTATTCATTGCACATCCATCAGAGTCAATACATATTAAAAATTCTTGTGTCTTTTCATACTTATCAAATATATTCGCCATAATATCCTCCATTAGTAAGCAATTATATAGCTTTTTTCTTTATACTAGTATACTAACATACGCAATAATCAAAGGCAATCGTTTTTCAATTCATTTCTACAAAAATTTTGTTTTTTCAAGTTAATAAAAAATAAATTGATAAAATTCTAATACCTAATATAATTTGTCCTATAAACTAAAAGCCCTTGTACATGCAAGGGCTAATTAAGTATTTATCTCTGTTTTGCTTAATTTTCTTATAATTTTATAGTAATTTCCTATATTTATCCCCTTCTAAGTTCTAACTCCTTTGTCATTTCTGCTAATTTAGTTTTTGATAAATTGTACACAAATGTCATAGCTATAGTTGAAATTAGAGCTGATACGAAAGGTAGTATTGTTATTATGTATTTTATCCCTTGAGCAACTTCTGGTGTTTGTGTTGCTACCCCTGCTTTGTATCCAATGAAAGTAAGCGCAAATCCACCTATTCCACCAGCTATAGCTTGACCTAGCTTTCTAACTAAAGAGTAAGATGCATAAACAATACCTTCTTCTCTCTTTCCAGTTATATATTCTTGATAATCTATTGCATCACCTACTAATGCCCAAATTAATACATTGAAGAATCCAGTTCCTATAGATGCTATAAAGTTTATAGCCATATACACATATGGACTTTTTATAGGCATTAAGAATAATGCTAAGTTTGCTACTACAGCAATTAACATAGTTCCTACTGAAAGCTCTTTCTTTCCAAACTTATTAACAAGTGGTGATAAGAATGGTAAGATTAAAAATGATGAAATCATCCCAATTACACCACCAAGAGATATTAGTTCTGGCGCTTTAAAATAATCTTTATATAAGTATGGTGTTAAAGCATTAACTGCCATCATCGATGCTAACATACCAAATGAAGCTAACATTAGCCCTATTAAAGCTCTATTACTTAATAAAGTTTTAACTGTTTTTACAAAACTTGCCTTTTCTTTTGTTTCCTGAGCTTTATGCTTAACACGCTCTGTTGTTAATTTAAATGCTCCAAAATAACATAAATTAGAACATACTACAAAGACAGCCGCAGCTTTCATAAATCCACCTGCTGTGGCTACACCATCAATAAATACCAATTTAGGTACTATTATCATTATCGCTAAATTTGCAATTAATGCACCTATTGATCTAAATGTAGATAAAGATGTTCTTTCCACTGGATCTGTTGTCATTACTGATGCCAATGAACCGTAAGGTATATTTATAGCTGTATAACACATACCAAAACCGATATAAGTTACATATGCATATACTAACTTTAAATTATCTGGTATACCCGGTATAGCTGTAAATGTTAAAAATCCCATAATTGTTACAGGTAATGCAGCGTATAGTAAGTACGGTCTAAATTTACCATTTTTACCAACTTTTCTTCTATCTACAAATGTCCCCATCATTGGATCATTTATTGCATCCCATATTCTAGCAACTACTAACATAGTTCCTACTGCCCCCGCAGTTATTCCTAATACATCTGTATAGAATAGCATTAAATATCCACTTACAAATTGGAAGAATAAGTCGTTACCTAAATCCCCTAACATATATCCTATCTTGTCTTGCATACCAAAAGGTTTTACTACATCCTGCTTTAAAACTTTTTCTGTTGATATTTCCATTTCCCCACTCCTTAGAACATATTATTATTCTTTCCTTATAATACTTCAAATCCTCACCTAATTTTATACTAGTATACCAATATTCTCAAAATAAAAAGGTAGCTTTGTTAATTGTTGGTTATTGATAGTCACAATTTAGTATGTAATTTGAAATATCTGATTTAGACTTAGTCATTATCCATATAATTACCCTTGTTATTTTTTTATCTATTCAAGCCCTTATTCTTTATACTAGTATACTAACACACTTCTTATCTTATTTGCAACCGTTTTCTAGAATTTTATCAATTTTTGTCACTAATTTTTAATTTTAAGATTATTATAATACTCTGATATTAATTATTTATTTTATGTTTTATCTATATATTTAAAACAAAATTCTCCCGATATCAATATTTTGTCCTTTTATTATTATCGTTTTTTATTGTTCATAAAATCAAAGATTTAGATAAAAGAAATATTAATATAAAAATAAATTCCCTGAATCTTTTTCAAGTTTGTATTTTGAAAAATCTATTGAATATACGACTTTTTCTTTTATTATCTTTTGACCTTTTAAAATTTAGTTATTAATTTTACTTATAAGTGTATACCAGACCTCTTAGGTCGCGTTATAAATACAGTATTGCTTACACTGTATCTTTGCCCATATTCAAATATTCTTTTAAAAACAATTAGTAGCTTAGATAAATCAATATGTTTAATCAAATATAAAAAATCACTGTCTATTAAAAATAAGCAGTGATTTTTCTACAATTACAAAGGTAATCTTTTGTATACTTTTAAATTATTTTATATGGAATAGATACATCATCATACCATCAAAATTTTCATCTTCAAATAATACATGAACACCATATAACCCTTTAGGTAAACCTTCTATACTTATAACAGACTCATCTTTAGCATCTTGTTCTATTACTGTATTACCATATTTATCTACAAGTTTAACAATTTTAGCTACATTATTACCTTCTCTGTTATATACTTTAGAGTCAACTACAACTTTACCATTAGATGGCGTTAATTCTCCTACTGCAATAAATTGCTCTTTTGCATCTAATGTTTTAAGTTTTTTTAGATTTGCTAATGGTCTTAAATCTTTAACTTCATTATGGCTCATTTCTAGAGTCTCTAAGTTTCTAGCATGTTCTATACCTGTTAAATCGACAACACCAGATAATCTTAAAGTAGTTAAACTACGCATATCTCCTAAAGTTATATTTTCAGTTTTACCTAATTGATTTTGTATAGATTTAACTAAATATTTATCTGGAATATTAACAACTTCCTGTAGATTTATTTCTATTAAACCTTTTACGCTATCTTGAAGTTCAGTAGTCATATTATCTATAGCTTCTTGACTAGGCTTCTCTTCTTTTAATAAAGCTTCTGCTTTAGCTATACTGTTTGCTAGAACTTCATAACTTGCTTCTGTATAAGTGTCTGCATCTAATTTCTTAGCTTCCTCTAAGGCAGTTGTTAATTCTTCAGTATATACTCTATCAGTATTTACGAAGTATAACTTAGCATCTGCCCAGTCTGCATGGTCTGAAGCTATTTTGTCTCCTCCGTTAGTAACTACTAACTTTAACTCTTTAGCACCTGCTAAATCTACTTGTACGAATTTTTGAGGGTCTCTAGCTCTCATTACTCCACTTTCATAAGCTAAATCACCGTCAACATAAACTTTAAATTCTATGCTACCAGGACCGTTTAACACTTCACGGTCTATACCAACAAAAGAACTGAACATGTTAACGTTCTTATCTGTTAAGTCGTAAACTATCTCAGAATGTGAATGAGTACCTATACCTTTCTTATATGTTACAGGTTTATTATCTTCGCCAGTAAGAGTTATTTCACGATTTTCTATTGATTTATCTTTACCTATAGTACCCCAACCCTTAGTAGCAGACTTCCACTCAACATCACTTAAATATTTAAAGTCTTCCATATTAGTAACGCTTATTACTCTGCTCTTTTCAGTCGTATTACCATCGTTATCTGTTACAGTGTAAGTTATAGTATAGTTACCTGTTCTATTAAAGTTAACTTTATCTTGACCAGTAACTGTTACATTTTGAGTTATATCGCCATCCTCTACATCTATAGCTTTGTAAGTTCCAACTACATCGTCTAGAGTTGTTCCGACCTCAACAGTTTGAGATTTAGGTATTGTTAATTTAGGTTTAGCATTATTTGTACTTAACTTAGGTTCTACTATCGTACCGTAGTCAGCTTTTGTTCCATTGCCACCGTCATTAAGCTCTATTCTAAGTTCTTTAACATCTTTTATAGGTACTTTTATATACTGCATATTGTCCCCATGTTTTAAAACTTTTGTTGTTGCTAAAGTTTTACCATCACCTATAACTTTGAAAGTTACACTAGAATCATTTTGAGCATGCACGTTCATGTCTACACCAACTTTTGCTTCAAAAGTCTCGTAGTTATGCTCACCTAAATCGTAAACAACTTCACCATTAGCATGTAATCTTATACCTTTGTCATAGTCTTTGATATTACCTAATGTTCTTCCTTTTACAGACTGGTTACGTGAAACCTCTGCGTGACCAGTAGTTGCAGTTTTCCATTCACTATCTGATAGATAGTCATAATCGCTAACCACAGTTACTTTCATTGTTTCTCTAGAAGTAGTGTCGTTAGCAGTAACCTCATAAGTAACTGTGTACTCACCTTTTCTCTTATTATCAACATTACTTATAACATTAATATCAGTTAAAGCATTTCCTTCACAATCAGTTGCTTTAACATACTCTAGAGGATTGAACTCTTCATTTAATTTTAGAGTTAGTCCATTAACTGCTTCTACCTTTGGTTGTAATGTTTTTATACTTACTGGTTTTGCAGTACTTAAATCTTTAGCATAAGCTACTATATCATAGTTAGTGTTTTCTTCTAAATCAACATTATTAATTGTGAAAGATGTTCCTGAAGTAAACCCTAAAACTTTACCATCTTTGCTAATTTCGTAGCCTAATAAATCATCGCTATTATTGTTATCTATACCGAATTTTAATGTAGCAGTTTTAGCTGCTTTATTTATGCTAGAAGATACTGTAACTTTAACATCTTCACTAAATCCATTGCCCTTATAAGCTATTGCAGAATTATTTGCATACCATATTTTCTTATCTAATTTAGGGTACTTATTTAATCTATTTTTACATTCATCTGATAACTTCATTCCATATCTTTCGAAATGTTCAGTTAGATTATACCCTAAAACCTCACTACTGTATTCTGCCATTATATCACATTTAGCTTGATGGTTTGCAGGTGCAGGTCTTCTATCTCTATACATTCTTTCTAATTCTTTCCAATAATCGTCCTTAGCTATTCTTAACTGCCAGAATAAACCTAGTCTTGACATTAAATCTAGATTTTCGTAAGTATGTTCATCGTCTACATCAGAAGCAACCCTATTATATATTGGCGTGTAATTAACACGGTCTGCTAACCCATTCTGATAAAATGCTTCATTAGGCCACATATTATTAGTTACTTCTCCCCAAGTTCTAGGTCTTATATCCATTTGGTGACCTAACTCATGGCCATTACCCCAACGTATACCATCCATACTAGATTTATCTATTCTTAAGAAATCGTCCGCTACATGTTGTTGTAATCCTACATGGTCTCCTGCGGCATATGCACCACCATAAGGTTGCATTACTCTTATAGCAGTTCTTATACCTGTACTATCATGTCTAGGAGTTTCAGGATTATCTTCTAAACCTGCATACTCTAACATATCATCTACTACTTTGCTCCAAACTAAAGTTGACTCTGCTACATTTACCTTTTCTACATTATAAACTTGATTAGCATCTGATGCTCTACCTGTAAATAATATTCTAGGCGAATTGTATTCAAATATGTCTACTCCAGTATCAGGATTTGCTTTTAAGTACTCGTTGTACTCTTTAAGTTCTTTTAAGAATTCTTGCTCGTCATCACCTTGATTAAACATAGGGAATTTTTGCCCACCCTCTAAAACTATTTTAGGAGCTTTACCCTGTTGCTCTGGTGTGTAAGGGTTTATGAAATATATAGCACCACCTGGGTTAGTTTTGTGTGACCATTTTTCATCATATATCTTAGGGACTTCGAATCTATTATATCCTGGTTGTAAGCTATATTTACGCTGCCAATTACCATAGTGTCCTTGTGATTGAGAGAACATTATTTGAGGTAATGGTTTGTCTGGCTCTGCGTCCACATAAACTTCTATAATTTCTCCTGGCTTAGCTAATACACCTGTAGATATAAAGTTAGTTCCAAAAGAAGACATCATTAAATCATTTTTGCAATGACCATGGATATCGCCATTTTGTGGTAAGTCCATTTTAAGTATATTGCCTTCAAAGCTATTATTTAATATTTTATGTGCTCTTTCTATAACTTTGCTTAATTCTACTTTTAAAGGATGTGATTTAATTTCTTCCTCTAATGTTTCTATAGCTTGTATACTATTATACTCAGGTTTTAATTCTGATTGTGTTTGGTCTGTGAATATACTATAAACCTTCTCTGCAATAACGTCTTGTTTAAAGAACATTATTTCATTTAATGTAGCCCAGTTTTGATTACTCTTAACCCACTTTAATTTTAATCTCTTAAATGTTGTAGGTTTAAATTTAGCTTCAACTAATCCTTCAGTACTAGATGCTCTACCTGTAGTTACTAAATGGAAGTCGTCACCTTTAGTAGTGTTAGAACCGTAAACTTCAAATTGCTCTAAAAATCCTTTTCTATCACTTTGTCTAGCACCATAAGCTATTCTATCTATAGTTATAGGATTTACAAATTCTACTGTTACCTCATTGCCCCAATCTGCACTATTGGGCTTATTAGTTTCCCAGTAAGTACTTATATTATTATCTACCGCATTTTCAATTCTTTGAGAACCATATTGACCGCCATTATTAGATATTCTCTTTATGTTCTCATAAGGAATTCTAAATTGGTCTATATAATCTTTATTATCTAAATGGTTGAACTTTTTAGTTACTGCTTTAGAGCTCTCTATTTCACCTTGTTCAACTAGAACCCTAGCGTTAGCTAAATCTTCTTTAAAGTCTTCATAGAATGGATGCTTTTTACATTCATTCTCTAAAGCATTTAATTCTTCAACTGTATCGAATTCTTCACTTACTGCAGTCACAGTATTATCAGTAAATAATCTACTCATTTTATCTAGAACTTCATCTTGCTTGTATAATCCAAATTCTGATGCTAATGCCCATCCTTCATGTGCTTCTGTAAATACAAATTTAACTCTTCTAGCTTCAGTTGGATTGAACTTTATTGATATTGAATCTTTAGTTATATTAGAGCTACCACTAGTAACTTTAGTAAATGTATCTCCTGATAAAGTTTTAGAAGTATATATGTCAAACTTCTTTGCAAATCCTCTATCTCTTAGAGAAGTGTAAACCACTTTATCTAAAGTTTGTAATTCGTCTAAAGTCATTATAACTTCATTTGTATGTGTAGAACTATTTTTATCCTCTGAATGCCAATAAGTTTCTATATTACCATCTATAGCTTTATCTACACTACAATCTGACCACTGTCTACCATTGGTAGTTATCTTCGTTATTTTATCATTGCTTATTTTAAATTGATCGTCATAAGCTTCTAATTCTTTCGAACCAAACTCTTTGAACTTAGTTACTTTAGCATCAACATAAGTTGCATTATTGCCTTCTAGAACTTGTTTAGCATCGTTTAAATCTTCTTTAAATTCATTATATAAAGGATGACCTTTTGCTTCATTTTCCAACGCAGTAATCTTATCTAGTGTAGCGAAATCAGGATTTACTTTATTTTTATTATTATCAGTGAATAGTGTTCCCATCTTCTCTGATAGTGCATCTTGCTTATAGAACCTTGCTTCAGATATGAATGGTCTATTTTGATAACACTCTTTAAATACGAACTTCAATCTCTTAAAGTTTGTAGGATTAAATTTGAATTGCATAAAGTCTGCAGTAACTTCTGCAGTTCCGCTAGAAACTAATTTGAATGTATCCCCTTGAGAAGTTTCTGAAGCATATATTTCGTATTTAGTAGGGAATCCTTTTTGATTACCACTTCTAGGTAATAATGCTATTCTATCAAGTTGCTCTATCTCGTCAAAAGTGAATACCACTTCATTAGTGAAATCAGTACCATTAGCTCTATTTGTTTCCCAATGAGTATTAGGGTTATCGTCGTACATATACTCTATTTTAGTTCCAGAGTAATTACCACCATTCACTTGTGTATTAACAATATGGTCTTTACCTAACATAAACTTGTCATCATAAACCTTTTGGTTTTCAGTTCCATACCCCAATAACTTAGATACTTTAGTTTCAGTAAAGTTAACTTCTTTGTTCTCTAAAACAAGTCTTGCATTATCTATATATTCTTTAAAACTATCGTGGAATGGATGTCCTCCAGTTTCTTTTTCTAAAGTGTTTAATGCTTCAGATGTTGCAAACTCTGTACTTACTTCATTCATGTTTGCATCCGTAAATAATCTTTCCATCTTATCTAGAGTTCTATCCTCTTTATAGAACCAAAATTCTGAAGCACTTGCCCAATCATTATTTGCTTCTACGAAAATAAATTTAACTCTCTTAGCACTTACAGTATCAAACTTAAACTCAACCATTCCCCCTGTTGCTTTACTTCCTTCTACTTTACCTGCTAATTCAAAATTATTGCCTGTTTCTTCTTGAGAAACATATATCTCTGCACTAGTAGGGTATCCCTTTCCTTTAGCACCATCTTGTCTTGTAGCATAAGCTAATCTATTTATCTCGGCTATATCTTTAAACTCCACAGTTACTTCATTTTTAAATTCA
>NZ_JADPFC010000003.1:98961-325323 GCF_015668195.1 Romboutsia sp. 1001713B170131_170501_G6
ATCTTGTCTTGTAGCATAAGCTAATCTATTTATCTCGGCTATATCTTTAAACTCCACAGTTACTTCATTTTTAAATTCATTTGTATTTCTAGTGTTTGTCTCCCAATGTGTATTAAGTTTACCATCTATAGCATTCTCTATTTTAGTGTGAGGATAGTTACCTCCATTATTTGTTATAGACTTTATTCCAACTCTGTATAACTCATTATACTTATTAAAGTTAGGATCGTTCTTTATTTTGAAATCAGTAACAGTCATGTTTTTAGAAACTTGTTTTTCTATTGCTACTGCTTTCTCCTTTACAACCTCATTTGCAAAAACATTTACTGCAGGCATGCTGTTTGTAGCTATTATAGATATAGCCAATACCGACGCTATTTTACTCCTCATAAATTTCCTCCAATTTATTCTTTAGTATTTCATTTTTATTTTATAACTTGATCTAAATCATAAATTGGTCTTTATTCTAATTTGAAATACCTATATATCATATGCAATACATTTTCCCCTTTCAGGTATATTAGGTAATTATATTTGTCTATAATATAAATCTCTTTATTAACATAAATTTTGTTTTATACATAACTTTGTGAATTATTTAATAATATAAAGGATTATTTACTTTCTAGTCAACATGTTTTTCCATATTTTTACAAAATATTACATAAAATTTAGTATGATTTAATAGCTGTTCTTATAATAAAAAAGGACTATGAATTTTAATTCAGAGTCCTTTAAAATGCATAATTATAGTTATTCGATTACACAGTTTATTTCACTAGATCACCCTTTTTATATTTATTTAATTCCTATCATGTGTATTAATATACCACTTATTTCACTGTCTTCGTAAGCAACATGAACTCCGTAGTATCCTGGGTCAACATCAGATACATCTAAAGTTACTTCCTTAGTTGTTCCATCTAAAGTTTGTTCTTTAACTACTTCACCATTTTTCTTGATCATAGATACCTTTGTTACTATGTTCTTACCTGCTCTGTTATATGCTTCAGTATTAACTTTAATTTTACCTTCAGTCGCTTTAAGTTCTCCAACTTGTACATATTGGTCTCTGAAATTAACTGTCTTTAGCTTCTCTAACTTAGCTAAAGGTCTAAGGTCTTTAATCTCATTATTTTCACCACTTATGCTCTCTAAATTTTTAGCATATTGTAATCCTTCTAGACTAACTACACCATAACCTATATTAAAATTAGTTAACTTATGCATATCTCCTACTGTAAAGTTTCCATCTTTACCTAAAGTACTGCTTAAAGATTTAACTAAATACTCATCAGGGATATTTACCACTTCATCAAGATTTATCTCAACTAAAGCTTTTATACTTTCTTGAAGTTCAGTAGTAGCAGTATCTATAGCTTCTTGACTAGGATTCTCTTCTTTCAGTAAAGCTTCTGCTTTAGCTAACTTTTCTTCTAAAGCTTTTACACTTTCTTCAGTGTAATTTTCTTTATTAACCTTCTTAGCATCTTCTATGGCTTTAGTTAAATCAGTAGTATCTATTCTATCAGTATTTACAAAGTGTAGCTTAGCATCTGCCCAGTTTGCATGATCTGAACCTATACCATCACCACCATCTTTAGCTACTAACTTTAACTCTTTAGCACCTGCTAAATCAACCTCTATAAATTTTTGAGGGTCTCTAGCTCTCATTACACCACTCTCGTAAACTTTTTCACCGTCCACATAAACCTCGAACTCTACACTAGATGGTCCATTGTACATTGCACGGTCTATACCAACAAATGAACTAAACATATCTACATTTTTATCTGTTAAATCATAAACTATTTCAGAATTAGCATGAGTACCAATCCCTTTATCATAAGTTACTTCTTGACCATCTTCTCCAGTAAGTTTTAACTTATTCCCACTTACTGCGTTGTCCTTACCAATTGTACCCCAACCTTTTGTTGCAGATTTCCAATCAAAGTCACTTAAGTATTTAAAGTCTTCCGTGTTTATTACACTTATAATTCTACTCTTTTCAGTCTTATTACCATCTTTATCTGTTACACTGTAAGTTATAGTATACTTACCAACTCTATTAAAGTTAACTTTGTCTTGTCCAGTAACAACTACATTACCAGTTATATTGCCGTCTTCGGCATCTATAGCTTTATAAGTTCCAACTACATCTTCTAAAGTTTGACCAACTTTAACAGTTTGAGATTTAGGTATAGTTAATTCAGGTTTAGCATTATTAGTACTTAATTTAGGTTCTACAAATATACCGTGGTCTGAAGTATTTCCGTTTCCACCATTGTTAACTTCTAATCTAAGTTCTTTAACTCCTTTTATAGGGACATTTATATACTGCATATTATCCTCATGCTTTAATACTTTAGTTGTTGCTAAAGTCTTTCCATCTCCTATAATCTTGAAAGTTATACTTGAATCATTTTGTGCTTGTAAATTCATGTCTACTCCAACTTTAACTTCAAAGTTATCATAGTTATGCTCACCTAAATCATAAACAACGTTACCATTAGCATGTAATCTTATTCCCTTATCGTAGTCTTTAATTTCTCCTAAAGTTCTTCCTTTTATATAGTTATTACGTGAAGGTGTACCCCAGTCAGTATGATGACTATTCCATTCTCTATCAGATAAGTAATCATATTTACTAACAACATTAACGTTCATTGATTCTCTAGAAGTTGCATCGTTAGCAGTAACCTCGTAAGTAACTGTGTACTCACCTTTTGTGTTAACATCTACATTACCTGTAACTTTTACATCTTCTATTGTATTACCTTGGTAGTCAGTTGCTTTAACATAGTCCTTAGCATTGAACTCTTCACCTAAGTGTAATGTTACTCCACCAACTGTTTCTATCATAGGTTGATGTGCTTTTACAGTTACACCTTCTGCAGGATTTAATTGAGTATCGTAAGCAACTACCTTGTAAGTATGGTTTTCCCCTGCAGTTACGCTAGAATCTGTGAAAGTATCTTTAGTAGTAAATCCTATCACTTTACCATCCCTAATTATCTCATATCCAAGAAGACTATTAGCATTAGTTTTATCCATTGTAATATCTAATTTAACAGAGTCTTGGTTTAACTTAGTTTTTACTGTGTAATTTAAATCACTATTAAATCCTTCCCCTGTCTTAAGATATTTATTATCGTTTAAATACCACAACTTCTTAGTTGGTTTTGGATACTGAGCCATATGCTTAGCAGTTTCTTCATTAACATAGAAACCATGTCTAGCAAAATGTTCTTTTAAATCTAATTTAAGAACATCTGATGCAACAACTGCCCAAGCCTCATGCTTAGTATTCCAATCTCCTCCACCTATGTTTCTTTCTCTAAATTGTTGCTCGAAACGAGGCCAGAATGTATTATCATATAGTTGTAATTGCCATAATGGAGCCATGTGACTTAATAAACTACGGTCACTTTCTGGATACCACTCATTGTTAGAATAATCTTCTTTACTTACCTTAGGTAGTATGTTACGCTCCCATAGGTTTTGTTGTGATATCTTACTAGGTTCACCTTTTATCATTTGGAAGTGAAGTGGTAAAATATTATTAGTTACTTCGGCTATAGCTCTATTACCTGTATCAAAGTTGTGTCCCATTTCGTGCATGAATCCCCAACCTGTATCTACATTCAGAGCTCCACCTTGTTCGTTATAGTTAAAACCAGTTATACCACTTCCTGCATTCATGAATGCTCCACCACTTAAGTTCTTAAGCATAGTTACATATCTAAAGTTAAAGTCTGAATGCATTTCTTTAGAACCGTCAAATCCCCAGAATTTCATTGTTTCATTTATTACTTCATCAGACCTCTTTGCAGTATGACTAGGAACCTTATTATTGTCAGTGTACCACTTTAATGCATATGTTGCTTTAACGTTTACTAAAGCTTTATTACTAACTACTTCAAACACATCAGGTAACTTAGTGTCTGCCTTTAACTTCTCAGTATATTCACGTAACTCCTTCATGACTTCTTCATCTGTAGTTACACCCTCTACATATTGAGGATAACTAACCCCACCTATTATTCTTATTTTAGGCTTTCTTGATTGTTGGTCTGGAGTGTAAGGATTGGAAACATATAAAACACCTGCTAACGATGTCCCTGGTCTTACATCATTTGCTTCAACTTCAGGTATAACTATTTCATTCTTACCTCTAGTTAAATTTATATCCCTTAAACCATTATGTCTACTATCCATTTGCTTATAAACTAAGTTAGGTACTGGTTCACCTGGTTCTGTGTCAACATAAACAGTTATCTTTTCTCCAGACTTAACTGCTAATCCTGTTGGTTGCCAGTCTCTAAAGTTCCATACTTTTCTCAGTTGACTTGCTTTTATAGCATCCCCTCTACTTTCTATTTCGTATACATGACCTTTATTACTTTCAGGATTCTTAATTAGCTCCTTGGCAATATCTATATTTTCCATAAGTTCTGCTCTCAGTGGATGTGTGCTAACTTCCTCCTCTAAGTCTTCAATAGCCTGTAAATTATTAAACTCTGGTTTCAGTTCATTCTTCAACTCGTTTGTAAATAAGTTCTCAACCTTATCTGCAACAACATCTTGATTAAAGAACATTATTTCGTTTAGTGTAGCCCAGTTTTGTTCGCCTTTAACCCACTTTAATTTAATTCTCTTAAATGTAGTAGGCTTAAATTTAGCTTCAACTAGACCAGAAGTAATGTCTGCTTTACCTGTAGACACTAAATGAAAATCATCACCTTTAGTAGTATTAGAACCATAAATCTCGAATCCCTCTAAGAATCCTTTTCTATCAGTTTGTCTAGCACCATAAGCTATTCTGTCTATAGTTATAGGGTCCACAAATTCTACTATTACTTCGTTGCTCCAATCTGCACTATTAGGCTTATTAGTTTCCCAGTAAGTACTTATATCATTATCTGCCGCATTTTCAATTCTTTGAGAACCGTATTGACCACCATTATTAGTTATTCTCTTTATATTTGAATAAGGAATTCTAAATTGCTTTATATAATCTTTATTGTTTAAATGGTTGAACTTTTTAGTTACTGCTTTAGAACTCTCTATTTTACCTTGCTCAATTAGGACTCTAGCATTAGCTAAATCTTCTTTAAAATCTGCATAGAATGGATGCTTTTTACATACTTCTTCTAAAGCATTTAATTCTTCAACAGTATCAAATTCTTCGCTTACTGCAGTTATAGTATTGTCAGTAAATAATCTACCCATTTTATCTAAGACTTCGTCTTCTCTATATAGACCAAATTCAGACGCTACTGCCCAATTTTCATGTGCTTCTGTGAATACAAATTTAACTCTTCTAGCTTGAGTTGGATTGAACTTTATTGCTATTGAATCCCTAGTTATGTTCGAGCTACCACTAGTAACTTTAGTAAATGTATCTCCTGATAAAGTTTTAGAAATATAAATGTCAAATTTCTTTGCAAACCCTCTATCCCTTGGAGAAGTGTAAACTACTTTATCTAAAGTTTGTAATTCATCTAAAGTCATTATAACTTCATTTGTATGTGTCTCACTATTTCTAGCATCAGAATGCCAATTAGTTTCTATGTCACCATCTATAGCCTTATCTATAGTACTAGTTGACCAATGTCTACCGTTAGTAGTTATGTTCTTTATTTTATCATTACTTATTTTAAATTTCTCATCATACACTTTTAATTCTTCTGACCCAAACTCTTTAAACTTAGTTACTTTAGCATCAATATAAGTTACGTTATTGCCCGCTAGAACCTGTTTAGCATCGTTTAAATCTTCTTTAAATTGACTGTATAAAGGATGTTCCTTTGCTTCGTTCTCTAAAGCAGTAAGTTTATCTAATGTACCGAAATCAGGATTTACTTTGTTCTTATTACTATCAGTGAATAATGTTTCCATCTTCTCTGCTATAGAATCTTGCTTATAGAATCTTGCTTCAGATATGAATGGTCTATTTTGATAGCACTCTTTAAATACGAACTTCAATCTCTTAAAGTTTGTAGGGTTAAATTTAAATTGCATAAAGTCTTTAGAAACTTCTGCAGTTCCCTTAGAAACTAATTTGAATGTATCACCTTGAGAAGTTTCTGAAGCATATATTTCATACTTAGTAGGGAATCCTTTTTGATTTTCACTTCTAGGTAATAATGCTATTCTATCAAGTTGCTCTATCTCGTCAAAAGTAAATATAACTTCATTAGTAAAATCATTACTATTAGCTCTGTTTGTTTCCCAATGAGTATTAGGGTTATCGTCGTACATGTACTCTATTTTAGTTCCAGAGTAATTACCACCATTCACTTGTGTATTAACAATGTGGTCTTTACCTAACATAAACTTATCATCATAAGCCTTTTGGTTTTCAGTTCCATATCCTAATAACTTAGATACTTTAGTTTCAGTAAAGTTAACCTCATTGTTCTCTAGAACACGTCTTGCATTATCTATATATTCTTTAAAGTTAGCATGGAATGGATGTCCTTCAGTTTCTTTCTCTAAAGTGTTTAATGCTTCAGGAGTTGCAAACTCTGTACTTACTTCATTCATGTTTGCATCAGTAAATAATCTTTCCATCTTATCTAGAGTTCTATCCTCTTTATAGAACCAAAACTCTGCGGCACTTGCCCACTCGTCATGTGCTTCTACGAATTTGAATTTAACTCTCTTTGCTCTTACAGTATCAAATTTAAATTCAACCATTCCACCTGTAACTTTACTTCCTTCTACTTTTCCTGCTAGTTTAAAATCTTCGCCTGTTTCACTCTCAGAAACATATATCTCTGCACTAGTAGGATATCCTTTACCTTTAGCACCGTCTTGTCTTGTAGCATAAGCTAATCTATTTATCTCGGCTATATCTTTAAACTCCACAGTTACTTCATTTTTAAATTCATTTGTATTTCTAGTGTTTGTCTCCCAATGTGTGTCAAGTTTACCATCTATAGCATTTTCTATCTTAGTTCCTGGATAACTTCTTCCATTGTTTGTTATAGACTGTATCCCGACTCTATAAAGTTCATTATACTTAGCGAAGTTAGGATTGTTCTTTATTTTAAAATCACTAACAGTCATAGTTTTAGTAACTTGTTCCTCTATTGCTAATGCTTTTTCCTTTATTACTTCATTAGCAAAAACGTTTAAAGCAGGTGTGCTGTTTGTTGCTATAACAGATATGGCCAATATTGATGCTATCTTTTTCTTCATAATATTCTCCCTCTTATATTATATGAATTTACAATAACTAAATATTTTACCCAAATTTTGAAATATAGTCTTGCCATAGAGCTATAGTTGTTTTTATGAAATAAAAAACTACCCTCTATATAAAGGGTAGTTGCCATCTAAAGTAAACATCATAAAACAATCTTACGATTGTATCATAAGATAACTCTATAAAAACAAAGAATATCAATTCTTTGGCAACTGGCTGGCATAGTATAATTTTACCTTAGCCCCTTTAGCTTTGCGTCTCTAGATTTCCCTAGATTTGCTAATATGTAATTTTTAGTCATCTATCTTAATTATACATAATTTTACATAATTTTAAATAGTTTTTTTTAATTTAAAATAATTTTAATATTTTTTAGTACATTCTATTTATCCAAATATTCATTATTGTTGAATTAAAATATTTATTCATTTTTTATTTGATGATTCCTTTTATATGTAATTAAACTTCAAATATGAAAATTTTACCATTTGCACTTTTTTACCCTATATTTATATATATGATATAATAAGTATAAAAATTTATACATTTTAATAAGGAGACATCTATGGATAAAATTGCACAAAACAGAGAATTTTTTAAAGCTGATTTTGAAATACTAAAACAGATAAAAACCGATAAACAAAAAGGAATACCCGCTCCTTCTTTCCAAAAAGAATATGATTCAAATTCTAATTTAATAGAATTACCTCCTGTAAGCAAAGACATTTTAGTTAAACCTAACGTACTAGATTGTATAAATGACAGAAGAAGTATAAGAAAGTATAGTAATGAAAAAATAAATTTAGCTGAACTTTCGTATTTACTTTGGGCTACTCAAGGAATCCAAACTGTAAAAGATAAATTTAGCGCCTTAAGAACTGTACCTTCTGCTGGTTGTACTCATCCCTTTGAAACATATTTAATAATAAATAATGTTGATAATTTAAAAAGTGGAGTTTATAGATATTTACCTTTAGAGCATAAACTTTTATTTATAAAAACTTTAAACAATATAGATGATGAAATAGATAAAGCAACTCCAAATCAACCTTTTGTTCAAGGTTTTGTATCTAAAAGTGCCGTTGTGTTTGCTTGGAGTTGTATTCCATATAGAAGTGAACACAAATTTAGTGTAACTGCTCATAAGAAAATACTTATAGATATTGGACATGTTTGCCAAAATCTTTACATAGCATCAGAATCTCTTAATTACGGGACTTGTGCTATTGGAATCTATGATCAGGATATAATTGATAATATGCTAGATTTAGATGGAGAAAATGAGTTTGTAATTTATATGGCTTGTTTAGGTAAAAAACTTTAATAAAATAGTTTAATTATAAATATAATAATATTACTTTAATAAATAAAAAAAAGTATTGATGTTTCCATCAATACTTTTTTAATCATACCCACTATAATATTTATAAAATTGGAGCTTGGTTATTCATTGAATATCCATCATTTCTAACATCACTCATGTCTAATGTATCATCTTTTATTTTAACCTTGCTAAGTTTTTTAACTGCTCCATAAGGCTCTCTTAATGAAAGTTTGTCTCCTCTGCCAGAAATAACCCATAAAATCTTATACCCTCTAGGTATTACTTGTAGCTTGTCTTCTCCTTTACCATCAGTAAAATATACCAATAAATTAATTTTTTTATTATTAGCATATTCAAAAACTGGGCTAAACTTAGTTGAGCCTCTCCTTTTAAGTCTTTCTTTTATATCTTTTACAGATTTGACTTTATACACACGTCTAATTTCATTGTCACATTCTATAATTGTAATTTCATGATTATAATTTTTTACTATATTAAGTACTTCCTTAATAGCCTGTTTAAATTCTTCATCACTAATACTTCCACTTATATCAAGTGCAACAGCTATCTCTGCTTTATGAGATCTCAACTGGCCCCTCAAATCTAATCTATTTGGCTGTCTTCTATTTCTTCTTGTTATAGTCTTCTTTTTATTGCTTTCGACTGTTCCCATCAATCTATTAAGATATAAGTTCCAAGGCAATTCACCTTTACTATTTTTAAATGATGATATCATCCCATCTAAGTATTCTGGAATTTTACCTTTTTGAGAATTATTAATAGCTTTTTGGGTAAATTCTTTAAGAGTTTCTTCATCTAGATTGTTAGAATCTTCCCAAATATCATGAGTTTTTTCTGGATTGTATTCAGTTTCTATATCATTAGACTGACGAGTATCATCTTCTTCGCCATCTTTATCTACTTCTTGTAAATCTAATTCAGTTTGAATTTTTTCTACATAGTATTCAAAAGGCTCATAAGGTTCAAGTTTTAAATTATATTTTACATTTACGTTTTCTAAAGTAACAGCATATGGTGGTAAATTATTTAAATATTTATTAACCACTATATCCATAGCCATATTAATAGCTAATGTGCTATATTTTCCTTTTAATTCTTTTGCTCTTACTAAATGCATAGATATTACATGAAGAATTTCATGTTTAATTGTACTTTCCATTTGCCTCATATTAAGATTTAAAAAAATTATTGGATTAAAGTATATAACATACTTAGCTCCTTTAAAATTTATAGCAGTAGGACTACTTATATCAAATCTTATTTCTCTTGATGTTTGAAATAAAAAATATCCATAGAAATTATCTTTGTCTTCCATAAGGCTTAAATTAACTTTGTCTACTAAACTAAAAAATTCATTTTTGAAATCTTGTGGTATGTCTATCTCAAATTTTTCACCCTTGTGATTTGCTTTTAACATAGCATACGTATCTATAATTTGCTCTGCTTTGTAATAAAGCTCTCTTTTTTGTTTATCAAAGTAAGTTTCCATAGGCTATCCCCTTATTAGTTTATAAGATTCAAAGTAAGCCTCTACGAATTCTTCATTTTCTATCGCTTTTTCATATACTCTTTTATAGCTATTTTTGATTTCTTTCATAATTCCTACCATTAAATCTATAGGATATGCTTTTAAAAACTGTACAAATCTATTAATATAATAACTTGATTCATAATCTCCATTTTTTATATTAGATTCTAAATCTCTTAAAATATTCATTGCTGATAAATAAAGTCTTGTATGACTTTCTTTTTTTACTTTTTCTATAATAGATTTACTTAAAGTTTCTCCACAAAAAACCTCTTCATAAGATATAAGTGGACTATAATCTGATTCAATAAAGCTTATAAATTCCTCCGCAATAACATTTCCTACATTTCCTTTTATTACATTTAAAAATACAGCCTTTGGTATTGAATCTTTTTGTTCCTTATATACCTTGTAACTTTTAGAAACTCTTTCATAACTTCTTGGAGTTGCTGATACATCTCCTTCATTTATTTTGTGTAAATACTCTGGGAATGTCGATATAAACTCTATGACTTTTTGCTCAATACCTTCATCTATTGCCCATCTTAACCATTGTGCATGGTCTGGTTCCATGTTTAACCATACAAATCTATTTTCTTGAGCTGCATCCATATCTACAACTTGGTAATCAAAGTCTGAACCATACTTACTTGATGGATTCATTGCTGCTAAAATTTTTACATCATCATGTAACTTATATCCATTTATTTCTCTATTTAATATTAAGTTCATAAGTTCTTGTTGTACCGTATGCTCACAACGATTTATTTCATCTATAAATAAAAGAACTGTATTTCCTTTAGATATTTCTTCGTCAATTTCTCTTAACTTGTTATGAACTGCATATACTGTTGTTTTCTTTTCTATTTCATCTCCATTGGAGTTAACTCCTAAATAAGATGCTATAGTTGGAAGACCACCTATTTCACCTTCTTTAAGAAGATTTCCATCAATAACAACTAAACTCCAATTATTTTCTTTAGCAAGCCTTTTTGCTAAAGCTGTTTTTCCGATTCCACTCTCTCCAACTACTAGAGGTACTTCCCCAGTAGCTAAAACTAAGTCAACGCTCTTTAATGTATCTATAAAATTCATTTTTTATTTCTCCTATATCATCTTAAGTTTTTCATCTACAGCTATTTTTTTAGCTTTTTTACTTCCGTATTTATAAATGAACATTATCTTGTCCATTGATATATTATCATTATTTTTATCTATAGTTTTACAATTTAAAAAATCTCTAACGTATTTTTCTTCAACATCTTCCTTTGATAGCATTTCTTTTAATACTTCTTCTAATTCATCTTTAGCTATCTCATTTTGAATATATTTAATTACTAAAATATTTACCTTTAAAAATTCTAACATTTTATTTTTATCTAAGTTTTTTATAAATCTAATAGCTGCTTCATTACTTTTAATAGCTAAAATCTGTGCATTATAGCTAGGTGAATCTATATATCTTAATGCATCATAACTTATTTTCACAGCCTCTTCTTGCACACTTTCATAAGGATTTTTTATATATTTTAGTGAATCGTAATCTTTTTTTACTGCTAATAATTGTAGCTCCTCACTTGGATTTTCAATATATTTGATAGCCCATCCAGCTTTATCTATAGCTAATTTAATTACTTTATCAGTTGGTTTTTTAATACAATCTAAAATAGTCCAGCCATCACTTACAGCTTTTATCATCATCTCTTCTGTTGGTTTGTCTATATATTTAATTGCTCTAGCATTATTATCTATAGCTAGTTCTTGCATCTCTATAGTTGGATTTTCTATATATTCTAATACAAGCCCATTTTTCTTTATAGCTAATAACTTCATCTCATCTGTTGGATTGTTTATAGTTTTTATAACAAATGGATTGTTATTTATCATCTTTATAAGTTTTGTTTCTTCCATAGCATGCCTTTCTCTCTATGTTTATTTTAAATTTTTATTATTTATAATTATTTCTTATTATAATTAATATACTTTTTTAATGAATTTAAACAGAATAATTATGGCAATATATAAAAACATACCCAAATTGATTGTAACTTTAGGTATGTTTTTATATAAGTTCTTTGATTTTTCTAATTTATTTTATTATTTTCTAGAATGATGGAGGTGTTACTGCAAATATAACTTCACAATCTTCATCAGTATTATTTTCCCACTTATGATTTGAATGTGGTGGTATTTTTACGCTATCTCCACAGTTTAACTCAATAACTGTACTCATCAAATGTAAACTTACACAACCTTTTATAACATAAGCCACTTCTTCCCCCTTATGACTAAAGAGTTCTTTTGAAGATGACTCACCTTTAGGTATCTTCATAAGCATAAACTCTATAGTTCCTTGTGAATTTGGAGTCAATAATTCATAAGCAAAGCTATCACCCTCAGCAAACATTATTTTTTTACGACTATCTTTTCTAACTACTAAATTTTCAGTTGGATTATCATTTATAAAAAAATTAAATAATGGTATATCTAGAGCCTTAGAAATTTGTTTTAGTGTATTTATAGACGGGTTCGATGTCCCCTTTTCTATTTGACTAAGTAAAGAAGGCGTTACACCTGTTAAGTTAGCTAATTCTTTTATGGTCAAATTTTTTCTTTTTCTATATTCAGTAATATTTCTTGATATATCTACTTCATTCATATATTAATTTACCTCATTCGTATATTTAAAATTATCATTAAATAATTATATCAATATAAATTATTCTTAGCAATTTAATTAAATTATATTTAATTTTCATAAAAATAATTAAATATAATTGACGTCATTTATAAAAGATGCTAACATTAATTAAGTATTATTTAATAATATCAAATAAAATTAATTAATACTTAATCAACATTAACAAATATATGTAAGAATTAAAAATAAAAATATAAGGATGGTTATTATTATGCCTAATACAAAAGTTTTAAACAAAGAAATATCAACTTGGATTAAAGAATATCCTTCATTAAAAGAAATAATAGACTTAAAAGAATCAATATGGATAAATCCACTTCATACTAATTTTGATAAAGGTATGGAAAATATTTCTCTTTCTGAAGCTGATGTGCTAGATGCAGAAGCAAGATTAAATAGATTTGCTCCATATATAGCTCAAGTATTCCCTGAAACTCAATCAGAAAATGGAATAATAGAATCTCCAATAGCTAAAATAGATAATATGAAAGCTAAGTTAGAAGAAATTTGTGGTGAAAAGCTTGCTGGAAATCTACTATTAAAATGTGACAGTCACCTTAAAGTATCAGGATCTATAAAAGCTAGAGGTGGAATATATGAAGTATTAAAACATGCTGAAGATTTATCTTTAGCAAACAATATAATATCATTAGAAGACAACTATGTTAAATTAGATAGTGATGAAGTTAGAAAATTCTTCTCTCAATATTCTGTAGTAGTTGGTTCGACTGGAAACTTAGGCCTAAGTATAGGTATAATGAGTGCTAAACTTGGTTTCAAAGTTACAGTTCATATGTCTGCAGATGCTAGACAATGGAAAAAAGACTTATTAAGAAGCAGAGGTGTTGAAGTTATAGAATACGAATCTGATTATAGCAAAGCTGTTGAAGAAGGAAGAAAGCAAGCTGAAGCAGATGCTAATAGCTACTTCGTAGATGACGAAAACTCTAAAAACTTATTCTTAGGATACTCTGTCGCTGCTAAAAGATTAGATAAACAATTAAAAGATATGAACGTAAAGGTAGATGCTAATCATCCACTATTTGTATACTTACCATGTGGTGTTGGTGGAGGTCCTGGTGGAGTGGCTTTTGGACTTAAACTTTTATACAAAGATAACGTACACTTCTTCTTTGCTGAGCCAACACATTCTCCATGTATGATGATAGGATGCATGACTGGTGAGCATGATAAAGTATCTGTTCAAGACTTTGGAATAGACAATATAACTGCTGCTGATGGATTAGCTGTTGGTAGAGCTTCTGGATTTGTTGGTAAAACATTAGAAAAATTAATGAGTGGATGCTACTCTGTTACTGATGAAAATATGTACAGATTATTAACTAAAATGGCTGATAGTGAAAATATATTCTTAGAACCTTCAGCACTTGCTGGTATCCCAGGTATAATAAATATACTTACTTCTGAAGAAGGTAAGAAATATTTAAAAGCTAATAATCTTGAAGATAAGGTAGAAAATATAACTCATATAGCTTGGGCAACTGGAGGAAGTATGGTACCTAAAGATATGATGGATGAATACTATAACAAAGGTGTTTCACTACTTAAGTAGTGAATAAAAGGTATTATCAAGATTTTGATAATACCTTTTTTCTTGTAAATTTAATTTTCTATTTTAATTCCCCTACTTTTTTCTTTTGGTGCAATTATAGTTGATATGAATATCAATATTATACTTATAATCCAAGGTTTTAATCCAAATTGATTAATTAGCAAATTAACTCCTGAAATTGTAACTAAAGCATATCTCAGTGCAATCAAAAATATATTTTTAGACATCTTACCAGATAACATGATTCTAAAGCATAATGTAACCATTCTTAATCCTATAAAAGCTGCTATTAGCCCAACAATATCTTGGATTAAATAATAATAATGAAATTCCATAGTTAATTACTCCTTACTTTTTATATGACATTAATCTCTTCTTCTTCTAATGCTTTAAGTTCCTCTTCTGTATAAGTATTCATCGTAAATCCAGTAACTCCGTATATAAATGTTATTACTGGAGTTATCCAACTTAAGAAACAATATGGTATAAATTCAAATGCACTAACACCTAAAGTTTGACTACAAAAGATTGCATTAGAGTTCCACGGAATTAATGGAGCGCCAAGTGTTGCAGTATCTTGTATAATTCTAGATAAGTTTTCTGGTTTTAACTTAAAGTCCTTGTATAAAGGTGACATTATAGTACCTACAAATACAGAAGTAAACATCATAGAAGAACTAAATGCATTTGCTGCATAACTTGCTATAAATGTAGATCCTATTAGCTTAGTTCTAGAGTTTCCTATTTTATTTAATATAGGTTGTAATAGTACATCTAAGAAACCTGTTTTTTGAAGAATACCGGCTATTACAAATACTATAAATACTAATAGTACAGTTTCAGCCATACTCATTATACCACCACGGTTTAGTAATTGGTCTGTATAAGTAAGACCTGTATCTATAGAAAAACCATTAAGCATATAATTTAATAAACTATTTATACTTTCTCCTTCTTGAATAAATGCTATAACTGCCCCTAGCGCACCAGAAGCTAATATAGACACTATAGCTGGCTTTTGTAACAATAATAAAGTAAATAAAAATATTATTGGAATTATAGCAATAAAACCTATATTAAAATTATCACTTAAAACTTTCATTACTTGGTTTATTTGATTGTAATCTATAGTATTGTTAGCATATTTAAATCCTATAACTGTATATAAAACAATACATATTATATAAGCTGGAGCTGTTGATAGCATCATGTGTTTTATATGAGTTATAACATCTGTTTTACAAACTGCAGCTGATAAATTTGTAGAATCTGAAAGTGGTGATATCTTATCACCGAAGAATGCGCCAGATATTATCGCCCCAGCTGTTAAGCCAGCAGGAACCCCCATACTAGTACCAATACTCATTAAAGCTATACCAGAAGTTCCTAAAGTTCCCCAAGAAGTTCCTGTAGCTAAAGATGTTAATGAACATACTATTAATGATGTAACTAAGAAATATTTAGGTGTTATTATTGTAAGCCCACCATAAACTATTGTAGGAATAGTACCAGCTGCTATCCAAGTAGCAATTAATACTCCAACAGAAAGTATAATTAAATTAGATTGAAAAGCTCCCTTCCCAACTTCAAATCCTAATTCCTCAATCTCACTATTAGTGTATCCTAGCCTCATAGCTGCTGGTACCACTATTAACCAAGATAATAAGAACATTGTTGTTATAGATGCATTAAATACAACCATACCAGTAGTTGTTAAAGCTATTATTGCAATCATTACTAGTGCTGCATACCTAAATGTCGGTTTTCTTTTTTCAACAGTTTTACTCATTTTATAATTCCCCCATTTGATAATACGTTACGATAACGTTTTCTTTGATTGAACTAACTTTTTATTTACTACGAAATAGATTATTCTAATTAATCTATTTCGTAGTAAGCATCCTTCTTACTCAGTAATAGCTTTCTTTATTCTAGCTAATCCATTTTCTACCATAGATCTAGGGCAAGCTAAATTAATTCTTTGGTATCCTTTTCCTCCAACCCCAAAAGCTACTCCATTATTTAATGCAACCTTACCTTTTTCAACTAAAGCCTTTGCAACTTCTTCGTCACTTAGTCCAGTTTCACTAAAATCTACCCATAACAAATATGTTCCTTCTGGCTTTTTCACTTTTAATGAAGGCATATTTTCTTCTATATACTTTATTGCAAAATCCATATTATCTTCTATGTATTCTAAGAATTCATTTAACCATTCTTCACCATGGTTATAAGCAGCTTGTGTTGCTACTAAACTAAATGCATTATTTCTTCTTATATCTAATCTAGCAAATGCCGCATCTAATATCTTGTAATCTTCTTTATTTGGTAATATAACTTGAGACATTTGTAATCCAGCTATATTAAATGTTTTAGTTGGTGCCATGCAAGTTATACTATTTTGTGCAAATTCTTCACTTATTGATGCAAAAGGAACATGCTTATGCCCTTTGAAAATTATGTCACTATGTATCTCATCTGAAATAACTTTTACATTATTTTTTAAGCATATTTCCCCTAGTTTTTGTAGTTCTTCTTTAGTCCAAACCCTACCTACTGGATTATGTGGATTACATAATAGGAACATCTTTACATCTTTTATTTTTGATTCTATATCTTCATAGTCCATTACATAGTTTCCATCTTCAAGTTTAATTAATGGACTTATAACTAATTCTCTTCCATTTTCTTTTACAACACTGTTGAAAGGACTATAAACTGGTTCTTGTATCATTATCTTGTCATTTTTATCAGTCATTTCTTGTATTATTAAACTTATTGATGGTATAACACCTGGACTGAATATTAACCAGTCACTTTTTATCTCCCACCCGTATCTTCTAGCTGCCCAGTTTACAATTGACTCATTGTAAGAATCTGGTCTAGTTGTGTATCCATATATGCCTTGTTCTAATCTTTCCCTCATAGCACCAATTATACATGGAGCTGTCTTAAAATCCATATCAGCTACCCACATAGGAAGAAGGTCATTACTTCCATATTTTTTATCCATCTCTGACCATTTTGCTGAAAAATTATTACTTCTGTCTACTAAAGTTTCAAAATTATAATTCATAATTACTTTACCTCCGTATTTTTAATTACATTTTTATATAAAGCAATAGCCGTGCCAACTTTATAAATATAAAAAAATAAATAAAATTCTCTCAAACCCAATAGTTTTAATAGTTTCTCCTTTAAGTAAAGTACTTTGAATTATTAATTTCATTTAACATGTTCCCCCATTTAACCCTTTAAAACAGAAAATGGATTCAACGGGTTAATTTCTTACCCCATTGAACCCATTTTTTTATTTGTTACAATTTATTTAAATTATAATTATCTATTCTGTTCTAAAAAAAGTCTTCCCTTATCTGTAATTATAGAACCACCACGTCCAGATAAAATTTTTATAAATTCATAATCTTGAAGTTCTAAAAGAATACTTCTAACTTGTTGCTCTGTTAAAAATATACCTTCAGCTACTGCATACTCATAAATTTTTCTTCTACCAATTCTAACTTTATTTGAGTATGCTTCATTAACTTTTCTTAATACAAATATATAGTCATTTATAGATCTCTTAAACTTTGGAGTTTCTATATTGGTGCTCTTCATTAGTAAGTTCTCACAATAATTTTTACATTCCATTGATTCAGTAATATATTCTGGTAAGTCTGATACTTCTATTATATTTTTCCCTAGATAAGAGCAATATTCAGCTAAATTCCTTAACTCTCTTATATTACCTTCCCAATGATATGATTTAAAGATCTTAACAACTTCCTCTGATAATTTAAAATTAATATCAAGATTCTTCTTAAAAGAATCAAATATTAAAAATATATCTTCATTACGCTCTCTAAGTGGACTAACTTTTAAAGGAAGTACATTTAATCTGTAAAATAAATCTTTTCTAAACTTATTTTCACAAACTAATTTCTTTAAATCTCTGTTAGTAGCTGCAACTATTCTTATATCTACATCAATAACTTTATCAGAACCAACTCTTCTAATTTGCTTTTCTTGTATTACCCTAAGAAGTGTTGCCTGAGATCCTAAGTCCATCTCACCAATTTCATCTAAAAAAATAGTTCCATTATTAGCAAGTTCAAATAAACCTATTTTCCCACCCTTTTTAGCTCCTGTAAAAGCTCCTTCTTCATATCCAAATAATTCACTTTGTAAAAGTCCATCTTGGAATGTACTACAGTTAACAGCTACAAATGGGCCTTCCCTTCTAGTTGATGAACTATGGATAGATTGTGCAAATAGCTCCTTACCAGTTCCACTTTCGCCCATTATTAAAATTGATGAGTTAGATTGCGCCATTTTATAGGCAATGTTCTTAGTGTTTTGTATATTTTCACTATCTCCAATTATATCATCAAAGGTATACTTACTCACATTTCCCGAATTCATTAGCTGAGATCTAAGTTTAGCCTGCTTCTTTTCTATTTGATAAAACTTAGCGACTTTTATTATATATCCACTAAAAAAATTTATATTAGTATACCTAACTTCTAAATTTATATCTATATTATTTACTTTAGTAAGTTTTTGAAGATGAGTTATTTCCTTATCTACGATATTATCAAAATTACAAGTTTTTATATATTGTGAAATATGCTTCCCTATCATTTCATTTTCATTTATACCTAGTATATCTTTAGCTACATGACTATAAAATTGAACTATACCATCATTACTTACGCAGATTATTCCCTCGTCTATTGAAGATAATAAAAAATCAAATTGATTTTCTAGCTTAGTTTGAGTTATTAAAAGTTTTTCTGTAATGTAGCTAGTTGGGATAATTTTATCCATAAACTTTTTTAATAAATCTTCTTTTATTAAATGTTCAAGGTTTAACTTTATAGCAATATCAACTATGCAACTTAAATCCATTATTCTATATCCTAAATCAATAATTTCACATCCATTAGTTTGTATAAAAATTTCTTCCCCTGGTGTTAAAATTATAGAATTTTCAGGTATACTTTCAATTTTAGGATAACAAGGTACAAGATTTGAAATACCACTCCCTAATCTATGTATAAGAGCTACTGTTTCTAAAGCCATGCTCCTAGATAAGTTATACACGTATACAGTTTCATTCTTGTCTATTTTAGATATCTTGCTAAAGCTAGATTTTTCAAAAGTTAATTTAGGTATAATTATTTGTGTATCAGATGAACAAAGTGATACAATCTCTTCATATTTTAAACTTACGGATAAAATAATTAATTTCTCATTGAAATAAGTAACGTTACCTTCTTCATATGAGTAAAAGTTTATTTTTATATTATTCCCTAAAAAATCTCTTATTTGTTTGGCATATATTTCACCTGCATCTTTTTTAAGCGTTATTATTCCTAAATCTTTTCCTTCCATTTTTACTCCTCATGCACTAGTGGCTTATATTTGATACGTAAAATTATATCAATATTATATATAAAAGGCAAAATTTGAAATATATAAATAATCCTCCCTTTTTAATAAAGAGAGGATTCGTATTTTTTCTATTAAATTATTTTCCTAATGCTTCATTTAAATCTAGTGTTTTTGTTCCATCTTCTAAAATAAAGCATGGTATTCCTATTCCACCCATATTTCTTATCTCACTATATATTTCTAATCCATCACGTAATGCTAAATATTCTTTTAAATCTGGTAGGCTTGCTGATAAATTTTTAAAATCTATCTCTATATTTTTTCCTTTTAATTCATTTAAAGCGTATAATGTGTCTGGGCATAAATGACTTCCTACTACAGTTATTTTCATAATAATATTCTCCTTTATAATTTTTATTTGTAATTTTTAAGTAAAACTAAATATTTATTTTTTTATAACAGCTATAGCTTCTATCTCACAAAGCACACCCTTTGGTAATTCCTTAACTGCTACACAACTACGAGCTGGATTAGATACAAAATATTTTGCATATACTTCATTAAATGCTGCAAAATCTGCCATATCAGCTAAAAAGCATGTAGTTTTAAATACATTTTCAATAGTAGTTCCAGCTGATTCTAGTATAGCCTTAACATTTTTACAGCTTTGCTCTGCTTGCTCTGATATAGAAGCAGGTACAGAACCATTTTCTGGATTTACTGGTATTTGGCCTGATGTAAATACTAAATCTCCAACTTGATATCCTTGAGAGTAAGGTCCAATAGCTCCTGGTGCTTTTGTTGTTTCAAGTTTATTCATTATAAATTCATCCTTTCTTAAATTTATATAAAATTTTATTTTTCTGAGATTCCTCAGAATTCTTAACTTTATATAAAGCAAGGATGATGCCAAAATATTTAAAAATTTTTATTTTTATTTAAAATATCTTAATACTACCTATATTCTTAATCTTTATTAACTCTACAATGGCATTTTTTAATCTATCTATCTTTTTTTATTTTTTTATGGGGTGAATTGTACAAATCATTTAACACATTTAACCATTTAAATTTGACATAAAAATATCCTAATGAATTTTACTTTTATTTCTCATTGTATATTCAATACACATAGTTCCCTCATCAATACTTTCACTAACAATTTCAAAATTCATCTTTTTATAAAATTCTACAGATTTTGTATTATCTTTATAAACAGATAAAGTTAAGTTATCGTATAAATTAATTGTATGTTCAATTAACTTTCTACCAATTCCACAACTTTGGTAATTATTATCAACAAATAATGCACCTATAAATTCATTATTTATAATTGCTATAAATCCTTTTATGTCTTCTTCGTCTTCATAGACAAATACATCTGATACAGGTATATACTCATGTTTTACTGTGTTATAATTATCTTCCCAATATTTTTTTTCTATAAAATCGTGAGCTTTTATAGTGCTTTCTAACCATATTTCCATTATTCTATCTATATCTTTACTTTCTAACATTCTTATCATATTAATTAATTTCTCCTCACTATATTATTATATTTAGATTTTATCATTTACCCTTATTAATACTAAGCGTATAGATTTTTGTACTATAAATAAAAAGTGCCTTAAGTAATTTATTAATTACTTTAAAGCACTTATTTTTTTATTAATTTAATATAAGTATTTCTATCCATATTTTCAGGTTAGAAAATACCACCTTAATTTATTGAATCTAAAAGCTTATTTATATTTATATAAAAATCAAATAGATATAAAATTCAATCTTAAATATTTATAATAATTCATTATAAATAGCCTTAATCTCTTCTTTTGATAATACAGTATAACTCTGACTAAGTAGCCTTTGTTGATTAGCTATAACATTTTCAGTAAATAGTAATATATCAGGCTCATTCATACCATACTCTCTTAAAGATTTTTTTTCTATAATATTACTTAGCAATTTTTCCATTTCATCATATACATTACAAACTTCACATTCTAGTAATCCACTTAAAATCATATTTAAATCCATTATCTTTCCATTTGGATTTTTTTTATTATAGACTTTAAAAACAGATGTAAAAAATTGATAGTTAGCTTCACCATGAGATACATGGTATGTTCCACTTAAAGGAGATGATAAAGCATGCACTGCTCCATTTCCTGCATTGCCGAAGGCAATTCCAGCTAAATTACTAGCAATAAGAAAATCATCTAACATTAAAACTCTTGCATCTTGCCCTTCTTTAACTATTCTTTTAAACCCTTTTATTATTATTTCCATAGCTTGCTTACTAAACATCTCTGTGTAAATATTGGCCTTTGGTGAAAGGAATGATTCTATAGAGTGAATTAACGCATCTATTGCACTTGTTGCAAAGAATTTATATGGTAAATTTACTAGTAACTCTGGAATAAGTATCGCATAATCTGGATATAACTCATCAATTGCTAGTCCAAGTTTAGAGTTTAACTTAGTTATTTCTGTTATGCTAACATTTGATACTTCTGAACCCGATCCACAAGTTGTTGGTATTGTTATCAATGTTCTTACTTTTTCTAACTTTATCTTTTTCTCAAATAAATCTTCTGCACACTTTCCATTTTTTAGAACTAATATTTTAGCCATATCTATTACTGAACCGCCACCAATAGCTATAACTCTTTTGTAGTTACCTTTATTAAAATCTTTTAATAGAGCATCCATCATTATATCTGTAGGCTCACCATTTCCATATGTATCTTTATAAGCTACAGTTGCCTTTATGCCTAACTCTTTAAAATTTCGTTCATATATACCTTTACTTGTAAAAATAAAATCATTCTCTCCTATTTTAAATTCTTCAATAAACTCTTTTACTTTTTCAAATTTATGGATATTTGTCTTTGCCATAAATAAATTCATTATATTACCCCCGATGTTTATGTTTTCTGTATTTCATTTATACTTAAAATAGTATATAAGAATACAACCTTTCCAACTAGTCTATAATTAAATTTATTTATATGCTATAATTTATATATAGAAAATAACTCATCTCATAATTTAAACTTTTAATTATAGGATGAGTTATTTTCATTTAATTGTTGATACAATTATTAAGAATCATATCCAATATTGACTATCTATGTTCTTTCAATAGTACATACTTTTATTACTTATTTACAATTCTCCTATATCCTTTATATGTTCCAAAGAAGTATATAGCATAAATTACACATATACTCACTACTGCAACCACATTAGTTCCTACTGTATCATAGTCTCCAAATATTTTAATTACGTTATTTGCTACCTTTATTCCAAAATAACTATGAGCTAGTGCTAAGGCTATTGGAAGTGAGAAATATATAAATACTTGTATAAAAATTGATTTGTTTATCATTTTTGAGCTTACTCCAAGTTTTTTAAGTATTTCATATCTTCCTAAACTTTCTGTTGCTCCTGATAATTGGTTAAGTGTAAGTACTGCTGCACTAGATATTAAGAATATTATCCCTATATATAAACCAATGTATAAAAACATAGCTGCATTAGACATATTAATTTCTAAAACCATTTGTTTACTTATAAAGATTAAGATTGAACCATTGTTTTTTTGATATTGAATTTGTTTATTTTTACTTTTTTCAAGATTTTTAGTTAGATTATTTTCTGTATCTTTTTTATCTCCTACATAATTAAAACTTAAACACTTTTGGCTTATATCATATTTATCTGCGTATTTATCTTCAACTACAAATGTTATAAAATTATCTTTTGCTAAATCATTTTCTAAAGATTGATTTTGATAGTTTTCATTTATTTTAAATTCATCATTTTCTATTTTTATACTTTTATTATTTTTTATATAATCTTTTATTGGGTTCTCCATAGTAGATGAATTTGTAACAAAAAGTACTTCTTTATCTTTTAAATTTATTGGTTGTTTGCCTGCCATTTTATTTAGCTTATTATAATCTGATAGTTTTATAATAGGAATATTATGATCCATCGTAACTTTTAATTGCTTAGATAAAAAATCATCTGAAGTATTTTCAAACATTTTAATAAACTTTATAGGAGATTTGTAAAAATTATAATCTAAATATTCTTTTGAATAATCATTTACATTTAAATCTAACTTTTTAAGTATTTCACTTAATTTTTCATTGTTATAGTTTGTTTTTTCTTGAGGATTGTACGTTTCTATAAAAGTTGCATCATATGGGGTTTGAGACTCTGCTGATTTTTCCATGGCATTTTTTAGTCCTATTGCTGAAGAATACATCCCAATTGATATAAATAACATTAAACATATAATACTCATTGATATATAGTTTGTATTAATTTTACTGTTTAATTGTCTTAAAGTGAAAGTGTTAAGATTTTTTAGATATAAGTTTTTATCATTTTGAACTAATTTTATTAAAAATCCTGCCAAAGATCTAAAAAATAATACTGTTCCTACAACGCCTAAAAGTATAGATAGTTTAAAATTATTATCTGTTATGTCTACAAGAGCATTTTCTAAAATTAATTTATATGCAAATCCTAAACAAACTATAGATATTATAAATAGTGCTACAGATAATATTAAATTTGTGCCTTTTAACTTTTCATTTTTTCTTTGACTATTTATTAAATTTATAAGTTTATATCCTGAAACTACTACAAAATTTAGAATCATAGTTATAAAAAACATTATACTAAAATATATTATTGTTTTTATACAAGCTTCCTTTGAAAATATAAATTGATATTTTTTCATATCCACTGAAAATAATTTTGCAGTAACTGAAGCTAGTCCTTGAGATAAAAATACACCTACAAATAGTCCTACTGCTAAAGACATAACCCCAACTATTATAGTTTCATAAAATAGCATAAAAGCAATTTTACTTCTACTAATACCTAGTGTCATATATATACCAAATTCTCTATTTCTTTTTTTAATTATAAAGTTATTTGCATATATTATTAAAAAACCTAATATGAAAGACACAAAAACTGATACTATTGAAATTATCATAGTTGTAACTTCCATTAGCTTTTTTTGATTTTCTGTCATATCCATCATAGCTGTTTGAGCTTCTACTGAGTTGAATATATAAAATATACAAACTCCTAGAACAAGTGTAAAAAAGTAAATACTATAATCTTTCATACTTCTTTGAACATTTCTTTTGGAAAGCTTAAATAACATTGTTATTGTCACCTCCTAAAAGAGTAACAACTTCTATAATTCTTTTGAAAAATTCTTTTCTATCATCATTTCCTCTTACTAACTCATTAAAGATTTTTCCATCTTTTATAAATAAAATTCTTTTACAATAACTAGCTGTAAAAGCATCATGAGTTACCATCATTATTGTAGAATTCATACTTTCATTTAGGTCAGATAAATTTTCAAGTAAAACTCTTGCTGATTTTGAATCTAGTGACCCTGTTGGTTCATCTGCAAGAATCAAAGACGGCTCATTTATTATAGCTCTTGCACAAGCTACTCTTTGCTTTTGCCCTCCTGATATTTCGTATGGAAATTTACTTAATATTTCTGATATTCCAAGTCTACTTGATACACTTTTTACTCTTTTATCTATTTCATTTCCCTTTACTCCTAGTATAGATAATGCTAAAGATATATTTTCATATACAGTTAAAGTATCTAGTAGATTAAACTCTTGAAATATAAATCCTAAATGTTCTCTTCTAAACTTCTCTATATTTTTTCTTGATAAAGTTGTTATATCTTTATCTTCAATTTGTATGTTTCCAGTAGTTACCTTATCTATTGTTGCTATACAATTTAAAAGTGTAGTTTTACCACTTCCACTAGGTCCCATAATCCCTATAAATTCACCCTTATCAACCTCAAATGAAATATTATTAATAGCTTTTGTTAAATTTTTCTTATTCCCATAATATTTTTCTATGTTTTTAACTTTAAGAACCGTACTCATCTTATCTCCTCCATATTTTTAATTTATAACTTTATTTTATAGTCTTTAGAGGATTTAATTAATAAGATAACCTTACGACTATCTTACGATAATGTAAGGTTATTTATATTTGAATCATATTACTTTTTGGAAATGTTAATTTTACAGTGGTTTCTTCATTAACTACAGAGTATATATCTAATCCTAAATACATTTTTTCTGCCAATCGTTTTGATATATAAAGCCCCATTCCTGTTGATTTTTTTAGTTTTCTTCCGTTAATCCCTGTAAATCCTTTGTTAAAAACTTTATTTAAATCCTTCTTATCTATTCCAATTCCATTATCTTTTATGTATAATTCCAGGCTATTATCTTTAAGCTTTGTGTATATACTTATCTTTGGAAGTTCTTTTTCTAGCTTTTTATTTATATTTTTATCTCCTATGTATTTTATAGAATTTACTATAATTTGATTTAGTATAAATTCCATCCATTTTCCATCACAATAAACTATCTCTCTAAAATCTTGTATATCTATACAGATCTTCTTTTCTCTAATTAATTTTTTATTTCTTTTGATAGTATTATTTATACACTTTCTTAAATCTGTTTCTTTTATTATGTAATCTATTTCTATTTCATTGGACTTTGAATAATAAAGAGCTTGTTCTATAAAATCTTCTACTTTTTCTATTTCTTCTAAAATGCTTAATGTATGTTCATTTTTATTATTTTCTATTACTAACTTGCTAGCTGCTATTGGAGTTTTTATTTCATGTACCCACAAATCAAGGTATTCTCTATATTCTTCTTGATTAAATTTATATTTATTAACTTCTTCATTCATTGATTTGTCTGTAATACTAACTACATCATATAAAATTTTTCCCTCACAAAAAGATGGTCTTTTTATAAATACTGGTAGTAAATATTTTTCGTCTAGTTCATTTAAAGAATTTATTACTTGATCGTAGTAACTTTTCTTTTTAAAATATCCATAAAAAATTTCTATACTACTTAAAACTATCCAAAGCATTGTTGTAAAAATTATTGTTACTTTTTCAACTTGAGATGCTTTTAGTATAAAATTTACAAAAGCAAAAAATATAAAATTTAATAATATAGCTAAACTTCTATCTTTTAGATAATCTTTTATGCTCATAGTTACGGCATTATATAGCCTCTCCCCCTTTTAGTTTCTATGTATCCACTACATCCAATTTCACTTAATTTTTTTCTAAGTCTATTTATGTTAACAGTAAGAGTATTATCATCTATGAATAAATCTAAGTCCCATAAATCATCCATTAAATCTCCTCTTGATACTATCTTCCCCTTATTTTTCATTAAACAATTTAGTATTCTAAATTCATTTTTAGTTAAGTCTACTTCTTGATTTTCAAATATAGCAATATCTTTAGATAAATCCAATGCCAATTTTTTATATAAAAGTATATCTGTATTAGATTCTTTATATGTTCTTTTTAAAATAGAATTTATTCGTGCTAATAAAATTTGAGTATTATACGGCTTTGTTATAAAATCATCTGCTCCTAAATTCATACTCATAAGCTCATCCATTTCTGTATCTTTACTCGTTACTACAATTATAGGTATATCAGATTTTTTTCTTATTTCTCTACAAATATAATACCCATCATATATAGGTAAATTTATATCTAATAAGATTAGATGTCCATTCAACTTTAAAATATCTTCTATAATATTTTCAAATTTTGTTAAGCATACAACGTCATATTTATATTTTAATAAGAAACTTTTTAGCTCCATTCTAATTTTTTCATCATCTTCTACTATAATAATTTTCTTCATAATCTTTATTCCCTCCATTTTAAAGATAATTATATCATTTTGGTTAATTCTTTCAATTTATTAATTTTAAATATTATATGAAAAGGTTAATAAATCTAAGCTAAAATACACATTTTATAGTAAAATATAAGTTTCTGATATTATATATATTTTTTTAGGTATTGAGTATTCATTTTGATTTATTATTTTTAATATTGTTGATTTTCTTAAATTACTTTCTTTTTCTAGTTTAATTATGGAGTACTTTTTATTTCATTTTGTTTTATAAGTTTGTAATAGTCGATATGATTGAAAAGCTCTAATAAAGTATTGGAGAAATTTTTAAAATAAAAAAGTTGAGGCAAGTATTGTAAATAAATACTTGTCTCAACTTTTATATCGTTAATTAACATCCCCTTTTTGGTATGGTATTTTAAATATTATGAGATGTTTTTATTAATATGCTGCTTTAAATATATTTATTATATCTTGTTTATTACCTTTTCTTGGGTTACTAAACGCATTTCCATCTTTAAGGGCCATTTCAGCCATATATTCAAAATCTTCTTCTTTTATTCCCATTTCTTTTAATGAAGTTGGTATACCTATATCTTTAGATAATCTAAACATTGCATCTATTGCTTTTTCAGCTGCTTCATGAACTGATAAACCATCTATATTTTCTCCCATAAATTCAGCTATATCAGCGAATTTTTGTGGGTTAGATATTATATTGTACTTACAAACATGAGGTAATAACATTGCATTAGCAACACCATGTGGCATATCATATAATCCACCTAATTGGTGAGCCATAGCATGAACATAACCTAAGTTAGCATTATTAAATGCCATACCAGCTAATAATGATGCATAAGCCATATTTGTTCTAGCTTCTAAATTCTCACCCATAGCAACTGCTTGTCTTAAATTATTAGATATTAATTTTATTGATTGTATGGCAGATGCATCTGTTACAGGGTTAGCATCTTTAGAAACATATGCTTCTACTGCATGAGTTAAAGCATCCATTCCTGTAGCTGCAGTAAGTCCTGCTGGTTTTCCAACCATTAATTCTGGATCATTGAAAGATACTAATGGTAAGTTTCTCCAACTTACTATAACATATTTCACTTTTGTCTTTGTATTAGTTACAACACAGTGTCTAGTAACTTCACTTCCAGTTCCTGCTGTTGTGTTTACTGCTAATATTGGTGGTAGCGCATTAGTTAAAGTTTCTATACCTGCATATTCATATAAGTCACCTTCATGAGTTGCAGCTATACCTATACCTTTACCACAGTCATGAGAAGAACCTCCACCTACTGTAATTATCATATCACAGTTTTCATTTTTGAAGATTTTTAAACCATCAGCTACATTCGTATCTTTTGGATTTGGTTCAGTTCCATCGTATATAACAACTTCAAGACCTGCTTCTGTTAAATATTTTATAGTTTGTTCAACTGCTCCATTTTCTTGGTTTCTTAAGAATTTATCTGTAACTATTAAAACCTTTTCCCCGCCTAACATTTTAGCCCTTTCGCCAATAACTTTTAAACATCCTGGTCCCATAAAGTTGACGCTTGGTACTAAATAATCATACATTCTGCCCATTTTATATTCCTCCAATTTGTATACATTATTTTTTATTTATAAAAAGCATAAAATATTTTGGGATTAAATTTTGTATCCTACCTTAATTTAATGTTTTCGTTTTCCTTGTTATAATTTTAACTTTTTTTCTTATCAAATACATCTTAATATCTTGTTTTTTTATGTAAAATTTTAGTCTATTTTTATTTAAAAAATGTAATTTTTTGTTATTTGCTATTTTCCCCATAAAAAAAGTCCTATTTTTTAATAAGACTAGTTTTTTATACATTTCTCTAAATTTTTTGGATTTGTTCCTTCTAACTTTTTAAATATCCTTATAAAGTAACCACAACTTTCAAATTTTAAGTATAAAGAATATTATTTATTGATTTATCTATATCCATTGACAGTGGTTTTGCCCTTGCTATCTTTTTCATATTTAAATCTTTAATAAAATTAATTCTCATTTTCCTCAAATAAAATTTGACTTGTCACCATAGCTCCTAAATAAAAATAAATCCCACATACATCGATTAAAAGTCAATATATATGGGACTTATCTTTTATACATTAAAACTAACTTAAGCTTTTTGACAATACATACTTATATAAGTTTCTTTTATTCTATTTAGAGCTTCATTTAATGTTTCTTTAGGGCATCCAATATTAAGACGAATAAATCCTTCTCCATCTTTTACAAAGTAACTTCCCACTACCATAGTTAAATTTGCACTTCTGAAAAATTCTTTAGATTCTTCTTCGTCCTTAAATACTTCTCTTACATCTATCCATGCTAAGAAAGAAGAGTCAGACTTCATAACTTTTGCTTTTGGCATATGTTCCTCAAAGAAATCATAAACTATTTCAAAATTACTTTCTACATAGTCAGTCATATCATCTAACCATTCTTCACTTTCGTTGTATGCTGCAACAATGGCTGGAATTGAAAATACATTTGGAGAAGTTATTGAATTACTTTTTAGTCTTTCTAATAAAGCTTCTCTAACCTTAGCATCTCTTATTACTACATAAGATGTTTTTAGTCCACCTAAGTTAAATCCTTTATTAGGAGATACACATATTATACTATTTTTATAAATTTCTGGATGAGCATTCCATAAAGATATAAATGTATTCCCTTTAAATACTACGTCTCTATGAATTTCATCACTTACTAAAAGTACATTATACTTCAAGCATAATTCTGACACTTTATATAGCTCTTCTTTTGTCCATATACGACCTGATGGATTCTGTGGACTGCAGAATATAAATACTTTTATATCACCAGACTTCATTTGATTTTCCATATCTTCAAAGTCAAGGTAGTATCTGTTATTTTCTAGCTTTAATGAGCTACAATATAGCTTTCTACTATTATTTACTACAGCTTCTGCAAAAGGATCATAAGCAGGTGTATTTATTAATACTCCTTCTCCTTCTTTAGTGTACGCTTGAACTATATAATGAAGAGTTGAAACTGTTCCAAAAGTTAATTTTATCCACTCTTTTTCTATATGAACATCAAATCTTCTTTTGTTCCAATTTATCACGGCTTCATAGAAGTCATCTCCTATAAAGGTATAACTATAATCTCCCACAGATGCTCTTTTTGTAATAGCTTCTTTTATAGCTGGAGCACACTCAAAATCAATATCAGCTAAATCCATAGGAATTGCATCTTCATTTAATCCGAATTTTTCTTGAATTACATTATTGCTCCATTTTCTACAATTGCCTTCTTTACGGTTTAATACTTTGTCAAAATTATATTTCATAGCTTTACTCTCCTAATATTATAAAGTCTTTAGATGTCTTATTAAGTGAAATACCTTTCCCATCGATTATGACAATATCATCTTCTATTCTAACTCCCCCTACATCTGGAATATAAAT
This sequence comes from Romboutsia sp. 1001713B170131_170501_G6, assembly GCF_015668195.1. Taxonomy (NCBI): domain Bacteria; kingdom Bacillati; phylum Bacillota; class Clostridia; order Peptostreptococcales; family Peptostreptococcaceae; genus Romboutsia; species Romboutsia sp. 1001713B170131_170501_G6. The sequence continues at coordinate 129,947 of NZ_JADPFC010000003.1, forward strand.
ACCTGGCTCGCAGGACATTACCATACCTTCTGCTAGGATATCATCACTTCTTGGGTTTAGTGTTGGTACTTCCCCATCACCAAGACCTATTCCATGACCTAATCCATGGTTAAAATAATCACCAAATCCATGTTCCTCTATAATTTGTCTAGCAACTTTATCAATATCACTAGCTTTCATACCTTCTTTAATTGATTCTATTGCCGATAGTTGTGCTTTTAAAACTACATCATATATTTCTTGAATAATTTTAGGCGGCTTACCTATAGATATTGTACGAGTCATATCAGATTGATATCCTTGGTAAACAACACCAAAATCTATTGTTATAGCTTCATTTTTCTTTAATTTTTTAGTTGTAGGTCTTCCGTGTGGCATTGCTCCTCTTTCACCAGATACTACTATTGGTTCAAATGACATGCCACTTGCACCCTTTTTAAGTGCATGATATTGAAGTAGAGCTGAAACTTCAAGTTCAGTCATTCCTTCTTTTATTTCAGATATGACTTCACTAAATACTTCATCTGTAATCTCACAAGCTTTTTTAATAAGCTCAATTTCCTCTTTAGATTTTATAGCTCTTACTTTACCTAATTCGTTAGTTATTAAGTTAATATTAAAACCTGCTTTATCTAATAAAATATACTCTTGTATACTCATAGCTTGGCTTTCTATTGCTATATTTTTTATATTCATTTCTTCTAATAATTCAATTATGTTTTCTATATAAGATCCCTGAGATACAACCCTTTTTATAAATCCAGATGTTTTCTTATCTGCTTCATCAGTATATCTGCCATCTAGAATTTGATATTTTTGTTCTTTTGTGATAAGCACATAGACACCGCTACCTGTTAATGCCCCTATATATCTTTTATTATTTTTTCCTTTAATTAAAAGAGCGTCAACTCCTCTTTCTTCAATTAAATCTATTATTTTTTTTAATCTATTATCCATAATAAAATATTAGAAATCTAATTCTAAATCTCCTAATAAATCTTCGTCTTCTTTAGAGAATATATTCTTAGCTGCATTTTTAGCTTCTTCTTGTTCCTTAGCTTCTTGTTGACGTTCCATTATCTTGAAGAATGGCCAATATAATGCAACTGCTAGTACTAATTGTAGAGCATTAACTACTATAGAACGCCAATCTCCATTAGTTAAGAATCCTTCTAAAAATACTCCTACATATGGAGGGTCAAATACTGGTTTTGCTAGCCATCCCCAGTGCATAAAGAACATTGGCAATGTACCTATTATAGCTCCACCAAATACATGTGGTATAAACATTATTGGGTTTAATATTATTGGAGCACCAAATAATATTGGTTCATTTATTCCAAATAATGCTGGGAATAATGATACACGTCCTATCTTCTTATAAGTCTGATTTTTAGATAACATACAAGCTACTACACATCCTATACTAATACCACAACCTGTAAATCCGAAGAATGCACTTGAAACCCCTCCTGTAAAGAAGTGAGGTATTGCTTCTCCTGCTTGCATGGCTGCTATATTTTCGGCTATAAATGTAACCATTATAGGTCCAGTTAAAGGCTTAAATACTGATGAGTGTATACCAAAGAAGAATATAGTACATATAGCAAAGTTAAGTGCAAGAACTGCCCATGGATTATCCATACTTCCTACTAACGGAGATAGGAATTGAGTAAGTATTTGTGGAGGTAATTCTCCAAATACAGCTAATGAAATAAAACGAGCTGCTATGAAAGTACCACAAACTATAATAGTAGTTGGTATTAATTCAAAAGATTTAGATACAAAATCTGGAACTCCTTCTGGCATTCTTATTGTAATATTCTTTTTCTTACAGAAGTTATATAATTCTACAGATCCAAGACCTGCTATCATACCTGTAAATAAACCTTTAGCACCTAGGTTTCCTAATTCTAATGCACCATCTGGTGTAAAAGTTGCTACTAAGAATAAAAATGAGAAAGTTGCAAGTGTAACACAACCTGGTATATATAATTTATAATAATTACCTAAGTTAAAGGCAATACACATACAGGCATATAATCCTATTAATCCTATAGAAAGACTTACTGGTAAATCTAATACTGCTGCATTCTTTAATATAAATTGGCTTATTGGATTGTTTTCCCCAAGCATATTTGGAAGTGCTGGAAGTATTGCAAATATACTTCCTAGTATTGTGAATGGCGTCATAGCAACCATACCAGCTTTTATAGCCCCAAGGTGACGTTGATTGTCAACCTTGTGAGCTAAAGGCATAAATACTCGATTCATAAACGCTTCAAACTTAGCAAACATATTTAATCCCCTTTTCCCTATACTATTTTTATTATCCTTGAGCTAATTGATGTTTTTTGTAAGTTACTAAAGCTAACTTCATAACTGTAGCTCCATCCATTTTTCCATAAACATCTTTATCTATTACTGCATAAGGTTTATTTTTTGGATCTAATATTCCTTTTAAGAAGTCTAACTTATGAGATATTTGAGGTCCTATAAGCACTATATCCCACTCATCAACTTGACTTTCTATTGAATCTGCTGGTATAGCCGTAAATTCGAAATCGTTTTCATCAAGCTTAGCACTTTCTTTTACTACCTTCTTCATATTTTGCATTAACATATTTGTAGAGAATCCACCTGCACAGCATAATAATATTTTCATAACAATTCCTCCTAAAATTTATATTTTTTATTTTCCTTTAGAAAGTTTATCTTTCTAAAGGAGTATTTGTATAATTAATTTATTTATCTACTACTTATCAAAAACTTCTATTAAAGCTTCTATTAAATCTTTTGCTAATTGAGAAGTCATATAGTGGTCTTGAGCATGAACCATTAAAAGACTCATTGCTGGACTTTCAACATCTTCATTTAAATCTTGAGTTATTAATTCTGTTTGTATTCTATGAGCCTCAATATCTATTTTACGAGCTTCATTTATTAATGCTCTTGCTCCCTCAAAGTCCTTTTCCTTAACCTTTTTTAAAGCTTCAAAAGCTTTTGCTTTACTGTCACCTGCTGTTGATATAAGCTCCATTATTTGCATTTCTGTTGACATTTTTTTACTCTCCTTTTAAATAAAATTCTTTATATTTTTGTATCTTTCTTCATCAAAATTTAAAACTAACTGAGTATACAATTCTATAATGGCTTCTAAGTCTTTATTGCTTACTATAGAAAATGCACAATGTCCATATCTAACTGGTACACAAGTTACTGCACAAGGCTTACCTTCATTTACAAGATGTGCCTCTCCACCATCAGTTCCACCTGACTCAAACATATCATGTTGAAGAGATATATTGTTTTTATCAGCAATTTCTATTATGTAATTTATCATTTTTTTATTTGGAACTAAGGTTCTATCTCTATGCATTAGCATTATGCCTTTATCTATTTGTTTTTGATTTGTGTGATCTCTTAAAAATTCATTTTTAGCACATGCTACATCTATTACAAATACTACATCAGGGTTTATTAACTGAGTTGCTGTTTTTGCACCTCTTATACCAACTTCTTCACTACTTGTAGCTGCAAAATGAACATTACAATTTATATCTTTTTTCTCTAGTCTTTTTAAGACCTCTCCCATTACAAAGCATCCAATTCTATCATCAAAAGCCTTACCTACTAGTCTATTTTCTAAAGTAAATTCTTCAAAATTAGTAGTGTATGTAACCATATCTCCAACTTGAATACCTAAATTGTATACTTCTTCTGCTGTATATGCCCCAACATCTGCATATACCTTCTCAACTTTACCATCATTATATATCCCATTTATGATAGCAGGAATTTTTTTCCCTTCGCTCGTAGTAATTCTTACTTTTTGTGTGAATTGTGCAAGAGGTTTTACTCCACCTATTGTTATTAAATGAATCATACCAAGCTTATCTATACTTCTTACCATAAAGCCGACTTCATCCATATGAGCACAAATCATTACATTTGGTGCCTTTTCATTTTTTATCTTAGAAAAAATTATACTCCCTAATCCATCACATACTGTTTCATCACTATAATCTTTCAACTCTTTTAATAAGACTTCTCTAACTTCTCCTTCATTAGAGGCTATCCCATCTGCTTCTGATAATTTCTTAAAAAAATCTATATTCATATCTAACCCCCTATGTAGATTTTTAATTTATACATAAACTCTTCATAAGATTGTGACCTGTTTAGCATATCTACTATATCCTTATCTGCCATAATCTTAGTTAAGTATTTAGATATTTGTTTGTGGAGTTCTAGATTTCCCTTTATTAATGAAATCATAAAAATAATTTTTGGTTTTCTATTTTCATGGATAATATCAGAATGTATCAAGGCTACTGATATTATATTTTTATTCCCTGTCATTTCAATTGGATGAGGTATTGATACACCATTTGTATAAATGGTACTTAAGTAACTTTCTCTTTCCCATACATCTTGAGGATAACTTGGAGAACAAGCACCTTCATCAACTATACACTGTGACATATTATCAAGAATATCTTTATAATCAATTTTTTCTTTTATACATCTAAAATGATTTTTATTAAACAGACTTAATATATATTTTTTAGGATTTGACAAACTTCCTATCTGATCTGCAAATCGTACACTTTCTTTAATATTTAGATAATCTAATTCATCTAAAATTTCATTTATAAGTATAACTGGAGCATTTGTTTTGAATTGTGGATTTGTTATTGAAAAAATCAAATCTGGCTCAAAACATACTACTTCTTCTTCATCTAACAAAGAAAAGTTTTTTATTTCAGCATTTGGAAAAATTTCTCTTAGTCTTAATTTTATTAGAAATGCACTTCCCCCACCTGATGAACATATTACTGCTATTTTATATTTTTGATTAAAACTAGCTTCCTCTCTTTTTTCAAATGGTACAGCTATATGAGTAGCTATAAAACCTATTTCCTCTTGACTTATCTTTATCTGATATTCACTTTCTATAACTTTCGAAAGTTGAATAGCCAAATTAAAAACCGTTGGATACTGCTGACTTATCTTTACTGAAAAAGGATTTTTTGTGTTATGATTCCTTTTTACACGTTCTATTAAAGACGCGATATGTAAATAAAGTAAATTAAAGAATTCTTTATCTTCTAAAAAACTAGTATTATATTTTTTATCTACGCCTTTAAAAAATTCGTATATTATATCTTGAAGTTTACTCTTGTCAACATTCATTATGGCAGCTTTTTTATCTTTAGTCCTCAGTTTTATAAGTTGCTTTAAGTAATCATTTTCCTCATAGGTAAGACAATATTTTTTATCTTTAAAAATTTTATCTAGTAAATCATTTATTATTAAATTTTCTGTATCTAACTTTAATTCATTAATATTTTCTAATGTTCTTAAATTAACTCTTATATACAAAGTAACAATTTGAGCTAATATTTCTTCAAGTTCCGTTAGGTTCGCTTCCAAACCATACTTATTAAGTACATTTTTTATTGTGATTCTAATATCATCTAATTTCAAATTATCTATAAATTTATCTCTATATTCCATTATATTTCTATTTTCTTTAAAATAATTTTCTACTAATATTTTTTGAATTGATTTAACAGATCCTTCTATCTTAATTCCATAATGAGCCTTACGCTCTAACTTCAAACCTGTATCTCTTAGTTTTTCATCTACCTTTTTTAAATCATTTTTAATTTGAGATGAACTTACTAAGAATTTTTTGCTTAACTGATCTATAGTTTTGTAACCTTCATTTACTAACAGTTCTACTATTATAGATTCTATCCGTTGTTCTGGGTTTTCAATTGAATATGAGGGTAAGTTTTTTAGGTAATTCTCGAACTTTTCTTGGTCTTTTAGATTTAAAATATATCCTAGTCTGGTCTTGTATTCTAATTTAAAACCATTGCGTTCTTCTATACTTTCTATCTTCTTAATTTCATTTCTAATAGTTCTAGTAGATACCCCTAGCTTATCTGCAAAATAATCTAGGCTTAAATAGTCACCACTATTTCTTAAGCATTCAAGAATAACACGCTCTCTCATATACCCACCTCCCTCAGTTGTTTTTATACTTTTAAATAATGTTATGAATTAAAAACATTTTCTTGCAAAAGTCAACCTTTTCTATATTTATAGTGAAATTTATGTATCTTAATATATAATAATAAAATCTATAGTTTGATACAATCAATAAAACCTATAATTTGTTTTTTATTATATTTTAATTATATCTTCAATCTTTTTCCAATAAAAGCCGATATTTTTCAACAATTTTATGAAAAAACTATACCATTATTTAAATAAATGACATATCTTTTTCAAAAATAAAAATATCCTAGAATTATATAAGATAATTCTAGGATATTTTTATTTTTATGCTTTATTTATAGACCCACATACCGCCATCTTTTCTTTTACAAATGATTTTACTGATTGAAGTCCAGCTTTTCCATATTTCTTTGGATCTATAACTTCAGGATCCTCATTTAAGACTTTTTTTACACCGTTACTATATGCAATTCTTAATTCGGTTGCATAGTTAACTTTAACAATCCCTCTTCTTATAGTTTCTTTTATAGTTTCATCAGGTATTCCTGAACCTCCATGTAATACTAATGGTACTGAAACTAATTTTTTAATTTCTGATAATCTATCTAAATCTATTTTAGGCTCTCCTTTATATAAACCATGTGCTGTACCTATGGCTATAGCTAATGAAGACACTCCTGTTCTTTCAACAAATTCTTTTGCTTCTTGTGGATCTGTATGAGCGCTTCCTTCTCCACCATCTAAATCATCCTCTTTTCCACCAACTTTTCCAAGTTCTGCTTCTACTGGTATAAAAGATGGTTTACAAGCTTCTACTACTGCTTTTGATAATGATATATTTTCTTCAAAACTTTCATGAGAACCATCTATCATTATTGATGTATAACCTGTTCTTAAAGCTCTCATTGCAAGATCAAAACTTGAACCATGATCTAGATGCATTGCTACAGGTACTTTCGCTCTCTCTGCTGCAACTTTTGCATTTGCTAAATAATAGTCAAGACCTGCATATTTTACAGTAGATGGAGTAGTTTGTAATATAACTGGAGAATTTAATTCTTCCGCAGCTTCTATAACAGCCATTACCATTTCCATATTCTCTACATTAAAAGCCCCTACTGCATATTTTCCCTCTTGTGCTTTTTTAAACATTTCAGTTGTCGTTACTAATGCCATATTTATACCCCCTAATTTTAATCTAAATATTTATAAGTTTTCAATTTATTACTTCTCATATTCGTGTATTATTACACCTTTTACTACTCTATTTACTGTCCCTGTTGGCGATGGTGTATCTGGTTTATTATTACATTTTACTGATGCAAATAGTGATATAGTTTGTGCAAATAATACATATGGGAATGCAAGGTATGCATCTGGTAATTTATTGTATTCTTTTTTAAATCCAAATGTTGTACCTGAGAAATTATTTTCATTTTCTGCTGATATTGCACAAGTAAGTTTAGCAATTTTATCTGCATTTATTTCTTCTAAAACATCTAAATCATATTTTCTTGTGTATACATTGTTGGATACAAATACAAATATAAGCGTATTTTCATCAATGAACGACTTTGGACCATGTCTAAATCCCATAGGAGAATCATATGCTGTAGCTATTTTTCCTGCTGTAAGCTCTAATAATTTTAACTGTGCTTCTTGTGTTAATCCACCTAGGCCTCCAGACCCTAAATATACTACTCTATTAAAATCTTTATTTATTAACTCATGTATTTCATCTTTTCTATCTAATACATTTTTTCCCATTTCTATTATTGCATCTATATAAGATTTCTCTACATCCTCTTCTAAGTTATCAAATATTAACATGGCAGTTAACATCATACATGAGAAACTCCCTGTCATAGCAAAACCTTTATCATTAGATCTTGATGGCATTAATAATAAATAATTATTTTCATCATTTTTAGTTACTTGAGCAAGTTTTCCTTCTGGAGCACAAGTTATAGCTAAATGATAAAAATTATCTACAATTTGTCTTCCTAAATTTAGAGCGGCTAAACTTTCAGGGCTATTTCCACTTCTTGCAAATGAAACTAATAATGTTGGTACATCCTTTTTTAAGTAATCATATGGATTAGAAACTATATCTGTAGTAGGTATTGCTTCAATTATATATTTTCTTATATCATTTTTATTTTTAAGATATGGAAGTATTGAGTTTCCTACATAAGCTGAAGTTCCAGCACCTGTAAATATAACTCTAAATTGCCCATGCTTACTGCTGATATTTTCTATAAACTTATTTAACTGCTCTTTATTATCCTTATATATTTCATAAGCTTCTAACCATAATTCAGGTTGTTGCTTTATTTCTGTTGTTGTTATTATTGCCCCTAAATCTTGTAACTTTTGTTCTTCTAATTTAAACATATTACTTTCCCCTTTCATATTTTCAAATTTAATTCTGGTAATAAGGTTATTACCAGTTATTTTAAATAAAAAAAATATATATCATACTTAAACTATTTTATTTCCCCCCAAGTGGTAATTACCAATAACCCAAATATAAATTAATTTGAATTTTTTGTCAATAAGAAAATATTTATATTCTTCTCATTATAAACTTTATGCTTTAATAACAATTAAGTTTACAATTATAAAAATATGCTAAAAATAATTATTATGAAACTATTTATCTCAGATTTTACTAACTTAATTTTGTTACTTTAACTAAGCCTTGATATTTTTCAACTTCTTCTAAAGTTACAAATCCAGTTTCTATGTTAAGAGCATTACTTATACCACAAGCATTCGAAAGTTTAAGCAAGTCTTCTACTTCATATCCTCTCAAGATACCTACACCAAATCCAGCTATTGTACTATCTCCACTACCTACAGTATTCACCGCTTCTATCTTTGGTACTTTTGCTTCATATACTCCATCTTCATTTAGGTAAATCATTCCTTCTTTTCCTAGAGATATACATACATTTTGTGCTCCCATTTCAAGAAGTTTTTTCCCTGCAGAAATAATCTCATCTCTTGACTCTACATTTGTTCCTAATATCTGTCTTATTTCATCTGTGTTAGGTTTTATTAAATATGGCTTTGATTTTAATGCTATTTTTAATGGTTCTCCTGATGTATCTAATATAAATTTTATATTATTTTCTCTGCATATATGACCTATCTTTTCATAATAATCTAGTGGCATATTTTGACAGTAGCTACCTGAAGCTATTAATATTTTAGTATCTTTTATCACTTCTTTTATATCATTTTCAAACTTTTCTAAATCACTCTTTTCTATTATTGGCCCTTTTTCTAAAAACTCTGTACTTACCTTATCGTCTTCAATTATATTTAAACAATTTCTAGTCTCTTGCTTTATTTCTGTAAATTTGTTTTTTATATCTAATTTTCTAAGCTCATCCTTTATAAAGGATCCATTAAATCCCCCTAAAAATCCCATAGCTAAAGGATTTTCTCCTAAAATTTTGCATACTTTCGTTACATTTAAACCCTTGCCTCCAGCAGTTGCATTTGTACTTACCACTCTTTGAACTTCACCTATATTTATACTATTTACTCGATACATTCTATCTATAGATGGATTGAATGTTATTGTCGTAATCATACTTAATTCTCCTTTTATTAATATACAAACCCCTAATCTATAACCTTTATGTGGTTACTACCACTTTGAATATAAATTATTTTATTCTTTTTGTCAACACTATGTAGTCTTGGCATAAATTGATAATTTACCTTGCTCAGATATCTCTGTACTTTACTCATTGACAGAAATAGTTGCACATTTTATAATTAAAACGTGGTAATAACCACTTAGAGAGGATTAAATTTTTTATGATAAACAGAAATGATAAAAGACCAATATATGATCAATTAGTTGAAATACTCAGAAATAAAATTGAAAATGAGATGGAGCCAAATGATAGGATGCTATCAGAAAGAAAAATTTGTGATGAATACGGGGTAAGTAGAACCACAGTTAGATTAGCCATGGCTGACTTAGAGCATATGGGGTATATATACAAAAGGCATGGAAAAGGAACTTTCGTCGCTGCACTTAATCAAAATTCACAAAATTTAATGGATAGTTATAGTTTTACTGATCATATGAAAGCTCAAGGAAAAAATCCAAGTACAAAAGTATTATCATTTGAGATAGTAGAAAGTACAAAATATTTTTCTGAAAAGTTAGGTATAAACCCTGGCGAAAAAATAATAAAAATAATGCGTCTAAGGCTTGCAGATAATATTCCTATGATGCTTGAAAGAACATACCTTCCTATGAGGGAGTTTGTGGGATTAACACAAGAAAAAGTTATCCAAAAACCTTTATATGAAATATTTAGAGAAGACTACGGAGAAATTATTAAAGTGGCTGATGAAGAATTTTCTGCAGGTATAGTATCTGATAAAGAGGCAGAACTATTGGAAGTACCAATAGATTCAGCATGCCTAAAATTACTTCGTACTACATATAATGATAATAATATAGTTATTGAATTTACTCTAAGCGTTGCTAGAAGCGACAAATTCGTATATAAAATAAGACACTTAAGATAAGAATCATACAAAATATAATGTAATTAGGGGGATTAACTTTGAAAAATTTTATTTATGCAGATAAGTTTTTTATGAAATATGGTATAGAGGAAAAAGGATACATTAGTATAATTGATGGTAAATTTGGTAAATTTCAAAAAGAAAAACCAGATATTAATGACAATATAATAGATTACTCAGGTAAGTATATTGCTCCAGGTTTAGTCGATACTCACATACATGGTCTTTTAAATGCTGATGTTATGGATAACACATTTGAGGCTATTAATACAATTTCAAAAGGATTACTAAAATATGGAGTAACTTCTTTTCTACCAACAACTTTAACTGATTCTATAGAAACACTAAATGAATCTATAGAAAATATAAGTAATAATTACAAAAAAGTTGAGGGTGCAAAAATACAGGGAATTTTCTTAGAAGGACCATTTTTTACTGAAAAACATAAAGGTGCTCAGAATGAAAAATATTTTAAGGACCCTGAAATTAATACTCTAAAAAAATGGCAAGAAAAATCAGGAAACTTAATAAAGAAAATAGCAATTGCTCCAGAACGTGAAGGTGCAGTAGAGTTTACTAAATACGCTACTAAAAACAATATATCAATAGCACTTGGGCATAGTTCAGCTACATTTGAACAAGCCGAGAAAGTAGTTAATTCAGGTGCTAAAATATTTGTACACACATATAACGGTATGAGCCCATTAAATCATAGGGAACCTGGAATGGTTGGAGCAGCTATGGCATTAAAAGATACATATGCCGAGCTAATATGTGATGGACATCATGTAAGCCCTATTGCTGCTAAAATAATGATGGATATTAAATCTAGAGATAATATTGCCTTGATTACAGATTGTATGAGGGCTGGTGCTATGGCTGATGGTGAGTATACTCTTGGTAAATTCAATGTTAATGTAAAAAATGGAGTAGCAAGATTAAGTAGCGGAAGTTTGGCTGGAAGCGTATTAACAATGAATAACGCTATTAAAAATGTAATTGATTGGAATATCGCAACTTTAGAAGAGGCAATAAAAATGGCTTCATATGTGCCTGCTTTAAGTTGTAATATTAATGATGTATGTGGTTCTATAGACCAAGGTATGGATGCAGATTTTATAGTTATAGATAATAATTTAAATGTATATGAAACTTATATAAATGGTGTATGTAAATATAAAGTTAATGAGTAAGTTTATACAAAGATAAATATCTAAATATGAAAGTGTAGATAGATTGGTGTAAAAGCAAATTTATCTACACTCTTTTTATTATATAAAAAATACTCAAGCACCATTTCTTATAAAACCTAATAAAATATATTTGAGCATTTTGAATTTTCCTACATATAAATTAATACGCTAAATTATACACTATCTTATATATTTCAACCAAATAAAAAAAGATGCTCTTTAATGATAGAAAATCATTTTAAAACATCTCTTTTCATAGATTTAAATTATTTAGATAAATCGTAAAAGTAACACCTACAATTAATCTACATTTTTTACATTTAATGCTCTCATAGCATTTAATATAGCTATTACAGATACTCCTACATCAGCAAATACAGCTTCCCACATAGTGGCTACCCCTGCTGCTCCTAATATTAAAACTATTAGTTTTACTCCTAAAACAAATATAATATTTTGTTTTACTATCTTTAATGTACGTTTAGAAATCTTCATAGCTGTTGCTATTTTAGATGGTTCATCTGTCATAATAACAATATCTGCTGCCTCAATTGCTGCATCTGAACCTAATCCTCCAATAGCTATACCTATATCTGATCTAGCTAAAACTGGTGCATCATTGATACCATCACCAACAAATGCTAATTTATCTTTATAAGATTTTTATTTAATTAAAGCCTCTACTTTTTCAACCTTATCCCCTGGAAGTAATTCAGTATATACTAAATCCATTGCAAGCTCATTTGCAACTTTCTCCCCAACTCTTTTTGCGTCTCCTGTTAACATAACAGTCTTCTTAATATTAGATTTTTTTAATCTTCTGATCGCTTCTTTCTTAGATTTTATACTTATTTAGCAATTTCTATAATATACTTCATAGTCTCTTTATTCATAGCTCCTGGTACATATTGATTTATATACCCTTCCTTATCTATTATTAAAGTTGATGGAAACGCACTAATTCCATATTGATATACTAAACTTCCACCATCATCAAATACTACAGGGAATGTATACCCTTCATCTTCTAGGAATTTTTCTATATGTTCTTGATCTCCCTCTCTACCTAAATTCGGTGAAGCTACTCCTAAAATTACTACATCGTCATTGTTTTTATTATACTCTTTATATAGTTCATCTATATAAGGCATTTCCTCTCTACATGGTGGACACCATGTAGCCCAGAAATTTAAGAATATAGTTTTTCCTTTATAATCACTTAACTTATGTTCTTTCTCGTACTGATCATATAAAGTAAAATCTAAAGCTTTAATTTTTTCATCCACCTGCTCTTCATTATTAGTTATGCTTTGATTATTTTCTGCTTTATTTTTGTTATCATTTTGTATCTTAGAAATCTCTAATTTACCTCCAACACCATTAGCTAACATAACTAACCCAGATACTATAAGAACTATTCCACCGATTTTCTTAATCTTATCCATATAATTTTTTATTTTATCTATACTTTTAACTAACCTATTGTAGAATAATGAAACTAATATAAACGGTAGTATAAATCCTATAGTATATACTACTATTAATAAATAAGACGTTGATGCATTATCTGTACTCGAAGACATAATCAGTACGGATGCAAGTATTGGTCCTATACATGGTGTCCATCCAAAACTAAATGTAAATCCTAATATAAAAGATGTTACTGTATTCATTGATTTTGATTTTATTTTGAATCTCTTTTCTTTATTTAATATATTTGATTTTATAATATCCATATAGAATAATCCCATAAATACTATAATAATTCCACCTATTATCATTATTAAATTCTTATTAGTATTAAAGAATGAACTTAATACGTTTAATGATGACCCTAGTATAAAGAATGTTGCTGAAATACCTAATGTAAAGAATAATGTATTTCTAAACAATGAACTTTTGGTAAAATTACCACTCTTTAAGTTTTCTATGCTACTATTGGATAGCATACTCAAATATATTGGTAGTATTGGTAATATACAAGGTGCTAAAAATGATAATAAACCTTCTATAAATACTACAACTAAGTTTAACTTTTCCATTTAACTCCCCCATATCTAATTAACTTCGGTTATTTTATACTTCTTTTATCATAGATGGTGATAATATATCATTAAGAGCTTCTGTCATAGTTGGATGAGCATATATCCTATCTCTCAAGTAAGTATATTTTAATTCCATATCTATAGCTAATTGTATTAAATGTATTATTTCACTAGAGTCTTCACATATCATAGTTGCTCCTAGAACTTTTTCGCTGTCTTTATCTATAACTATTTTTATAAATCCATCAGTTCTTCCTATTTGCTTAGCTCTTGGAATAGCCTCTGTTGCCATTTTAGCAACTAAAACATTATATCCTTTTTCTTTAGCTTCTTTTATATTTAATCCTACTCTAGAAAATGCAGGATCTAAGAATAGTGAATTTGGGATATTTTTTCTATCTTTTGTTTTTCTTGTTTTGTCTCCAAATAGTTGGTTTATTATTATGCGATAATCATCTAATGATATATATGTAAATTGAGGTCCTCCGTTTATATCTCCTAATGCCCATATATTTTTAGTTGTAGTTTCTAATACTTCATTTACTTTTATAAATCCTCTATTATCTAATTCTATATTAGCTTTCTCTAAACCTAATCCTTCAGTATTCGCTTTTCTACCTGTAGCAACTAAAATTATATCACTGCATAATTCCCTTTGTTCCTCTTCATTATTTTTCTTGTATATTAACTTAGCTGATTGATTTTCCTCTTTTATTTCAACTATTGATACATCATTTAAAAAACTTACATTTCTCTTTTTAAGTATGTTTACTACTTCTTCACTATCATCATTATCCTCTCTTGGAAGTATATTACTTTTAGTATTAATAACTGTTACCTCACTACCAAAGGAACCATATATTACTGCAAATTCAAGACCTATATATCCTGCACCGATTATAGTTAGTTTCTTAGGTAATTTTTTTAATTTCATTAAAGTTTCATTTGTATAAACTATTTTTGAATTTTCTATTCCTTTTATATCTGGTATGTTAGGCTTTGCTCCTGTGTTTATAAATATTTTTTCACCCTCTAATCTAATTGTCTCTCCATCTATAGTTTTAACTTCTACTGTATTTTCATTTACAAATGAACCTTGTCCTGTAAATATAGTTATATTTTCATTACAGTTTAGTTTATTGTAGTTTGCATCTCTTAGCTTTGCTATTAATTTTTCTTTCTTATCTATTGATTCTTTATATTTTATTGCTTTTTCATTAAAGTCATTTAAATTTTCTCTTCTTATCATGCTCGATTGATTTTCTAATACTTTAGTTGGTATACATGCTTGATTTATACATGTTCCACCATACATCTCTGAAGACCTTTCTATTAAAGCTACCTTTTTCCCTCTATTAGCTAAGTCACCTGCTAATGTTTTTCCACCTTTTCCAAATCCTATTATTATAGCATTAAATTTATTTTTCATATTAATTGCACCCCTCAATTTGTTTTATTTCATATTTATAAGTATATATACGATTTAAATTAATTAAAATTAGGTACTTTTTAGTAACCTCATGATTTTTTGAATAAACAAAAACTTCTAAACTATAGCTTTATAATGGAACATTTTTTATTATTATTTAGTATTTTTTAATCATATAAAAGTGCTATATCATTAGAATATTAGCATTCGTATATTCAATGGTATCACTTAGCAATATAAACTTTATTTATTTTAAGATTCGTTTAAGGTTAAATTTATACAATAAAATCACAGAGATATAGAAATATTTTTTAGGGAGGTATTTTGATGGCGATTAAGTCATTTAAACGTTATGAAAAGAAGTTTATTTTAACTCAAAAACAGTATGATGCACTAACACCAAGATTACTAGAGTATATGAATCCAGATGAACATTGTAAATCTGGTAAGAACTACTCTATCTACAATATATATTACGATACATATAACAACGATGTTATTAGACATTCTATTGCTAAACCTTATTATAAAGAAAAGCTAAGACTTAGAAGTTATACTGTACCTAATAGTCTTGATGATTATGTCTTCTTAGAACTTAAAAAGAAAATCAACGGTATTGTTAATAAAAGAAGGGTTGTTATTACATTAGATGAAGCATATAAGTTTTTAAACCAAGGCATAGAACCTACTTCTAATGATTATATAAATAAACAAGTTATTAATGAGATAAAGTATTATCTAGAAAAAAATAAAGTCTATCCAAAAGTATATATTAGCTACTCTAGAAAGGCATTTTTTGCTAATGATGATAGAGATTTTAGATTAACTTTCGATTCTCAAATCATTACTAGACGAGATGATTTAGCTTTAGAGTCTGGAAGTTTTGGACAAGATATTTTGGGTGAAAATAGGTATTTAATGGAAGTAAAAATCCTAGGCGCTATGCCTTTATGGTTTACTAAAATACTTACTGAACTAGAAATTTACAACACTCATTTTTCAAAGTACGGGAGTGAATTTATGAATTACTGCTTAAACAATTCAAATATAGATATAAAAGGGAGAGAAAAAGTATGTTAGAAACAATAATTTCATCAACAAGTGGAGAGTCATTTACTCTGATAAATGCGTTTATTGTAATAATATCATCAATTGTTTTAGGACTTTTAATTAGTGTTATATATATGAAGACAAACAAAAACACTTATAGCTCAAGTTTTACTACTACTCTTATTATGCTACCTGTGGTTATAGCTATAATAATTCTATTAGTAGGAAACAACATAGCTAGAGCATTTAGTTTAGCTGGTGCATTTTCAATAATTCGTTTTAGAAGTGCTCCTGGTGATCCTAAGGATATAGCTTACATATTCTTTACTTTGGCTGTTGGTCTTACTTGTGGTATGGGATACATTGGATATGCTGTAATATTTACTACTATATTATGTGCGGTTATGGCAATACTTGAATTTACTAAGTTTTCTGTACCTAAAACTAAAAATATGCAACTTAAAATTACTATTCCTGAAGATTTAAACTATGAAGATGCTTTTGAAGATATATTAAACAAATACACTGACTCATTTTATATAGAAAGAATCAGGACTAGAGATTTCGGTGCATTATTTGAATTAAATTACAAAGTTCAATTAAAACCTGATGTAAATCAAAAGAAATTCATCGATGAATTAAGATGTAGAAATGGAAATTTAAATATAGTCTTAACGTTAGCTGGATTTGAGAATAATGCTTACAGTTAATATTAATTAACCCCTTAAAGTAACTTTAAGGGGATTTATTTTATAATTTTAAATTTAGATAATAAATGTGTAATTATTTGGTAATATATTATTAGACAATATATAAAGAGGTATATTTTTATGAAATTATTATTAGTAGAAGATGAAAAACAACTTTCCGAAGCTTTAACTCAGATTTTAATTAAAAATAATTACTCTGTTGATGCCGTATTTGATGGTGAGGATGGACTTGATTATGGTTTAACAGATGTTTATGATGCAATTATTCTAGATATAATGCTACCTAAAATGAATGGTCTAGATATATTAAAAAACTTAAGAAAAAAAGGTATTTCCACTCCTACTATTCTCCTTACTGCTAAAGGTAGTGTTGAAGATAGAATTTTAGGGCTTGATTATGGTGCTGATGATTATTTACCTAAGCCTTTTTCTACTGAAGAACTGTTAGCTAGGCTAAGAGCTATAACTAGAAGAAAAGGTCCTATGGTAAATAACAATATATTAGAATTTGGAGATATTAAATTGAATATTTCTACTTATAATATGGAAGTCAATGGCACTTCTCTTACTCTAACTTCTAAGGAGTTTGATATACTAAAATACTTTATGGAAAGACCTACATCTATAGTAACTAAGGATGATTTAATCACTAAACTATGGGGATTTGATTCTGATGTAGAGCACAATAATATTGAAGTGTATATTTCCTTTCTCAGAAAAAAATTAGCCTATGTAGAATCAAATGTTCAAATTACTACCTTAAGAAGAGTTGGCTACAAACTGGAGGATCAAAATGTTTGATAAGCTAAAGAAAAAATTTGTACTTATTAATATGACATTGCTTACTACAGTTTTTGTAGCTATTTTTGGAACTATTTTTGCCATAACTTATACTAATATAGTTAATGAAATGAATGGTGAAATGGAAGTTTTATTAAGGGGTGGTCATAAACCTAAACCTTATTATGACTATATAATTGCAGAGTATGATAAGGACAAAAATATATTAAATACTTTTACTCGTTTTAATACTAAAATTGATAACAATAATCTAAAGGAATCTGTAGTACAAATACTAAACAATAAAAGTAGATCTGGCAAAATAGAAATAGGTGATACTAAATATTCTTATAAAAAAGAAGCTACTCCTATGGGCAGTAAAATTGTTTTACTAAATAGAACTTATCTGCAAAATACATTAACTCAGCTTTTAAACAGTTTCTTATTAGTTGGCTGTATAAGTTTAATAGCTTTACTATTTATTAGTTTTTATTTAACTAACAAGGCTCTAAAACCTATAAAAGAAACTTTTGAAAAGCAAAAACAGTTTATTGCTGATGCTTCTCATGAGTTAAAAACCCCTCTTACCATTATAAAGACCAATACTTCATTAGTACTAAGTAATCCAAATGATATTGTAAAAAATCAGTCTAAATGGATTAACTACATTAGCGCTCAATGTGACAGAATGTCTGAGTTAGTTAATGAAATGTTATCACTTGCTAAGATAGATGTTGAAGAAAATAAAATTGAACTTCAATCTATTAATATGAGTAAGGTAGTCCAAAGTATGATGCTTGGATTTGATGCTATTATCTATGAAAATGGCATTGAATTAGAAGAAAATATCTCAAAGGATATCTTTATTAATGGAGATTCTGAGAGTATAAAAAAATTATTCAATATATTAATGGACAATGCTATAAAGCACAGTAATAACAGTGGTAAAATTACTGTTGATTTGTTTAAAGATAAAAATAAAGTTAAGCTAGTAGTTAAAAATACTGGTGAAGGCATAAAACCTGAACATATAGAGAAAATTTTTGAAAGATTCTACAGAGTTGATACTTCCAGGGTAAGAGAAACTGGAGGTTATGGATTAGGATTATCTATTGCTAAGTCTATAGTAACTCAACATAAAGGTAAAATATATGCTAAAAGTAACGTAGGAGAAGATACTACTTTTATAGTAGAGCTTCCTCTTTAATAAAATAACAAGCACTTAAAAAAGAGGTGCTACTGCTCCTCTTTTTTAAGTGCTTGTTATTGTGTTTGAATATTATTTTCCATGCTATTTTGTGTTGGTGGTTGTTTCATGTTACCATTTTTATCTGGTCTAATGCCACCTTTTCCACCTCCCATATGTCCCCCACCAGGACCTCCCATAGAGCCTCCTCCTGATGTTCCTAGATTAGTTACACTTTCTGATACTGTAAAACTCGTAGATTCTGTTCCTCCTGTGTATTTACCACCAGTGTATAATCCATTTTTAGCTTCTCCAGTTGAAGTTCCTCCATAAGATACGGTATATGTTGAACCTGTTTTCAATTTAGGTGATGATACTATTATTGACTGATATTGTTTTGATGGTGCAAAAGTAATTACTTCATTTCCTTTTTCATCTTCTATATGAATTATTGTGTTAGCTTGTTGTGATGATAAGGCTGCGTTTACTGAGTTTTGAGAGGAAATGGAGCTAGGTGATTGTGCCATACCTGCACTACCTGCTGCTATTAATATTCCTCCACTTATATCACAACTTCCATCATAATCTAGAGCACCATTTCCATTATTTTCAGGACCGTTTACTATTGTTGTACCACCTGTTATTGTTATTGTGCCATTTGCATCTATACCATCTCCTCTAGCATCTACTACTGTATATCCGCCATTTATAACTATTTCACATTTGCTAGATGAATTAAAATTATTTTCTCCTGGTCTACCACTAGTTGAAGAAGCATCATTTCCTCCACCAGCATTTATTCCATCATCACTTGATACTACATTTACATTCCCATTATTTATTGTTATAGACTGACTTTCTATCCCTTCATATGATTTTGTAATATCTATATCTCCATCGTTTATTTCTATTTTAGAATCTGCATGTATACCATCATCTCCAGAAGATGCTTTGATATTACCTCCATTGATTATTATGTTATCATTTGAGTGAATAGAGTCATCAGATGAATCTATATTTATGTTACCTCCAGATATTGTAATGTTAGAAGTTGCTTTTATCCCTTTTGCACTAATAGATTCCATTTCTTCTGTAGTAGTTGTATTGTTCTTCTCTGGTGGTTGCATTCCTGCTGGCTGCTTACCTCCCCAGTTACCCCAGTTTTCATTTTTACTACTACTATTTTTACTTCCTTCACCTGATACTATATTTATTTCTCCATTAGATATTACTGCATTCGTTTCAGCTTGTATTCCATCCTGTCCTGCTGTAATGTTTAAAGTTCCACCTTGAATGTGTATATATCCTTTTTCTGCATCTTCAGTATTACTAGATTTCATACCATCTTCTTTTGCATCTATAGTTATTTGACCATTTAAAATTGTAATAGAGTCTTTACCTCTTAGTCCATCTGATACTGCATTTACTGTTATTTGTCCGCCTTCTATTTTTAAGTCATCTTTACTAGTGATACCATTATTGTAATTTGCATTTACTACTAATGAACCTGTTCCTATTATAGTAAGGTCATCTTTGCTAAAGATTGCTGCATTTGGTTCATCTGTTGTAGTATCTTCAAATACATAATTTTTTCCATCTGTTATAGTATTTTTAGTTCCATCAATTAGCCCTATTACTACTCTTTTAGCACTTTTTACGTATATAGGTGCACTATTTGAGCTTGTTATATTTGCATTGTTTAATTGTATTTGAACTTTATCTTCTTTACCTGCACTTACTACAATTTGTCCGTCTTTTAATTCCCCACTTATGCTGTAAGTACCTGCTGAAGTTATTGTTACTACATTATTTTCTACCTTAGCTCCTTCTCCCTTTATGTTTATGGTATCTCCAAGTTCTATATATGTATCTACTTCTTTTAATTCTTCGCTTTTTGTTGAATCTATTGATTGGTTGGTTACTGTAGTTTTGTTTGTATTTGTAGATGTTATTGGATTAGTTTTTGCTGAGCATCCTGTTACACTTACTGTTAAGGAAAGTGCACATAACATTGTTAATAGTTTTTTGTTCATAATCTATCCTCCGAAAATTATCTCTATTTAATTTGAATTTTTATTTATATTCTTTTTCTTAGGATATAATAACAACTCTACCTTAAACTAAGCTTAAAAATAATCAAGAATGTAAGCTTACGATAATTTTCTAAGTGTATCATTAATTTATATTATTTTTCAAAAATATGTTTTATAACTTCTATTGGCTCATGAAATAATAATCTAGGCCCTGAAAACCTCATGACTTCTTTAATCTTAGCCCTCATATCCTTTTTATAGCAATGTATAGGACATTTACTACAAAACTTCTTTTCTTCGCCAAATTTACAAAAATCCAACCTTTTATTAGCATATTCTAAAAGTTCACTACATTCATTACATAAGTATCCTTTTTCATGCCTATGCTTTTTATTGCAGTATATATTTATCATAAGATTAATAATATTTTTCTCTTTTTCTATTCTAGTCATAATCTTTCCTCCTAATTATCTATAATATAAAAGGGCTAAAATAGCCCTTTTGTGTTAGTTGAATTTAAGTGTATTGTTTTTTACATAAACCTTTTTATCACATATTGATGTACTAGATTTTCTATGTGATACCATTATTATTGTTTTATCATCTGATTCTTCTTTTATACTTTTTAATATTTGTGCCTCATTAAGTGTATCTAAATTACTTGTAGGCTCATCAAGTATTAAAACTTGTGGATTATGTAAAAATGCCCTTGCTATACCTAATCTTTGCTTTTCACCTGATGAAAGATTAGAACCTATTTCTCCAACATTAGTTTCATATCCATTAGGTAAAGTTTCTATAAACTCATGTACTGAAGCTTTTTTACAAGCACTTATTACCTCTTCAATAGTTGCATCTTTTTTACCTATTTTTAAGTTATTTATAATAGTATCATTGAATAAGAATGTTTCTTGACTTACTAATGATTGAGATTTTCTTAATGCTTTAGTTGGAATAGTTTTTATATTCTTATTGTCTATTTCAATACTTCCATTTTCTACATCCCAGAATCTCATCATAAGTTTTAAAAGTGTACTCTTTCCGCAACCACTTTCTCCTATTATTGCAACCTTATCCCCTTTTCTAATGTTAAGATTGACATCTTTAAGTAATACTTCATCTCTATCTGCATACTTAAATTCTAAATTATTTATATTAGTATTATTCATTTCTAAATTACAATTTCCAGAAACTTCTTCAACAGCAGGTACTTCATCTAATATATCGAATAATCTTTGTGCACAAGCAAATGTATGCATTAAGTTATTTGATAGGTTACTTAACGCTACAGTTGGTCCAAAAGAACTAGAAAGTAAAACTAAGGCAACTATTAATTGACCTAAATTTATAGTATCAGCTTTAAATAATTCAACACCTACGTAAAGAGTTATAAGTATTGCTATCATTATAGTTATATCAGTTAAAGCTCTTATTAAACCTTCATGACTTTTTATAACTTTCATTTTTTCATTTAATTTATCACTATTTTTATTTATTGAATTTAGTCTATTATCGCCTTGACCAAATAATAATATTTCTTTTATACCTCTTAATGAATCAAGTAAAAAACTATTAGCTTGCCCAAATTCATTTCTATAATCAAGTCCTGCTTCACTTCCTAATTTAGAAGATAAAACTGGTATTATGTATCCTACTATTACATAAAAAACTAATCCTATAATCCCAAAGTATGGATTTATATTATATAAAAATAATGCTATTATTGATGATGTAATTATAGCTATAACTATAGGTGCTATTGTATGAGCATAAAATACTTCAAGTAATTCTATATCACTAGTTATAACTGATATTAAATTTCCTTTTTCTTTACTTTCAAGTTTAGCTGGTGCTAATTTTCTTAAAGCTTTATATACCTTGTCTCTTAGTATAGCAAGTATTTTAAATGCTATATAATGACCTGAGTATTGTTCTATATATCTTAATATACCTCTAAGTACTGCACATACTATTATTATTTTTGCTGCATTTTTAAAAGTATAACCCATATCAAGACCTATAATATCTCCCATAGCAACTGCCCCAAATGTAGTTATTGCTATAGCCGATAAAAATCCTAATACACCAAAACTTATTGTTATCATCATTACAGGTACTAGTGGCTTTAGTATTTTTATAAGTCTAAGCATTATTTTACTACCTGACAATCTTTTTCTTTCATTATTCACTTATAGCCACCTCCCTAATTATATCTTCTTTATATATATTTTCTAAGTTTTCTTGATTAGTATATAAATTCGCATATACTGAATTATTGTTCATTAACTTCTCATGACTTCCACTTTCAACTATACATCCTTTATCTAACACATATATCTTATCCGCATTTTTTATGTTAGCTAATCTATGTGATATAACTACTACAGTTTTCTCTTTTGCTAAAGCATATATCGTTTCAAGTATTGAATCTTCACTTTCAACGTCAATATTTGAAGTTGCTTCATCAAATATATAAACTTCCGGATTCGTAAGTATCATTCTAGCTAAAGCTAATCTTTGCTTTTGCCCTCCTGATAAGAACGATCCATTTTCCCCAACTGGAGTTTGTAACTTTTTATCAAGTCCCATTACGAAATCATAAAGATTTGCTATTTTTAAAGCCATATATAATTCTTCTTCGGTTGCATCTTCTTTACCCATTCTTAAATTTGCCTCTATCGTAGAATTAAAGATATACGAGCTATGACTTATAAAACTTACCTTTTTTCTTAATTCATTAAATGGTATATCATTTAAGTTTACTTCATTTAATAGAATTTCACCTTTATCAACTTTATTTAACTTTAAAAGTAAATTAGTTATTGTACTTTTTCCACAACCACTTTCTCCAACTAAAGCAACCATTGATTTATTTTCTATATCTATATTTACATTATGTAAGACTTTTCTTTCTTTATCATAACTAAAATCAACATTTTTTATTGATATGGAAATATCTTTTAATTTTGCTTTATTCTTATCTGATAACTCTTTTTCTTTTTCAACCTTAGCATCAAGTAAATCAAATATCTTATCAGCAGCAGCTAATCCATTCATAGCAACATGGAAAAATGACCCAAGAAGTCTCATCGGAATAAAGAACTCTGATGATAATAATATTATTACTACTGTAGATCCTATGGTAATATTCCCTTTATAAAATTCATTAACAGCTATTAATATACCTATGGCAGACCCACCAAATGCTATTAAGTCCATTATTGTTATAGAATTTAATTGCATTGATAAAACTTTCATTGTTATATTTCTAAAAGTTTCTGCTTCTTTATTCATTTCATCATTTTTTTCTTTATCTAAATCAAATATCTTTAAAGTGGTAAGACCTTGAAGATTTTCTAGGAATGAATCTCCTAAATTAGTATATATGCCCCAATATTTACTTAAAAGTTTTTTAGCAAATTTCATAACTGATGCTATTGATATTGGTATCAATGGAACACATATTAAAAGTACTATTCCTGCCTTAAAGCTTATAGGTGCTATAACAGCAAATAATGTAAGTGGTGCTAATAAACTATAAAATAATTGAGGTAAGTATCTACCAAAATAAATTTCAAGTGCCTCAACTCCATCTACTGCTATTTGAACAGTTGATGATGTTGATATTGTGTCATTATAATTTACACCTAATTTTAATAATTTTTTATAAATACTTTCTCTTATTGATGCCCTTACCTTTGCTGAAGAATTATAAGAAAATATTCCTGACATATAATTGCATATAAATCTTATTAATATTAATGAACCTAAATAAACCACATAAGCTACCATATTAAAATTCAAATCATTATTATATAATTTGTCTATTATATTTCCAACAAATAAAACTATTCCTATATTACAAATTATTGATATCCAGTTCATTAAAACTGTAAAATATACATATTTTTTAGATTCTTTGCTAAGCGAAAGTAATCTTTTATTTACCATAATATTCCCTCCTTTATATTAGTTGATTATATGATATGCAAGTGCAACTGCAAATCCTATAACTGATACTAGATGTAACCATTTATATTTTTTTCTGACTTTATTAGTCCCAGATAATATTATTAATAAACTAGCTATACCTACTGGTAATATTGTAACTTCCTTATCCTTAATATAATCTGTTATTGAATATACAATCATTGCTAATGATCCTAAACTTCCAGTTAAAATATGTAACTTTAGACTTAGTTTATTATTTATAAATTTTAAATACTTAAAAAAATATGTTATTATAGCTAATAAAAATAACATTGATCCTAATCTATGTAACATTCATATTTTCCTTTCTGCTTTTATCTTTATTGAGAATTTACTTTTAAATCATCTTGTTTTATTGTTTTTATTTTAAACATAAAGTAATAATATTTAAAACACGCTAAAGCTATTAAAAATAACCTGATATGTAAACTATCTAATATTATAATTGGAAATGCTAGCATTATATCTGCGAATAATAATATACCTATCTTTTGTTTCATAGTCATAGCTCTTTCATTTACAAAGCTTTCTAAATGTTTTTTGTAAATTTTTGTTGATTTAAGCCATCTATCAAACTTTTCAGAGCCCCTAACAAAACAATATGACGCTAATAATAAAAATGGAGTAGTCGGAAGTATTGGAAGTGCAACGCCTATCGCGCCTAACACAAATGATATTAATCCTACTGTTACATATATAAACTTTTTAATTTTACTCACTAACTTTTCCCCCTAATTTAATTTACTACAACAATTCTATCATTATTAATAATCAATATCAATAACATTTTAAAATCAAATAAAAATAATTATTAAATATTTTTTGAGAACTTATATAAAATCCATAATAAAAAATTCGCTTCGCTCAAGCCACTGCGTGGGCGCTACACTTCATGTCGCTCAAGTAGTTCGCCCACACGTGGCTCAAACGACTTCGTCCGTTGCTTGAGCGACGTGTCGGCGAAGCACTTCAAAATGCCTTTTTTACGCTCTACAAACTAATTGGTATTACTTAACTTCAATAATTATCTACAGTTTTTAAAGTATCATGATTTCCTTAAGCGTAAAAAAGCCTTATAACAGATGTTATAAGGCTTTTTAGATAGATTTAGATTATTAAAATTAAAGATTTTACTGTTCTTGTACTTGATAAGTTATATCTATTGGTGTCTCTTCTTTTGATAATTTCTTTGATAAAATTATAAAGTAAATTACACATAATATAATTTGCACAAATGTAGACATTGGTGTTGCAAGACCTACTTTAAATAATGATACTGGTAGTATTTTACTCATAATATATGATACTGGTATTCTTACTCCAAAGGCACCTATTATTCCTTGTATCATTACAAAAGTTGTTTTTCCACATCCATTAAAATAACCTACCATACAGAACATAATTGCAGTTAAAAGACAGTCTATTCCGTATGCTTTCATGTATTCCCAAGATGCTAAAACTACATCTTTATCCTTAGAGAACATTCCTGCAAGTAAGTTTCCATGGAAGAAGGTAATATAAAACATTACAACCCCACAACATAAAGAGGCTGAAATGGCATAAATAAGAACCTTTCTTGCTCTATAGTATTTTTTAGCTCCATAGTTTTGTGCAACAAACGCAGATACAGCTTGAGAAAAAGATGATGGTATAAGCATTATAAATCCAACAAGTTTTTCTGCAACACCAATTCCTGCTGATGGAATTATCCCCATTGAATTACCTATAATCATAATTACAAGGAAAGATAAATGTACAAGTCCATCTTGTAAAGCTATTGGAGTACCGTATTTAATTATCCTTGATGTTAAACCTTTGTGAAACTTTATACTTTGTCTAGAAAATTCAAAAGGAAGTCCACGCTTTTTTATAATTATTATAGATAGTATAACACTAATCGCCTGAGCCATTATAGTAGCTAGCGCTGCCCCCATAGCAGCCATTTTAAATATTCCAACAAATATTAAATCTCCTATAATATTTGTAACGCATGCAATTCCTACTGTAATAAGGGGAGTCTTTGAATCTCCTAATCCTCTAAATACTCCTCCTATAATATTATAAGCAACTATAAAAACAGAACCTGAAGCACAAACTTTTATATATATTACCGTGCTATCAAAAGCCTCTTTTGGAGCATGCATAAAAGTTGAAATAGGTGAAGCAAAGCTAACAATTAAAATAGTAATAACTATAGCTATAATAGCAAATATTGAAATACCACTCCCCACAACATTTCCAGCTTCCTTTGACTTTCCCTCTCCAAGTTTTTGACCTATTAATATGGTAAGGCCCATAGTTAATCCTGTAATTATTACAGTTATAGTCATCATTACTTGACTACCCGTTGAAACGGCAGACACATCTGCTGCATGGCCAAATTGCCCTACTATAAGTAAATCAACTGCTCCATACATTGTTTGTAAAAATAATGCAAGTAATATGGGTATTGCAAATTTTAATAAAGGGGAGAATATCTTCCCTTCTGTAAAGTTAGATACTTTTGACATATATCATCCTCCTATTTTTATTTATGTTTTGTGCAAAACAATATTTATATAAATATAACCGTTATTAAAATTCTAAACGGTTATTCTAGACTATTTCTTATTTTATCAAGTACATTTTGAAATACTTTTATTTCTTCTGGCGTTATATTTTCTGATAACTTATTCTCGATTGAATCGATTGCAGTAGAAATTTTTTCATAAAGTTTTATAGATTTTTGAGTTAAAATTATTTTTTTTAGACGTGCATCCTCTGTAACAGGTACTCTTTCTATTAAATCACTCTTTTCCATATTGTTCAGCATTAAACTAATAGATGAGCGTTTTAAATCAAATTCTCTTTCTAAATCTTTTTGGAATATTTCTTTATCTTTACCTTCATTAGAAATAAAATCTATTACATAAGCTTGTGATACAGTTAAATTATCATCAATTGCGCTAATTACAGAAGCATCCATCTTCCTTGAAATTATATGGTGGATTTTACTAATATCAAGGCCTAGTTTAAGCTTATTTTTATTTTTCATGGAAACACCTCCATACAAAATTTGTTTTGTACAAAACTATAGTAACTATTCTCGCTACTTATGTCAATAAAAACCTTTACTTTTATATTAATAATAAAATTTTAAAAATTACCACACAGATTAATGTGGTAATTTCAATACTTTAAAGATTATATCCTTCTGTAATTGTTGGATACGAATTGATGAAATAATACCCACAATATTATCTATTAGATTATTATCCCTTCGAAATGATCTACTTCATGCTGAATAATCTGTGCAGTAAATCCTGTAAATATTTGTTTATGCTTTTTAAAATTTACATCTAGATATTCTACTTCTATTGTTTCATATCTTGTTGTTTTTCTAAAACCATCTAAAGATAAACAACTTTCTTCAGCTTCATAAGGTTTCTCTTTTTTTATTATAACTGGATTTACCATAGGAACTATAATATTGCCTACAGTAAATACCAATATACGTTTTTTTACTCCTATCATATTAGCTGCCATGCCTACACAATGATCTAAATTTGCCCTTAATGTATCAATTAAATCATTAATAACTTCTACATCCTCTTTCGTTGCAAGTTCTGATTTTTGCTTTAAAAATGATATATCCTTTACAACTGTTCTTATCATTCTTGTTCCAACCTTTCTAATTTCTTTACTTAATTAATATCAGTTTATATTCTATACTTTTAAATTATACTCTAATAACTTCCAAATTTATCATTTTTAATTTATTTTCACTACTTAATATGTAACATATTTTCATTGTTGAGTTGTTTTTTATTAATCAATATCTTTGACTATGTCATTGTAGACTACATTTATATTATTTTACTTTAATAGTTCATCTAGGTTACCCCATATTTTTCGAGGTTTATTCTTTGAGTCTAGATATGTAAATTCTATATAACAGTTTTTGCTATTTACTTGTCTTATTGTATTTTTTATCTTATATGTTTTTTGTTTATGCATAGATATCCCCCTCTAGTAGATTTAAATTCTTATGTCTTTTATATCTATTTCTAGTGCATTTAGTTTTTATATATGGTTTCTGATCTTGCTATTCCGATTTGATTCATTACTCTTGATAATGTTGATTTTGCTAGTTTGGTTATTGAGTATCCTTTTGTTAGCATTTTTAGCTGTATTATCTCTGTGTTTATTTTGTATTTCATCATTTCCTCATATTTTGTTTCGTTTTGTTTTTTAAGATAATGGCAGCACTTAAAGTGCACATATCTAATATAAATAAGTGTATAAAATATGTTATATAAAAAGGCACCTTTACTTTATTGAAAGTAAAGATGCCTTTGATAATTTTTCCTAGATTATGATTATTTTATTAGTTTCTCACTATTTTTATTTATAAAATAATATAGTTAAATAAAAAATATTTATAAAGTTTATCAATGTGCTTTATAGAATTATAATTTACCCTCTTATTAGATTAATCTAAAATGCACATTCTATAAGGTTAATATTTCTATATTCTACAGCCATTGGTACAAATCTAATTCTACCGGCTTCACAAGCTATCCTAAATCCTTGAATACTTCTTCTATCAGCTCTATCTACTAGCATAAAGAAATTAGAAGGAGTAAAACCTCTCCTCATTACGATTCTAACTACTGCCATTCTCCTACAGTTGTTTATAGTAAATTGCCCACCACCAGGTGATATAAAAGGAGTAGGAGATTGCCCACCACCAGGTGATGTAAAAAACGGATTATTATCTATTTGTGCATAGGTATTACCATCGTCATATTCATCATAATCCTCATAATCCTCAAGAGACATAGGAGGTTCAAATAAGTTAGCAACTTCTACGTATTCACTTTTAATATCTGCATCAGGATATGCATTTTGTAACTCTCTAAGATATACAGCCATAAACTTGTAATAATTTTCCCAATAATCTTGCCAATAATTTCTGTCCATTGTTGATTCCCCTTTTTATGATATAAATATTGTTCTATATATTATATGTAAATATTAGACAATGGTTCTTATTTATGCTATATAATTTACTTTAAAAATTCCATATATACGATTTACTTATAATCTAACAATAAAAAATAGATAAAATTAAAAAATATGTATAATAAAAAAACTATATTTGGATATCTATATAGATTATGCGTCCAATCATTAAAGGATTATTTAAAACATTAACTAAAATATTAATATCTTATATGTTTTATATTTACCATTCTTATATCATAATACTTTTTTTAATATAAAAATTGAAAGTAGTGCCTTAGTCACTTTAAATTTATCAACTCCTATCAATGTACTGTTTCTGTGAATAATTGATACTTTTTATCTGTATTTTTAATTGCATCCAATCCATAGATATTAATTACTTCAAGTTTTCCATAGTAAATAATGTTTTAATATATATCTTCATTATTTCTACATAATACATTTTCTCGTTTATTTATTATTTAATGTATATTTGAAACCAGAAATCTAAATCAAGTTATATCTCTAATACTAAGAAAGCTGACCCCTTATCAATATAGGAATCAGCTTTTAAATACTTAAAAACTTTCTATTTTATACTTTTTGCAAAATAATCTTCTAATTTTACTGGCCCTTGTAAAATTTCTTTTCCTACATACATACTGCTATCTTCTCTTGTCATAACACTCCACTTCACTAAACTAATACAACCACACTCAATCTCTATAGCTGTAATGGCTGTTGGATGTATACAACTTCCTGAATTAAAATACATAGCTTCACCTAAGTTAGCAAAACTAGGTCTATGAGTATGACCTGTAATTAACATTATGTTATTCTCTTTTGACCATATCATCATTTGTCGTTCTATTCTATTTTTCTTTTTATAATTCTTAGCTGCTCTTGTAGGATCATTAAATCCCCATATCTCTAGCGACCTCCAGATATAACGAACTAAAAATCTACCTAGCTTCCATAGTTTATCATTAATCAAATCTCCTTGATGACCATGTACAAGAAATATTCTGTGTTGATTATTATCTTCATCTTCCAGAGTTATTCCTTCATATGCTTTTATATAATTGAATAATGAAAAAACCTTTTTTCTTATTCCGCAATAATATCCTTTATAATGGCACTCTAAAAATTCTGTATCACTTTTTTGCATATCATGATTACCATAAATCATATACATTCTGTTTGACTCATAAAATTTAGATAATAATTCAAATGTACTACTGTGTACTTCAATGATTTGTTCCATACATCTATTTTCCCAAAGCTCATCTCCATCACCTAATTCAATATAAGTAAATCCTTTTTTATAGTAATCATTAAGTGCAGCTAAAAATAGATATTGATTTTTTAGAAAATTATCTCCTGAATTACCGCTACCTCTATGACAATCACTCATTATAACAAGTTTTGAAGAATAATCATAAGGAATAACTTTAGAATTTTCATAGACTTTGACTAAGCGTTTATAAGTGCTCATTACTTCTCATCTCATTCCCATTTATATAAGATGAAATTACTTTATAAGATTTTTGTAATTTTTTCATTCTGTTTTTACCTGCAATTAATTTAAATAAATTAGGATAGTATAATCGTAAAAAGTCAATTTTATCTATTGTACGTACAAAATCTTTAGTAATTGAATTGTATATCTTACAATAAGTTTTATTCATAAATTGAATAAATGGGATTATCAATTTATAACGATTATATGGTTGATCTGATTTAGGTTTATTAAAATTAAAATAAATTATATTCTTAATTATTTTAATTTCGTCTTCTTTATAACCCACTCTTTTTAATCCACCAAGAAATGCATCTTTCATAATTGAATTTGGGAAAATTATTCTAATTTCCATTGATAAGTTATTAGGATTAGAAAATACACCTACATCAAAACCTGTTAGCCACCAATGGTAATCTTGTCTTTTAAATAATTCTTTTTCACTTATTTTAAGCTTAAAATCCATATTTAAAAGTTCTTCATCTGATACTGCTTCGAAAAAAGGTCCTGAAAAAATACCTGGTATATTAATATCTTCCATTTCGGTTACATATATACCAATTTCACCACCAGTATTCATTCCATACTGACCTTTCCAAATTTCAATAAGCCATCTTCTATTGTCGTATTCAAAATAAATAGGTTCACTATCAATAATCATATTTAAGGCAGGTGCTGCTTCATCATAAAACCTACAATATCCTACACCTCTTTGCCAAGGATTCATATTTGAACATATAATATCATTAGTTTCATCATATACAAAACCATATAGCTCTAGTGCATTATTAATATCTTTAATTTTTTCTTCATCACTTCTTTCTAACACATTATTAATAGCTTGTTTTCTTTGTATTATCCATCTATATAATAGTAAGGAAAGTATAATTATAATAACTATAATCCATTTTAGCTCCATATACTCAACCTCCTTATACAATATGTTTCATATTATTATATTTCTACATATCATTTTTTGTTACATTTTAAATTTTTTTATAATAAAAAATCCCTAACCCAATAAAAATATTTTTAATTATAATCATAATAAAGTTCCTATATTTATAGTTAATATGTATTATCTAAGATATAAAGAAATGAGAAAAACAGATAGGTTCCATCTAAAAAATAATTGTATTTGTTGTAGCATTTGTACAAAAAATGTCCTGTTAAGGTTATAAAAAATCATAATATGAAACCCATTTAGGCAAAAGGTAAATGTATTATGTATATAGGATGAATTACCAATATCCAAAATTTTCAATTCAATTTTGCAAAATACTAAAAACATATCTAGTTTATTGATCACGAAAAACGTTTTGATTTTTTAACCAGTACGTTTTTTGTAGAGTTTAATGTTAAAGATAAATCGAAAGTATAATACTACGATTATTCATATAATTTTTTATAAAAGTAATAGTTCCTAAAAATTATACAGCCTCACTATTTTCATAGCGCTAAAATTCCACTTTCAGAATAAACATATATCATAGTTTTATTTCTATTTGGTATTTTGGAAATTCATAATAAATAGGAAAACTATCTTAATACTGTCCTCATTTTCATGTAGTTTCTTCTCTTCATGTAATATGATAATTAACTTCCATATTATATGCAAATTAATTAAACCAACTCTACGCACTAATAATAAAAAACTATTTTTAGCGAATGTATATTACAATACATTTCTGCAAATAATAGTTCTGAGGAGGTGATATTAATGATAAAGTCAAACAACAACAACAATAATAACAACAACAACAATAACTGCAATAATAAAAACAACAACAACAATAACAACAACAATAATAGAAATAACAATAACGACAATAATAATAACAACAACAATAATAGAAACAACAATAGATAGTTTGATGGACAAAAATTACATAAAAGTTAGTAGAGCAACTTCTATGTAATTAATAAAGTGATAGCAAAGTCATTATAAAATTGATTTTGTTATCGCTTTATTATAAAAATTATAAGAAAATCTTAATTATTGTTCTATTTAATAAATTATTCAAACCAATCCTTTCTACCACAAAGTTTAACTAGTTCAAACTCATCAAATAAATTTCCCAAGTTCTTACTTAAAATCTTAGTCAAAATTAATATAATTTTTATTTGATATAACATCTACTATTAATAATTCATATAAAAAAGCAGATAGCTTGTTATATAAAACTATCTACCATTCTTATTTTTAATAGCTAATTATTTATATCTTTTGCTTCATAAACTATTTCACCATCAATTATGGTATACATTGTTTTTGTAAATACCTCCATTGGATTCCCATCAAAAATTGCAATATCAGCATCTTTTCCTATTTCAATACTTCCGACTTTATCTGATACATTACATATTTCTGCCGCATTTATTGTAATTGCTTTAAGTCCCTCTTCTATTCCTAGTCCTTCTCTTGCTGCAAATCCAGCACAAATAGGTAAATCTTGTATTCTTGTAACTGGATGATCAGTAGTGATAGCTACTTTCACACCAGCTTTGTGTAATATACCAGCCGTTTTAAAATCTGCATTTTGAGTCTCTATCTTATTTCTTATTGCTAGTGAAGGTCCAACTATTGCCGGAAATCCAGATGCCTTAATCTCTTCTGAAATTAAATGTCCTTCTGTACAATGATCTAAAGTTAATTTTAAATTAAACTCTTTAGCTATACGGATTGCTGTTAAAATATCATCTGCTCTATGTACATGTGCCTTTAAAGGAATCTCTCGGTTAATTACAGGTAACCAACATTCTTTCCTAAATACCTCATCAAAGCTTTCACCATTTTTCATAGCATTTTTTTTGTTTTGATTATATTTCTGAGCTTCAAATAATTCTTCACGTAAAAGTGCAGCTATTGACATACGAGTTGATGGCATCATATTTTTTTGATTATAATTTGTTTTTATATTTTCTCCAAATGCCACCTTCATTGCTGCTGGTTCAAGGACAGCCATGTTATCTATCGTTCTGCCATGAGTTTTTATAAAAACAAACTGTCCTCCTACTACATTTGAGCTTCCAGGTCCTACCATGACGCCTGTAATACCAGAAGTCAAAGCATTATGAAAAGCTGAATCCATAACATTAATACCATCTAAAGCCCTAAGATATGGTGTAATTGATTCATTTATTTCATTGCAGTCATTGCCTTCAAAGCCTTTCCTTTCTTCTTGAATCCCAATATGGCAATGAGCTTCTATTATGCCTGGCATAACCCAACAATTTTCTGCATCAATTATCTTACAGTCCTTATTACTATTTATATTAATATTTTCTCCAATTTCCACAATCTTTTTATCTTTTATTAAAATAGATCCACGATTATAATTTTTATCAGACATGGTTATTATTTTCCCATTTTTTATTAATAACATAACCTTTATTCTCCTTTATAAACTAGCTTGTTATATTCGAAGCTAATATTACTTCTGAATCGTATATGTAGTAACTAGAATATTTTTTATTATCAAAATATTTATTTTATTTGTATTAATCATACTAGTTATATATAAAAATTTTATTTTGAATACTATAATAATCAAATATAGTACCCAATATAATTTATCTTTTATTTTAAAATATAGATAAAAATAGTAAATATATCTTGTTATATACTACTTTATAATAAAATATAAAAATGGCTCCGTTAAGATGACTTAAACCTCTAACCTATTGGTTAACATCCGATCGCCCCATCATTAAGCTATTACGGAGTATAACTATGTAATATATTATTCACAATCCTTAAATTTATATACGTGTCTATTTATTAATTTTTAGTTCATGTATTGAGTTTATCTGAAGTAATAATAAAAGTTAAAAACAATGGTCAAACCCCTAATCTCAAAGATTTTTCATTACATCACTTTGATTTTTTTATAAAAAGTATAATAATACAGCTTTAGGGGCAGAAATACTTGCAAATATATTAAGGTGACAAATCTTTTACCATCAGTATTTATTTTAATTTTATTTAGTATTCCTTTACAATAAGCTATTTTCACAAACCACACTCTCTTACTTGTGATATAGTTCACTGTTATTTATTATAAATTATTGATTTAACTATTATATAAATCCTATATTTCTCTAATTTATATGTAATAAAAAAGGAATTGCTAGATTATAAACTCTAGCAATTCCAATTGGTTTGACGATAAAAATTATGTAATTGATAGAAATGATTCTTCACAATCATACCTACGATTAATTCATCCAATAATTCTTGATAAATATATTATAAAAATAACTATATAAGTATTAATATCATTTATATATAGTTATTTTCGAATTTTATGTATATTAGCTTGTGATATATTAAAATCTAGAACTATTTATTTTCTAAATTATTATTTTTTCTAATTAAATCATATATATAAACAACTAAGGATGATAAAATTATCATTTTATCTATATATAGTTAAAAACATTACAATATATGTATCTCTTAAGGTAAACTTATTTAAACAATTATTAAAATCCACTTCTATCAATATTTTTAAGAAACGTATTTTTTATGGTATTAAACATGTTCTTCATAATTAAAAGAATCACAATGTGCATTGTCTGCATCTATTTCAACATATTCTGCATGACATTCTTTATTTTCATTATATATACAATTATGAGCCTCACATTTTATATCACATGGTTTTGTAATCGAATCACCTGTACTATTTACAAAACTGCTATTAGAACTATTAAAAAATGATTCTTTTTCATTAGGACTTCCAGCTAGACTATTTACAAAACTAGTACTATCTCTATCTACAAAACTTGTACAACTAGTCCCTTCAATCGATACTGCACCAAGTCCACTTACATGTATAGCACCTGCCTTACAATCATAATCTATGTTATGCATACAATCAGTTGCATTACATTTTAAATCGCCTCTTTGCATTTTGTTTTCCTCCTTAATAAATATCTATTTTATTATTTCCAAAATGCAAAATATAATTCGATTCGATGTTTCTAATTTTATATATTGTATTTTAATTTTAGTAACTTTTAAACATATTAAAAATACTTATATTCAATAGATATGAGTATTCGTTAATTTCAATAATATAAATAATTTTTTATAATAATACATATTATTAAATCATTCAATAATTCTTTATAAATATCAAATAACTTATATAATTATCATTATAAATACCTAAATAAAATACTTATACTTAATATGTCATCACTTAAACTAACTTCATAAACTTCTCCATCAATCTTATCAAGTAATACTTTTACAATAAATAGCCCCAAGCCACTTCCACTGCGATTTCGAGATTTATCTACAGTATAAAATCTATCAAATAAATATTTCAAATCATCTTGAGTTAAATCCGAAACACTATTTCTAATCTTAAAAATAACATACTCGTCAAACTCTTTAAGTTCAATAGAAATATAACCCGTTGAATACTTTATTGCATTAGAAACTAAGTTTTGAATAATTCTTGAACAAACCACTTCTCCACCTTGGATTTCTATTGATTTAGAAGGAAGTTTATTATCAATTTCTATTTCTTTATTTTTAATCAAGGCATAATTAGAAATAACAGTCTCCATAATTATTTCTACTATATCAATAGCTTTTATATCTATTTGGTAACTATCATTATCAAAAATAGAAAGCTCATAAAAATTATTAATTAAATTATTTAGTTCTTCTGATTTTTTAGAAAGAATACCAATATACATATTTCTTTCTTTTTCAGTACAATTTTCAAGAAGTGTAATATACCCTCTAATAGCTGTAAGTGGTGTTCTTAAATCATGTGAAATATTAGAAATAGATTGTTTTAGCTTTTCTTCTCTGTTTCTTATATTTATCTCTAGTTGTTTTTGTTCTTGCAAAACAATATTAAAAGATTCCGCTATTTTTTCTACATCTTTATCATTTAATATTATATTTATCCGTTCTTTTTTATTAAGTTGAATCTTAATTTTTCTTAGTTGTTTTTTTATAGATATGAAACGGATTACGATATATGTAAATCCTATAATTAATAAAATTGTTATCATATCATAATCCATCCTTTCATATTAAATATCTTGTTTGTTAAAACAATAATTGGAAATTAAATATAAAATACCTGTACCTAATACAAAACTTATTGCAAAGATAAGTGGCATCATTCCTAAAGAATAATCTTTATTTGCAACATAATAAGTAATAGCGTCCCAAGGTAGCTGAGTTAGCGCTAATGTCAATCCTACAATTCCTCCACATAAGGCAATTGATACACTTGAGTTTTTTACAAGTATACAAATAAAAAATGAAACTGAAGAAATGCATATATTAAAAAATATACCAATTACTACATATATAATTAAAAAATATAACTCACTGATATTAAATACTTGTCCCCATCCGTAAAATAACCCATATATACTTCCTATAAATATATAGTTTGCAAGTAAAATAATCACACAACCAATCAGATAACACAAATACTTGCTAAAAAAAACTTTACTTCTCTCATGTCCTGATGTTAGTGTGTGATTAATAGTTTTTGATACCAAATCTTTTCCTACGTATGTAGCTGCAAACAAACTACAAGCTATTATTCCAATTATTTCTCTACTTGGATGGACTAATGCACCTTTCGCACCAACTTCTACTGACCCGTAGTAAGTATTTATTATAGCTAGTATTAATAGTCCTATCAAACATATTATAAGTTCTTTACTGTATTTTAATTTATATATTTCTGCTTTTAAAATATTATACATTAGCCCCACCTCCAATTATTTTTGTAAAATATGATTCTAAACTATCTCCTTTAATACTAATCTCTTCGACTAAGACTTTGTTTAATATTAAAGTTGAATTGATTTTTGAACATTCATCAAGGTGGCTATATATTTTTATAATATTGTTGTTACAAACAATAAAATCATTTATACCTAGTTCTTTCTCTAAAATAATAGATGCAATCTTACTATCTGAAATATTTAGATATATATGCTTTTTACATCTTTCATCTAATTCCTTAGACGATATCTCTTCTATTAACTTTCCTTTGTGCATAATTCCATAACATGTTGATAACTTGTATAGTTCACTAAGAGTATGACTAGATAAAACTATTGTAATTCCCTTTTCTAAGTTTAATTTTATTAACAGTTGCCTTAATTCTAAAATTCCTGTAGGATCTAGTCCATTTAAAGGCTCATCTAAAATTAATAATTCTGGCTCATCTAACAATGCCATAGCTAATGCTAATCTTTGTTTCATTCCTAGAGAAAAGTTTTTTACCTTCTTTTTATCATTAATATCTAGGTTTACAAGTTTTAATACCCTCTCAATATCGTATGTTCCAGGTATTCCTTTTTGCATACGTATTACTTCTAGGTTTTGTCTTGCTGTCATGTCCATATACAGTGCTGGATTTTCAATTGTATATCCAATATTTTTTTGCAATTTGCACAATTGATTTTTATCAGTTGCTCCAAATAGCTTTACTTTTCCTTCTGTTTGGTTTATTAACTGAGCAATTATTTTTATTAATGTAGTCTTACCTGCTCCATTTTCGCCTATAAGACCATAAATGTCCCCTCTTTTAATGTTGATATTTACGTTATCAAGTACTGTATTATCTTTATATTTTTTTGATAAGTGTACTGTTTGGCAAATTATCTCTGACATATTTATCATCTCCTCTGCCTTATATGATATATTTTAAAATATAAGAATTTCTAAACTAAATTCTAAAGAAATTCTAAAATAATCACTTTAGCTTATATCCCATTTTCCAAACAGTTTCGATTAATTCACTATCAATCTTCTTTCTTATATTACTTATATGAGTGTTTATCGTGTCATCATCATATGCATATGAGTCTTTCCACACTGTTTCGTATATATTTTTCTTAGAAAATACTTTATTTGGATACTTTATAAATAAGTATAAAATCTCAAACTCCTTAGATGTAAGTTTGACAATATTGTTATCAACAAAGACTTCCTTTAAATCATAGTTTAGTGTTATGTTTTTGTATTTATAAAGTTTTTGTTGACTTGTAAGTTTTAAGTAGCGTCTTAAATTTGTTTCGATTCTTGCTAGAAGTTCTGATAAATCAAATGGCTTGACTACATAATCATCCACCCCTATTTTAAATAAATCAACTTTAAACTGTATATTTTCTTTTGCTGATACTACTATTATTGGAATATCCGAAAATTCCCTCACTTCTCTTAAAATCTCATCACCACTTTTATATGGCAACATAACATCTAAGATAATTAAGTCAGGTTCCTTTTCTATCGCATATTTAATCCCTTTTATTCCATCTTTAGCTATATGCGTTTCATATCCATTTTTACCAAGATAATCTGCAATCATATTAGATATTTCATTATCGTCCTCTATAATTAAAATTCGATTCTTCATGTCATCTCCCCTATACAACATAAGTATTATTTATAATTTTATCAATAAAATCATTTTAGTCTAACACAAAGCTATTATAGCATATTCCATTAATTATTTTGTAAATGTGTATATTATTAGTTCTAGTATAAATGTAATATTATTTTCCATAAAAAAAGATATTGGCTAAATATCCAATACCTTTTCGTGGATTTAATTGGTGGAAGTGATTCACAAAAATCATATCCACCATTAATTTTTATTCAAACATTTATAATTAAGTAAAAGTATATAAATTTTTAAATTACTTTGATTCTATATTAATTAACATACTTTAAGATTTTATTTAAGATAAATTAAGCTCTATATTAACAATAAATAAATCACCTATAATATCTACTTTTAAGTTTCCACCTTGAGCTTCTACAAATCCTTTAGCTATCGCAAGTCCAAGTCCAGAACCTTCTGTATTTCTTGATAAATCTCCTCTTGTAAACCTTTCAGTTATTTCATCAGGATTAAAGTTAAGCTGATACTTAGATATATTCTTAAAACTTATGTATACCTTATCATTTTTTTCTTCTAAATCAATATATACTCTAGTTCCCTCTAAAGAATATTTTATTATGTTAGAAATTATATTTTCAAATACTCTAAAAGTCTTTTTACCATCAGCTAATATGTATACTTCATGCTCAGGTATATTCACTATAAAGTCTAGTTTAGATTCATCTATATATTCTTCCATTTCTACTAGCGTTTGTGTAAGCAACTGATTTATATCTGTTTCTTCTATGTCTAATTCTATATTGTTACTTCCAATCTTAGATGCTTCGAATAAGTCCTCAATTAAAACTTTTAATCTTTGGGATCTTTTATCTAATACTTGTACATAATCTTTTATGTGTTCTGGCTGAATATCTTCCTTCTTCATTAAACTTATGTAGTTAATCATAGCTGTAAGAGGCGTTTTTAAATCGTGAGATACATTTGTAATAAGCTCATTTTTCATTCTCTCACTTTTTAATCTTTCTTCTACCGCTATATTTATAGTTTCACCCATCTCATTTATATCGCATACTATATCATTAAATAATGAATCTTTCTTTATTTCTATTTTGTATTCTATATTTCCATTTTTTATTTCTGAAATTCCAGTTCTTATCTTTTCAATCTTTTTTACTTTATCTATTATAATTAAAATTGACACTATACATAAAGCTATACATAAAGGCGGAATAATATAAATCATAAATTCATATGCAATATAATTAATGTCATATGTAAAAGTTGCAACAATTTGCATTATTAATAACGCTATAAATATCCATATATACTTTGCTATAGTATAAATTGTAGTATTTCTTCTTTTTAGTTCATACAATTTTTTACTTATTAATGTATCAGAAAAGACTTCTTTTTCACCTTTATCTCCTAGTAATATTTTACTTGAATAATATACAATATAAAGCAAGGCTGTATTAATAATAGGGTATAAAATACTCCATCCATATACTTTAGATTGTAATATTGACAATATTAAAGCTAATACAATTAATAATATAGTTTTTAGTATATTGTTAAACATAATTTTTTTGCTTTGTTCTTTATTCTTTAATATATATAAAACTAAATATGCTACTACTATTATTGCTGCTATTATTTTAGAACCTATAAAAATATTTGCATCTCTAACATTTCTAGTAAATTGTATATACCTCACATATAAAGGTTCACTATCATTAGTATTTTTATATGCCGATATATCATAAGTAGGAGGTATAGCTATATATGTGGTAACATCTTCTTTCCTTGTTTGTGCTAAATTACCAAATTCATTTGTCGATACTCTAACTTTTCCCTCATTTGATAGCTTATACATAATATTTTGTTTAAAGTTAATCTCATATATCTCTGCATAGTCTTCTACAGCTTTCATATATTTATCAAATTCAAAAATATTATTTGAATATATTTCCTTACTATTATTATTTATAACAAATATCTGAGTACAAGTATGATTAGAAATAATTTTTCGACTTTCATTTCTATAATCAAGCATTTTTTCACTTGCACTATCTCCAACTACTGTATATACAGAGTTTGTTGCTATTTCATATAAAGCAGATTCTAATTCATGACTATTATAAAAGTCTTTATTTAAGTAATCTATATGAAAATATATATTTTGAATATTAAAGCTAATTATACTTATACAAAAACATATAACTAAAGCTACTAAGTTTTTACTCCTTATCAATTTTATATCCAACACCCCACACCACCTTTATATATTTTGGATCTTTAGGATTTATCTCTATTTTTTCTCTTATCCTTCTTATATGTACCGCTACTGTTCTATCACAGTTGTATCCTGGTTCTTTCCATATACTTTCATATAATTGCCTAGATGAAAATACTCTTCCTTGATTTTTTAGTAGCATTTCTAATATTTTATATTCTATTGGAGTCAACTTTACTATTTCCCCATCTACTGTAACTTCTTTACTAGCATTATCAAGAACTAATGCTCCATTTTTTAATTCTTCTAAATTTTCTTGTTTAAAGTTTCCTAGTGTAATGTAACGTCTCAAGTTAGACTTTACCCTCGCTACTAATTCTAATGGATTGAATGGTTTTGTTATATAATCATCTGCTCCCATGTTAAGCCCTATTATTTTATCTGTATCTTGAGTTTTTGCCGATACTAATATAATT
Source organism: Romboutsia sp. 1001713B170131_170501_G6 (assembly GCF_015668195.1). Taxonomy (NCBI): domain Bacteria; kingdom Bacillati; phylum Bacillota; class Clostridia; order Peptostreptococcales; family Peptostreptococcaceae; genus Romboutsia; species Romboutsia sp. 1001713B170131_170501_G6. The sequence goes on from NZ_JADPFC010000003.1 coordinate 172,560, forward strand.
GGTATGTTTTTTTGTTCTCTAATTTTTAATGTTGCACTTAATCCATCCATTTTTGGCATCATAATATCCATTAGAATTAGGTGGATTTCTTTTTCAACTAATATTTCTAATGCTTCTATTCCATCATAAGCCTTGTATACTTTTAACCCTTCATTTTTTAAATGTATTTCCATAGACTCAACTATGTCTTTATCATCATCAACTAATAATATATTCCCCTTTATCATTATCCTCACCTCGCTTTTCATTTTACCATGTTTATACTTTTAGTAATAATTTTATTGTGTTTATAGATAATAGTATAAGAACTATTTTTTAAGATTAAGTCAATGATTTATTAAGATTTTATTAAGATTTATACTACCTTTTGTAAGCTATACAATTGTAGTTAAATAAAAAACACATCAACAAAATTGTTGATGTGCTTTTGTGGATTTCAATGGTGGAGACAATTCTCAAAAATCATATCCACGATTATTTATTTTCATATATTTTCAACTTAACTGTGAATTTATATTATACATTATGTTATAATCTCAAATAGACTATACTCTACGGTTAAATAGATTGTAGTCTATTTTTAATTTCTTTTTAATAATATTCTTATAACTAATTTTATATTTATTTAAACTAATTTTATTAGTTCTTTATCACTAATAACTAAATTTTCTCAAGTGAATTATTTATCTCCGATTGATATATTCCTCCATGATAACATATGACTTTATCAATATCATAATTTAGTAATTTATTTATAGATTTTTTAGCCTCTCTCATATCTAATGTATACTGCAGATTTGCAATGGCTAGTTTTTCATCCTCTATTACTAAAGCATCTCCGGCTATCAATGTTATACTTTCCTTTATATAAATTGATATGTGCCCTGGCATATGACCTGGCGTTTCAATTATCTCTATACCACCACACCATTCAAATGTATCACCATCATTTAAGGTTATATCTATATCAACATTATCTATTGATTCTAATAATTTATGAAAATTAAGTGCTTCCTCTTTTCGCTCTTCTGGCAAATTATCATATATTGACTCTGCTTGTTGAAGTCTTAAAGACTTTTCTTTTCCACTAATATATTTTTCATCTTTTAATGAAGCTAATACCTGGATATTTTGATACTTTGATTTTAAATCAGCTACTGATCCCATATGATCAAAATCATGATGAGTTATGATTAACTTTGTCAAATTACTTAAATCTATATTATTTTTAGTTGCACATTCTTCTATTAATGTTAAAAAATTAGGATATCCACAATCAATTAAAATCATTTCTTTATCATCACTTAATATAACTGGATATATTGTATCTATCATTCCATTAAATTCAAAACTAACTTCTAATACATTTAATTTATTCATCTTACTCCTTCCATAATTAATAATCTTTTCTCTATAGATCATAATTATATCACTAAATATTTAAAGTAATATGTTCATAAACTACTCTGTATTATTCTTGATTATAAATAAAATACTTATTCTTTAATTTTTTGTTGTCTTATTATTCTTCTTATACTATTTTCAGTTAAGTAGTATTGATTTATTAATTCTTTAATCTCTATTCCTTTTTGATATTTATTAAAAATTTCTTTATTCCTTTCAGTTAGCTCTTTTTTTAATCCACTTTTTTCTCCCCAAGACTTTTTATTATCACTCTTAGTTGGAATATATAAATATTCTCCATCTACATATTCTTGAAGTAGTTCAATTATATGCTTAGGTAATATATCTTGTGCTTTTTTATATTTCATCATCTTCGCTCCTATACTATTTTTCAATTCTATAAATAGTTGTTGCAATGACTGCACAAAACATATAAGCCCTATATTTGATTAAGGCTCCAAACAACACTTTGCTATAATGTTTTACAGTCTTTACTTGGAGCCTAATTCTATAATCATTTTTGATTTATTAAACATTTGAACACTTCCTTTCTTAATTTATATTAGCATAAAATTAAAAACCATATTGACTATTTTATCAATATGGTTTTCGTGGATTTAAATGGTGGAAACGAATCACAAGAATAATACCCATGATTATTATGTAATAAATTGTAGTAAAATAATTAATATGTCAATTATAGTTTTTCATATATGATTATTTATTATTTAAAATATCTGTTTTTTCACAAAATTTCATAAAACATTCTATAGGTTTAGAAATATACTTATCTTTGTGTATAGCACTATATAAAGATCTATTAATCTTATGATCTTTTATCCTATATACATTTATTGATTTTGAATTTTCTTCAGATAAAACAGACATATAAGGTACACAACTTACTCCTATATTTAATTTAACATAATTTAAAATAGCCTCTAAATTACTTAATTCTATATATGAATTAAATTTAATATCATTATTTTCTAAAAAACCTTCAAATCGTTCTCTTGTTCCACTGCCATCTTCCCTTATAATAAATTTATTATTTTTTAAATCCTCTATGTCTAAGTATTTTTTTCCATTCCATTCATGATTTATTGAACTTATAAATACAAGCTCATCTGTCCATATATCTTTTAATATTATCTCTTTTGAATTTACTGTGCCTTCTATAAATGCAATGTCTACTTTATTATTCAATATAAGTTCTTCTATATTATGCTTATTATCTATAATCATAGATATTTCAATATCTTTTTCTTTTTTATTAAATTTATGTATTATATAGGGCATTATATATGTACCTATAGTTGTACTTGCACCAATAACTAATTTTCCTTTATTAGATTTAGATGAACGTACTACATTTATCCCCTCTTCATAAATATTTAATATTCTCCTTGTATATTCATAAAAAATTTTACCTTCATGTGTCAAGTACAGTTTTTTACCTATTCTATCAAACAATTTTGTATCAATTTCTGACTCAATTTCAGATATACATTGACTTATTGATGGTTGACTAATATACATATCCTTTGCTACTTGACTCATATTTAAACACTTAGCTGTTTTATAAAAAATCTCTAATTTTCTAATATTCATAAGTATATCCTCCTCATATCTATATTACTATATCTAGCAAAAAGAGGTGAAAATAAAGTTTCACCTCTTTCTTAATTTTACTATTTTTTATATATTGTATTACCTTCTTTTATTGTCTCTAATACTTTTATTTCTTTAATCTCAGATGAATTTACATCTAAAGGATTTCTATCAAGTATTACAAAATCTGCAACTTTACCTTCTTCTATAGATCCTTTTTCATCTTCTTCAAAATACTGATATGCTGCATTTATTGTTAAAGCTTTTATTGCTTCCATAGTAGATAATCTTTGATCAGCTCCTAATATCCTACCGCTTTGAGTTTGTCTATTAACCGCATTATGCATTGCTAGTATTTGATTTGGCATCTTTACTGGCGAATCTTGATGTAATGTAAAGTTTATATTTCTTCTTAATGCAGATTTTGCTGGACTAAGTCTATTAGCTCTTTCTGGTCCAAATACTGATTCATAATGATAATCTCCCCAGAACCATATATGATCTAAAAAGAATGTAGGTATTATACCAAGTTCCTTCATATCATCTAATTGATCTTCTCTAACTGTTTGAGCATGTACCATTACTGGTCTTAAATCAGTTTTATTATCTGTCATCTCTAAAGCTTTTTTATAACATCTTATAAATTGATCTGATGCCGCATCACCATTACAATGAACATTTACCTGTATATTATTCTCAATTAAAGATTTAAAATATTCTATTACGTCTTTATCTTCTTGAGTTGCATATCCACAGTAATCTTTAGGTTCCCCTTCTGGAACTTCATAATATGGCTTAGTTAACCAAGCTGTTTTTCCTTGTGGTGAGCCATCAAGCCAAGTTTTTCCACCTAGTAACTTATAATGATTATAGTATTTTCTCTTTGGTGTTCCTTCATTCTTTAATAATTTTAATGTTGTATGTTGAACAGCTTGACCAACAATATCAATTATTAATTCATTTTTTTGAGCTGCTAAATTTAAAAGTTGATTTAAATTTTCATCTATACTTGCATCCTGAGCTGTTGTTAATCCATAAGATGAATATATTTGTTGCGCTTTCTTTATACAGCTTAAAAGTGTATCTACAGATGGTGTAGGAATTACCTTTCTCTTTTCAGGAGATAAACAAGCATTTTCTTCTAATATTCCATTTGGCTCATTTGATTCTCCTACAGTTCTAACAACTCCACCTTCTGGTACTTCATAGTTTGTTCCTACATACCCAAAAGCTTCTAGCGCCTTTGAGTTTGTAGTTGCAATATGACCTGACGCATGACTTATAAATATTGGTATCTCTTTACTTACCAAATCTAAATCAAATTTAGTTGGATGTTCTTCATTTTCATATCTTGTGTTATCATAACCAAATCCTATTATCCACTCTCCATTTTTAGGTGGATTATTTTTAACATAATCTTTTAATATTGCTATAAATTCTTCTTTAGAATTTGCATCACTTAAATTTACTATCATTAAAGTCTGAGCTACTGCAATAATATGACTATGAGAATCTATGAAACCTGGTAACATGGTTTTACCATCTAAATCTACTAGTTCTGTATCTTCATTTTTTAATTTTAGTATTTCTTCTTTTGATCCTGTTTTTATTATTTTCCCATTTTCAACTAAAACAGCATCTACTATAGGCTTTTTATCATTAACTGTTATAATGTCTCCATTGAAGTATATTTTTCTCATTTTATTCACTCCTAATGCATATTTAATTTATTTCTTAAAGTAAATATATACTTTATGCTAATTTTTATTTTAATCTTTGACTTTTTTATTGATGTAAGTAGTAAATATCATTAATCCTATTATAGCTACAATTGAAGTACTAATGATATAGACATTGTTTTTAATGTACCTATTTTATCAAATAAAGCTCCTCCAGTTACATTTCCTATTAAACAAAATAGAGTAAATACTGAACCTAATGTCCCAACTAATATTGAACTCATTCCAAGCTCTTCCTGTAAAATATGTTGCATATTGAATACTTAATGCTGATATAGCAATTGCTATTATTGCATTAAGTATTCAAAATATCCCCCAATTAATATTAATCAAATAAGCTATTTTAGACCATCTATAAAATTTTAAATTATTAATAATCTATATTTTATAGGTTTATCAATCATTAGTTTTGTGCGAACATTTTTTTTGATTTTATTTGAGCAAATAAATTTAATCCAAATCCTACTACACCAACAACTATAAATAACATACATGAGCCAGTTAATCCTAACTTATTTGATATAGTTGTGAATAATAATGCTGATATTGAACTACCTAATGCATAGAACATACCTACTTTTGCTAATTTCATTGTTCCATCTTTTTGTCCAAATACATCTGCTGGCATAAATGCTGGTGCTGATGTTATTGTATATACAGTTAATCCTGAACATATAGGTACTAAAAATCCTATTGCACTTCCCTCTGGCATAAATGCCATTATTAATAATGCTATTACTGTAGATATACCTGATAAAACCATCGGAATAAATGATCCTAGTTTATCGAATAATTTACCACCTACTACGTTACCTATTAAACATGATACTCCAAATATTGATCCTGCGATTCCTAATTTACCTGCTTCAAATCCTTTTCGTCCTAATACTGGTATTGCTTGTGTCGATACTGCAACAACTGCAAAACATATTAATGCACATCCTACACAGAAAGTCCAGAATATTGGATTTTTATCATTTTCTTTGTCTGATAAACCATCAAATTTTGCTCTTGCTGGTTTCGCATTTGACTTATTAGATGATGTTTCTATTACGACTTCTTCTTGTCTTGGGTATCTTATGAATAATAATGCTAGTGGCACACCTATTATTATCATAGCTGCCCCTAATGCCATATATGTTCCTCTCCATCCAACGTTAGCTAATAACTTAACAGTTATTGGTTGTAAAAATACATTACCTAATGATCCACCTGCTAATGCTATTCCTAATGCTGTCCCTTTACCTTCGCCTGGGAACCAATGACTCATCATTATTGGTAATGATAAACCTGTAAATAATATTGTTCCTACTTGTGTAAAGAATGCACTTCCGTTAAACATTATTGCATTTTGAGCCATTCCATATGATGCGAATGCTATACCTGATATTATTAAACCTGCTACATATATATATTTAATTTTGAATTTATCATATACTTTAGCTATTATTGGATTGAATAATGCCGGAATTGTTCCTGATAAATATAGTAATGTAAATCCTACCTCAGATACTACACCTGATTGAGATACTGGTGTTTGCATCTGACTTTGTAAATTTTGAGATATACAATATGGTATTGCTTGAATTAACATACAAATAAATACTATTAAGTATCTTCTCTTATTGTTTTGTTCGTTTTTCATAATTACTCTCACTTTCCTTTTCTTTGCTAAATTTCATAACTTTATTATAAATATTTTTATTTAATTTGTTAAATACGTAAATTTTATATCACATATAACTAAATACTTATATGCGATATATAGGTAAATACTTATATTTATTATAAAAAAAACATATTTAACAAATTGTAAATATGAATTTAAAATTAAATTTATATCATAATAAAAGGAGTACTATAATGAAAAAATTAAATAATAATTTTATAAAAAATATAAAAGGTATATTACCTGGATTTATAGTTTCTATATTAGTAGCATATTTAAGTATACTTATTGCAAAATTTGTTCCAAAGCTTGGAGCAGCATCTATTGCTATATTCTTAGGTATGTTTGTAGGTAATGTATTTTTAAATCAGAATATATTTCAAAAGGGATATAAGTTTTCAGAAACTGATTTGTTGTCATACTCAATAGTGTTATTAGGTGCAACATTAAGTATATCTACTATATCTGAAATTGGATTTTCTGGAGTAATATTTATAGTATTACAAATGGCAATTACAATAATAGGAGCTTTATATATTGGGAAAAAATTAGGTTTTTCAGACAACTTCAGATATATGATGGCAAGTGGTAATGCTGTATGTGGATCTTCTGCAATAGCAGCAACATCACCTGTAATTGGAGCTGATGATAAGGAAAAAGGAATATCAATAACTATTGTTAACGTAACTGGTATAGTCCTTATGTTCTTATTACCTATAATATCTCAATTCTTATATAATAATGAGATTACTCAAACATCTGCCATGGTCGGAGGTATATTACAATCTGTAGGACAAGTTGTCGCTAGTGGGGCAATGGTAAATGAACATGTAAAAGATTTATCTACAATATTTAAAATTGTACGTATAATATTTTTAGTTGTTGTTGTTTTCGTATTAGGTCATTTAAAACATAAATCAAATAAAGAAATTATAGAAGAAGAAGTACAAGATATGGAAAAAGGAAAAATAAAAGTTCCATGGTATGTAATAGGCTTCTTTATAACTTGTGCCTTATTCTCTTTAAATATAATAAGCAATGATGTTTCAATTCTTTGCAAAGAAATAAGCAATAAATTTGAAATAATTGCTTTAGCTGCTATCGGATTAAGGGTTAATGTAAAAGATTTAATTAAGCAAGGAAAATCAGTATCTCTGTATGGATTATTTATAGGGTTATTACAAATTGTCTCTGCAATAACTTTGATTGGAATATTATTATAAGTATAATCTAACCTGTTGTTATAGTTAAATAACTATTACAACAGATTAGATAAAAAGTTTAATAAGCTTATTAAACTTTTCTAAATATAAAAGTAAAGAAGGTATTCATCATGGAACAAACGAAACAAAAAAGCACATTTTTTTATGGCTGGTTAATAGTTGTAGGTTGTATGCTTATCCAAGCAGTTCCATACTCATTAGCAGCTAATATTCAACCTGCATTTACAAGTTATGTAACTTCAGGAGAGGGCTTTACTTATACTCAATTTTCACTAATATTCACAATTGGTACTATCGTATCTGCATTATGCTCTCCTTTCATCGGAAAATTATATTCCACTCCTAAAGCAAATATAAAATTGCTATATGTAATAGGTATTATTTTAGTAGGTGTTGGATTTGCATCTATGTCTTTAGCTAAAGGAAATATATTCGCTTATTATGCGCTATCTATATTAGTTCAAATAGGTTCAGCTATAATATCAGCTATAGGAGTTCCTACACTTATAAATAGTTGGTTTACAGAAAATAAGGGTATTGCAATGGGTCTTGCATTCTCTGGTGGAGGACTTGGTAATATGATTCTTCAACAATTTGCAGGTAAATGGCTATCTAATCCATCAATTGGCTATAAAGGTGCTTATTTAAGATTCGGATTATTAGCTATAATAGTAGCATTACCAATAGCATTATTTGTAATGAGATTACCAAAGTCAAAATCTGAATTAGAAATGAATAAATCAAAGAAATCTAAAAAAACTTCTTCACAAAGCTCTAACTGGGGATATACTTTTGCAGAAGTTAGCAAAATAAAATACTTCTGGATTTTCGCAATATCATTTGTATTTGTAGGATTATATGTTGGTGGAATGGCATTACAATTTATACCATACCTACAAATATTAGAACAAGCTAAAGTATTAACTTTAGGATCAGCATTAGTTGCCTCTCTATTTGGACTGTTTTCAATATTTGGAAACCTTTGTGGTGGCGTTCTGTTTGATAAATTTGGTATAACAAAATCTCTTATACTAGCGGAATTATTAGTTATAATTTGTGGTTTATCTTTAATATTTATAGGTAAGATAAATGCACTTGGATTTGTATTTGCAGTTTGTCTAGGCATATCTATGTTTTCATATATAATAGGACCATCTTATATGACTAGTGCTCTATTTGGTAACAAAGAATTTGGTACTATATTAGGTATTGTACAAATATTCTTTGCGGTTGGATTTGGTTCAGGTTCTACAGTATTTGGATTTATAGTTGATAAGTCTGGCTTTACAAATGCATGGATATCTACAATAATCTATGCTGTAATAGCTTATGCAGGATTATTATATTCTACTAGTTCGATAGTAAAAATGAACAAAGATAATAATGTAATTGAAACTAAAAGAATATCATAACCTTTTAAATTATAATTTTCAATACAAGTACAACAGTTTATATTTATGTTGTATCAAAGACCTTCGCAAGGTTTTATATCCAAGACACTGCGATATCTATTATTTATTATACTTACAATTACATCAATATCATATTGAGTTATTATGGCAAAGTTAACTTTTTTATAATAAAATTCTCTTAGTAAACCATCTTAATTTACATTAGTGCCTCTTTACTAAAATACATAATTAGGTCTAATTGAAATATCAAGACCTCGCCTGTCAATTGTACCGACAGGCTTGTCTAAAATTTTTATACTTAAATCTGTAGTCATTGGTTTCTAAAATGAATAACCTACTATTTTAGTCTGATACTTAAATTCACTTACAATAACTGATTTTAAACCAATCTCTCTCATTAATCTTTGAACTATTTTAGTATTTTATCAATTTTTATAAAGAATTTGACGTATTTTAAATTCATCATAAATACTTTTTTGAAGTATAAAAAACATATTGACTATTATATCAATATGTTTTTCGTTGATTTCAATGGTGGAGACGATTTGCAAGAATCATACCCACTATTAGTTTTATATTATTCTTATTTAATATAAATCTTCACCGTTTGAAGCAATTACTTTCTTATACCATTCAAAGCTTTTCTTTTTCGTTCTTCTTAAACTTCCATTACCACTATTATCTCTATCTACATATATAAATCCATAACGTTTTTCCATTTCACCTGTACCAGCACTTACTAAATCAATAGGCCCCCATGTAGTATAACCTAATAAATCTACACCATCTATAGAAACTGCATCATGCATAGCTTTTATATGTTCTCTTAAATAATCAATTCTGTAATCATCTTCTACATAACCATTTTCATCAGCTATATCTTTAGCACCTAATCCATTTTCTACAATAAATAGTGGCTTTTCATATCTATCATATACATGATTTAATGTAATTCTCAAACCTAATGGATCAATTGGCCATCCCCACTCGCTATATGAGAGGTGTGGATTTTTAGCAGATGTAAATATGTTACCTTCAGCTACATCATCTACATTATCATCAGTCCTAACACAACGGCTGTTGTAATATGAGAATGAAATAAAATCTACTGTATATTTATTCAATAATTCAATATCGCCAGGTTCCATTTCTGGTGTAATACCTCTTTGTTCCATATACTTTAATGCATAGTTAGGATATTTCCCTCTAGATTGTATATCTACAAAGAAATAATTTTCTCTATCTAACTTTGTAGCTTCCCATACATCATTGGGATTGCAGCTATAAGGATATACACTTCCAGCTGCAAACATACACCCAACTAAGTTATTTGGATCAACTTCATGTGCTATTTTAGTTGCAATTGCACTTGCTACAAGTTCATGATGAGCAGCCTGATATTTTATCTTTTCAACATCTTCGCCTTCTTCAAAACAAATACCAGCACCCATAAATGGAGCATGTAAAATCATATTTATTTCATTAAAAGTTAACCAATATTTAACTAATCCTTTGTATCTTCTAAAGATAACATTGCATAGTTTCTCATAGAAACCTATCATTTTACGATTACGCCATGCTCCATACTTTTCAATTAAATGCATTGGACAATCAAAATGTGTAATAGTAACTAGCGGCTCTATCCCATATTTTTTACATTCTTTAAATATATTTTCATAAAATTGAAGGCCTTTTTCATTTGGTGTTTCTTCGTCACCTTTTGGGAATATTCTACTCCATGCGATACTCATTCTATATACTTTAAATCCCATTTCACCAAATAACTTTATATCTTCTTTATAATTATGATACATATCAATACCAGTTTGAGCTGGATAATAATGCTTTTCATCAAAATCAAACATTTTTAATTTTCCTGTAATAACTGCTGTTCTATCTTTTCCTGTTGGGCATACATCTACATTAGCTAATCCTCTTCCATCCTCATTGTATCCACCTTCACATTGATTAGCTGCAGTAGCTCCTCCCCATAAAAAATCTTTTCTAAAACTCATAATTAAGCCTCCTAACATTATAACCAAAGCATTAACTCATGCTAATGCTTTGGCTTTTTACTAAAATATAATAGTAATCAAATTATCTTCTAATTCAACATCTTTACTTTCTGTTTGTACTACGTCTAAAAATTGTGATGAATTTGTAATAACAATTGGAGTTACAACACTATACCCAGCCTCTTTTATTACATCAATATCAAAGTTTAATATTGTTTGACCTTTTTTAATTCTATCACCTTGCGCTACACTAGCCTTAAAACCTCTTCCTTCTAACTGAACAGTATTTAATCCAATGTGAATAAGGACTTCAACACCGTCATCTGAAAGAATTCCTATAGCATGTAGACTAGGGAATAAAGTTGTAACCACTCCATCTACTGGTGCAACTACTTTTCCATCACTAGGTACTATCGCCACACCTTGACCTAATACACCAGATGCAAATGCTGCATCTTCTATATCACCTAAATTTAATACTTCACCTTTTATAGGACTTACTACTATTTCTTTTTCTAATTTAGTAGACTTAACTTCTTTTGTTTCTTCTTTTATATTCTCTTGCACTTCTTTATCTTTTTTAGTTTCATTATCATCTTTAGTTTCTTCTATTTCATTATCTTTATATAAAACCATAGTTAATACAAAAGCTATGGCCATTGATATAGCTATACCCGAAAGAGCGACTATTAAGTTACCCATTCCTCCATTAGGCTCAATCATTGCTGGAAGTTCAAATATTCCCATTCCTCCAGTTATAAACTTTCTAAGATTAAAGAATCCATAGAAAGCTCCTCCAATACCACTAGCGATACAACTTATTATAAATGGTTTCTTTAAAGGTAATAATATTCCATAAATCGCTGGCTCCGTAACTCCAAATATACCAGATATAAAGTTTGGTATTGCCATCTCTTTTAATTTCTTATCTTTAGTCTTAAAGAATATCGCTAATACAACTGCTGAACTTGCAAATGTACAAGCAAAGAACGGCATCATAACATTATCGTATCCTAAAGTCATAACATTGTTTATATACACAGGAATGAACCCCCAGTGCATACCAAAAATAACAAGAATTTGCCAAGTGAATCCTACTATAGCACCTGCTAATAATGGACTAAAATCTCTTATTGAAATTACAACCTCTGAAATAAATGTAGATCCAAATGTTGCTATAGGACCTATAACTATAAGTGCAACAGGTAATGTTACTAATAATGTAAGCATTGGTACAAAGAAGAATTTAACTAAGTCCGGAACAAACTTGTTAAATAATTTCTCACACTTAGATGCAAAATACACTACAAATATAATAGGTACAACTGTCCCAGTATAATCAATTGATATTATTGGTAATCCAAAGAAATCAATATATACTGGTGATGCAAACATTGTTCCTTTAAATAAAGTATACATTGCATCTGTACCTGCTGATATACTACTTCCTTGTATTGCAGGGTAACACATGGCTGCTCCTAGTGCTAATCCAAGCATCGGCTTTAGCCCAAATTTCTTAGCTGAAGTATATCCTAAAAATAAAGGAAGGAATGTAAATAGTGCATCTCCTGCTGCATTTATTGCCATATATCCACCAGATGTAGCACTATATAATCCCATTGCTACAAATAAAGCATTGAATCCTTTTAACATACCACAGGCTGCCATTATGCCTAGTACTGGTTGGAAAATTCCTGATATTATATCTATACCTTTATCTAGTATATTTCCTGATTTTTTAGTTTCTGAAGATGTATTTAAATTGTCTAGATCGATTATTTCGACTACATCTTTATAAACAGCTTCAACATTATTTCCTATAACTACTTGATATTGTCCTCCACTCTTCATTACAGTAACAATACCTTCCATATTTTTAAGTACATCATCATTTGCAATGCTTTCATCTTTTAACTTAAAACGTAATCTTGTAATACAATGTGTTAATCCATTAATATTTTCTTTTCCACCAACATTTTTTATTATGTCTTGTGCTAATTGTTTGTATTTCCCCATTTTTTGCCTCCATATTTTTTTAAAATCTGAAGGTTTGGCCAACTCAATGTTACCATCCAACAATAGGTATAACTTTTTATAATACTGAGAAATTACTCAGATTTCATATTTGAGTCTTTAACTACTTTGGCTATATGAATAGTTAAATATATAAGCTCATCATCTGTTAATATGTAGTTATATTGTTTTTTAATGAAATTTTTAATCTTAACTACACATTCAAACTCTTTATTATATTTAGACTTAATAATACTTAACAGTTCTTTATCTGTCTCACCTTCATGCGCACTATCTGAAAGTAATCTCTGTGCAAAAAATTTCAGATGCATTATAAACCTATAATAAAATACTGATTCTTCATGAAATTCTATACAAAAATGGTATCTAACTATACTAAGTATTTCTTGTATTAACTTTGTAATATCAGATGCCAAGGTATTTCCTTCACTCAACTGAGCATTTACTATATGAAAAGCTATAAATCCAGCTTCATCTTCAGGTAATCTTACACTGGTTTTACTTTCAATAATATCTAATGCTTTCATTCCAATTTCAAACTCTTCTTTATAAAATCTTTTAGTTTCCCAAAGTATTGCATTCTTTACGTTTACTCCTTCTTTCATTCTTTGAATTGCTGAATATGTATGGTCACTTAATGATATATAAATACTTTCATTTAACTTCTTATTTAGCTTTATTTGTGCATACTCTATAATTTCACTTGATAGTTTCATGTGTTCTATAGGAATATTATTAAGCAATTCTTGTAATTTATTTGATATTTCTTTATTTGATATTCTAAATACTTTATTTACTTTAGTTTCATCTATTGAATCACCTTTTGATTTTTGATAACCAATACCTTTACCCATGACAATAATTTCCTCATCATTGTCATCTGATGTAATTACAACATTATTATTTAATATCTTATTAATTATCATGATTAGCCTCCTTTTAAGTATAAAAAAAGCTTATCCATAATAATGGGCAGACTCCTTCCTAGGATACTGCTATTATTTATGAATAAGCTTAGCTTGTACTTAAACAATTACTACCTAATTCCAATTACTATGATAGAACATCTTATCTTTTTTGTCAACGTTTTCTTTATATAATTTTCTTTTTCCAGTTTGGTTTTAAATAATATTCTATGTTAATTTTAATATGATTATTTAACTATAATTTATAAAATAAAAACACATTGATTGATTAATCAATGTGTTTTCGTGGATTTCAATGATGGAGACGATTCACAAGAATAATACCCACGATTTGTCTATACGATTTTTTACATAAATTTTGCACCTAAGAATTTTTGAAATAAATGTAACTTCTTCGTTAGTAATTTGTAAATCATTATTTTGTGGATATATCACTTTATCAAATAGTTTGAAATTATAATTCTATTAAAAATCTAACTGTGATAAATCTAAATTATCTAATATTATGTGTATTTCATCATCAGAAAGATTTTCAAATTGCACGACTAAGCTGTATGAACCATTTGAAACAAGCGTTGTTGTTTTTGTAATATCATCATTCGTATTATCACTAAGTTTATATTTTATACCTTCTTTTGACATATATTCTCTTTGATTTGTAGCTTCATTTACACCAGTAATAACTGATATACCTGAATTTGCATCATTGCTTAAATCATTATATAGTTCAGTATGTATCTTCCCTTTTTTATACTCAAACTCTGCACTTACTTGTTTACCACTTATATCTGAGCTACCCTCAGTTGAGAATTCTTCATAAAAAGCTTGTTTGTTCATTTTTACTTTAGATCGTAAGCTATTCATTATATTTGGCATCTTAGCATCTTTTGTGGCATCTTCATAATTTTTATATGCATAATTAGTAGTTATGCCTATCGAAGCCTCATTATCTATTCCCCAATTTTCACCGTCATTTGAATTGTATGATGTAGTCATATCTTTCCATACTGTTTTCTTGATCCATTTTTCATTCTTAGCTGGCATTTCTTCTGATATTAATTTATATCCTGAATCTTCTTTTGACATTTCTTCTCTTTGAGCGCTAGTATCCTTAATTTTTCCATTCTTATTTTCTACTATAGGATTGCTTGTTTCATTATTTACTGCAAGCCCATAATCCATATGTGATACATCTTTAAAATTCATCACTGCTGCATAAGCAACTCCAGATATCATTAGAACTGAACATGCAGCTGTAGCAATAGAAACTCCCATTTTTCTTTTATTAACTTTTTTCATATTATATTCCCCTTTTATAGTATTCTCAGATAAATAATCCATAATCTTATTATCTAGTTGTTCATCAAACTTCAGCTTATCAACGGCTGATTTGTATGTATCTCTCTTCATAAATATCCTCTCCAATTATTTTTTTTAACTCCTTACGTCCGCGAGCTAACCTTGTTCCTATTGTTGCAGCAGGAACTTCTAATATTTGTGATATCTCTTTGATAGAATACCCCTCATAATAGTGTAAGTGAATTGGTAAACGATACTTCTCTTTTAATGATAAAACCGCCCGTAATGTATAACTTTCTTCTTCAGTCATATATGATAAGTCATCAGTAAGATCAGCTTTATTCTTAAACCATCCACTTTTTAAATAATTTTTACATTTATTTATCGCTACTCTAATTAACCAAGCTTTTAAATGTTCATCATCTTCAAATCTGATATCACTCTGTAATAATGCTAAAAATACTTCTTGAGTTATATCTTCCGCATCTGAACTGTTCTTAAGGTATGAAAAAGCTGACCTAGCGACTATTTTTGAGTATTTTGATACAGCCAACTGAATAAAACTATTTAATTCCTTAGTTCTACTCACTTATCTTTCACCTCCTCACACTATATACACAATTGAAAAGTCCATTTTTTTTCATTTAATTTAGATTTTTTAGATCTCTATATTTTTTATCATATTAATTAATTTCGTACATAATATTCTCGTGATAAAAAAACACATTGATAATCTTATCAATGTGTTTTTTGTGGATTTCAATGCTGGAGACGAGGGGAGTCGAATGTTTAGATTTTATATTTTCTTATACAATTCTATATCTATTTATTTTAGCTATTTTTATTTCTGTATATTATATAATAACTTATTTATTATTATCAGTTAATATTATTATTGTGTGCTACATAAATTTAATTATTTCTGTACCATTACATATACTAGATATATAATTTATATATTTATCATTATCTAAATTTATTATCAATTTAGATTTTGCTCTTGTAACTGCAACATAATGAAGATTGCCCTCTGTAAATCTTCCATATTTATCTACAAAGTCATTAGCATATATTAACACTTGTTCAAATTCCATTCCTTTAGATGAGTGAATAGTCATAATCTTATGCTTGAATTCTTTACCATTATATGAGTTGTCATATATTTCATTTTCTATAGTATCTTTAAACAATTCTATTTCTCTTTCTTCTAGATTTGTACTTAAAAATCTAAATAAATTTATTAATATACTATCTACATCATTTGAATTCACTTCTTTTAATGGATTAATTATTAATTCTATTTCTTTTATTTCTTTACCTTCTAGATCAAAACCTAAATTACTTATAAAATCATAGATTGAATATTTACTATTCTTTATATACTTAGCCAACTCTATAAATATCACTTTATTAGTAGATTCTATATCCTCTATTGGTGTTTTAGGTATATAAGTAAAATTATATCCAGATTCATTTAATAAATCCTTTAAATTTTCAGCTAATTTTTCGTTCCCCCATTTAGCATTTTTTATTAAAATTGCTATTTCTTTATTCAAATCAAATAGCTTAAGATTTTTTAAATTTATTCCATTGTATCTTGTATTATTATGAATTGGTTGTACTCCTATTACATCTTCAACTTTATCTACTTCTTGATAATAACTCTTATCTTTTTTTACTATAATATTTGCATAATTTTGTATGTTCTTTGTACATCTAAAATTTTCTATTAATTCATACTTACTAAATCCATTATTTTCATCTTCACTCAAGTCTTTTAATAATTTAGGGCTAGCACCTCTAAATTGATATATTGATTGTTTTATATCTCCTACTATAAATAATTTTATTTTAAGCTCATTTCTTATATACATAAATAATTCGTGCATATATTCATCACTATCTTGATATTCATCTATATACATTTTAAAATATTTAGCTCTAATATATTGTTTTGCAACTTTTGATTTCTTTAATATTTGTTTTGCTAGTTCAAACTTAAAGTTTTTACTATTATTATTATAAGTTCCTAATTTATTTTCATTTCTAAGCTTAAGTAGACCGACTTCAAAACTATCGAATTTATCATTTCCAGAATAAGATATCTCAAAATCTTTATTGTACTCATTTCCATATACATCTCTTATAAATGGTCTTATAATTTCATTTTCAACGAATCCATCATTAGTTCCTATATAATGTCCTTTACTTCTAATACTTATTTTACGCTTAATTTCATTAGCTGCTTTATTTGTAAATGTCATCGCAGCAATTTTGTAGTGTGATCTATTATTTAAAATATCTTCTTCTATTTTTCGTGTTAATATAGTAGTTTTACCTGATCCAGCCCCTGCTATTATTAAAATATCTCCTTTATCTCTTAAGATTTCTTCTCTATCATTAGAATATCTCAACTTATTCCAACTCCCTTAAACATCTAAATTTTTCATGATTATATATATTCTCACAATCTTCTTTACTTAACCCCTCTACTAATTCCACCATATGAAGTAACTTTCTATCTTGCAGATATTTTACAACTTTATCTTTATTTTTATCTAAAATATTAGCCATACTATCAGGTATTATGGTATGTAGGTCATTTTCTAAGTCGATTTCAGATAAGTATATCTTCTCTTTTTTAAATTCATCTATGCATCCGTTGCTCTTCCAATCATTAAATATCATTTGTTTCTTTGATCTCAATAATGCTTCTTTATTTCCTTTACTTATATTATCATCAAATGGTATATCAATAACATTATCTCCTTCTTTATTGATTAATTTTAAGCATCTATTAATTCCTAAAAGTTCAAATTTATGCTTATCATTTTTTTTTGATTTTAGATCATTGTCAGTTTTAATTATTACCTTTATATCCAATCCATTAAATGCATCTCTGTATGATTTAAAATGTGTTCCTAATACTTGTACAATACACCCTCCATTATATTCGTAATGTGGGTTTATTTCATCTAATACTTTTTCAAAAAGAACTTTCTCTGATGGACCTTCTATTAATAATACCTTATTATAAAATAATGCATCTGAAAATTCTCTGTTTAATTTCCTTTTTGTTGTTTTATATCTCTCATCAATTTGATACATATAAGACTTACATTCAATATTTTCTTGTGTATATATCCTTATTAGCATTGCTCTATCCATTTCATATAAAACCTGAGATGAATGTGTCGACATAAATAAATATTCATATATGTTATCTTCAAATATTTGCTTAGACAATGATATTTGCATAGATCTATGAAGATTATTTTCTGGTTCTTCTAGTAGATAAATTACAATTTTATCTTCATATTTTCTTTTATTAATATAGTTTATTAATGAATATGATAATAATTTTCTTCTTCCATCACCTGAGGTAGGATAATGCCTTCCATCATTTCTTTTTTTTATATATGGTTTTAAATCAGAATATATACCATTTATAGCCATTTCAGATTTTAATTCTATTTCTATATTCTCATTATTTAAATTTTTATATTCATTAGTTATTTCATTTTGAAATTCTTTTATTGGTGACATATTTCCAATCTTCATATTCATTTCATTTGTTAATTCTTCTATCCCATTCATTAACTCTATATCTTCATCCGTATTTTTATATTCATCAAATATATATTTTCTATTCTTATCAAATAGCCTTTCTAAGTCCATTAAAGGATCTATATATACAATTTCAATAACATCATCAATTGGATAAGACATTCCTCTTGAATTCATTATTTGTAAATCATTTATATTACTTCCCCATTTCATAATAGGTTCTCCTACTAATTCTCGGTCATTATATTCAGCTTCTAACTGAATATAAAAATCATCACCATCTTGAGAATTCCTCACATCACTATTATTAAGCTTTGATACTAGTTTTTTAGTATCTTCACTTTCTTCATAATCAGATAAATCTACTTTTAATGTAATTACTATCTTATCATCTGTATTATGCTTGTGATAATCAGTCATTGTAAACCCATCTCTTCTTATTTTCTTATCTAATAAAAATCTCAGTGCCCATAAAAAATTAGTTTTACCAGCATCATTCATACCAAATACTACATTCTTATTATTCAACTCTATACTTATATTTTCAAAGTTTCTAAAGTTAATAATATGTAATTCTCTCAATTTCATTAACGTACCCCCTAATAAATTTATACATATTTAATTATACGTATTTTGTCATTTTTTTACAATTATTAGGATATACTTGTATTCAATATAATACTTTATAAGCATATTATTAGTTAAAAAATAATAGAGTATAAATTAAACTTGTACTCTATTATAAATATATATTTTTTTATTATTTTTATTCATTCATATTAATTATATTTTATGGTATCTATATAGTTGCTTTTTTGTTTAATTTCTCATTACTTATAAACAATATCGCCTTCTATCCATTTAGCCTTATAATTTTTGATTACATTAGTAAATTTTCTTTGAAGCTAAAATAACTATCATTCGAACCAATTATTATATGATCTAGTAATTTATTCTTTAAATTTCTTCCTGGTCTTTTATCATCAATAGGATTTCCTAATTCATCTGCAAATATATAGTTTTTATTATTATAAATTTCTCCTACATATAACTTATGCTTACTTTGTTCTTTCTTATGTAATTTAAGTTTTGTTAGTATATCTTTAGGTATAGGCACAGTTCTATTGCTATTTTTAGTCTTAGGATCTTGCTCTATCAGCTTAGATATTCTTGTTCCATCTTTTGATATTTGAGTAACTCTCTGTATTGTTCTATTTACAGTTAGATTACCATCCTCAAAATTAATGTCTATCCATTTAAGTGATAAAAGTTCACCTAATCTCAGTCCAGTACTTAATGCTATTAAAAATAACATTTCTAATTTATGACCTTGTATAGCTTTTATAAATTTTCTTTGTTCCATTAGACTCAACACCTTTATTTCTTTTGAAATTCACTTATATAATATATAATTTTTTTTAATCATAATACATTTACTACATTATACCATTCATGGTGTTGTGTGCTAATTGTGTGCAAAAAAATAGAAGCATTGAAAATAGTAAGATTTAAATCTTACTATTTTCAATGCTTTTATATATTTTCATTATATAATTGGTGGAGACGAGGGGAGTCGAACCCCTGTCCGCAAGTCCTTTCCTCGTTGCTTCTACGTGTGTAGCCAACTGTACTAGTATCTCGTCTCACATATCGCCCAGTGGCAGGCTATATGCTTGACCAATCCCAATTAGTCCACTTTCGGTCGAGACACCCCGAGAGTAGTTCCCTGCATAGATGAAGTCCAGGCCTAGCCGGCAGGAGGGCGAGGCGGGACTAGCAGCACTATGCTGCTAAAGCGTAATTATCGTTTGCGTTTATTTTAAGTTCCCCAGTTTTTACGTGACCCAGAGTAACACGACACGCAACCCCAAGTTCCAAACCCACGTCGAAACCTTTACGCCCCCGTGGTATTTTATAGTCCTTGGACTTTACTTTCGCAAACCTTGTTTTCACCATTTATATTAAGTTGTGTTGTTGATATATATAATATAATACTTTTTAAAATAAAAAGCAATGTTATCTAATGGAATTTAAATTAGTATTTGTAACTACTATTAATATTTTCCTCTTAATTCTCTTTCTATGTTTCTTTGAGCATCTTTTTTAGCTAAATCTTGACGCTTGTCATATAGCTTTTTACCTTTTGCTAGGGCTAATTCTATCTTAACCTTACCATGTTTAAGGTACATACTTAAAGGTATTAATGAATACCCCTTAACAGTAGTTGCTCCTATAAGCTTTCTTATTTCATGCTTGTGAAGTAATAATTTTCTAACTCTAAGAGGATCTACGTTGAATCTATTTCCTTGTTCGTATGGGCTTATATGAACTTGTTTTAAAAATACTTCGCTGTTATCTACAGATGCAAATCCATCAGTTAAGTTTACCTTACCTGCTCTTATAGATTTTACTTCTGTACCTTTTAATTCTATTCCACATTCATATGTTTCTTCTATGAAATATTCATGTCTTGCTTTTCTGTTTGTTGCAAGTGTTTTTGTTCCTGCCATACTCTCACCTCTTACTAAAAAATTCGCTTCGCTCATGTCGCCAACGACTTCGTACGTTGCTCAAAATATTTTTTATGCTTAAAATCAGTGCATTTATATAGATATATTTCATGTGTTATCCATAGAAATTCAAATATAATAATATACTTAAGCATAAAAAATTCTTCACTAACATTTATTAGTAAAAATATACCATAAGTGCATTAAATAGTCAATACCACCCCCCTCTGTCGGTATCTCCGACGGAGGGTAGTATTTCGACTATTATATCATCTATTCTTCAATAGATTCTTCAGATTCTATTTCATTTTCATCTTCTAATTTGTATAAGATTTCAAAGTCTATTTCTCTTAAATCTACATTTACATTAGCAACCTTTATTCTAACTGGGTCACCTATTCTGTAAGTCTTTTTAGTTCTTTCTCCTATTATAGTATATGTCATATCGTCATAAATATAATAGTCATCTCCCATATTTGCTAATCTACTTAATCCCTCTACTGTATTTGGAAGTTCTATAAACATACCAAATGATGTTACACTTGATACGATACCATTGTATTCTTCTCCTACTTTGTCTTCCATATATACAGCTTTGTAGTAATCTTTTACATCTCTTTCAGCAAGTTCTGCTGCTCTTTCTCTTTCTGATGATTGAGTTGATGCATATTCTACTGTGTGTGTAAGTTGTTCTTGTCTTTTATTGTTTATTTTATTATTTATATGTTCCTTCATTATTCTGTGTATTTGAAGGTCTGGATATCTTCTTATTGGAGAAGTGAAGTGACTGTAGTACTGTGCTGCTAGACCAAAGTGTCCACTGCATTCTGGTGAATATCTAGCTTGCTTTAGTGAACGTAGCATTATTGTACTTATTGCTTCTTCTTCTCTTGTTCCTTTTATTTTTTCTATTATTGATTGTAATGCTTTTGGATGTACTTCTTCTAAGTCTCCTTTTATAGTATACCCAAATGTAGATATAAATCTACTTAAGTCTTGCATTTTATCTGCTGATGGAGTTTCATGTATTCTATAAACAAATGGCATGTTTAACCAGAAGTAGTGTTCTGCTACTGTTTCATTTGTTATAAGCATGAATTCTTCTATTATTTTGTTTGATATTCTTCTTTCGTAGTGTTTTATATCAGCTACTTTTCCTTCTGGTGTTAGTATTATTTTAGCTTCTGGGAAGTCAAAATCTATTGCTCCTCTTTGCTTTCTTCTATTCATTAGTATTTTAGCTAATATTTCAGCATTTTTAAATGCTTCTACTACGTGAGCGAATTTTTCTTTTAACTCTTCATCATCTTTTTCTAGTATATCTGATACTTCTGTATAAGTCATTCTAGCTTTTGAGTTTATTATTGTTTCTTTTATATCATACTTTTTAACATTACCTTTTCTATCTATTTCCATAAATACTGATAATGTAAGTTTATCTTCATTTGGATTTAAACTACATACTCCATTTGAAAGAGTCTTAGGTAGCATTGGTATTACTGTATCCACTAAGTATACTGATGTTGCTCTTTTTAAAGCTTCTTTGTCTAGTTTACTTTTTTCGTGTACATAGTGAGTAACGTCTGCTATATGTACTCCTAAGCTAAAGTTTCCATTTGGAAGTACTTCTATAGATATAGCATCGTCTAAGTCTTTTGCATCTTCACCGTCTATTGTGAATATGTTCATATCTCTTATATCTAATCTTCTTCTTATTTCTTCTTGTGGTATAGGCTGTGCTACACTTTCAGCTTCTTGTAGTACTTTTTTAGGGAATTCTTCTGGTAATCCATGTGCTCTTATTATTGATAGTATTTCTACTTCTTTAGTTCCTTTTGGTCCTAATACTTCTACTATCTTACCTTCTGGCTTTCTTCCTGCTTGTGGCCATATAGTTATTTGACAAACTACTTTGTCTCCAGCTTTTGCACCACTAAAGTATTTTTTAGGTATATATATATCTTGATTGAATTTCTTTTCATCTGGTATTACAAATCCAAAGCTTTTACTTGGCTGGAATAATCCTACTACTTTTGTTATTTCTCTTTCAAGTATTTTTATTACAGCACCTTCTGCTCTTCTTTCATCTGTTGCTGGTTTTATTATTTCAGCTACTACTCTATCATTATGCATAGCACTATTTGTTTCACTTGCTGGTATGAATAAGTCTTGAGTATATTCTTCGTCAGACTCTACAAATCCAAATCCTTTTCTATGAGCTACAAATTTTCCTACAAAGTATCCCATTGATTTTGGAGATGTTATTTTCCCCTTTTTAGTTTTACATATATATCCGTCTTCTTCTAATTCTTCTAAAAAATTATAAAACATTGGCATTTCAGTTGGGTGTATTTCAAATATTAATGCTAATTCTTCTTTTTTTAGAGGATTGTATGCTTTGTCATTTATTAAGCCTAATAAACGTTCTTTAAGTCCTGGTAACATTTGTGCTTCCTCCTAAATTTATTTTTAAATTTGTTATTACTTAGTTTGTGTATTTACATACTTTATTAGTATTATAATTTTATTTATTTTTTACTACTTATACTTAAAATATATACTTTTTTAGTAAATATAATACTTATAAAAAATTTTATGTTAAAGAAAACTATTCTTATTAGTCTATTGTATATAAAAAAGCAATTTATTCCAATACAATAGCCATATTTTGTAATTTATATTTTATTTTTATATTAGTTTATATATTTATTCATGTAATTATAGATATTTTCATATTAAAAAGCTCATGTTTATATATTCTTATAACGCATGAGCTTTATATTATATATATTTATATTTTTTCTATTAGTCATAAAGTCCATTTAATACCCTACTTACTGTTGCTTTGCTCCATTTTGTTCTCTTTGATATTTCACTATAGCTTAGCTTACAAACTCTTAAGTCTTTTATAAGTTGTATATCTCTATCTGAAATTTGTTTATCTCTTGGTTTTAGAGTATTTTTACTGTCTCTTAATCTTAAGATTTCTGATTTTAATCTTTCTATTTCTACATCTTTTAATTGTAGTTTGTACTCATAATTATCTCTCATGTCATTGAATTCTAATATGTAGTTTCTTTTCCATTCATCATCTTGCTTCATCTTAAACACAGCCATAGTTATACCTCCTTGTTTCCATTGTTTTGTAACATCTTTAATCATTTATTTCTAATCATTTATTTCTTTATGTAACGTAAAAAATCCTTGTTAAAATCAAGATAAAAGTGTATAAAATTCTTGTATTTTTCAACACTTTCAACTAGTAAATTTCAATATATTCTTAGATTTTAGTCCTTTAAGGTTATACTTTTTGTTTTGATATCATAAATTGTTTGATTTTACTTTATTTTTTTTAGATAACTATGGTTTATTAGATAGATTTCTTTATTTGTAAGTGCTACCATTTAGTTAATTAGTTTATAGGGAGTGTTTTTATGAGTAAATTTTGGGATAAGTTTTGTTTTTATAATCGTCTTACTTTCAAACCTATCATTATTTGGACTGTTCTTTTTTTTATAATCGGATTAATTTTTGAGTTTTATGAGTTTCCTAATCAAAATTTTTGGTTTCTAGTTATTACTATCGTTTCAATTACTATGCTTTTTGTATCTATTTATAATAGAATTAAGCATATTCCTTATGTATGTAAAAATTGTGATCATAAGTTTTTTATTAAATTTCATCAGATGTTTGCTGTTAATTCTGGTCTTCAATCTAGATTAAAGTGTCCTTTTTGTAATCGTGTTGCTTAGGCTGAAATTTATATAAAAGAAATTGATGAAAAAAATTAAAGACAACTACTAGTGGTAGTTGCCTCTTTAAAAATTAAATTTAATTTTTAAATCCTAATTTTTATTAAATAATGGCCAATTATTTAATATTATTTTACTAAAAGCATTGCTATTGCATTTATAAAGAATAGTACCCCTGCTACCTTAGTTGTTCTTGCTAAGAATGCTTCTTTTCCTTTTGGCTTGAAGTAACTTTGATTACCTTCTCCACCAAATTGTGAAGGAACTGCACTTTTTGTATCTTGTGGCATTATGCTTACTACAAGAATTATAGATAGTACTACTTGTACTCCCATTAATATCATACCTAAATCCATCTATATTCCCTCCTTTCCTTCATTAGTTGTAGGTTTGTCTTACACTTTAATATATCATATAAACCTAGTGTATTCAAGGTATACAGTATAGTTTGACTTTCTTAAGACTGTTTTATATTGTATCTTTTCTTTTGTAACACTATGTTTAAATCTGTAAAATATTAATAAGTTTTATTATATGTAAAAAATTCGCTTCACTTAAGCCACTTCGTGGGCGCTACACTTTATGTCCCAACGACTTCGTCCGTTGCTTGAGCGACGTGTCGGCGAAGCACTTCAAAATGTCTTTTTTACACTCTGCAAACTAATTGGTATTACTTAACTTCAATAGTTATCCACAATCTTTAAAGTCTCATAATTTCCTTAAGCGTAAAAAAGGGGCTTAGATAGTCTAAACCCCTTTTATATTTCTTTTATTTAATTACTTTTTTAAGTTGTAGAAAGATTTTAATCCACAGTATCTAGCTTGTTCACCAACTGTTTCTTCTATTCTTAATAATTGGTTGTACTTAGCTACTCTATCAGTTCTTGATGGAGCACCAGTTTTTATTTGACCAGCATTTACTGCTACTGCTAAGTCAGCTATAGTAGTATCTTCAGTTTCTCCTGATCTATGAGATATAACTGCAGTGTATCCAGCTCTCTTAGCCATTTCTATAGCATCTAAAGTTTCAGTTATTGTTCCTATTTGGTTAACTTTAACTAATATAGAGTTAGCTACACCAGCTTCTATTCCTCTTTCTAATCTTTCAGTATTAGTTACGAATAAATCGTCTCCAACTAATTGTAATTTGTTTCCTAATCTATCAGTTAATAACTTCCATCCATCCCAATCTTCTTCATCTAATCCATCTTCTATAGTTATTATTGGGAAGTTGTTAGCCCAATCTTCATATAAATCAACCATTTCTTCAGCAGTTAATTCTCTACCTTCTCCAGCTAATACATATTTCTTAGTTTCTTTGTTGTACATTTCTGTAGCAGCAACGTCAAGACCTAATCTTACGTCATCTCCTGGCTTGTATCCAGCTTTTTCTATAGCTTCAACTATTAATTCTAAAGCTTCTCTGTTTGATCCTAAGTTTGGAGCGAATCCACCTTCGTCACCTACACCACAAGCTAATCCTCTTTCTCCTAAAACTTTCTTTAATGAGTGGAATACTTCTGCACCCATTCTTAATCCTTCTTTGAATGTTTTAGCTCCAACTGGTAATATCATGAATTCTTGTACGTCAACGTTATTATCAGCATGTTCTCCACCATTTAATATGTTCATCATTGGTACTGGTAATTGCTTAGCATTTACTCCACCTATGTATTGGAATAATGGTAATCCTACTTCATCAGCAGCAGCTCTAGCTACAGCCATAGAAACACCTAATATTGCGTTTGCTCCTAATTTACCTTTGTTTGGAGTTCCATCTAATTCTATCATTAATGCATCTATTCCTGGTTGGTCAAATGCATCCATTCCTTCTAATTCAGGAGCTATTATTTCATTTACGTTAGCAACAGCTTTTTCAGTACCTTTTCCTAAGTATCTTGACTTATCACCATCTCTTAACTCAACAGCTTCGAAAGCTCCTGTTGATGCTCCTGATGGAACTATTGCTCTACCTTGAGCTCCACTTTCTAAAGCTACTTCAACCTCTACAGTTGGATTTCCTCTTGAGTCTAATACTTCTCTAGCATATACTAATTCTATAACTGACATTTTTGTATCTCCCTTCGATTTTAAGTGGTTTTTTGCTACTTTTAATGTTTAAATTTTTAAAATTAAGTAAACTACTTGATACACTTAATATTATACCTATTTTTAAGAATATAATATCTCATGTTTAATAAAAAAATTCTTTGATGGGGTTTTATATTTTCTTATTTTATAGTTTTAATTTTAAAATTTATTTTATTATTAAAGATTCACCAGTCATTTGTTCTGGTTTATCTAAATTCATCATTTCTAATATTGTAGGCGCTATATCACATAATCTTCCGCCTTCTCTTAAAGATAATGACTTATCTTTTTCTCCTACTAATATAAATGGTACTGGATTTGTAGAGTGTGCTGTTATAGTAGTTTTAGTTTCTGGGTCTTGCATAAGTTCTGCATTACCATGGTCAGCAGTTATTATAGCCTCTCCACCTTTAGAAAGTATCTTTTCTACTACCTTTCCTACACATTCATCTACAGTTTCAACAGCTTTTATTGCTGCTTTAACTACACCTGTATGTCCTACCATATCAGGATTTGCAAAGTTTACAACTATAAAGTCGTATTTGTCTTCATCTATTTTAGCTAGTAACTTATCTGTTACTTCATAAGCACTCATCTCTGGTTGTAAGTCATAAGTTGCAACCTTTGGTGATGGTACTAGTTCTCTATCTTCACCTTCATTAGGTTCTTCAACACCACCGTTGAAGAAGAATGTAACGTGAGCGTATTTTTCAGTTTCTGCTGTTCTTAATTGCTTTTTACCGTTTTTCGCTAAATATTCCCCTAATGTATTTTCAAGACTTTGAGGTTTAAATGCTACATGTACATTTTTTATAGTTATGTCATATGTAGTTAAACATGTAAAGTATGTTTTCATGTTTGGTCTTTCAAATCCTGTAAAATCTGTATCTACTATTGCTCTAGTTATTTCTCTGGCTCTATCTGGTCTAAAGTTACCAAATACGATTGAATCCCCTTCTTTTATAAGACCTACTGGTTTATCATTTTCTACTATAACTGTTGGAAGAACGAATTCATCATTTTTATCTTCTGCATAAGAGTTTTCTACGGCTTCTTTTGCACTAGATGCAGTTAGTCCTTTACCATTAACCATTGCATCATATGCAAGTTTAATTCTATCCCATCTCTTATCTCTGTCCATAGCATAGTATCTACCAGAAACTGAAGCAAATTTACCTACTCCAAGTTCTTTCATATAGTCTTCTACATCTTGTATATATGTTAATGCACTTTTAGGGTCTGTGTCTCTACCATCTGTAAATGCATGTACATATACATTTTCAACACCATTTTCTTTGGCCATCTTTAAGATACCTTTTAGGTGGTCTATATGTGAATGTACTCCACCATCAGATAATAATCCCATTAAATGAAGTGCACTAGTCTTAGCATTGTTCATAGTTTCTAATAAGACTTCGTTTTTGAATAAATCTCCATCTTCTATTGCCTTACTAACTCTAGTTAAGTCTTGATATACTATTCTTCCTGCTCCAATGTTAGTGTGTCCTACCTCTGAGTTACCCATTTGTCCATCTGGAAGGCCTACATCAAGTCCACTAGCACTTATTAAAGTGTGTGGATATTCTTTTATTAAGTTGTCTAGATTAGGAGTATTCGCATTTAGTACAGCGTTTCCGTCTACTACTTTGCTTTCTCCAAAACCATCCATTATTATTAATGCTATTGGCTTTTTCATAGTTTCCTCTCCTTAGTAGTTAACAAGTTGAGTGTAGTCATTTGCTTCTAAGCTAGCTCCACCAACTAATGCTCCATCTATATCACTTTGACCCATTATTTCAGCTACGTTAGCAGGCTTAACACTTCCACCGTATTGAATTCTAACTTCGTTAGCTAGATCTCCGTAGATATCTTTTACAACTTCTCTTATGTATTTTATTACATCGTTAGCATCTTCACTAGTTGCAGTTTTTCCAGTTCCTATAGCCCATATTGGCTCATATGCTATAACAACCTTAGCTAAATCTTCTTTGGCTACGTTCTCTAAAGCTTTTTCAACTTGAACTTTACAAACTGCTTTAGTTTCTCCAGCTTCTCTTTCTTCTAGAGTTTCACCAACACATAATATTGGATCTATAGAAACTTCTAAAGCTTTTAAAACTTTTTTATTTACTGTTTCATTAGTTTCGTTGAAGTATTGTCTTCTTTCTGAGTGTCCTATTACAACATAGTCTATATCTAATTCTTTTAACATAAGTGGTGATACTTCTCCAGTGAATGCCCCTTTTTCTTCAAAGTGCATGTTTTGAGCACCTATCTTTATGTTAGTTCCTTCAGTTGCTTCTTTTAAGTCTTTTAATAAAGTAAATGGTGCACATATTACAGCTTCTACTTTATCATTATTCACTTTATCTTTAACTTCATTCACAAAAGCTACACCTTCTGCTATAGTTTTGTGCATTTTCCAGTTTCCTGCTATTATAGGCTTTCTCATTTTTTACTCCTCCACCTTTGATTAAATCCAAGAGAAACCCTAAATAAGATTTCTCTAGATTTAATAAATATTTATTAAGGTAGCTCTACCCATTAAGGTAAAACTAAACTGTGGTCATATATATAAATGTTTGACAAATAAATGTCTTACGATAATTTTCAAATTTATTTGTTATCTAAAGCTACTATACCTGGTAATTCTTTACCTTCTAAGAATTCTAAAGAAGCTCCTCCACCTGTTGATACGTGAGTCATCTTATCTCCAAATCCTAATTGGTTAACTGCCGCAGCACTATCTCCACCACCTATTACAGTAGTAGCATCAGTTAAAGCTGCCATAGCTTTAGCAACAGCTAATGTCCCTTTATTGAAGTTTTCGAACTCGAATACTCCCATTGGTCCATTCCATACTATTGTTTTAGAGTTTTTAACTGTATTTACATATAACTCTATTGTTTTAGGTCCTATATCTAGTCCCATGAATCCTGCTGGTATATTTGCATCTTCAGTTATAACTGGTTCAACATCAGCAAATTTATCAGCAACAGCGTTATCTATTGGTAATAATAACTTAACGCCTTTTTCTTCTGCTTTTTTCATCATTTCTCTAGCGTAATCTACTTTTTCTTCTTCTACTAGAGAAGTTCCTATTTCATATCCTTGTGCTTTTAAGAATGTATAAGCCATTCCTCCACCTATTATTAGGTTATCTACTTTTTCTAATAATTGTTCTATAACAGCTATCTTATCAGATACTTTAGCTCCTCCAAGTATAGCAGTAAAAGGTCTTACTGGTGTTTCAACAGCTTCTCCTAAGAACTTTAATTCCTTTTGGATTAAGTATCCGCAAGCTCTTTCTTCTAAGAACTCACCAGCCCCTACTGTTGAACAGTGTGCTCTATGAGCAGTTCCAAATGCATCGTTTACAAATATTTCAGCAAGTGATGCTAATTCTTTTGAGAAGTTTTCTTCATTTTTAGTTTCTTCTTTTCTATATCTAGTGTTTTGTAGTAATACTACATCACCATTTTCCATTTTTTCTACAGCTGCCTTTGCATTTTCTCCTACAACGTTATCATCAGCTGCAAATACAACTTCTTTACCTAACATTTCTGATAATCTAGTAGCTACTGGTGCTAAAGATAATTCTGGCTTAGCTTCTCCTTTTGGTTTTCCTAAGTGAGAACATAATATAACTTTTGCTCCATTTTCTATTAAGTATTTTATTGTTGGTAAAGCTCCGTTTAATCTGTTTTCATCTGTTATAACGCCATCTTTTAGAGGCACATTGAAATCACATCTTACTAAAACTTTTTTTCCACATACATTTATATCTTCTATAGTCTTTTTATTAAGCATTGACATATTTTTCTCTCTCCTTTAAATCAAGCTAACCCATTGTTAAATGAATAATCTTTCTATAACACCGAATTTAGCATACCCTATTTTAGTTGTTATTTGTTGTAAGTCTCTTTTAAAAAAGTCCTAAGCCTGTAGTTTAAACTACAAGCCTGGACTCTATATTAAATTACTTAGCTAAACCAGCAAAGTATCCTAATGTTCTTATTAATTGAGCAGTGTAAGACATTTCATTGTCATACCAAGAAGTAACTTTAACTAATTGTTGTCCGTCTACTTCCATAACTCTTGTTTGAGTTGCATCAAATAATGAACCAAAGTCTATTCCTATTATATCTGAAGATACTAATGGCTCTTCAGTATATCCAAATGATTCATTTGAAGCAGCTTTCATAGTAGCGTTTATTTCTTCTACTGTAACTTTTTTATCTAATGTACAAACTAATTCAGTTAAAGAACCAGTTATAACTGGAACTCTTTGAGCTCCTCCGTCTAATTTACCTTTTAATTCTGGTATAACTAAACCTATAGCTTTTGCAGCACCTGTAGTGTTAGGAACTATACTTGCAGCAGCAGCTCTAGCTCTTCTTAAATCTCCCTTAGCATGAGGACCATCTAATGTATTTTGGTCATTAGTGTATGCATGTATTGTAGTCATGAATCCCTTTTGTAATCCAAATGCATCATTTAATGCTTTAGCCATTGGTGCTAAGCAGTTAGTTGTACAAGATGCCCCTGATATAACAGTCTCTGTTCCATCTAATACATCATGGTTAACATTGAATACTACAGTTTTTAAGTCTCCTGTAGCTGGTGCAGATATAACAACTTTCTTAGCTCCAGCTTCTAAATGAAGTCCAGCCTTCTCTTGAGAAGTAAAGAATCCAGTACATTCTAATACTATATCAACTCCAAGCTCAGCCCATGGTAAATCAGCTGGGTTTCTTTCAGCAGTAACTTTTATTTCATGTCCATTAACTACGAAAGCACCTTCTTTAACTTCTATTTCACCATTGAATCTTCCTTGTGCAGAGTCATACTTGAATAAGTGAGCTAATGTTTTAGCATCTGTTAAGTCGTTTATAGCAACAACTTCAAACTTATCTGTTTGCTCCATTAATTTTCTTAAAGCTAATCTTCCTATTCTACCAAATCCGTTTATAGCAACTTTAACCATAATGCTACCTCCTAAATTGTGTATAAAATATATTTTTACTAGCAATGCTAGTTATAAACTACTGTAATAACTCTAATATTCTATTTGCACTTTCTTCATCTGTTACTAATGATATGTTTTTATTGATATTTGTCATAGCTATAAAAGATTCTGCTTTTTGAGTTCCAGCGAATATAGCTATGTTTTCTTTAGTTTTTTTGAAAGTATCTAGATGTATTCCTACAGTATTTAGCTTGCATACTATTTCACCATCTTTATTGAAATAGTGTCCAAATGCTTCCCCTATTGCATCTTTGTCAATAAGTTCTTGTATTCTTTCTTCTGGAAGCCTTCTTTTTTTGGCCATCTCCAGTGCAATTCCAATTCCAAACACTAATACATCAGTTTTTTCAATCATATCTAAAGTCTTTTTTATTTGAGGCTCTTGTGTAAGTGTTTTCATAGCCTCTGTACCTAGTTCATCAGGTATATGTAATAATTTGTAGTTTGCTCCTAATTTCTTACTTGTTGTCGCTACTATGTTGTTAGATTGACTTACTACGTCTTTTCCCATACTACCTCTTGCAGGTACTACAGTTGTATTTTCGTATTTTTTGTCAGTCTTTATAGCATTTGAAAACTCTAACATAGTACTTCCACCTGTTATAGAAACTACATCTCCATCTTTTAAGATACTTAAGAAATACTCTGATCCTAGTTTTGCTATATCTTTTATTAAGCTAGGATTTTGATCATAGCTACCAGGCACTAGTAAAACTTTCTTTATTCCTAGCTTTTCTTTTACCTTTTCTTGTAGCGTTGATAATCCCATGATATCGTTCATAATATCTTTAAGCTCTTCTAAAAGATCCATACCTTCTTGAGTCATGGTCATTCCAGATACTGCTACCTCTATAAGACCTTGTTCTTTTAGAAACTCAGTTTCTGATCTTACGACCCTCTCACTAATCCCTAAAACATTTGATAAGGTTCTCCTACCTATTGGTTCACTCAAGGATATCTGTCTTAAAATAGAGTATCTTTTCTCCATTAGCTCTATAACTTGTGGAATTAGTTTTTGTTGAATTTTTATTAAGTTGTTCATATTATCTCCTTCATCAACGTCTACCAAGGGACTTTTTTTGTCCCTGTGTATTTTTTTAGTCCCACAAGATAATTTTATTGTAAATGAAATGTAAATATATTTCAATAGTTTTTAAGATATTTTTATTTTTATTTTCTAATACTAGTATTGTTTTCTCTTACTTGAAGATGGTATTTTAAGCTCTTCTCTATATTTAGCAACCGTTCTCCTAGCTATATTAATACCTTCTTCTTTTAGCATACTTGCTATCTTATCATCACTTAATGGCTTTTTCTTATTTTCCGCTTTTATTTTGTCCTGTATCATTTTTTTTATGCTTAAGCTAGATGTACCCTCATCTTTGTTAGATTCTATAGAACTACTAAAGAAATATCTAAATTCAAATATCCCAAAAGTCGTTAGCATATACTTACCATTTACGCCTCTACTTATTGTAGATTCATGAAAACCTAATCTGTCAGCAATATCTTTCATCCTCATAGGCTTTATATACCTGACTCCATTTTCAAAAAATTCTTGTTGAGACTTTACAATTTCTTTTGCTATTTTCATAATTGTACTATTTCTACTTTCTATGCTCTTAATTAGCATTGTCGCTGAATTTAATTTTTCCTTTATAAACGACTTTGCATTATTATCTGAGCTTGCATTTTTTAGTATTTCTTTATAAAAATTATTTATGTTTAATTGATAGTTGTCGTTAGTATTTCTATATACTATAAACTCCCCATCTAATTTTTCGACTATTACATCTGGATGTATATACATACTACTTTCTTTACTAACAGATATACCTGGCTTTGGATTTAGACTTTTAACTATTTCCATCATATCTACACACTGTTGTAGAGATATTTTGTATTTTTTACTAATATCCCTATATTTATTATTTCCTATTAATTCTAAATCATTTAATATAATTTTTTCTAATATTTCATTGTCTATACCTAAATTTCTTATTTGTATAATTAAGCATTCTGATATACTTCTTGCTCCTACGCCATTTGGTTCTAATTGTTGTATATTTAATAAGCAACTTTCAAATAAATCTTTATCTATATTTAATTCACTTATTATTTCTTCTTCATTTACTCGTAAATATCCATCTTCATCTAGACTATCAATAATATAGTTACAAACTTTCATTTCTTCTTTACTTAACTTATACAAACCTATATGAAAATGTAAGTCTTCGTATAAGGTTGATGAATACTTTACTATGTTTTCAAAATTTACTTCATTATCCTTGTTGTAGTTAAACTCATTTTTATCATATACATTAGATTTTTCGGTATTTTTAATATATGCTTCCCAATCTATTTCTGTAGTTTTTTCTACATCTATTAAAGGGTTTTCTTCGCATTCTCTTTTTATTTCCTCATCTAGTTCTAACTTACTCATATTTAGTATAGCTAATGATTGCTTTAACTGAGTCGTCATTACTAGGCTTTGAGACTGAGTTAGCTCCAGTCCTTGGTTAAAGTTCATTACCTATTTCACCCCATTGTTATATGTAATTTTTTATAATAAAAAAGCTCTTTTGCCTAAATATATTCTACCATGTAATAAGGTACTTAGCAAAAGAGCTTATTTTTTAGTTTCCTAAGCTATTTAATAGTTCTATTAATTCTTCTTCATTAAAATTATACTTTGAGTTACAGAATTGACATCCTATTTCAGCTTTTTTATCTTCTTCTATTATTTCTTGAAGTTGTCTCTTCCCTATAGAAACTAGTGCTTCTCCAACTTTTTCTTTTGAACATTCACATTCAAATCCAACTTCTATTTTATCTAATATTCTTGGGTTTAATCCTTCTAATACTATGCTTAATATATCCTCTGGAGTTTTTCCTTCTAACATCATATTTGTTATTGAGTTTAATTTAGATATATTTTGCTCTAGTTGAGATATTGTTTCTTCTGTTGCATCTGGCATAAGCTGAACAACAAATCCTCCTGCATGTTCTACTTCATACTCTGTTGTAAGAACCCCTAATGATACAACAGATGGTGTTTGCTCTGATAATGCAAAATAATGTGTGAAGTCTTCTGCTATTTCACCACTTACAAGTGGGTATGCTCCATTATAAGGCTCTCTAAGACCTAAGTCCTTTATAACTTTAACTACTCCATCAGTTCCTACTGCCGCAGCTACGTTAAGCTTTCCATTTTCATAATCAGGTACTTCTACTTGTGGATTTTGAACATATCCTTTTACCATTCCTGTAGAATCAGATGTTGTAAGTATAGTTCCTATTGGACCTCCACCTTTTATTATAACAGTAACTTTGTCACCTTTATTTTTCATCATCAATCCCATTATTGATGTTGCTGTTAATGTTCTCCCTAAAGCCGCTGTTGCAACCTTTGTTGTCCCATGTACTTCTCTTGCTTTTTCTACAAGGTTAGTAGTAGTTGCTACGAAAGCTCTAACTTGACCTTCTCCTGCAGTTGCTCTTATTACATAATCCTTCATAACAATTCCTCCATATATTCCTTTATTTTTTAGCTACAAAGAATATTCTTTCACTATCTTTTTTTGGTGTTTCAAATGTGAAATCTGAATATACTTTTATATCTTTAAATCCTACTGATTGTAACATGTCTAATATCTCTTCTTCTGTGTATGCTCTTTGTTGATGAACCTCTTCAAATCTTTCAAATCTACCATCTTCATCTTTTACAAAGAAGGCTAATTCCATTTCTACTAGATTTTCTTCATCATCAAAGTAGTTTTGCCACATATAAGCTACATCTTCCCTATTTTCTCCATACATGTTGTTTCCAAGTACAGATGACAGCTTATAGAATGAACTTATGTCAAATATAAATAATCCATTTTCCTTTAGAAGTTCATATGTCTTTTTAAATACATTTTCTAAATCTTCATCATATGTTATATAATTAAATCCATCACAAGCACATAATACGCAGTCTAAGTTTGTTATATCAAAATCTAGTTCAGCTATATCTTGTTGTAGTAATACTAACTCTACACCTTCTTTTTCTGCCTTCTCTCTAGCTACTCCAAGCATTTCTTCTGATATATCTATTCCTGCGATATCGTAGTTTTTCTTAGTTAATGGTATAGTTAAGTTACCTGTACCACAAGCTAATTCTAATATATTTTGTACTTTAGTACCTTCTTTTTCTATTATTTCTTCTATATACTCAACCCATCCATTATAATCAACTTCATTCATAAGTTCATCATAGATGAATGCAAAATCTTTATACTGATCCATCCTCTTTATTTGACTCCTCCATCTTTTTCTTTTGTTTTTTCCTAGATGTGAGTATTCCACCAATTCTTCCAGCTTCTTTAGCTGTAAGACCTGCCCAGCCTAATTCATTTACCTTGTCTATTAGACCTAGTTCTGATGCTATCTCATATTTCATTATATCATTGTCTGTCAATATTTTTTTCTTTTTAGATTTACTTGTACTTTTTTTGCCTGGTTTATTTAAATCCATAAAAAACACCCCTTTACATATTTGTATTCTTGTCATTTAAACGAAATTTATACAAATATTTATAGGGGTATCATTTAATTATAAAAAAGCTTATTTCTTTAATTATATATTAATTTAACTATATTAAATAATAAATATTCTACACTCAAAACATATAAAATTATATTTATTTTAAGATATAGATTTCTTATGTTTTAATAATTTAATAAATATTTCTAGACCATTTCTTAAGACGTCTTCGTCAAAATCAAAATTAATGTTATGAAGTCCATTAACAAACCCTTTTTCTATATTTCTTGCTCCTAGCATAAAAAACAGTCCTGGTACTTCTTTTTGATAATATGAGAAGTCCTCTGATATCATAAGTGGATCAAGCTGTATTAGCCTATCTTTATCTACTATTTGTATAAATTCTTCATATAACTTTTTATCATTATTAACAGCTGGATAATCATCTCTTATTTTTAAATCTACTTTACAATTATGTAAAACTTCTATACCTTTACACACTTCTAGTATTCTTTTTTTTATCTTATTATATACTTCAGGCTTAAATGTTCTTATTGTACCTTGTAAATTAATATTTTCAGCTATAATATTTCTTCTTATTCCTCCATTTATAACTCCTATGCTAAGTACAGCTGTATCAACAGGGCTTACATTTCTAGATATTATGGTTTGAAGATTAATTACTAAATTTGACGCAGCTACAACTCCATCTATTCCATTTTGAGGCATTGCTCCATGTCCACTTTTAGCATATATATCTATATCTATATCGCCCGCTTGTGCCATAAAATATCCACTTCTTGCTCCTATATATCCTGTTTCTATATCTGGATATATATGAAGCCCATAAATTTCATCTATATTATATTCTTTTACTATTCCTGCTTCAATCAAACCATTAGCTCCACCTGGACCTTCCTCAGCTTGTTGAAATATAAATACTATATTATCCTTTAATTTCTCTTTATTTATACTGATAAATTCTATCAGACCTAGTAATATACTCATATGTCCATCATGTCCACATAAGTGTTTCGGACCTTCATCTGTTAACAATCCATCCATATCTGCTCTAAATGCTATAGTTTTATCACCATTATTTCCTTTTATAATTCCTACTATAGATGTATCTAGATACTCTTTATATGATATATTAATTCCATCTAAATAATCCTTTATGTATTGTGACGTTTTAAACTCTTTTCTCCCTATTTCTGCAATGGAATTTAATATCTTTCTATGTTTATTAATCTTATTATTTAAAGGTATATTTTTTATCATATACTTCCCCCCTTAATATATTGTTCTGTTAACTTATTTATATTTAAATCTCGACCCTAATATGGTTTACAATGGTTTCACTATAAATAATATATTCTCCAATTCCGTACAGACTTTACATTTTCCTTTATATTTTATATAAAAAAATAAAATTCAATGAATCTGATTATACTTGTATTATATTTTTAAATATATAAAAAATTCGCTACGCTTGAGCGACGTGTCGGCGAAACACTTCATGTCGCCAACGACTTCGTCCGTTGCTCAAAATGTCTTTTTTACGCTCATAAAACTAATTGGTATTACTTAATTTCAATAATTGTCTACAGTTTATGAAGTATCAAAATTTCCTTAAGCGTAAAAAAAGACCCTCGTAAGGATCTTTAAAAATAATATATATTATTAAAAATAAGGATAGTTTTATATTTAATACAAAAGCTTTATATTCTACATAAGAGTTAATCACTCGACTATTTTATTCTTTACTATGCATATTATAGGTAATCTTTGCACTTTTTGGATCATTTCTATCCCATCTTTCTTCAAATGTACGCTTATATCCAATTGTCTTTATCTTCCACTCTCCATTAACTTTTTCATAGCTTTCACGATAAAATGCTCCACCTCTAATTCCCATATTTCTATCTAATAATATTAGGTTATCCCCTAAATACCAATATGCAAAAGCTAAAGTATCACTTTCAAACTCGATTTCAGGAGTATGACATTGATGCATAGTTATATGTTCTGGCGGCATACAAGTTCTAAAGAAATTTACAACTTCTTCTTTCCCTGTAAAAGAAAGTTTTCCATCTGAGTAACTTGTAGTTACATCCTCACAAAAACATTCTCCTATTGTATCCCATAGCTTAGAGTCTAGGCAACGTAGATATTTTCCCTTCAAACTTTTTATAGCTTCTATATCTTTAAGTCTTGTAATTTCTTTTTCCATCTCTATTAATCTTTGTTCTAATTTTTCAATAGTACTCATACCAAATCCCCCTGTTTAATTTTTAATTTGCAATTACTTTTTCGCTATCTAAATTTTCTACATCACCTATTTTTCTTGCAAGTATTGCTCCTGCTTCAATAGCATGATGAACTTGTCCTGGCTTATTTGCATCTCCTATAATGTGTACTTCTATATCTTTTAGTTCATCTGCTAAATTATTTACCGATTTTGCACCACAACAGAAGATTATTTTACTAAATCCACTTAACACTTCTTCTTTTCCATCTTTTTCAACTATAACTCCTGTACCACCTTCTGTAATTTCTAAAAGTTTTGTATTAGTACTCATTACAACACCTTTTTCATTAAGCATTTTCATAAGAGGTACTTTATTATTTGGACATAGATTTGGTGCAATTTCACCTAACATTTCAATCATATGAATTTGTACAGGTCCTACTGCGTTGTGCAATATGGTTTCAGTAACTTCACATCCTACAAGACTACCTCCAACTACAAGAACTTTTCCATGTATTGCATCTTTAACCTTTGCAGATAACACATCACTACCTGTTATAACATCAATATTTTCTATGCCTTTTACTTTTGGTACAAACGGAGTTGAACCAGTTGAGATAATACATACGTCTGCATTTAATTCTTTTATATACTCAGCTGTTGCTTCTGTATTTAATTTTACATCTACATTAGACTTTTCAACTTGAACTTTTAAATATTTAACCCATCTTGTTAAATCTTGTTTGTGAGGAGGAATAGCTGCAAGATTTATTTGACCTCCAAGTCTATCTGACTTTTCAATTAAAGTAACTTTATGACCTCTTTTAGCTGCAATTCTTGCAGTTTCTAAACCAGCTGGTCCACCACCTACTATTACTACATTTTTCTTTATTTTTGCTTCTGTAATAGCCATTTCTTTTTCACGCCCAAGTTCAGGGTTTATTGCACATTTTGCAACTGGGTTAGATCTTTCTCTGGTTATACAAGGTCCACCACAACTTGCACATGGTCTTATATCTTCATATCTTCCTTCAAATCCTTTATTTACAAGTTCAGGATCAGCAAGTAAAGGTCTCCCAAATACTACTCCATCTACAACGTCTCTTTCAACTAAACTTTCACCAAGTTTTATATCATTAATCTTACCAACTACAAATACAGGTACTTTAGAAACTTTTTTAATAGCTTCAGCTTCTTTTATGTTTACTCCTGGTGACTCATAATGGCAAGGGATTATTTTCCAACATAATTCATATTGAGTACCACCAGAAATTTCAAAAGCATCTACCCCAGCTTCTACAAATTTAGGTACTAAATACAACATATCATTTAATGTATTTCCACCTAATACTCT
Source organism: Romboutsia sp. 1001713B170131_170501_G6 (assembly GCF_015668195.1). Classification (NCBI taxonomy): domain Bacteria; kingdom Bacillati; phylum Bacillota; class Clostridia; order Peptostreptococcales; family Peptostreptococcaceae; genus Romboutsia; species Romboutsia sp. 1001713B170131_170501_G6. The sequence goes on from NZ_JADPFC010000003.1 coordinate 212,971, forward strand.
TTCATCACCTGAAATTCTCATAAGTATAGGGAAATCATCTCCAGCTTTTTTCTTTATATTTTTAATTACATCAAAAGCAAATTTAGCTCTACCGTCTAAATTACCTCCATAGCAATCTGTTCTTTTATTTCTAAGTGGAGATAAGAAAGAGCCTGCTAACATATATGCATGGGCACAATGAAACTCTACCCCATCGCAACCTGATTCTTTAGCTCTTCTTGCAGCATCACCATATTGTTCAATTATAGCTTCAATTTCTTCTACTTTAAGTTCTCTAACTGATTTTCCTAAACTATTTATATAGTTTGAAGAAGCTACCGGTGTTTTACCAAACATCCATGAAATAGATTCAGGTCCTGGATGTGTAATTTGAGGAAATAATTTTGAACCATTTGCATGAATTTCATCTACAAACGATTTGAATTTAGGGATAAATTTATCTTCTCCTAAACTAATGGTAAATCCTAGATATGGAACTGAGCTATCTACTGTAACTGCGTCTACAACAATAAGACCTACTCCACCCTTGGCTCTTTCAATCCAGAAGTCTTGAAGTCTTGAACTTACATTTCCATCTTTTTCTTCATAGCCAAGGCTCATAGGCGCCATTAAAACTCTATTTTTTATTTCGACATTGCCTATGTTAATTGGTGTATATAGTTTGAAATTATCCATAATTACTTCTCCCTTAAATAAATTTTAATAGTTGTTTTGAATTTAATTAAGTGTAATTATTTCGCATTTAATTGTTTTAAATTCTATTGTTTTGAATTAATTAAGTTAAATCTGAATATTTGAATAGTTTAAAATGTAACTGTTTTGAATTTTATTGAAAATAATATGTTTTTAAATATTAAAAATATACTTCAATTTCATTGTAGCAACCCTTTTCATATACCGCAACACTATTTTAAACTTGTTTTACTATAAATAAACTATAAATAAACTATAAATATGCTAAAAGTTCGATTTTTACATATATTTCAACTTATTTTTTATAAATTTTCTATATCATTGCATTCTTAATGTCGCGCTATATGGAACAATCATTTTTTATTTTTTAATTAAATTGTGCTATACTATAAGAAAAAATTATATATTTCGAAAGGGGTTTATATAAGTTTGTCTTCTTTACAAAGTTTAGATAGGGCTTTAGATATGTTAAATCTTATTCATTCAAATGGTGGTAAAATGTCCGTTTCCTCTATTGCCGAAATTATGAACTTACACAGAAGTACTGTTCATAGAACTTTAACCACAATGTATCAAAAAGATTTTCTATCAAAAGACCCTAAAACAGGTATGTATACAATAGGTAGTAAAGCGCTCATTCTTGGATTTTCAGCTGCTAATAATTTACCAATAGCTACTACTGCAAGACCATATATGGCATTTTTAGCAGAAAAATATAGTAGCTCAGTTTCTTTATCTGTAATTGAAGGTTCAAATGTTTTTGTTATAGGAAACTACTCTGGTTACTACACTACAACTTTTTATTCATTACATGATGACCCTCTAAATTGCGAGGCTTATCGTCCTGCTGTGGCTCATTGTATGTTAGCTTATAACTGCCAGTTAGAATCTTCTAATAAAGCAATACAAATTTACCTTTCAAAAGTATCTAATAGCAGATTCAAAGGTAACTTCTTCACAAGTATTGATGATTTAGTTGCTTACTTAAAAAAGGTAAAAAATGATGGCTATGCTTTTGAATCTGGAGAGTATCACTTTGATGAACTTTGCTACTGTGCACCTATTTTAAATAAGGGGAAAGCTATAGCAACACTTAGTATATACGGACAAAAATCTTACTTAAATAAATTTCATAAACAAGATACTATTAAAGATTTATTAGATATTTCTAAAACAATATCTGATTTACTTTCTAATAGTTAAAAAAGTTGTAAATATTAAATTTTGCAACTTTTTATTTTTTATAAAACTTTACAATTTTAAATTTTAAAATTTTGTTGACAAATTAAATTTTGTATCCTACGATTATCTCAATAGTTGTTTTGAAAATTTTAATCCTTTCTAATTAATGTAATTATTTCAAATACTCAATTCTATTAATTGAATAAAAATTTATTTATCGCATTAAATTAAATTTTTTAGTTTTGTTTTATCTTATCTAATTTATAAATCCATTGTAATTGTTTTGTAATTAACATATAAACTTACTTTGAAAGGAATTAATTTTATGAAACTAAAAAATAAAGTTGCAATCGTTACTGGCGGATCACGTGGTATTGGTTTTGCTATAGTTGATAGATATGTCAAAGAAGGTGCTAAAGTTGCAATATGTGGAAGTATAGCTGAAACTGCAAATAAAGCACTAAATCTTATCCAAGAAAAATATCCTAATGCTGATGTTATGGCAGTTCACGCAAACATGTCAAGTAGTGATGAAATCAATGCAATGTTTAAACAAGTAGTTGATAAATGGGGCTATGTTGACATATTAGTTAATAATGCTGGTATTACAGCTACAAAAGATATTGATTTAATGACAGATGATGAATTTGAAGAAGTTATGGACGTAAATGTTACAGGAATATTCCGTTGCACAAGAGCTGCTGTTAAAATTATGAAAGCCCACGGTGGTAATATAATTAACACAAGCTCTTTAGTAAGTGTAAATGGTGCTGGAAGACAATGTGCTTATACTGCTTCTAAGTTTGCTGTAAATGGACTTACAAGATCATTTGCTAGAGAACTTGGTAAATACAATATAAGAGTTAATGCTGTTGCTCCTGGTTCTGTGGCTACTGAAATGGTAAAAAAATTTGTTACAGATCAAATGGTTGAACATATGAGAAAAGTAACTCCACTTGGAAAAATGGCTGAGCCTTATGAAATGGCTGGTGCTTATGTATACCTTGCCTCAGAGGATTCTTCATATACAACTGGTGCAATATTAAATATTGATGGTGGAATTGTTATGTAATTTTATAAATATAACGTATAACTAAATAATAAATTTTAATAGTGAAAGGTGATATGATTATGAATTATAATGCTTTATTTTCTCCATTTAAGGTAAGAGATTTAGAAATAAAAAACCGTGTAATACTTCCAGCAATGATGACAAAAATGGCTTCTCCTACTGGACTTGTTACACAAAATTTAATTGATTATCATGTAGCAATTGCAAAAGGTGGCTGTGGTCTTAATTTTACTGAGGTTTGTGCTATACACCCAAGTACTCATGGTAATGGTTATGTAGCCCTTTATAAAGATGAACATTTTGAAGGTATGAAAAAACTTATAGATAGCGTACATAGCGTTGGTGGTAAAATAGGGGTTCAAATTTGGCATGGTGGTCAAGTTGCAATAGCTCTACTTCCAAAAGATAGAACTCCTATGGTTACAGAAGGTATGACTCATGAAGATATAAAAGAAATTGTTGATTGTTATGGAAAATCAACTCAAATGGCAGTAAAAGCTGGCTGTGATGCTATAGAATTCCATGCTGCTCATACTTATCTTCCTCATACATTCTTAAGTGCTGCTTTTAATAAACGTGATGATGAATATAATGGTTCTTTAGAAAATAGAGCAAGATTTTCACTTGAAGTTATTCGTACTATGCGTGCTAATATGCCAGATACTATGCCTTTATTTATGCGTGTAGATGCATTAGATGATTATGTTCAAAATGGACTTACTATAGAAGATGTAATTGAGTTTTTAAAGATGGCTAAAGCTGAAGGTGTTGATATAATTGATATTTCAAGAGGTAATAATAAGTCTGCAGCTCTAAAATATGAAGTTCCTTCAATTGATACTCCTCGCGGATATAATATTGAAAATGTAAAAAAAATACGTGATGCTATTGAAATGCCTGTGGTTGGAGTTGGTAGAATCAATCATCCAGAAATTGCAAATAAATTTATAGGAGAAGAAAAGTGTGATTTGGTTGCTATAGGTCGTGCTCAAATTACAGACCATGAATTCTGTAATAAAGCAAGAGATGGTAAAACTGATAGTATACGTTTATGTGTTGGTTGCTTGAAGGGCTGCTTTGACGCTATAATGAATCCAAATATTCCTACTATTACTTGTATGAGAAATCCTATGGTTGGTAAAGAAGGTCAACCTATTACTAAAACAAATAACCCTAAAACAGTTTTAATAGCTGGCGGTGGTATGGGTGGTATGATGACTGCTAACATGTTAAAAGTTAGAGGTCATAACCCAATTTTATGTGAAGCTAGCAATAAATTAGGTGGGCAATTTAACTTAGCTGGAGCTGCTCCATATAAAGGTGAGATGCTTGATGCTGTTGACTGGGAAGCTAAAGAGGCTGCTCGTTTATGTGTTGATGTTAGATTAAATACAGTTGTAACTCCTGAGTTGGTATCTCAAATTAATCCTGATGAAGTAATAATTGCAACTGGTGCTGTTGCTTCAAAGCCTGAAATAAAAGGTATAGAAAGTAAAAATGTATTTACTTATGAAGAAGTTTTATCTGGTAATATAGAGCTTTCTGGTAATGTAGTTATACTCGGCGGAAAAATGGTAGGTTTAGAAACTGCTCAATACTTAACTGATAAGGGTGTAAAATGTACGGTTATTGATGAATCTGAAAAATTCGGCGGAGATTTAGGCTGGATTAGAAGTATGAATATGCTTGAAAATATGTATGTAATAGGTGTTAATCAAATTCCTAATGCCAAAGTTGTGGAAATAAAAGAAAATGAAGTTGTATATGTTAAAGATGAAACTGAAACAAGTGTTAATTGTAATGCTGTAGTCGTTGCTCTTGGTGCTACTTCAGTATCTTTAGAAGATGTTCAATTAAAATGTAAAGATTTAGAAATTCCTTTCCATGTTATTGGAGATGCAAAAAGTCCACGTGTAGCTCTAAATGCCACTCTTGAAGGTGTTGAAGTTGCACTTAATATAGATAGTGAAAACGCACTTAATGTGTAAGTAATTTGACCCTCCTTTTAATAAAGGATGTAGATAAGCTTTTAATATAATTTGAGTCTTAAAATATAATTGTATATTCTTAAGATTGAGTTAGATAGTATAAATTAAAGTTTAATTAGGACTATGACTATTTAGTTATAGTTCTTTTTTATTATTTTTCCATCCTCTAAAAAGCTTAACATCAAAGCTATATTTTCTACCTCTTTTATAGAAAATATTTTTAAAGGGATTTATTATCAACAAATAGAATATATTTTAATCTCCTTGAATAATTTTATATAGATACTTAATCAATTTATTTGGGGTGATTTTATGAAAAAAGTTAATGTAGCTATTGTTGGTGCTACTGGTATGGTTGGAAGAACTTTCTTAAAGGTTTTAGAAGAAAGAAAGTTCCCTATAAATCAACTATACTTATTCTCTTCTGCTAAGTCTGCTGGCTCTACTGTAGTATTTAATGGAAAAGAATATGTAGTTGAAGAATTAAATAAAGATGTTTTTGATAGAGATATACAAATAGCCTTATTCTCTGCTGGTGGTGAAATAAGTTCTATATATGCTCCTATTGCAGCTTCAAAAGGTATTGTAGTTATTGATAATTCTAGTTATTGGAGAATGGATGAAAATGTACCTCTAGTAGTTCCTGAGGTTAATCCACAAGATATTAAAAAGCATAAAGGAATAATTGCTAACCCAAATTGCTCTACTATACAAGCTGTAGTTCCTCTTAAAGCACTTCATGAAAAATATAAAATAAAAAGAATAGTTTATTCTACTTATCAAGCTGTATCTGGTTCAGGTGTAAGAGGTATTAAAGACTTAGAAGATGGCGTTTATGGAAAACCTAATAGTTTCTATCCTCATCCAATAGCTTACAACTGTCTTCCTCATATAGATGTTTTTGAAGATAATGGTTATACAAAAGAAGAATTAAAAATGATAAATGAAACAAAAAAAATATTTAACGATCTCGATATGAAGGTTACAGCTACTACAGTTAGAGTTCCTGTAAAAAATAGTCATAGTGAATCTATAAATATTGAATTTGAAAACCCATTTGAGCTTTCTGATTTAGTTAATACTTTAGAAAACATGAATGGTGTAATTGTCATGGATAATCCTAAAGAAAATAAATATCCTACTACAGTAGATTCTACTGGTAGTGATGAAGTTTTCGTTGGAAGAATAAGAAGAGATTTTAGTGTAGATAATGGAGTAAATATATGGGTAGTTGCCGATAATATCAGAAAAGGTGCCGCTACTAATACTGTTCAAATAGCAGAATTATTAGTTGCTTGTGATTTAGTTTAATGCTTAAATACCTAATTAGGTAAATTCTTATATAAAGGGGTTTTGTATATGTTATTTAAAGGTTCTGCAGTTGCTTTAGTTACACCTTTTAATGAAAATGGTGTTGATTTTGAAACTCTTGGTAAATTAATTGAATATCATATAGAAAATAGTACTGATGCAATAGTTATTTGTGGAACTACAGGAGAATCCACTACTATGAGTGATGAAGAACAGCTTGCTGTTATAAAATATACTGTTGATAAAGTTAATAAAAGAATACCTGTTATAGCTGGAACTGGCTCAAATAACACTGCACATTCTATTTATTTAAGTCAAGAAGCTGAAAGACTTGGAGCTGATGGATTATTAGTTATAACTCCGTACTACAATAAAGCTAACCAAAAAGGACTTAAACTACATTTTGAAACTATAGCTAAGAGTGTAAATCTTCCTATAATAATGTACAACGTTCCAGGAAGAACATCTATGAATATGAAACCTAGCTTAGTAGCAGAACTTGCTAAAATAGATAATATAGTTGCTATAAAAGAAGCTAGTGGGGATTTATCTCAAGTCGGAGAAATAGCTAGATTGGTTCCAGACGACTTTGCTATTTATTCAGGAAATGACGATAGTATAATTCAATTATTATCAGTTGGAGGTCATGGAGTAATATCTGTTCTTGCTAATGTATGCCCTAAAGAAACTCATGATTTAGTGTATAAGTTTTTAGAAGGGGATATAAAAGGATCTAGAGAATTACAACTTAAATTAAAACCTTTAATAGATGCTTTATTTATAGAAGTTAATCCTATACCTGTTAAAACTGCTATGAATTTACTTGGATTTGATGTTGGAAATTTAAGGTTGCCTCTAGCTGAAATGGAAGATAAAAACTTAGAAATTTTAAAACAAGAATTAAAAAATCAAGGATTATCATTAGGAGAAAAATCATGCTAAAAGTCATAGTTAATGGATGCTTTGGAAAAATGGGTAGGGTTTTAACTAAATGTATAGAAGATGACCCTAATTTAGAATTGGCTTATGGAGTATCTTCTAACCAAAAGGAAAAAACATCTTTTAAAGTTTTCTCTACTATGTCTGATATACCTAAAAAATGTGATGTAATAATAGATTTTTCTCATCACTTAGCTTTAGATGACGTTTTATCTTATGCTTTAAATACTAAAACCCCTTTGGTTATTGCTACAACTGGATACAATGAAGAAGAGTTAAGTAAAATAAAGGATGCATCTAGTGTAATCCCTATTTTCCACTCTTCTAATATGTCTTTAGGAGTTAATGTTTTATTAAAATTAGTAAGAGAAGCTACTAAAGTGCTAAATGGTTTTGATATTGAAGTAATAGAAAAACATCATAATAAAAAAGTTGATGCACCAAGTGGTACTGCTATTATGATTGCTAATGCAATAAAAGACGTACTACCTAATCTTGAATATAATTATGGAAGATATGGTCGTGAGGCGAAAAGAAGTGAAAATGAAATAGGAATACACGCTATTAGAGGTGGTACTATTGTTGGCGAACATAATGTCATATATGCAGGTCATGATGAAGTTGTGGAACTAAAGCATATAGCTCAATCTAAAGATATTTTTGCTAAAGGTTCTATAACTGCTGCTAAGTTTTTAGTTAACCAAAATCCTGGATATTATAATATGGATAATTTGATAAATTAATTTATGGAGGTAACTAATGATAAATTTAAATGATGCTTATGAAATAGCCAAATATATAAAAGAATCAAAAAAAGTAACACCTGTTAAAGTTTATCTAAATACTAATCTAATTAGCTTTAAGGAAGCTAAAGAATTTAAGGTATTTGGTTCTAATGGTTCTTATATACTCATTGGTGATTATGATACAATAAATGATTTTCTAAAAGGTAAGGAAAATCTTATAAAAGATATATACATTGAGTATGATAGAAGAAATTCTGCTATACCTATATACAGCTACCTTCATGAACATGCTCGTATAGAACCTGGTGCTATAATAAGAGATATGACTACTATAGGAAAAAATGCTGTTATCATGATGGGAGCTGTTATAAATATTGGAGCTGTTATTGGTGATAATTCCATGATTGACATGAATGCAGTTATAGGAGCAAGAGGTATAATCGGAAAAAATGTTCATGTAGGTGCTGGAGCGGTTATCGCTGGCGTTTTAGAACCACCTTCTGCTTCCCCTGTTATAATTGAGGATGATGTTTTAATAGGAGCAAATGCTGTAATACTTGAAGGCGTAACAGTAAAAAAAGGCGCTATTGTGGCGGCAGGTTCAGTTGTTACTTGTGATGTATTAGAAGGAGAAGTTGTAGCTGGTTCTCCTGCGAAAGTAATAAAGATAAAAGATGAAAAAACAGCTGATAAAACTAAGTTAATGGACGGTCTTAGAGATTTGGATTAAATATAAAAGGGTCAAATTAATAAATATTAATTTGACCCTTTTACTTTACTAGCTTGGCATGAATTACAGTTCTCGCATTTTCAAATTCATAACTACAAGTAGATAAAGTTAGTATTTTATCATTTTCACTTACTTCTATATTAGTGTTATATAAAGACTTATTTTTTATTTTATTCAGAAATTGTTTATAATCACTTTTAGAATTAAAAGAAGTTTGTATATAATTGTAATTTGCGTCAGTTGTATAAACTGAGAAAATTTTATATTCTAGTTTTTTTCCATCTGGCGTTTCTATGTATATTTTGTTATTTTTGTCAAAGAATTTTTTATCCTTAAATTTCTTTAACTCACCAAACATTGTATTATTTCTCATGTAGTGTCCATAAATAACCGTATTACTATCCTCAAATCTGTTATTTCTATAGTCTAAAAATATAGAACCCGATGGTAAATAATTTTTATTTATATCTTTTTTAAGATAATAATTATTATCTTTAGCTTGAAGAACTGGGTAATCTATATTGGTTCCATCAATATTTATCCATCCTCTATAATCTTTGTTTATATCAGATAAATCTAAAGTAGTCTTATTGTAATGAATATATGGTTTAACCTCTTTATTATCATCTACCTCACTATTTCCTACTTTGTAATTATCATTACTTTGTACTTTTGATACAAGTTGTTTTTCTCTTGTTTCTTTTATTTTCTTTATATCATCATATACTTTATCTGCCTTTTTATAGTCTAAAACCTTGCTTATAACCTTATAACTTCCAAATAATAATGCTATTATTAAGACTATATTTATTAAAATCCTTGATTTCTTCATGGTATTTATACTCCTAATTAAACTAATTATATTATATACCACATAAATATAACTTTGAATATAAAAAATTTGCTTCGCTTAAGCCACTGCGTGGGCTCTATACTTCATCCGTTGCTTGAGCGACGTGTTAGCGAAGCACTTCAAATTTTCTTTTTGCACTCACTAAACTAATTGATATTACTTAACTATAATAGTTGTCCATAGTTTTTGAAGTATCATAATTTCCTTAAGCGTAAAAAAGTATAGATAAATTTATCTATACTTTTAATAATAACAAATTTTTATAGTTTATATCTATCACTGTAAGAAAGTTGCTCCATCTAATGTCTGAATCATATCTATATTAGGCGATATCCCAATAACATAAAATGTATATATTCTATTTGGATTTATATTTACTAAGTTGCTTAAAATTGTTTTTTTATTTTCCGTCAATTCTATATCCATCTTATACTCTCCTATTGGCACATTTTCATACTCTGTATAATCTGTATAACCTACATTATTAAATATTTCTTCTCCACCCATTAGTATATTGACATTTGGTGCTTCTGGAACTAAGTGCACAAACTTAATCTTCGATGTATTATCTTCTGGAATTCCCATTTTCTCTGGTATAGGAAGTATATCTATTTTATCATTTTTTTCTATAATAGCTGCTGTTATAAGCTCATCATTTTTTACATCGATACTAACCTCAGTCAAAGGACTCTCCCTTTCATCTTTTAAATAAACGCTAAATATATGCTCTCCTTCTGGTACATATATATATGGTGTAAATTGAGCAAATCTTACGTCCATATAAAAAGGAAATCCATCTATATATACATCTAATTCTTCTCCACTTACCAAAGCATGTAATACTCTAACCAATGAATATTTCTCATTGAAATTTCTCAAAAAAATCCCCCCATTAATTATAATACTTTCATACTAATATCATATTAATAGAAGGGTGTTTTTGATACTAAGCTATATCAGTATCTCTAATTTCTATTTCTGTTCCTTCTGGTGCTTTTATTTTAAATAAACTTTCACCTTCTACTTTATATACAATTTCTCCATTTTTAACTTTAAAATTAGTATATCCTAGCGATTTGATCCTTTCATACTCTTCTTCCACATTATCCACAATAAATCCCATATGCACTGGGCCTTCATTTAGAGATGTCCAATTTTTAAACTTATCCCCAGCTTTAGGTGTCTGAAGCTCTATCATAAAAGTACCTTGCTTTATCCACGTATTATATTCTCTATTGTGGAAGTTTTTACTCTCTTGAACTACTTCAAATCCTAGTATTCTTGTGTAAAAGTCTAATGATTCCTTGTATTTTTCTGTTTGGATACATATATGATGTATCATTTTTATCCCCATATTTAATCCTCCTGCAACCATTTTCATTTTGAAGTTATCCACTTTTCAACCATTTTTACAGTTAATATGTGTATAAATATATCTTAGCTTAGTTTACTTATATAGTTTATATAAATTATAAAATTTTTGTAAATAAAAAGTTGCTCTTAAGAGCAACTTTTTATTTATCTATCTTCATTTGTAACATTGAATACGTATGGTACATTTCTGTAATAATCACCATAGTTTAATCCATATCCAACAACAAACTTATCTTCTATTTCAAATCCACAGTAATCTGGAACTAATTCAACTTTTCTTCTACTTGGTTTGTCAAGTAATACACAGCACTTTATACTTGCTGGGTTTTTAGCTCTTAAATGATTCATAACATGATGCATAGTTAGTGCCGTATCCGTTATATCATCTACTATTAACACATCATACCCTTCTAAATCAGAGTTTATATCTGATACAACTTTTACATTACCACTACTTTGTTCTCCGTGGCCGTAGCTTGAAGTTGTCATAAACTCTATTTTAACTGGAACAGTTATGTTTCTTACTAAGTCAGCGCAGAAGATAAAACTTCCTTTTAATAAAGATACTACTAAAAGATTTTTTCCTTCATACTCTTTAGATATTTGTTCACCTAATTCCTTAAGTCTAGTAGCAATTTGTTCTTCAGAACATAAAACTTCCCACTTTTTAGTTTCGATATTCATAATAAATCCTCCATTATGTATAAATGATACTTTCAATTTTATAGGAGATTAGATGTTTTTGCAAGGAGAATTACTTAACCTTGTTCATGTCATCCATTACATTTATTATAACCTCATCTGTAACAGACATACCTTTGTCGCTTACTCTTCCTAAGTTTTGTATACTTTGCTCTACTTTAGATCCAACTATACCATTCATTGGTGGTACAAAACATTGTTGTTTAGCTATTATAGCGCTTTGTACTGCTGCTGATGCTGCTGATGCTAATTTTAATGCACAACCTGCTTTTGCACCATCACATATCATACCACTTAAGTTAGCTACCATATTTTCTATAGCACCTTCTATTTGTTTTTTATCTCCATCCATTAACCAAGATAAACCTGCTGTAGCACCTGTTGATGCAGCAACTCCACATCCACACACTGCTGATAATCTTCCTGTATAGTTTTTAATGTATGCTGTAACTAAGTGAGATATAGCTAAAGCTTTTGCTAATCTTTCATCTGATTGAGGGAATTTCTTGTTGTATGCTACTATTGGAAGTATAGCAGTTAAACCATGATTTCCACTACCATTTGAACTCATAACAGGCATTTTAACTCCTGCCATTCTAGCATCTGATGCTGCTGCTGTTATCATCATAGCTTGGTTCATTAAGTCATCTCCAAGTAATCCATCTTCCATAGATTTTTTTATTCCGTATCCAACGCCTATACCTACTTTTTGATTTAATCCATAATTAGCTATTTCTTCATTCATAGTTATTCCTTCTAATAAGAATTCTATGTCTTTAAAGTCTAAATCTTCTACATTTTTAACTAATTCTTCTATAGTTATAGTGTCCATTATATTTTCTTCTTTTTCTGTTGTAACAGCTATTTCTTCTATACCTTGTTCATTTAATAAAACATTTCCATTCTCTTCTAAGTAAACGAAGTTATCATGCTTAGTTCTTATAATAACCTTTGAAGTTCTAGTTTTTCCTTCTAAGTTTACTTCTATATATACCTTTTCTTTTGTGTCAGCTGGTGATATTGATATTGGATGAGTATCCATGTATTCTTCTGCTTTTTTAACTTCTTCTTCAGTTAAAGTTTCTAATACTCTTAATCCGTTTTCAGAGTGTCCACCTATAAATCCTAAAGCTACAGATATTTTTAATCCTAATCTTTCTGTTCCTGGTATTCCTACACACATTCCGTTCTTATATACGTTTGGGCTAACTAATACGTTATGCTTAACTATTTCTTCCCCTAATAATTCTTTTGCTTTAGCACAAGCTAGTGCAACTGCAACTGGTTCTGTACATCCTAAAGCTGGCTTTACTTCTGCCTTTAATATATTAACTATTTGATTTCTTACATCCTTCATAATATTTCCTCCCATATAAATTAAATTTATGCTTTTATATTTAGCAATATATATGCCAACTTTTTAAATTAATTATTATTTTTTTATTATTTAATTTACCTAACTAAAACGTTTTCGTGAAATACTTATATATAAGCATTTATCATCATTTTTCTACATTATAATTAAGATTATTATTTTTTTAATTTTTTCTAAATCCGCATTTAAATATTAATTTTGTGTATAATTTTATAATTTTATCTCAATTTGAGTAAAAAAAATCTCAAAATGAGATTTTTTCTCATTTTGAGATAATTTTATATTTTTCTAGTTTTCTATATAAAGTAGCTCTAGATATACCTAATGCTTTTGCAGCTAGCTCTTTATCTTTTTTATAATCTTTATATTTATGCAATGCTTTAATGATTTCTGCTTTTTCTAATTCTTCTAAAGTTCTTATCTTATCATTTTGAACTACTGATTCTTCTAACTCTACATTTTTTAATTTATTAGGTATTACATCTAATGTTATAGTTTCTCCTATAGACATATTAACGCCATACTCTATTATATTTTGAAGCTCTCTTATATTTCCTGGCCATCTATATTCTAACATTACATCTAACACATCTTTGTCAATACCAGTTACATGCTTTTCTAACTTTCTAGAATATTCTTTAATCATAAAATCTATTAAATCTGGTATATCATCTTTTCTTTGTCTTAAATTTGGAAGTGATATAGGTATTACATTAAGCCTATAATATAAATCTTCTCTAAAAGTTCCCTTTAATACCATTTTTTCTAAATCTTTGTTGGTAGCTGCTATTATTCTTACGTCTATAAATTTATTTGATTTTGCTCCAATTTTATTTAGTTCTTTTTCTTGTAATACTCTAAGTAATTTTGCTTGTAGATGTAGGCTCATATCTCCTATTTCGTCTAGGAATATCGTACCCTTATTAGCTATTTCAAACTTACCTAGTTTACCACCCTTTTTTGCTCCTGTAAAAGCTCCTTCTTCATAACCAAACAATTCACTTTCTAGTAAATTATCTGGTATGGCTGCACAGTTTACCGCTACAAATGGATTTTCACATCTATTACTATGATTATGTATAGCTCTTGCAAATAACTCTTTACCAGTACCACTTTCTCCTGTAATCAGTACTGTAGAAGTAGATTTAGAAGCTATTAGTGCTTCCTTTTTAACGCTATTTATAGTGCTACTATTTCCTATTATATTTTCTAATGTTATACTATAATCTTTATTTATTTTATTATAGTTTTTAATAGCATCTTTTTTATCTATAAAGTCTATAACATACCCTTTTAGTTCTTTCTTTAAAATAATTTCATTTATATTGTATATTCCTTTTAATTCATATCTATCTAATCTATAGTTAAAACTATGAGACTTTTCTTTTTTAAAATTATCTCTTGGTGGTTTTTTTATGAATTCTAAAAGCTTAAATATATTTTTACCATTTATATTATTTTCTAAATTGAATATTTTCCTAAATTTTAAATTATATTTATCTATATTTCCATCTACATCAATAGATACTATAGCCTTATCTATACCATTTACTAAAGTCTCTAGCTTTTTCTTTTCTAATTCTAATTCATAAGCTTTTACTTGAGCTTTAATTTTATTAGATATTAAATCAGCCATTTTACCTAAAAAATTCATTAATATATCTTTATTATTTTTTATACCCTTAGCTTGTTCTTCTGTAAAAGCTATAAGACCTATAACTCCATAGGTTACGCCTTCGCTTATTATAGGGCAACAAACCTCTGCAAACTCTTTACAATCTCCACTATTGGAGCATTCATTACATATATCATTACAACTTGGATCATCTATTATTATTTCTATCTGTTCTATTAGACATTTATTAAAAGCAGAGTATCCACTTATTTTTTCTCCTATTTTTTCTAGATATATACCTGTACCTGCAACTCTAGTTAAGTCATCATCTACTATGGTTACATCTATACCTAAAACAGCTACTATTGCTTCTGCTATATTTTGAATATCTTCTCTTATGTATTTTAAGTTTGCCATATTAATCCTTTCTTAATCTTTTTAAATTAAGTATTTCTTTTATATCCTTTAATACTAAATATATTTTATTTAGCGTAAATTGTATAGATATTAATATAACAAACATCATTACTACTATGATTAATTGATAATTTATACTCATAACTATATGGCTCCTATTTTTAGTTTAATATATAAAAGACCAGGCTAACCTAGTCTTTATATATATTAGTAAAATCTCTATTTTCTTTTTCCTATATAAATGTATCTTTCATTTTCTACTTCTTTAACATTACCTTCAAAATCTAAAGTTGAAAATAATTTTGCAACATCATTTGGATAATGATACTTGATATTTTCTCCGCACAGTTTATGCTTTAGATTCTTTAACTTAACTTTAATATTTTTTAAATTTAAGTCTTCTAATATTAATTCACCATCAATCTTTAGTACTCTGTTAATTTCTTTAGATGCTTGCTTGAAATTTCCAGTGTTATTAAAGTGATCTAATATTATAACTTTATCAAAATGTCTATCTTCAAAAGGCAATAGTTCAAGTGTTCCTTTTATAACATTACAGTTTCCGTTGTGTATTAAGGAATAACATACGTCTTCATAAGGGCTATTCTCAAGTATTGTTACATATACTCCTAGCCTTCTTAATCTTTTCCCTAGGTCACCTATTTTTCCTACAAGTAGTATATGATTGCCTACATTATACTTTATCGTATCTAAAAAACAAGTTATATCATCAGAGTTATCTGTCAAACTAATACTAGGGTCGTAATCATGATATAATACGCTTTTCACAGTGCTCCCCCTCTTTACTTTCTGCATTTATAACTAACATCATAGAATAAATTATAATAAATAAGGAGCAACTATTCAACTAGTAAATTTTTAGTTTTTTTATGAAATCCTATTCATTATTATTTTCACTCATTTTTTTTATTTTCGATATAGAAACTTCATAAGCAATTTTCTTTATACTATTTCCATCCTCACCTTTTTTTTCATATTCCCTACTTTGAACTCTTCCCCACATTTGTATTCTATCTCCAACCTTTAAGCCTTTAGCAAATTTTGCATTTCTTCCCCAAACTATTGATGGTATATAGTCTGATTTATTGTATGGTCTATTTATTGCCACTAATAAATCCGTTATCTCTCTTCCTAATGGAGTCTTTCTATAAACAGGCTCTTTACATATGTAACCATCTAAGAATATACTATTTGGATCTTTATTTTCATCTTCTATCGTCTTTATTTCTCTAACAAAAACAGTTAAAACTAGTCTATTTCTATTATCAACATTTTTATTATAAGACCTTAGCTGACCCAATATACTACATAAATTACCTTCCTCTATTTTTATATCTTCTAAAAGTCTTTCTGAAACTGTAATAGGAAGTATATCATAAGAATCACTAAGTCTATTTATTTTAATAGTAGTATTATAAAACTTCTCTCCAAATATTTCATGACTAAACTCTAAATTTTCACTCAGTTCTCCTCTTAAATTCACTATGTTCGTTTCTTCTTTAACTGTAACCATCTTTATCCCCCCACAATTTGTTAATTGTATATTTTATCTTTTATATAATAAATATATTTATAAATCCTTACTTTTATTACTACTTATTCTGTAGCTTTTGAACTCCATTACTATCCACTTTGAAATTTTCTTTATATGTTATTTCTGATACAGGAACTATTTTATATCCGTCCTTCTTTAAATTAAATATTATAGTGTCTATGTAATTTTCTACATTACTTACATTTGAATGGAATAATACTATAGATCCTGGTTCAGAGTTTTTCATGACTCTATCAATAACATGATTTGCACCAAATCCCTTCCAGTCCATAGAATCTAGACTCCATTTAATAGCTTGATGACCTAATGAATTGCTCACTTCTAGAGTTTCTTTATCTGTATCACCAAATGGAGGTCTAAATAAACTTATTTTTTCTCCTGTTATATCGTATATTTTTTCTGATACTAACTTAATTTCCTGAGCCTTTGATTCTTTTGATAGATTTTTAAAACTTGCATGTGTATTAGAATGATTTCCTATTTCATGACCTGCATTATGTATTTTTTCAACTAATTCCTCATTATCTTCTATCCAACTGCCCACCAAAAAAAACGTAGATTTTACATTATGTTTTTCTAAAACTTGTAAAATTTCATCTATATTATTTGTTCCCCACGCTACATCAAAGGTTAAAGCTATTTCTTTATCATTTGTATCAACACTATGTATTGGCATACTAGATACTTCTTTTTCATAACATACATATCTAATCCCACCTATTAAAACTATTATAAAAACTATTGTTATTCCTAAAAAGAAAGTACTAGATCTAAAATATTTTATTTTTTTAGACTTAGACTTCATATTTACACCTCCTTTTTGTTGTCCTATATTTAAAATTTATTTTTATTTATTTCAAAAAATTACTATAAAAAAAATTTTATTATTTGGGCAAATTAAAACTAATACTAATATAAGGTGGTGTTATTATGTCAAATATAAGAAGTTCTTTTAGTAATATTAAAGGACGTCAAGTTGAAACAGCTAGACAAACATTTAAACTTGAAAATAGGCACTATCTAAGAGAAGCACATGGAATTGAGGAAGGTATACGTAAAAATAAAAAAATAAAAATTGATAGGAAGTACTAATAAAATTTTTTTATAAACGTATATAAAAGTCGATTCTAGGGTAAATTAGTATCAACAATACAATATGTATTGTACACAACATCTAAGGAGGAAATTTACTATGGCAAACAACAACAGAAAAGCTGTTCCAGAAGCTAAGGCTGCATTAAACCAAATGAAGTTAGAAATAGCTAATGAAATAGGATTATCTAACTATGACACAATAGACAAAGGTAACTTAACAGCTAGACAAAACGGTTATGTTGGTGGCTATATGACTAAAAAATTAGTTGAAATGGCTGAAAACCAAATGGCTGGTAAATAGTATAGTAAATTCTGACATCTAAGTGATAAGAGGCTACCTAAATGGTAGTCTCTTATATTTTTACGAATAAAAAAAGACATTTTATTTATTGAATATATTTAAATTCTACTTTTATTTTTGTATATTTTGGTTTAATATATTATATAGAAATAGTTTACGGAGGATGGTACAATGTTTGAAAACTCATCTGAAGAATTAGCTTCTCACAAGCTTTTAATTTTATATATTTTAAATAAAATTAATATGGATTTAACTAATTCTCAAATTACTCAAGTTATCTTAGAAACTGAGACTATGAATTATTTTTCTCTTCAACAGTTTTTAAGTCAACTTATGGAATCTAAATTCTTAGTTACTTATGAAGATTCTGGTAAAGAATATTACTCTCTTACTCAAAAAGGATTAGAAATATTAGAGTACTTCTTATCTAGAATACCTGAAGATACAGCTAGAAAAATAGACGAGTATATAATAAATAATAAAGAGAATCTATTATCTGATACACAAGTAAAATCAAGCTTTGTAAAACAAAGTGATCATGAATTTATTGTTAACTTGAGAGTTATTGAAAATCAATCTAACTTAATAGATTTAAACTTAAATGTTTCATCAGAGAAACAGGCCAAGCTTATTTGTAACAATTGGAAAAAAAATGCATCATATATGTATGCAGAAGTTATAGATTTACTTATACGTGATAATCACTAAGCCTATAAACATATTATTGTTGTAGGCTCTTTTCCTGTTTTAATTTCATTTATAAACGTATGATTTGTTGTGTTATATACTTTTAAAGAGTTATTTTGAGTGTCAGATACAAATAATAATTCTTCATTCCTAGAAATAGCTAAACCTTGAGGGTTACCATTTATTTCAATTTTATTTTTAATTTCTAAATTATTATAATCTAATATTACTACCTTTTTATATCCTAAATCCGCTATATATACCTCACTTTTACTATAATTAAAGCATATTTCTACTGGTATTAAAAACTGATTTATTATGTGTTTTATCTTCATATTAAATCCATCTAATACTATTACACTTCCATCTAATGTAGATACATATACTTCATTTTTTTTAATATCCACCTTTATATGCCATGATTTAAAGTCTATCTTAATCTCTCTATCTATACATTTGCTTAAAGTGTCTATACAATATATAGAATTTTTACAAGGTACATATAATTTATTTTCTTTTTCATTAAAATCAAATCCATGTGGTGTTTCTCCTACACCAATTATACCTATTGGTTCTAGTGTATGTTCATTTATTATATAAATACTATTAGAATCTTCGTTAGATATATAAAGTTCCTCTTTAGATATACCTATCTGACTTAAATTCCCACCTATAGACATGCTATCTATTATCTTCTTTAGCTCCAAATCTAGTATATACATTGTTCCATTACTCGAACTAGGTAAATACATTATCTTCTGCTTTTTATTTATACAAAAATGGTGTGGATAAGTTCCCTCATCTAATAGGATTTCTTCAGCTTTAAAATCTTTATAATCTAATATACTTATGCTATTCGATAGATAATTTGAAATGTATAGCTTCAAATTTTGGCCTCCTTTATTGTTTATACATATACTACAATAGTATATTCTTTTGTATCTATATATTATTACTATCTTTTAGTATTGCAATATTGAATATATATTTGATATGATAGGATTGAAAATAATATATTAAGTTAGGGGTTTAATTATGAAAATAACATTTAAGCCAAGTGGCGTTTGTTGTAGAGAAATGAATTTTGAAGTAGATGATAACAATGTTATAACTAATGTTGATTTTGTAGGTGGATGTCCAGGTAATTTAATAGGACTTAAGCAATTAGTAATTGGACAAAATGCCTTTGAAGTAGCTGATAAATTAGCTAATATACCTTGTGGCGGAAAAACTACTTCTTGCCCAGACCAATTATCTAAGGCTATACGTCAATCTCTATAATGTTTATTAATGAGTATCTTTAGGTATTTTACCTTATTTGATACTCTTTTTTATTTATATAAACTATATTCTATAAATTTTTAGCTCATATAATAAATAGTGTAAAATTCATTTAAATAATATATTGATAAATTACTTTATAAACTTAATAACATTATTTTGAAAATCAAAAGTGCCTTAAAATAGTTATTATTACTACTTTAAGACACTTTATTTTATACTATACTAACTCTAATATATTATTTACTATTGTTCTAACTGATCCTATCATATATAAAGATCCTGCACTTATTATTATATCTTCTTTTTTAGAATTTCTTAGTGTATAATTAACTGCTTCTTCTATGTTTTCTATTGAAATTACATCATCTACATATTTAGATATTTTATCTTTTAAAATTTCACAGCTTATAGCTCTTGGGTTATCTGGAGTTGTTGTTATTACCTTATCAAAATAAGGCATAATTATTTTTAATACGCTATCTATATCTTTATCTTCTAACATTCCTATTAAAAGAGTTCCTTTTTTGTTTACAAAATTTTTACTTATAGATTTAGCTAAAGAACTTGCTCCATCTTCATTGTGAGCTCCATCTATTATAAATATAGGATCTTCCATTAACTTTTCTATTCTACCTGGCCACTTTGTATTTAATAGACCTCTTCTTATATCATCTTCATTTATATCTAAATTTTTAGCTTCTTTTAAGTACTCTATCACACTTAAAGCTAGCATGGAATTATTGACTTGATGTTCTCCTATTAACTTTATTTCTAAGTCTTCATATGTTTTATTCATAATCTTACAGCTATATACTTGAGAATTTATGTCTGATTTTTTAATTTTCATACTATCAAATTTAACTTCTATGTATTTAGCATTTTTCTCTTTACATATATCTTTTATAACATCTTTCGCTTCATCGCTTTGGTCATATACTATAGCTACTCCATTTTCTTTTATTATTCCACCTTTTTCATAGGCTATTTTATCAATTGTATCTCCTAATATACCTACATGGTCTAAGCTTATAGATGTTATTACACTTACTTCTGATTTATTTATAACATTAGTAGCATCATATCTTCCACCCAATCCAACTTCTAGAGCTACAAAATCTACATTTTGTTCACAATAATAATAAAATGCCATGGCAGTTACTATTTCAAATTCTGTAGGATATGAATATCCATTTGCCACCATATATTCTATTTTCTCTTTTATTAAAGTAACTATTCTAGCTACATCATCTTCTGGTATATTTTCTCCATTTACTCTTATTCTTTCTGTGAAGGTCTCTAAAAATGGTGATGTATATAATCCAACTTTATATCCAGCTTCCTTTAATATACTTGTTATAAAGGAACAAGTTGAACCCTTTCCATTAGTTCCTGCCACATGTATTATATTTATCTTATCTTGTGGATTTCCTAATAATTCTAATAGTTTAGATATATTATCTAGTCCTAACCTTACACCAAACTTGTGAGTTTCTTCTATGTACTGTAATGATTCTTGGTAGTTCATTTATTATCCCCCTTAGTCATTTCTCTTTTGTTATTATTTATCTACTTTTTATTATAGTATATTTTTTACTAATTTAGTTTATAATATAATATTTAATTGCACCACAATAATGAATTATTTTTCTACTAACATAGTCCATTTTCCAATCTCTTTAAACCCTATTTTACGATATACGTTTCCTGCTTTTGGATTATCATAAAATAGACATAATGTCTTATTACGTTTAATTAAATCACTACATAGTTTAGATAAACACTTACCCATATAGCCTTGTTCTCTATATTCTTTTTTAGTTGCTACTCCTACAACCATAGCGGATTTACTATTTTCTGCCGTTATTTGTGATATAGTGATTATTTCTTTATCTTCATTTTCTATATAATAAGATACTGTGCTATTATCTTTTATTCTACTTCGTATTGTATCAACACTATATTCTACAGAAAATTCATCTATTGTACTTAGTAAATCATATATCCTTTGTGCATCCTCTTCTTTTCCTAATTTTATAGTGTCATCCCATTCTAAAAGTTTTTTATCATCTTTTAATTCACAAAAATATGTAATTTTCTCTTCGTAATCTCCTAATACATCCTTAAACTTTTCTATTATAGTATCTTTTCCTGATATTATTTTTTTATCTTTATATTTTCTTATAATATCCTTAAATTCAGATACATCTTCATCTAACTTTTCAATATATGGTATAAAATTATTTGTGTATCTTAATAAAACACCTCTTAAATTGTTATCTTCATCAAACTTTCCCCATACTTCTTGGAAATCTTTATTAAACCCATGCTGTTCAATATCCCCTATTATAAATAAATTTTTACTAGGCTCCTTTGCTACATAATCTAAGACTATCTTTCTATGTTTATCTTCTAGTTTCAATATCATGATATCATCCCTCCAATCTTAAATATATAGCTTATATATATTCCTTTTATGATAATAATATCCTTTAAAATATTCTACATTATACTTTATCGAATAAATATAAAAGCATAGGTAACATACCTATGCTTTATAAATTATCAATAACTTTTATAAAATTCTATGAATTATTAGTTATTTATATATTTTTCAAATACTTCTCCAAAGTCTTTATTGTTATATGTATTTCTTAAGTTTTCCATCCAGTTGAAGTTAAACTTAGCTAGGTCTTCTACTATATTTACCGGATTTCCTTCTAGATGATTTCTTGATATTGCATCATTAGCCATCTTAAGTCCATTTATGCCATCTTCTACTGAAGTATAATTTCTGCCTTGTATCATACTTATTTCAACTAGAGCTTTATATAAATCTTTTAACTGTTCTAATTGTTTTTTATCTACATCTATACTAAACCTTTCATTACCAAAATTAAACTTTATTTCTATATCTAAATCTACTGTACCTGCAGTTTCTAATGTAACCTCATCTACTCTTTCATAATAAAATTCGTGTCTTTTTACAACCCTTTTCCTACTAACTGCATTGGCTCCATCTACATGTAAAAGGCCTCTATTAGTAAATACGTATTCATCTGATTTTGACTTTATAACAAAGTATATTTTTTCTCCATCTTCATGCATTATGTAGTCGTCTCCATCAACTTTATCAAAATCTTGAGGAGATATAATCTTAC
Organism: Romboutsia sp. 1001713B170131_170501_G6; assembly: GCF_015668195.1. NCBI lineage: Bacteria > Bacillati > Bacillota > Clostridia > Peptostreptococcales > Peptostreptococcaceae > Romboutsia > Romboutsia sp. 1001713B170131_170501_G6. Next base: position 236,069 of record NZ_JADPFC010000003.1, read on the forward strand.
CTATATCAGATAACCCTAGTGTATCTGCTGCCATTCTTCCTAATATATTTTTTGCCATTTTTCTCCCTCCTAATATAAATAAGTATTTCAATTCTCTTACTTATATTATAAACTATAATTATCCGCTTATCTCAAAGATTTTTCATAACATAACAAAAGAGTGCCATAAATAATTTTATAATTATTTGTGGCACTCTTTTTATACAGTCTTAAATATATTTATACTGCTATAAATTATTTTATTTTAGCTTCTATATTTTCTATTCTTTCAAGAACTGACTTCATCATTTCTTCGAATTTTTCTTTTTTAGCTTTTTCTTCATTAACTAAGCTTTCTGGAGCTTTAGCTAAGAATCCTTGGTTAGAAAGCTTTCCGTTAACTCTCTTTATTTCGCCTTCTAATTTAGCTTTTTCTTTATTTAATCTATCTAATTCTTTAGTGAAGTCTACTAATTCATCAAGTGGTATAAATATTTTAACTCCATCTATAACAACACTTACTGCATCTTCTGGTATACCAGCTTCACTGTCTACTATTTCAACAACTGATGCAGATGCTAATGTTACAAAGTAATCTTTACCAGCTTCCATAGCTTCTTTCTTTTCAGCTGTTGGAACTATTATAACTTTAGCTTTCTTTGATGGTGGAACATTCATTTCAGCTCTTACATTTCTTATATTTCTTATTCCATCCATTGTTAAGTTCATCATTTCTTCTTCTTTAGCCATGTTATCTGCTTCATTATAGTGAGGCCACTGAGCCACTACTATACTTCCTTCTACTGTTGGAAGATGAGTGTATATTTCTTCTGTTATAAATGGCATATATGGATGAAGAAGTTTTAATATCTTCTCTAATACATATGTTAATGTATATAATGCTGTTTGTTTAGCAGCCTTATCGTCAGAGTATAATCTTGGCTTAACTATTTCTATATACCAGTCACAGTACTCAGACCATGCAAAGTCATATATCTTTTGAGCAGCTATACCAAGGTCAAACTTGTCCATGTTGTCGTTAACTTCTTTAACTACATTGTTAGCTCTTGATATTATCCACTTATCAGCTAAAGTCATGTTAGCTTCTACTGATTCTCTAGTTACACCATTCATTATCTCTTCATCTATGTTCATGAATACAAATCTTGATGCATTCCATAATTTATTTGCGAAGTTTCTAGATGCTTCTACTCTTTCCATATAGAATCTCATATCATTTCCTGGAGAGTTTCCAGTAGCTAACATGAATCTTAAAGCATCAGCTCCGTACTGGTCTATTACTTCTAATGGATCTATTCCATTTCCTAAAGACTTACTCATCTTTCTACCTTCAGAGTCTCTAACAAGTCCATGGATTAATACATGTTCAAATGGAGTTTCTCCCATACAGAACATTCCTGCAAATGCCATTCTTACAACCCAGAAGAATATTATATCGTACCCAGTTACAAGTACACTTGTTGGATAGTAGTAGTTTAATTCTTCTGTATTGTGTGGCCAACCTAATGTTGAGAAAGGCCATAGTGCTGAAGAGAACCATGTATCTAATACGTCTTCATCTTGTTTAAATTCATGATGTCCACACTTAGGACAAGTAGTAGGCATTTCTTTAGCAACAACTACTTCTCCACACTCTTGGCAGTAGTAAGCTGGTATTTGGTGACCCCACCATAATTGTCTTGATATACACCAATCTCTTATGTTCTCTAACCATTGTAAGTAAGTTTTATCAAACTTATCTGGTACAAACTTTAATTCTTGTTTCTTTAATATATCTATAGCAGGTTTTGCTAATTCATCCATCTTAACGAACCATTGATCTGATAATCTTGGTTCAACTACTGTATGACATCTATAGCAAGAACCTACATTGTGGTTATGATCTTTTATAGCTATTAAGTATCCAGCTTCGTCTAAATCAGCTATAAGTTGCTTTCTACACTCATATCTGTCCATACCTTCATACTTACCAGCTAATTTGTTCATTGTTCCATCTTCGTTCATTACGTTTATCTTTTCAAGGTTGTGTCTTTGACCAACTTCAAAATCATTAGGGTCGTGAGCTGGGGTCATCTTAACTGCACCAGTACCGAACTCTAAATCAACATAATCATCAGCAACTATTATTATTTCTCTGTTTACTAATGGAAGTATTGCTTTCTTTCCAACTAAGTGAGTATATCTCTCATCTTCTGGGTTTACAGCTATACCACTATCTCCAAGCATTGTTTCTGGTCTAGTTGTAGCTATTTCTAAGAATTCATCACTACCAACTATTGGGTATTTTATGTGATAGAACTTTCCATCATGTTCTTCATGCTCAACTTCTGCATCTGATAAAGTTGTCTTACAATCTGGACACCAGTTTATTATTCTGTTTCCTCTGTATATTTGACCTTTTTCGTATAACTTAATGAAGAATTCAATAACAGCTTCGTTACATCCTTCATCCATTGTGAATCTTTCTCTATCCCAGTCACAAGAGTCTCCTAATTGTTTCATTTGGTCTACTATTTTTCTACCAAATTCATTTCTCCAGTCCATAGCTCTCTTTAAAAATTCTTCTCTTCCTAAATCGTACTTAGACTTTCCTTCTTGTTCTCTTATTCTTTCAACAACTTTAACTTCAGTTGCTATAGAAGCATGGTCAGTTCCTGGTTGCCATAAAGCTTCATATCCGTCCATTCTCTTCCATCTTATAAGTATATCTTGTAAAGTATGGTCAAGAGCATGCCCCATGTGTAATTGTCCTGTTATGTTTGGTGGTGGAAGCATTATAGTGAAAGGCTTCTTGTTTGGATTTGGTTTAGATTTAAATAATCCATCTTCAATCCACTTTGAGTATAATCTTGATTCAAAATCTTTTGGATTATACGTTTTTGGTAAATTAGTATTTTCCAATTTCATTTCCTCCTCATTTAATATTTAATTTTTATTAAAAATTTGCCTTGCTTAAATTATTAATAATATAAGTAACTTAATAATTTCATTTTGACTAAAAGTCTTAAACTTATATATTTTATAGTATAAATTAAAAAAGAGCCATTCATCCTTATAAGGACGAAAAGCTCGCGTTACCACCTTAATTCCCAAATTGAACTTATTCATCTCTAAGAGTTATATTCCATATTTGCTTAGCTACATCTCTTAATTGAACTTTACTTATCTATAATATATAGATACTTAATAATTTGGGCTCTTTATGGATTTTAACGACTCCCACCGTCTAAACCTACTGCTAGTTCAGCTTAGAAACTCCAAAGCTACCTTCTGCAAACCTGTACTAAGAAGACCTTTCAGCCTATGAGTCTTCATCTCTTTTAGTAGTATTTACATACTCCTCTTTATCATAGTTTTTATCTTATTATTTATTCTTTAATTATATCCAATTAATATTATTATTGTCAATTATTTATAATAATATATGTACTACTTTGATTTTTTTAATTAACTTTGAATATTTCCTTTCCAATAGTTTCGATCTTGTGTATCTTCACTTATTGGTTCTATCTTATAACCTCTCTCTTTTAATACTCTTATAATGTTATCTAAAGCTTCTACAGTTTGTCTTTTTTCATGCATTAATACTATTAAATTAGATTTATCTCTACCATAATATAATAGATTACTTACAATATTATCTGTTGTAGACTTCCAATCTAGAGTATCTAAATTCCAATCCCATATTTTATAATTATTTTCTATTAGCATATCATAAGACTCTTTAGGCATATAAGGCTTACTTCCATAAGGTAGCCTTATTAATTTTGATACATCACCTGTTATGTCATAAAGAGTTTCTTGGCAAGTTTTAAATTCATTTAATGTTGCTTGTGGTGTTTCATAGAGCTTATGTATATCATGAGTTACACTATGAAACCCCATACCATGACCCTCTTTTTGCATTCTATTTAATTCATCTGGATATTTCTTCATGTTATCATTTATCATAAAAAAAGTTGCTTTAACTTGATTTTTTTCTAATATGTCTAATATTGAGTTGGTGTATTTAGACGGTCCATCATCTATCGTTATATATGCTATCTTCTGTGGTAATAAAATAGGACCTTTTTCTTTTTGTGTTGTAGCTGTATTTATAGTTTGAGTTAAGGTACTCGTTATTATATAATTTTCTAATGAAGTATATTCTCTATCCTCATCTTCCTTTAATGTATTAAAAATAATTACACTTAATACAAGAAATACTAATAAAATTATAGCTAATACTTTGCAATTTTTTTTTATGTTCATCCCCCTAATCTCCTTTGTTTATTACTTTATAATCTTATATCTCTACTAAATAACCCTAACAATTTTTTTCTGTCCTCATTTCTTAGTGTTTCTATTTTTTTCATATCCATTTTTGCTAAAAATTGAATTACATTTATATTTTCAAATGGAGTTTTTATATTTGTTTCTTTAGAATATTCCTGTACAAATGTTTTTCCTTTTTCTGTGTCTAAAATACGCTTTGGCCCTCCTACACATCCACCTATACATCCCATACCTTCAACAAAAGTTACATCAATTTCTTTATTTATAACTTTTTCAAGCCCAACTTTGCAGTCTTTAGCTCCCTGAAAAGTAATAGCTTTAAAATCAGCTTTGGGATTTATTTTTTTTACGCAATCTTCAATAGCTTTACTCACACCTCCTGCATGAGCATATATCCTTCCAAGAGCTGATGATTCTATTCTATTCTCTTCTACTTCTTTATCAGCTTCTATATCTAAAGCCTTAAATATTTCCTCCAATTCTTTAAATGTTAATACAAAATCTACTGCTCCTTTTATATCTTCTGATATAGCTTCTTTCTTTTTAGCTACGCAAGGTCCAATAAAAACTACTTTAGCATCTTCATTTAAAATCTTTATAATCCTTGCACAAGCAATCATAGGAGATACTGACTTAGATATGTTATCTACAAATTCAGGGTAACTTGACTTTATTAAACTAATCCAAATTGGGCAACAACAACTAGTTATAAAACATTCGTCTTTATTTTCCTTAATATGGCTACAATAATCATAACTTTCTTTGACAGTAAGTATATCTGCTGCTAAAGCTACTTCTATCATGTCTGCAAAACCTACTTTTTTAAGAGCACTTCTTAACTTACCAGGAGTTACATCATTTCCAAGTTGTCCTACAAATGATGGAGCTACAGTTGCATACACAGGATGTTTTTTATCTTTTAGTAATTTTAAAATAGGTATGAATTGAATCTTATCAGATATCGCCCCTAAGCTACATTCTCTTATACACCCTCCACATGAATTACATGTATTATCCTTATTACAATTAATATGCTTTTCTTTTACTAAACATTCCTTTCCGTCTTCTTTGTTAACACAATTATTGCACACTTGAGATATTACTGATATTATTGGTGTGCTTATTTCTTGTGTGCACATAGCTTTATTTAACATTTCTTTTATTGTTTCATCTGTTTTATCTATTGGATCTAATCCCATAACTATTCTTATTAAATTTAATATGGCCTCTTCACCAAATTCATCACATACACTTTCACCTAGTACTTTCTTAGGTATATTATCTATATCATCAAATTCCTCACTCCAAATAGCTTTTATAAGTTCATTAAAAAGCTTCATTTTGTAATTATCTAATATTTTCGTATTTAAATTAATTGATTCCATGAAAAATGCCTCCTTAAATACTATATAGGTAATATTTACGAAGGCACTAAATTTTATTTATTAAATTTGTAATTTAAGTATATTGATTAATATCTAAATTCACTAAGGTGTTTTAATATAATTTATATTAATTGTTGTTATTAATAGTATGAAGTATTTCCGCTTCTTCTATTATCTTTCTTAGATGATAATTAAATACAGGGCTTTTGCTTTCATCTAAATCCCATGCTATTTCTTCTAATTCATAGATTTCCCTTAGTATTTCATAATTTTCTTTGCTTAAATATAGCTTTTTATCTAATAATTCTATTGACTGTATATGGAAATATATTTCTCTACATATAATTATTGTTTCTTCTATTTTTTCTATATCTATATCATCTCTACTATAATCTAGCTCATCTATTAACTTAGAATAAGAACCCTCTACTTTCTTTATTTCTTTTTCCAGTTCTTTTATATTAAAACTTCCTTTATTTAATATCTTAAGTTCTAGAAACTCTTTTGTTAATTTTTCTATAGATTGAAAATCATTTTTGGTATTATCTAAATAATCTGGCCTTGCTAATATATAGTTAATAAATACACCTACAACTACTCCTATTGAAGTATCTAATACCCTAAAGAATGAATATTCTGCGGGGCTAGAATTTATAACTCCAAGATGTATAGATAAAAAAGTTACACATGCAACAACTACTGCTTTATTGAGTTTAAACATATTGCATAAGTATATTGTGATGATTACTCCAAGACCACAAAGTAATGCATCTCCTGGTCTAATTAATACAATTAGAAAGCCTATTATACCTCCAAGTATTGTACCTTTTACTCTGTTAAATCCAGCTTTTAACGAACCTTTAACTGTATCTTGCACTGATACTACACATGCTATGGTTGAGTAAAAAGGATTTTGGACAATCATTGAACCTAGTACAACACAAACAGCTACACTTAATCCTGTTTTAAAGGTTCTCATGCCGACTTTTTCTAGTTTCAAAATTTTACCTCCAATTTGTTATTTATTTATATTTAATAATTCTATTATTTCATTTTTTATATCATTTGGTAAGTCCTGCTCTAAATTTCTTTTTAATAATTCTTCATGTTTTATCCCATTTTCAACTAAGTATTTTTTTATAATAGGTACTCTTCCTTTAGGATCTCCCATAACTAAATATGCTACAAACCAATCTTCTAGAGTAGTTATAGGCATAACTACTTTATCTAAATTTGTTAAATACTTTATAGACTTTTCATCTAGTATAAACTTATATATAGATTTATTTTCTAACTCTATACTAAAGTTACCCATAAATTCTACTTCTACTCCATCTATATTATATCCAAAAAACTCTTTAGTTCTAAATGGATCTTTAGATGGCAAATCTAGCCTTTGACCTATATTATCCATAGCTTTTTTTATTTTTTTTGAATCTTTTCCATCTATTAATATATCTATATCTCTTGGATTTTCCACTAATCCATTAAATTTTAGCATCATAGAACTACCTATAGCCCAAGTGCAATCTAATTTATTTAGTATCTCTGCAATTTTCTTTAAAGTGTCCATATTTTCTAAACTCCTATCTTTATAATATATTTCTTATTAATCATTTTTATAATTAATCTTTATTGTTTGTTTATTTTTTAGATTTATATTATAACATGAGAAATATTAATTTATTTTTATTACAAATAAAAAAGAGATATCTCAAAGGATACCTCTCTTTTCTATATCAATGAATTTGAATAACTTATATTATTTATAACGATACAAGTTTAACTTATATTACTCCTTGACTCATCATAGCATCTGCAACTTTTAAGAATCCTGCTATATTAGCACCTACAACATAGTTTCCAGCATGACCATATTGTTCAGCAGCATTTTTAGATGCTTCAAATATGTTCTTCATTATTACTTGTAATTTTTCTTCAACTTCTTCAAATGTCCAAGATAATCTCATACTATTTTGAGACATTTCTAAAGCAGAAGTAGCAACTCCACCAGCATTTGCAGCTTTAGCAGGAGCAACTAATAATCCTTTTTCTAAGAAGTAGTTAACAGCTTCATTTGTACAAGGCATGTTAGCTCCTTCTCCAATTACTTTAGTTCCATTTTCAACTAATATCTTAGCTGATTCTAAGTTTATATCATTTTGAGTAGCACAAGGCATAGCTATATCACACTTAACAGTCCATATTCCTTTTTGACCTTCAACATATATAGCACCTTCTTTTCTAGCTACATATTCTTTTATTCTCTTTCTTTCTACTTCTTTTATTTGCTTAACTATACTTAAATCTATACCATTTTCATCTACTATATATCCAGAAGAGTCACACATAGCTATTACCTTAGCTCCATGTTCCATAGCCTTTTGAGCTGCATATATTGCAACATTTCCTGAACCTGATATAACAACTCTCTTGCCTTCAAATGTATCTTTGTGATAGTTTAACATTTCGTTTACAAAATATACAACTCCAAATCCAGTAGCTTCTTTTCTAGCTAAAGAACCTCCATAAGTTAATCCTTTACCAGTTAATACTCCAGCATCATAAGCATTTCTTATTCTCTTATATTGACCAAATAAGAATCCTATTTCTCTAGCTCCAACTCCTATATCTCCAGCTGGTACATCTATATCTTTACCTATATGTCTATATAATTCAGTCATAAAACTTTGACAGAATCTCATTATCTCATTATCAGATTTTCCTTTAGGGTTGAAGTCAGATCCACCTTTTCCTCCTCCTATTGGTAATCCAGTTAAAGAGTTTTTGAATATTTGTTCAAATCCTAAGAATTTTATTATACTTAAGTTAACAGATGGATGGAATCTAAGTCCTCCCTTATATGGTCCTATTGCACTGTTAAATTGTACTCTAAATCCTCTATTTACATGTACTTTTCCATTGTCATCAACCCAAGGTACTCTAAACATTATTTGTCTTTCTGGTTCAACTATTCTTTCTAATATACTTGCATCTATGTATTCTGGATGTTTTTCTAAAACACCTTCTAATGAATGTAAAACTTCTTCTATTGTTTGATGGAATTCTGGTTCTCCATTATTTCTAGCTTTTACATCCTCGATAACTTTTTCTATTACTTCTTTAACATTGTTCCCCATTTTTATTAGCCCCCTTTGAAATTGAAAACATTTTCAATTTAATAGTACTCCACTATATCTATAATATCAACACCTTATAATTTATTGAAATTTTCTGAATCTTCCTTAATTACAAACATCTCTTTTTTAATATGAAATTTATCTAATTTTTTATAAAAGTCATATATTTTATTATTTATTGCATCAATTTTGCCTCTTCTTTTAAATGGGTTATAAAATTATTAATTTAAGATTTATTTATAAATTAAGTCACTCATAAATTGTATCGCCTTATAAATAAATAGGATAAAGCTTTTGCTTTATCCTATTTCAACCATTTCACCTTTTATAGCATATATTATTTTTTCACATACATTAGTGCTATGATCACCTATTCTTTCTAAGTACCTTCCTACAAATAAAAGCCTTACTCCTTGATTTATAGTAGTTGAATTCTTATTCATAACTTCTAAGCAATCTACATGTATTTGTTTATATAAATTATCTATTTTATCGTCTCTTTTTGCTATATCATAGCAAAGGTCTTCATCTTCATTTTCTAAAGCTTTATAAATATCATTAATCATATCAGTACATATTTTAGCCGCTTTTGGTATATCAATTAATTCCTTTATATAGGCTTCATCGCCTATTTTTAAAGTTTCTTGTGCTATATTAACTGCATAGTCTCCTATTCGTTCTAAATCAAGTGCTATATTTCCTAGAGCGTATATATATCTCAAATCTTTTGCCATTGGTTGCTTTAACGCTATAAGTTCAATACTTCTATCTCTTATATACTCTCTTAAAGTATCTATCTCATCATCTTCTTTTATTACTTTTCTTACTCCTTCTAGGTCTTTATTGATCATAGAGTTAATAGAATTATCTACTGCCTCCCCACACTTTTTTATCATTGCTAATGTGTAGTTTTTAAGTGTATTTATACTTAACTCTAAACTTGTATCAACCATATATTTACTCCTTTTTTTATAAGTTTTATCCAAATCTTCCTGTTATATAATCTTCTGTGCGCTTATCTGTTGGAGTTGTGAACATAGTTTTTGTGTCACTAAACTCCACTACTTCTCCAGTCAAGAAGAATGCTGTTTGGTCAGATACACGTGCTGCTTGTTGCATATTATGTGTAACTATTACTATAGTATATTCATCTTTTAAAGACTCTATTAACTCTTCTACCTTGGCTGTAGATATAGGGTCTAATGCTGATGTTGGCTCGTCCATAAGTATTACTTCTGGCTTCATAGCTATTGTTCTTGCTATACATATACGTTGTTGTTGACCTCCAGATAGTCCTAGTGCAGATGATTTTAATCTATCTTTTACTTCATCCCAAATAGCTGCCCCCCTTAAACTTTCTTCAACTATCTTATCTAGAACCTTTTTATCTTTTATACCATGTGTACGAGGTCCATAAGCTACATTATCATATATACTCATTGGGAATAAGTTTGGCTTTTGGAATACCATTCCTACCTTAGTACGTAATTTTATTACATCCTCACCTTTATATATGTCTTCTCCATCTACTTCTATTTGTCCTTCTATTCTGACATTGTCTATTAAATCATTCATTCTATTTAAAGTTCTTAAGAATGTTGACTTACCACATCCAGAAGGACCTATTAACGCAGTAACCTTCTTTTCTTCTATATTCATATTTATCTTCTTTAATGCTTGATTATCTCCATAATATAAATCTAAATTTTTTATACTTATCTTTGTATTATCTAAACTCATCTTTTACACCTCGTAAAATTTCTTAGTAATTTGCTTTATTTAATTTTTTAGCCACTATTTTAGCTAATGTATTTAATATTAGTACCATTATTATTAACACAATTCCTATAGCTGCTGCTCCTTGTATATCTCCTTTTTCTTTTGTAAGTAAATATGCATGTACTGTTAATGTTCTAGCACTATCAAATATAGTTCCTGGCATTTGTGCAACTGTCCCTGCTGTTAATAATATGGCTGCTGATTCTCCGATAACACGACCTACTGATAATATCACTCCTGATAGTATCCCTGGTATCGCACTAGGAAGTACTACTTTATATAAAGTCTGGAACTTAGTTGAACCTAAAGCTAATGATGCTTCTCTATAACTTTGTGGTACTGTTTTTAAAGATTCCTCTGTTGTTCTTATTATTACTGGTAATATAATTATTGCTACTGTCAATGCTCCTGAAAGTATTGAGTATTTCATTCCTAAAGTCACTACAAAGAATATCCCTCCGAATAATCCATATATTATTGATGGTATACCTGCTAAACTCTCAGTTGCAAATCTTATTATTGTTACTAATCTTCCTTTTTTAGCATACTCTTGTAAGTATATTGCTGATAATATGCCTATTGGTGTTGCTACTGCTATTGCTAAAAATACCATATAAACTGTGGATACTATCATCGGTAATATTCCTCCACCACCCATTGGAGAATAATCACTAAATAAGAATGATGGACTTATTCCTTTTATCCCTTGCATAAATATATATCCGACTATCACAATTAATGTTGTAACTGTAAATGCCGCAGATAAATAAACTGATGTTTTTAATATATTTTCTTTAAACTTTCTCATGCTAATCTACCGCCTTATTCGAAACTTTATTTAATACTATATTTAAGATTAATATAAACGTGAATAATACAACCCCTGTTGCAAATAACATTTCTTGATGTGTTCCAAATGCATACCCCATCTCTAGTGCTATATTTGTAGTAAGTGGTCTTACACTATCCATTAAAGATGATGGCATTACTGGAGAGTTACCCGCTACAAGTATTACTGCCATCGTTTCACCTAAGGCTCTACCTATTCCAAGTATAACTGCTGCTAATATTCCTGACTTTGCAGCTGGTAATACAACTTTAAATATTGTCTCTATATCTGATGCACCTAATGCTAATGAACCTTCTTTATAAGCTTTTGGCACTGCTCTTATTGCTGTTTCAGATACTGATATAATAGTAGGTAACATCATAACTGCTAAAACTATTATTACTGCTAATAAACTCTGACCTTTTGGTAAATTAAATATGTCTTGTATTGCTGGTACTATAACTGCTAAACCAAATATTCCGTATAAAACTGACGGTATACCTGCTAACAATTCAACTGCTGGCGATATTATTTTAGCTAATTTTTTTGGAGCTAGTTCAGCTATAAATACTGCTGTAAGTATACCTACTGGTACTCCTATGATTAAAGCTCCTGTCGTTGCAATTAATGATGCAACTACCATTGATAAAATTCCAAATTTATCTGCACTTGGCACCCATTCACTTCCAGTTATAAATTCTATAAATGAGTAACCTTTAAATAAAAATGGTGTTAGACCTTTGTAGAATACAAATCCTATTATTAAAAGTAAACTTGCAACTGCTATTAATGCACTTACCATAAATACGTTCTTAGATATTTTCTCTGCTATATATTTATTCTTGTTATTACTATTTTTATTGTCTCTTTGTTCTATGCTTACTGTACGAGACTTAACTAACATAAAAATCCTCCTCAAAAATCCTCAATATATTTCTTGTTCATTATTTGTTTATTATTCCTTACATACATATAGTATTATTTCTAGGTTAAATTCATATTAGATTTCGGTTAACTTAAAGTAAAATAAAAGGCATTTTTTTAACATAAATTTTACTTTTTATATTTTCGTTAAATCTATGTAAAAATCTAATTCATTTCACTAATGATATGTTTGTATGCTTAATATGAATATGTCTATTGCTCAATTTAACAATTTTAAGTTAGAAATTTTCATGGATCAGATAATTTCCAATGACTTAGTATATTAAAATAAAAAAAGACACATAACTATATGTGCCTTTTTTCTTATAATAATGAGGATATCTATTTTATGCTTATAAGCCCTTCACCTTCTACTATTTTCTGACCTTCTTCACTTAATATGAACTCAATAAATTCATTTCCTTTTTCAGTAATATTTTCTTCTTTACTAACTAGTAAAAATGGTCTAGCTAGAGGATATTTCTTATCCTTAACATTTTCTACTGTTAATTCTTGTCCTTCTACTGTCAATTGTTTTACTTTATCATCAACATATGAAGATGATATATATCCTATTGCATTTTCATTACCTTCTACTGTAGATTTTATATTTCCTGATCCATCACTTATTTGTGCATCTTGAGTTAACTCATCTGCTTCAAATCCAACTATTTCCTCAAAAGCCCCTCTAGTTCCTGATCCATCTTCTCTTGATACTACTACTATTGGAGCATCTTTTCCTCCAACTTCTTTCCAGTTATTTATCTTCCCTGTGTATATATCCTTTATTTGCTCAATACTTAAATCTTTTACTTCATTTGATTTATTAGTAACTACTGCTATAGCATCTAATGCTATTTCAGCTTCCTTTAATCCTGCTTGCTTTTCTTCATCTTTTAAATCTCTAGATGCCATACCTATTTGAGATGTTCCATCTATTGCATTTTTTATACCTGCTGAAGATCCCAATTGCTGAACTTCTATAGATACACCTTCATTCTTACTTTGGAAATCTTTCGCTAATACCTCTATTGCTGGACCGACTGACGTTGAACCTGATATCGTAATTTTTTCCCCCTCTGATTTTGAACCTGAACCACATCCTACTGCTAAACTTCCTACTAATATTGTACTTGATAATAATACCGCTACCTTTTTCTTAAACATAATATTCCCTCCATATGTATTTGATAATTTATTTTAATTTTTATTCATGTTTCTGCTACAATTCTTTGTTTGCTTTGCTGTTCTTTATACTTTAATATTACAGTTATTTTGTTAAGTAAATATTATGAACAAGTTAAAGGGATGTAAATTATGTTAAGAAAAAGTAAAATTCAATATACTCCATTTTGTAAACAATATGACTTTAAATTCACTTTAAGCGACGTTTCCACAAAACACTTAAATATATATTACTCAAAATATAAAAAGGCTTAAAGTTATTAATAACTTAAGCCTTTTTAATGTTATGTTTTATCCTTTATATTGTTCTTCTAATTTATCAACTAGTCCTTTGAATATTTGTAAAGCTTCTTCAACAGATTCTTTTTTCTCCATGTCTACTCCAGCTTTTCTTAGTTGATCTAATGGATATTCAGACCCTCCACTCTTTAAAAATTCTATATATCTTTCTACTGCTGGCTTACCTTCTTCAAGTATTTGTTTACTTAAAGCACTTGCCGCTGAGAATCCTGTTGCATATTTATATACATAGAAGTTTGAATAGAAGTGAGGTATTCTAGCCCACTCTAATCCTATTTGCTCATCAACCACACAAGATTCTTTATAGTATTTTTCATTTAATTTATAATATATATCAGTAAACTCTTTTGCCGTTAATGGCTCTCCACTTTCAACACTTTCATGAGTTATTTTTTCAAATTCAGCAAACATAGTCTGTCTATATACAGTTGTTCTAAATTGCTCTAAGTAATAATTTAGAAGATATAATGTTTCTTCCTTAGACTTAGAATTTTCTAATAAATAGTTTATTAATAATAGTTCATTTAAAGTAGATGCAACTTCTGCTACGAATATTTTGTAGCTTGAATATATATACGGTTGAGTAGTTCTTGAGTAGTAACTATGCATAGAGTGACCTAATTCATGTATTAATGTAAATAAAGAATTTAAATCATCTTTATAACTCATTAATATGTACGGATGAGAATCGTAACTTCCCCAAGAGTATGCTCCACCTTGCTTACCTTCATTTTCATATACATCTATCCATCTTTCATCAAATGCTCTTTGTATTAAGTTTAAGTATTCATCTCCTAATGGCTTTAAAGCATTTAATATTATTTCCTTAGCTTCTTCATAAGTTATCTTCATATCAAATTTTTCAGTTAAAGGAACATATAAATCATACATATGTATTTCTTCTAACCCTAAAAACATTTTCTTTAGATCTACATATTTATTAAGTGTTGGTAAACTCTCATCTACAGCTTTTATAAGATTATTATATACATCCACACTTATGTCATCCTGGAATAGCGATGCCTCTAGTGCTGATTTATATTTTCTTATTTTTGAGTAGAATATTTCTGACTTTATACCTCCATATAATGTGGATGCAAAAGTATTTTTATATTTACCATATACTAAATACATAGCTTTAAAAGCATCTTTTCTAACTCTAGGATTCTTGCTCTTTAAAAATACAGAGTAATTAGAGTGCGTAAGCTTAACCTTATTACCTTCTTCATCTTCTATTTCCGGAAACTCTAAGTCTGCAAAAGAAAACATATCATATACATCTTCTGATACTTTAGTTATGTCAGATGCAGCAGCTAATATTTCTTCTTCTGATTCACTTAATGTATGTGGCTTTTCTCTTAAAATTTCTTTTATATGCTTTTCATAGAAAGATAACTTTTCATCCTTCATAAATTCTTTTAACTTCTCATCTTCTATGGCTATTATTTCAGGTACCATATAAGATGTAGCTGTAGATAATTCAGTAGCTAACATATCTGTCTTTGTAGCTAAACCTTGATTTTCATTTATTCTTGTATCCTCATGTTGCTTCATATGAGTATATACATATAAATTTTGTAAAAGTCTTGATGCTTGTTCTGATATATTTAGTGCATTATATAAATTCTCAAAACTCTCAGCTAAATTTCCTTTGTATTCTTTAGCCTTTTGTATAAGCTCTTTAACCTTACTTATGTCTTTTTCTACTTCATCTTTGTTCTTATACATCTGTTCTAAATTCCATTTAAATTTATCTTCTATCTTACTTCTATCTAGTCCCATAGCTTTTCTCCTTTAATATATTAATTTTTATCTAGAGTTTATGGTTCTTAAATCTAGTATTCTTATTACATTATTAATGTAATAAATTTTATACCAATATTTTGAGTAAATATTACCTAATATATACTATAAAACAGATACTAATATAGCTCCTTCAGATGTGAACGTTCCCATTATAGGACCTATCTCTGCTATAAGTACTTCTTTGAAGTTTAGATTTCCTTCTACTATGTTCTTTATTTTTTCTGCTTTATCTATACAATTAGCATGACCTATTATAACTGTTTTTTCATCTTGGTGCCCTACATTGTTTTCTACATACTCTAAGGCTTTTTTTACACTATTACTTCCGCCTCTTGCTTTGTCTATAGGCTTAACAAGGCCATCTTCTATTTTAATTATAACTTTAAAGTTTAATGCGTTTATTATTTTTCCAGCAACTTTGTTTATTCTACCACCCTTTATTGCATTTTCTAATGTTTCTAAAGCTCCAAAAAATACAATTTCTTTTTTGAATTTTTCTATGTGCTCTAGTATTTCATCCATATTTTTACCAGTACCTATAAGTTCACTACATTTTAATATCATTAATGCAACCCCAATAGACCCACTTTCACTGTCTATAACTTCAATTCTTTTATATGGATTTTCTTCTAAGTACATTTCTTTAGCTAAAACAGCATTATTGTAAGTACTAGACAACTTAGAAGTTAATGTAAATACCAAAAGTTCTTCATCATCACCTTTATAAAGTTCTAAAAACCTATCTGGTGATGGACTTGAAGTTTTAGGTAATTCTTTACTTCCTTTCATTTTTTTATAGAAAATTTCAGAATCTATATCAATTCCCCCTACATAACTCTCTTCGCCAAAAGCTACATTTATTCCTACTACATCTGGTCTTGCTCTATCTAAAACTTCTTGTGGAAAATCGCATGATCCATCTGTTATTATTCTTATTTTTTTTGTCAATTTATACACCTCAACCTAAATTTTTAATTATACTTATTCTATATTATTTTAGTGTAAATAATCTACACTTATTATATTTTTTAACATATTCAATTCTTTTACTAATTCATCCACCATTATTCTTCTATCATGAACTAGAAAAAAGCTCAATTTCCAAAGGGATTCTCCCTCAGCTTCTATATCAATACTTTTAACTTCTATTTGAGATTTTTTAAATATTGAATATAGCATAGATATACTTCCCATGTTATCTACAACAACATTGAAAATAGTATATTTTTTTCTAAAAAGTATTTTATCTATATTCTTCAATATATATAGTGTTATCATAACAAATAGCCAAGCACTTATACTTAAGACATAATATCCATATCCTATTGTTATACCAATACATGCAGTTGCCCATATACCTGCAGCAGTCGTTAATCCTCTTATTCCATTTGAGGTTTTTAGTATAGCACCTGCACCTAAAAAACCAATTCCTGATAATACTTGTGCCGTTAATCTTGCAGGGTCAACATTAGCATATTCTCTATAATCAAAAAATAAATATAACGATGTTATTGCTGTTATACATGAGCCAACAGATACTAAGATGTGTGTTCTAAATCCTGCAAATTGATGTGACTTTTCTCTTTCAAGGCCTGTTAGTCCCCCTATAACTAGCGCTATAAGTAACCTAAGAATCACTTCTTTATGGTCTGTCACTCAAATCCCCCCTATTCCATATAAACAATATATAAGAAATATTTATATTCTAAAAATCTCCTCTATATTCATTATCGTTGTGTAATATATTTATATGTGTCGGGTAAGCTATTCGTACTTTGTTATTTCTAAATACAATAAGTATCTGTAATTTAGCATCTCTAAGTGCATTAAAATACTTATAAGAATATACTATACCTGTTATTGTATATTTTGCTCCTACTGGACTATCTTCTATATCTGTTACTCCATATACATTAAAAGGACCTTTAGGGGCACCTGATGGTAATTTAAATAGATAATTTTTATATTGTTCATTCATTATATTACATACTTCTTCTAAAGATTCTAGCACCTTCATTGGATCCTCTTCATAAGGTACTCTTACATGTACTACAACTCTCATTCTCTCTTTGCTAAAATTTCTTATGCTACTTATACTACCATTTGGAATGGTAATTCTTTTTAAATCCCAATCCCTTAAACTAGTGCTTCTAACTCCTATTTCTTCTATAGTTCCTCTAAAAGTTTCATTTATTATTACAAAATCGCCTACTTGCATTTGTTTTTCAAATAATACAAAAAAGCCATTAAATATATCTTTTAATATACTTTGAGATGCAACCCCTGCTAGAATACCTACAATACTTGCACCAGTAACTAATGTCCCAAATTTAGTTATATCTACTATTTTAAATTCCCTTAATATAAGAACTGTACTTATCAAAAATATGATGTAATAAGAAATTGATGATAATACACTACAAAGGGTATTTTCATATCTTACATCAAATTTAGTTATTTTACATATCTTGTTAAGACTATATTGTATAAGTTTCAATATTACATATGATGCTGCTATGATTGCTATTGACCTTAAAAAACTACCTATCATAATAAATATCATCCTTACGAATTAATTTTGTTAATAAATCATATAATTATTTAATATTCTCACTTTGTACTAAACATATACAATTTTAAGGATGAACATATGAATTTGAGTATAAAAAAACCCACTTTAATGTGGGCTATTTATTACTCAAATTCATATACTTATTTATTAATATATCTATTTTATTACTCGTATCGACTATCTCTTCTTTAAATATCTCTGGATATTCTATATAAGTATTAATCTCATCTCTTAGTGCTTCTATTTCTTTTTTTAATGCTTCTAACTCACCATTAGCCATATCATCACCACTATTACAAATTTATATAATTTCAATTATATAATAACAAATACAACCATTATCTGTCAATATTATAGCGGTAAAACGTTATTTTTTCACCAATTTAATTTTATTTCGTCAGTTTTCTTACTGTACGAAAATATTTATTCTTAAATATTAGTTATTAGTTGACAATCAAAATCATTATTGATACAATTTAAGTGATAATGAATTTCATTAGGAGGTATAAAAAATGACTGTTTACGATTTAAAAGTAGGTCAAAGAGGTACTATTAATAATATAAATGGAAACGAAAAACTAGCTAAAAGATTGTTAGCTTTAGGATGTATAAATAATACGGAAATAGAGGTAAAAAAAGTTGCTCCTTTAGGAGACCCTATAGTAGTTAGATTTAGAGGATTTGATCTTGCTATAAGAAAATCTGACGCAAAAAACATTACATTAAAATAAGGAAGTGATTAAATGATTAACGTTGCGTTACTTGGAAACCCTAACGTTGGTAAAACTACGGTTTTCAACCTGCTTACAGGTGCTAACCAACACGTTGGTAACTGGCCTGGGGTTACTATAGATAAAAAAGAAGGTATTTTAGAAAAAGATATCAAGATAGTAGACTTACCTGGTATTTATGCTATGGATACTTTCTCTAATGAAGAAAAAATATCAAAGAAATTTTTAGAAGAAGGAAATGTAGATGTTATAGTAAATGTAGTTGATGCATCTAGTTTATCTAGAAACCTTTACTTAACAACTCAACTTATGGAATTTAAAAAGCCTATAATACTTCTTCTTAATATGGTGGATGTAGCTGAAGCTAAAGGAATTCATGTTGATGTAGATAAGCTATCTAAAGAACTTAATATAACAGTAATTCCTGTAGTAGCTAAAAAGAAAGAAGGAACTGATAAGATAGCTCCTGCTATAAGAAAAGTTGCTAATAATAAACCTAATTATAAGACTAATTTCGGATCTGAAAGTGAAACTTATAAAGAAATAGAAGATATATTAAGTAGATGTTGTAATCTACCTCATAATAATAAGAAAACTATCACTGATAAAATAGATAAGTTTGTATTAAATCCTGTTTTAGCTTACCCTATATTTATAGCCGCACTAATGTTATTATTCAAATTTACATTTGATTGGGTTGGAGGTCCTTTACAAGAAGGATTAGGTAGTTTAATAGAAACATATGTATCAGGTCCTGCTGATGTTTTATTAGCTAATGCTAGCCCTTGGTTTAGATCATTAATTATAGACGGTATAATTGGTGGTGTTGGAGGTACTTTACCTTTCTTCCCTCTAGTATTTACTTTATTCTTTGGTATGTCATTCTTAGAAGACAGTGGTTATATGTCAAGAACTGCTTTCTTAATGGATAACATAATGAGAAAAGTTGGTCTATCTGGTAAAGCATTTATACCTATGGTTATGGGATTTGGATGTTCTTCTCCTGCTATAATGGCAACTAGAACATTAGAAAGTGAAAAAGATAGAAAAGTAACAGCACTTATAGCTCCACTTATGACTTGTAGTGCTAGATTACCTATATATGCATTATTTGTTGGTATATTCTTCCCTAAAAATGCTGCATTAGTTACTTTATCTCTTTATTTATTAGGAATTGTAGTAGCTATAATAATAGCTTTTATATTAAATAAGACTGCTTTACATGCAGAGGTTGAGCCTTTTATACTAGAACTTCCTGAATATAAATTACCTACTATAGGTTCTTTATTTAAAAATGCTTGGAGTAAATCTAAAGGCTTCTTAACTAAAGTAATTACTGTTATGTTTGCAATGTCAGTTGTAATTTGGGTTTTATCATCATTTAACTTTAATGGGTATACACCAGATTTAAATAACAGTTTCTTAGCTTATGCAGGACATTTAATAGCTCCTATATTTGCACCATTAGGATTTGGTGATTGGAGAGCTGCTGTATCTATATTATCAGGACTTGGAGCTAAAGAAATAGTTGTCAATACTATGGGTGTACTTTATGGTGATTTAAATGTTGTTTTACCAACAGTATTCACTGCTCTTAGTGCATATGGATTCTTAGTATTTACATCATTATATACTCCTTGTATTGCAGCTCTTGCTACAATGAAAAAAGAGTACGGAAATAAAATGATGTGGATATCATTTATATATCAATTTGTAGTTGCATGGATTGGTGCATTTATAGTTAGAATAATTGGAGGAACTTTATTTGCAGTAGAATCTGGTAGCTCAATTGTAGAACTTGCAGTTGGCGGATTAATAATAGCTATATCAGTTGTATTTATATTTAGAAAGTTTACTTCTAAGAATGCATCTTCTGGTTGTAGTGGATGTTCTGGTTGTGCTAGTAGTGGTTCTTGTCCATCACAAGTTGAAAGTAAAGCTAAATAAAAATTAAATATAATTTAGTATACAAATTTAAAGGGTGAATCTTAGATTCACCCTTTATTTATTAGAAATTAACTTGTAATTTTATTTCTTTTCCGCCTCTATTTACTGTAATTTCAGATTTATCTCCTAAAGAATATTGATATAAAGCTTTATTTAAATCTGACATTGTACTTACTTTGTCATTTCCAACTTTAACAATAACATCTCCTGCTTGTATTCCCGCTTTTTGAGCTGCACTATTATTCACTACTTCTACTACATATACACCATCTTCTGCTGCTAAATCAGCTCCTGTTGATGCTTCAAACATTTGTAAATCTGCTCCACTTATTCCTAAAGTAACTTTCTCAAAATTACCATTTTTTATTATTTGTTCTACTATTGGTTTTGCTGTATTTATAGGTATTGCAAATCCTAAACCTTCTGCTTGTGATGCCTTAGCTGTGTTTATACCTATTACTTGACCTTTTTCATTTAATAATGGTCCTCCACTATTACCTGGATTTATACTAGCATCTGTTTGCATAAGCCCTGTCATGTTAGACTTTTCTGTTTTGATAGTTCTATCTAATCCACTTATTATACCTTGTGTAACACTCTTTTGGAATTCAAGACCTAATGGGTTACCTATAGCTATTGATATATCTCCAGTTCTAACATCATCACTATTTCCTAATTCTGCTGGAGTTAATCCTTTTTTGTCTACTTTAACCATTGCTAAATCTAAATTAGAGTCATTCCATAATACTTTTCCTTGTGATGTAGATCCATCATTGAAAAGTACATTAACATCTGATGCTTTACCATCTGAAACAACATGTGAATTTGTTAATATGTATCCATTTGCATCAACTATTACACCTGTACCAACCCCTTGACTTTGTGTAGGTATAGCAAAAATATTATTATTATCTATCGTTGTTGTTGTAATTCCTACTACTGATGGCATTGCTTTATCAGTTACTGCATGGTATACATTCTGGCTTTTCCCCTTATTATCCACAACTATTTGTGTAGAATTCTCTTTTGTTGAACTTACTAAATTATTTTTCATCAGTACTACTGTGAATAAACTACTTAATACCCCAGTTATTATACAAACTATTACTATCAATCCTATGCCTTTCTTATTTGACATATAAATACCTCCCATATAATAATCATAATATTTAGTTTTTACTTACTTTATATTGTTTATACTTTTAACTCTGTAATATTCTTAATACCTATATACTTTTGATTCAATAGATAAAAAGAAATCATCAGTAGATAGATAACTATTTACTGATGATTTTATTATATTACTATATTCTTAACTTAACCTTAACTGATTAAAGTCTTTTTTCTAATTCTTCTTTTTCTTTTTCAAATCCTGGCTTTCCTAAAAGAGCAAACATATTTTTCTTATATGCTTCAACTCCTGGTTGATTAAATGGATTTACCCCTAATAAGTATCCACTTAGTGCACATGCCTTTTCAAAGAAATAAACAAGATATCCAAAGTTATATTCATCTAATTGAGGTATATTTATTATTAAGTTAGGAACTTGTCCATCTGTATGAGCAAGCATTGTACCTTCAAACGCTTTTTTATTAACGAAGTCTACTGTTTTGCCTGCCAGATAATTTAATCCATCTAAATCTACATCAGCTTCTTCTATAGTTATATTTCTCTTTGACTTTTCTACATTAAGAACAGTTTCAAATAATATTCTTTTTCCTTCTTGAATATATTGACCCATTGAATGTAAATCTGTTGAAAAATCTACTGATGCTGGGAATATGCCTTTGTTATCTTTTCCTTCACTTTCTCCATATAATTGCTTCCACCATTCAGATACATAATGTAATTGTGGCTCATAGTTAACTAGCATTTCTACGTCTTTACCTTTTCTATGTAAAATATTTCTGACAACTGCATACTGATAACTGTAGTTAGTTTTTAAATCTGATACTTTAAACTCTTGTGATGCATCTTGAGCTCCCTTCATCATTGCATCTATATCAAGACCTGCACAAGCTATAGGTAATAATCCTACTGGTGTTAATACAGAGAAGCGACCACCTACATCATCAGGTATTATAAATGTTTCGTATCCTTCTTCATTTGCTAATTGTCTTAAAGCACCTTTTTTAGCATCTGTTGTTGCATATATTCTTTTACTTGCTTCTTCTTTTCCATATTTCTTTTCTAAGAAATCTTTAAATATTCTAAATGAAATAGCAGGCTCTGTTGTTGTACCTGATTTTGATATTACATTTATAGATACATCTTTATCTTTTATAACATCTAATAAGTCCATCATATATGTTGAACTTATATTATTTCCTACGTAGTATATTTGAGGAGATTTTCTATCTTCTCTTTCTAAATTATTTCTAAAAGAATGACTTACCATTTCAATTGCTGCTCTAGCTCCAAGGTAAGAACCCCCTATACCTATAACTAGTAACACATCTGAATCTGACGTTATTTTGTCGGCTGCTTTTTTTATTCTAGAAAACTCTTCTTTATCATAATTATTTGGAAGTTCTACCCATCCTAAAAAATCATTTCCTAATCCAGTTTTTTCATGTATCATACAGTGTGCTGCATCTACATACGTTTGCATACAATCGATTTCATGTTGTTTAAAAAAACCTAATGCCTTACTATAATCAAACTTTATAGTTCCCATAAACGTACCTCTCTTCTTTTTTTAGTATAATGAAATTATAACATAAAATACAGGTTACATTAACAAAAAAATAACAAGTAAATTATTTATTCATATACATATTATAATCATATTTTACAATCTTAGTATAATCTCTATTTATTCATTATTTCTGCTATTACATTTGTATATTTTTTTTAATAATTTTATAGTTTAAAAATTATTAATTGTCAAATTTTTAACTATAAAATCATAATAAATTTTAGTTATCTAAAAAATACTATGAACTAATTAAATTCTAGTTCATAGTATTTTTATCTATATATTCGAATATTTCATTATAATTTTTTCTGCACACTTTATTCCATCTACTGCTGCTGTAACTATACCACCTGCATATCCCGCACCTTCTCCACATGGATATAGATTTTTAACATTTACAGACTCTAAAGTTTCCTCATCTCTAACTATTCTTATAGGAGCTGATGATCTAGTTTCTACACCTGTTAAAACTGCATCATGCATAGCAAATCCATTTAATCTTTTATCCAAAGAAATTAATGATTCTTTCATAGTTGTAGTTACAAACTCCGGAAGACATTCTCTTAAGTCCACAAACTCTATTCCTGGTTTATATGATGGTTCTACACTACCTAATGATGTAGATACTTTGTCATTTAGAAAATCTCCTACAAGTTGAGCTGGAGCATTATAATTTTTTCCACCTAATTCATAGGCTAGTCTTTCATATTTCTCCTGGAAATATACTCCTGCTAATGGATCATCACTTCCAAAATCTTCAGGAAGCACATTCACTAAGAAGGCACTATTGGCATTTACTTGGTCTCTTGCATGTTCACTCATACCATTTGTCACTACTTCAAATTCATTAGATGCTGATGCTATTACAGTCCCTCCTGGACACATACAGAATGTATATGCAGTTCTGCCATTTGATGCGTGATCTATAAGTCTATAGTCTGCTGCACCCAATCTAGGATGATTATAATACTCTTTATACTGAGACTTATTTATCAATTCCTGAGGGTGCTCGATTCTCGCTCCTATAGCAAAAGGTTTTTGAATTATTTTTACACCCCTTTTATTTAACATTTTGTAAGTATCTCTTGCACTATGCCCTATTGCAAGTATTATAACTTCTGATTCAATTTTTTCCACATCATTTACTACTACTGATTTTATTTCTCCATTTTCAATTTCAATATCTGTAACCTTAGCATCAAACTTAACTTCTCCACCAAGTCTTATTATTTCATTTCTTATATTCTTAACTACACCCTTTAATATATCTGTTCCTACATGTGGCTTATGAGAGTATAGTATGTCGTTTGGAGAACCAAAATTAACAAGTTCTTCTAAAACTTTTCTACATCTTATATCCTTTATCCTTGTAGTAAGCTTACCATCTGAGAAAGTTCCTGCCCCACCTTCCCCAAATTGTACATTTGAATTATTTTTAAACTTTCTGTTAGTCCAAAAATTATATATATCTTTAGTCCTTTGGTCTACGTCTAACCCTCTTTCTAAAAGAAGTGGATTATATCCTCTTTGTGCTAATAAAAGTGCTGCAAATAATCCAGCTGGACCGCTACCTATTATTACAGGTCTATTCTTTAATTTTGCTTCTCCTGTTTGAACACCTATATATCTTGTTTCTTTTAATTTTATTACATCTTTTATATTAGCTTTTATTAATTTTTCTTCATTTTTAACGTCTACATCTACAGTGTACACAAAATCAATCTTCCCTCTTCTTGCATCAATAGATTCTTTATATATAGTGTACTTTATAAGGTCTTTTTCTTTTATTTTCAACTTTTTTAATATAAGCTTCTTTAATACTAATATATCTTCATTTATGCTTATTTTTAAATTAGATACTCTTAACATAATTTTCCTCCTATTTAAGTCTTAATATCTTATATTTTTACTTTATATCTAAAAATACATTAAAAACAATATAAAAGCTAGGGTATATACCTAGCTTTCTATAAATATTACATCTATATTCTCTTTTTCTAGACTTTCTTCCCAAATTTCATCTAATATAAACTCTTTTATATATTCTTTTATACTTGATTTATCTAATTTCGGGTTTACATTTTTCACTAAAGCTAACATATCCATTGATTTACCTATTCTCTTTATATAAATAGGATTAACTTTAATACTAACTAATTTTAGATCACATATAAATTGTTCTTTGTCACTTAAGTCTATTCTATCGTCGTATTTATAAATTTTAAATTCTGTTACACCTTCAAAAGGTGTTATTTCTTCTATGCCTGCTAAATTCATATTGTTAGTCCTTTTTAGTTATAAGTCCTCTTATAACCTTCATATTGTTGAATATTTTCTCTAAGAATATTTCAGCTTCTTCATTATCATCTAAAAGAGCTATTTGTAATTCATCATTTTCAGATATTCCTTTATTTTTACAGTATTCTTTTCCTATTTCTATTAATTCATTTTTCTTATCTTGAGATAAGTCAAATTCCTTATAGTCTATTATTATATATTGTTTAGATTTTTGGACACTAGATTCATTATATCCTATTTCTATATGATAAATAACCGCATAAAGATTATTTGGATTTTCTTCTCCATTATACACAGGAACTGCTGGATTAGATTTTATGTAATTTGTTGATACGGCAATTGCGCTTCCTAACTTAAGACTCATACATGTACCTCTTTCTGTATATTTTATATCTTTATTTTATACATTATTTGAACATATTAAAACCTTTTTTTAATAAAAAATATAAAATTTATACAGATATATTTATATTTTTGAATAAAATTTTAGGAATTATATCTAAATATAATTCCTAAAATTTTAGTTTATTCTTTTTATTAAGATACTTTAAGGTCTTTATACCTTTTTCCTAATGTACTAGGGCTTATTTCATACTTCTTAGATATTTGAGCTTGTGTTATACTTTCACCAGCATTTTTCTTTATGTGGTATTCAACTGCAGCTGCCCATCCATTTTCAGATCCTTTAACATCTGAATTTGTTTTTGTATACTCTTTCCAGAATGATACACAAGCATCTATATGCTCAGCTTCAACATTTTGTCTAAGGACAGAACATACTTTACAATCATCTTCTTGTCCTTCTTCAGAAGTTAAAGCTACTTCTTCTTGTACTTTTTTCATTTTTGATTCTTTTTGTTCTTTTAAATATTCTGCTATACTTGGATCAAGTAATTGTTGCATATACTTATATAATATGTGTGTATGATGGATTAAGAATGTCTTCATATCTTTATATAAATCTTCATATTGATTGAATAGATATCTAACATCATTGCATATTACATCCTTAACTGCATTAGATATACTTATAGTTACATCTATTAATATGCTAGTTCCTTCTATTTCAACTATTCTAGCTATCATACAGCTTCCAACTTTAAAATCTTTTAATAAGTTGATATCTTCTGTTGAAATTTCTCTCTCAGTTAAACAGTCTTTTAATACTATTTTACCTTCTAATATTTCTGTAACTTCATATACGCTTACGTAAGATTCAAATAAACTTCTTAACACTTCAACATCTTGAGTTGTTAAGTTATCTCTATTTTCTTCATAAAATTCAACTGTCATCACTTTCTTATTTTCCATTATGTGGTCTTGGATAAAATAAGTGTTGAAGAATCTTTCAAATTTTTCATTAGTTGCTTCATCCTCAACTATATAGAACATTTCCTTAGCTTTTTCACATTCTTCTTTAAATTTATCTTGTTTAGCAAATTCCTGTATTCTTGTATATAATTGTGAATATTGTTTTTGTGTAGAGCTAACTTTTCTCTCAGCTCTCTCCATAACAACATCTTTATTTAAACAGCATTTTTTATATTTTTTGCCACTTCCACAAGGGCATAACTCATTTCTCCCTAACAATGTGACTGTCACTCCTTCATTTTTATATTAGATTAAAGTACAATTTATTATTATACCATTTTTTATTAAATGATTCTATAAATATCATATTATTTTATTAAATTTATGTATACTGTTAAGTTTTGGTATATAAAATTGACCTTTGGATATATATAGTGTTTCTACAGATTTTTTAAATATTCCTTCATATTTGTTTTGTCATATTTATACTTAATACTATTAAATAGCTTATAAGACTTTGGATATATACACTATCCTTTCTAAAAATATGTTTTTCTTTTCAAAATATATCCTAATATACAAAAAAACTATCTAAATTTATAGATAGTTTTTTATATTCTATTTTTTAAGATGCTTTTTCTGGATAAAAATGTTCTTTATCAATTAGGACTGATACATCTCCATCCTCGGATATTTCAACCTTAAAATTAGATTCTTTATCTTTACTCTGTGGTTTTGGTGCTACTGTAATAAATTTTTTTGTTACTAACTCTTGGATAATGTCGGTCTCATTATTTACTTTATTTATGTCAATTTCTCCACTTTGTATAGCTAAATTTGTAGCTGTAACTAAACTTGATGCTGCTACCTTGTCAGCATTAACTTTCGCTGTCTGCTGAACTTCTCCAAACTTAAGAAATCCTATCCCAGATAATATTCCTAAAATAGTTATAACTATAACCATTTCTACTAGTGTGAATCCTTGCTTCTTTTTATTTTTTTTATTAACCATAATTTCACCTCTTAAAATGAACTTGATAAATCAAACATAGGAGTTATCATTGCTATAGCAAATACCCCCACTAAAATACCTATTATGACTATTATTGTAGGTTCTATAGATCTGATTACTTTTTCTATTTTTGTACTTAGTTTGCTTGTATATAGTTCTTCACTAGATTTTAAACATCTATCTAATCTTCCACTTTCTTCTCCAATTTTTATTATACTTATGAGCGATTTTGGAAATACATTTGATAAGCTTATTGAATCTGAAATACTATTCCCTTTGTTGATGTGATCTATTGAAATTAAAATTTTTTTATAAATATATTTATTATCAATAACTCTTGCAGATATTTCTACTGCCTCAGTTATCTGTATACCACTTTCTATTAATATCCTTAATGTTGAACAGAATCTACTAGCTACTAATAGTTCTATTATACCTCTTATTATTGGTAACCTTAATGATACTATGTATAGTATTGCTTTAAATGTGTAAGTATATTTATATAAATAAAATAATCCAAATACTATTGATAATAAACCAAGTAGTATTGCAATATAGTTATCTCTAAAGAATTTTCCTAAATTTATAAGTATCTTTGTTAATACTGGAATATCTATATCATTTACTATAAAAGTAGATTCAAAATTTGGTATTATCATAGTTATTGCAACTATCACAGAGATTAAAAATGATATACAAACAAATGCTGGGTATATCAACATATTTTTTATTTTAGACTTAGCCTTATATTGATTGTCATAATACTTAGCTAGGCCATTCATAGTATATTCTAACCTTCCAGTAACTTCCCCAGCTCTTATATTGCTTATAAAAAACATTGAAAATGAATTTGTATTTTGAAATGATTGACTCACAGAATTACCTTTTTGTATATCTTGTATTATTTTATTTATGACTCTTCTTATCTTAGAGGTTGATTGGTTTCTTATTAATTCAAATGCATTTATTATATGGCATCCTGAATCTAATAATATACCTATTTCATTACATAAATCTTTTAATTCTCTATCTTTTAATTTGTACGATTTCTTTTTTGATTTTTTGTTTACTATTTCACTTTCAGTAAAATGCTCATATATATTAGAATCCATTTTATCCTCGTTTATTGTATAAATTATAATTTTAAATACCTATTTCTAAACTTATGTATTCTCCTTCAGTAGTTATATTATTATCTATTAAATCTTTTGCACTTTCTTCAAATGTTATCATGCCATTTTTTATTGCAGTCTCTTTTATAGTGTTATAATCTTGCATATTTTGTATATCTTTTCTTATATCATTATCTATTTCCAGTATTTCATAAATAGCAGTTCTTCCTTTATAGCCTAATCCATCACATTCTTCACACTCTCTATTCATATGATTCTCATTAATTTGGTTTAATTCATTTTCTTCTTTCTGTGTAATACAAGTAGTACATACTTTTCTTATGAGCTTTTGAGATATAATGCCTATTAAAGATGCACTTATCAAATATTGTGGTATTTCCATATCTAATAATCTAGATATAGCAGATACTGCATCTTTAGTATGTATAGTACTTATCACTAAATGGCCTGTAGCAGCTGCTTTTATTGCTATTTTTGCTGTTTCTATATCTCTTATCTCTCCAACTATTATTATATCTGGATCTTGTCTTAATATAGACCTTAGCCCACTTTCAAAACTCAAGCCTACTTTATTATTTACTTGTATCTGATTTACTCCTTCTATTTTGTACTCTACAGGGTCCTCTATAGTCACTATGTTTTTACTTGTACATTTTAAATCATTTATTATAGAGTATACTGTTGTTGTTTTGCCACTTCCCGTTGATCCTGTTACTAATAATATTCCTGACTTTTTATTTATAATGCTTTCTATCTTGTCTATGGCCTTCTTAGAAAATCCAAGTTCTTCTTTTCTTTTTAGAAATGATTTTCTATTTAATATTCTTAGAACAATTTTTTCACCATAAACGGTTGGTAACGTTGATGCTCTAATATCAATCACTTGATCTTTTATATCAATGGCAAGTCTGCCATCTTGAGGTAATCTTTTTTCAGTTATATTCATAAATGTATCTAATTTTATTACTACTAATAGCTGTTGATATACTTCATACTCTAGTTTTCTATCTTCTACTAAAAATCCATCTACTCTTAATCTAACTAATATATATTCTTTAAATGGTTCTATGTGTATATCACTAGCATTTTTTATTATAGCTTTGTCTAATATACTTTTAAAAATATCTCTTGCATAAGTTTCATTTAAATTTATATTATTTCCTATATGTGATTCTTTCTCTGATTCCTTTAAAACTTCTTCTTTCTCATCACTTTGCCTGCGTTTATGTTTCATATTAAACACTTTGTATTTACTACTAATTATTTTATTTTTCAAAGATATACTCTCAATTTTATTTAGGTTTATTTTATTTACCTCCCATATACTCAAATTTACCTTGATAATTCATTTTTCCATTTGATTATTTCTAATTAATATTCACTTCTTACTAATTGTTAATATACTAGTTAATATTATCAACATATATTTATTTTTCATACAATTATACTCCTCCTAAATTAATTTTTATGTTATTTAATTTCTAATGATATCATGCAAATTTTTATTATATTTTAGTAAATATGTAAATAATTATTTAGTATTTATATGGTAGTGATAAATAATATATCTATCATTATTTTTAATAAATATTTAAAGTTCTAAGCATATTAAATAATGTATAACTTAATTCTAATAAAAAAAGAGAAAGACATTTTGCATCTTTCTCTTTTTTTATTTATTCTTCATACTTTAAAATTCTATTTATTATCTCTTCTTTTAATTCTTCCATTTTATCAAAATTCATATTAGGCACATAATATGCTTCTATAATATCATGCTTTGCCTTAGCTTTTTTTAGATTTGATATAGCATAATTTAATAGCTCATCAAATACTTTTTTATCAAACTTAATTTCTTCTATATATTTTTCTAATTTTTCTTCATCTAGGTAAGCATCTAAATCTATAGTGCTATTACCTTCAAATAAACTACTTACTGTTATACCTATATCTAAATCTTTTATCATTACAGTTTCAATCTTATCCTTAATAAGTGGGTAATGGTAAATTTCTACATTCATTCCCTTTTGGATAGCTTTATCACATATATTTTGTAAAAATGTAGTTTTACCTGTTCCTATATTACCTTTCAAGTGATATACCTTCTTAACTTGACTTAATATACTATCTGTATAATCTAAATGTCCTACTGGTGTTATAGCTGTTCCAAATAAATGCCTTGGTGATTTATAAATACCAGTACTACTAGAGTCTTTAAATATATCGTGTATAAAATGCTCTATTTTTAGATTTACTTGGCCAAAGTCCATACAATCTCTATACTTTTCTTCTATGTCATAATAAATTGGCTCAGCAGCTTTTAAATATTTATATGCTCTTTTAAACGAGTTACTTATATCTTTTCCACATTCTACAATAGTATCTTTATTTTGTACTAATTTTTCTACATCCCAGTATTCCCCCAAATTTAATATTTCATCTATAGCACCTGGGTCTTTTGGGTCTACAATATGCGGTGCAGTTGCATCTAGCAAAACTACTCCTAATTTGAGTATCACAACCCCATCTAAAGAGCTTGGATCTGATGGACAGTAGTGCAGTTCTACATCATACCCTTTTTCAATAAATTCTTTTGCTATTTTTTTCATAAATGATGATTTTCCAACTCCTGGTCCACCTTTTAAGCAAAAGATTCTATTAACATTTTGAGGTATAATATTATCAAAAAAATTAAATGATCCATTTGCTGTATTTCCACCTGGGAATAATTTTCTAACTCTACCTGCCATGATTTAGCCCCCTCATATTTTTCTTCTACTTTATAAAATATTAATGTACATTTTATTTTGTTACTATCTTAGAAATTATTTTGTCTATAACTAATTATTTTAATACATTTTTTAATATTAAAGTTCAATGACCCCCTTTTACAATTATATTCTTATTTGCTTATAATATTTATTTAATCATTTTATAATATAGCTATATTTAACTAAATAATCTTAAATCAAAATAGAGCCGTTTCTATTTTGAGACGGCTCCTTATACTATGCTGCATTATTTTGTATTTCTTGTTTTATATTCTTATTTTTAGTTATATTATAAATTGGCAAACCAGCTAATGTTATTATAAGCCCTAATATAGCATTTTGTGTTTGAGTCATAAGTGTACTAACAACAATAAATACTCCTCCTATTATTGCTATTATAGGTATTATCGGATATAACGGCACTTTATATGGTCTATTCATATTAGGCTTATCTTTTCTAAGTTTTATAACTCCTACAAATAACATTGTGTAGAATATCCATATTGTAAATATTGCTAAATCAGATAGGAAATTGAACTGACCTGATAGAGAGTATATTATTGCTAATCCAGCTATTAACCACATTCCATTTAATGGAACTCCATTACTATTTAACTTAGCAAAAGTCTCTGAGAAAGGTATTCTCCCATCACATCCCATTATATAAGGTATTCTTCCCCCAGTCATCAAGAAACCATTTAGTGTTCCAAATACAGATATTAATATACCTATACTTATAACTTTAGCTCCTGACGCTCCAAATAATTTACTTGCTACAAGTGTAGCTGGTGCACTTACTGATGCCATCTCTGATGCTGGGACAACACATAAGTACGCTACATTTATAAGTATGTATACTCCCATTACTAAAGAAATTCCACCTACTATAGCTTTAGGTAAATGCTTAGCTGGATCTTTCATCTCACCTGCTAATGCTCCTACATATATCCATCCATCGTATGCAAATAAAGTTGCTATAAGTACTTGAGATATAGCGCTAACCATATTTGTATCTTTACCTACTAGAGGTACCATTATATCTGTTGATGGTTCTCCTTTTATAAATCCAAATATTACTATAAGTGCTAAAGGTATTAACTTACATATTGTAGATACAGTTTGTATTCCTCCTCCAAATTTAGCACCTAAAGAGTTTAATAAAGCTATAAGCACTATTACTCCTATTGCAATTAAAGTTACATATATATTACCTTGTAAACCTAATAAGTTCACTGCTTCTTGTGC
The DNA here is from genome assembly GCF_015668195.1 of Romboutsia sp. 1001713B170131_170501_G6. Lineage (NCBI taxonomy): Bacteria > Bacillati > Bacillota > Clostridia > Peptostreptococcales > Peptostreptococcaceae > Romboutsia > Romboutsia sp. 1001713B170131_170501_G6. The sequence goes on from NZ_JADPFC010000003.1 coordinate 269,411, forward strand.
AAATATAATTCCTAGTGCTGCTGTTATTGCAGGTATAAATAGTATGGATTGCATCCATCCTGTTAAAAATCCTATTTTTTCACCGTAAATTTCTTCTAAATAAACTATTAATCCACCTGTTTTTACTATACTAGAAGATATTTCGGCTGCTGTAAGTCCAGCTGCTATAGTTATAAGTCCTCCTATTAACCATGCTAAAAGTCCTAGACCTGCGCCTCCATTTGTAGACTCATATATAGCTTGTGGCTTAAAGAATACTCCTGAACCTATTAACATTCCTACTACCGTAGAAAGTGCTGCACTTAAACCCAGTGTCTTTCTTAATCCTTTTTGGCTATTATTACTCATTATTTCACCTCCGAGTTGTCTTATTTCATATTATTTTACATATTGTACTATGTAATTTACTAAATATCAATATAAATTGACATTTTAGTTTTAATTTTTTTAATTTTTTTAATTTTTAAATTTTTACTTTAATTAATATAAATTTACAAATTATTTTCCTCTAAATAATAAAAAAATAGACTACCTCAATTTTGAGATAGTCTATTTCATACTAGTCGACAGTTATTTCATAACCAGCTTCATTATATTGGCTTATTATTTCTTTCCATATTTCTTCTACTCCAGTTTTCTTAAGAGAAGATATAGGAAGTATCTTTTCATCTTTATCTAATTGTAATTTCTTTCTTATTATACTAAAATGCTTTTGATATTTACCTTTAGCTATTTTATCTGCTTTAGTAGCTATTACTACGCATTTATATCCAAAGTGCTTTATCCATTCATACATCATAACGTCATCACTTGTAGGTTCATGTCTTATATCTACTAATAAGAATATTGCACATAATTCTTCTCTATCAGATAGATATCTTTCCATTATAGTTCCCCATTTTTCTTTTTCAGATTTTGCAACCTTTGCATATCCGTAACCTGGAAGGTCAACAAAGAAAAATTCTTGGTTTATAAGATAGAAGTTTATTGTTCTAGTCTTACCAGGTGTCTGACTTGTTCTAGCAAAATTTCTTCTATTTAATAATGTATTTACTGTTGATGATTTTCCGACGTTAGATCTACCAACTAAAGCTATTTCTGGTATTCCTTCATCTGGATATTGAGCTCTGTTTACTGCACTCATTGTTATTTCTGCACTTCTAATTTTCATTACTTTTCACCATTCCTTACTAATGCCTGCTCTAATACTTGGTCCATATGGTCTACAAGTACAAATTCCATTTTTTCTTTTACATTTTCAGGTATTTCATCTAAATCAGCTTCGCATTCTTTTGGAAGTAATACCTTTGTTATTCCTGATCTATGTGCAGCCAATAGTTTTTCTCTAACTCCACCTACAGCTAAAACTCTTCCTCTAAGAGTTATTTCTCCTGTCATAGCAACATCATTTCTTACTGGTATATTTGTTAATGCTGATAAGACAGCTAAAGCCATTGTTATACCTGCTGATGGACCATCTTTAGGTACTGCACCTTCTGGTAAATGTATGTGTATATCTTTATTTTGGTAAAAATCAGGATCTATATCAAATTTGTCAGCAATTGATCTTATATAAGATATACCTGTTCTAGCCGATTCTTTCATTACATCACCTAGCTTACCAGTTAATACTATTTGGCCTTTACCTTTTACAACATTTACTTCTACAGTTAGAGTTTCTCCTCCAACAGATGTCCATGCAAGACCTGTTACAACACCTACCTCTGGTTTAGTTCCTGCTAACTGATGTCTATATTTATTCTTACCTAAGTAATCATCTAGGTCAGATTTATTTATAACTATTTCTTCTAAAGATTTATCTTCTACATACTTTTTAGCTGCTTTTCTGCATATTTTACCTATAGTTCTTTCAAGGTTTCTTACCCCTGCTTCCCTAGTATAAGAACCTATTATTTCTCTCATAGTTTCTTCATTTATTTTAACGAAACCAGGTGCTAGGCCATGTTCTTTTATTTGTTTAGGTAATAGATATTTATTAGCTATATTAAGCTTTTCTTCTTCTATATATCCAGATACCTCTATTATTTCCATTCTATCTAATAAAGGTCTTGGAATAGTTCCTAAGCTATTTGCAGTTGTAACAAATAATATTTTTGATAAATCAAAAGGAACTTCCATATAGTGATCCACGAAATCTTTGTTTTGCTCTGGATCTAAAACTTCTAACATTGCAGCAGACGGATCTCCTTTATAATCTGCTGACATTTTATCTATCTCATCTAGTAAGAATACTGGATTTTTAGTTTTGGCTTCTTTTATTCCATTTATTATTCTTCCTGGGATAGCCCCAACATAAGTTCTTCTATGACCTCTTATTTCAGCTTCATCTCTAACCCCACCTAAAGATATTCTAACGAATTTTCTTCCTAATGAGTTCGCTATCGATTTTGCTATCGATGTTTTACCAACACCTGGAGGCCCTACTAAACATATTATAGGTCCTTTTAAGGATTTTGATAATGTTCTTATAGCTAAATATTCAAGTATTCTTTCTTTTACTTTTTCTAATCCATAATGTTCATTATCTAATATTTCTTTAGCTTTTTCTATATCAAGCTTGTCTCTAGTTTCATTGTTCCAAGGTAATGAGAATATATTATCTAAATACCCTCTTAAAACCGATACATCTGGAGACATTGGTGATATTCTAGAAAATTTATCTATTTCTTTAGATATCTTTTCCTTTGTTTCTTTGGGAGCTTTTATTTTCTTAAGCTTTGCTCTATACTCGTCAGCTTCAGAATTTATGTCTTCTTCTTCTCCTAATTCTTTTTGTATAGCTTTTAGTTGTTCTCTTAGGTAATATTCCTTTTGAACCTTATTCATTTGCTTTTTAACTCTTAGAGTTATTTTCTTTTCTATTTTAAGTATATCTATCTCTTCTAAAAGAATTTTATATATTAATTCTAACCTTTTCTTAATATCAAACTCTTCTAAAACTTCTTGCTTTTGTTCTGGTTTTAGATAGATATTAGCAGCTATAGTGTCTATAAAACGATCTACATTTTCTATTTCACCTAAAGATATTAATATTTCTGGTGATACTCTATTTCCTATATTTATGTACTCTTCAAATGCATCAAACACATTTCTTACAAATGCTTCTACTTCAATATCTTCTTCTGCATTTTCATCATCGTATTCTATTTCCTCTATTATTGCTTTAAAATACCCTTCTTCATTGCTTACTTCTTTTATCTTACCTCTTGAAATTCCCTCTACTAATACACGTACTGTATCCCCAGGAAGTTTTATCATTTGTTTAACTTTACATATAGTTCCTACATGATAAAAATCATCTTCTGTTGGCTCATCAACTTCTGCTGCTTTCTGAGACGTTAAGAATACTAACTCATCAGCTAACATAGCTTGATCTAAAGCTTTTAAAGATATCTCTCTTCCTATGTCAAAGTTTAGTATCATATATGGGAATATCGCTAATCCCCTTAGTGGAATTAGCGGTAATTCATGTTCTATCTTCGTATAATTTTGTTCCACTAATATCACTCCTTAAAGTGCTAGATTTTATTGCTTTTTATATTATATATTTACAATCCCTAATTTTCAACATTTATAGAAAAATTCACCTTGCTTAAAGAATGTATAAACAAATTTGTTGATTTGGTAAAATCTTTTATCATTTTTCTCTTATTTTATTATGTTGTAATATTGAATGTAATATACTAATGAATAAACTTTATATTTTATATTTTAGGATAATATATATTTATTTATAAATATATATTATATAATTTTTGTGATAAACTTTAAATAAGTTTTATATGAATAGTTTATATGATATTTTAATAATAAACAAGTTTTGACTATTATATGTAGTAATACTCTTTTATCTAATTAATGATATTTTATACTTTTTAAAGTTTATTAGTCTATTAATACCCATTAATTAAAATTATAAAATTCTTACATTTAAAAAGGAGCTTTTAAGGCTCCTCTTTTTTATTATGCACTTTCTTCTTGATCTTTTAATATAAATGTTGGTTGTTCTCCTTTAGTTACACATTCCTTTGTAACTACAATTTTTTTGACGTCATCTCTTGATGGAACTTCAAACATGCTCTCCATCATGATTCCTTCAACTATACTTCTAAGACCTCTTGCACCTGTGTTTCTTTCTATAGCTTTATTAGCTATTGCACGAAGCGCTTCATCTTCAAATTCTAGTTCAACGTCATCTATTTCTAAAAGCTTTTTGTATTGTTTTACTAAAGCATTTTTAGGTTCTTTTAATATTTGAACTAAAGCATTTTCATCTAATAATTCTAGAGTTGCAACAACAGGAATTCTTCCTATAAACTCTGGTATTAAACCAAATTTAAGTAAATCTTCTGGAAGTACTTTGGCATATACCTTTCCTAAATCCATTTCTTTTTTACTTTCAATTTTAGCTCCAAATCCTAAAGTCTTTTCTTTGCCACGGCCTTGTATTATTTTTTCAATGCCATCAAAAGCTCCACCTAATATAAATAATATATTAGTTGTATCTATTTTTAAGAATTCTTGATGTGGATGCTTTCTACCACCTTGTGGTGGAACGTTAGCTGTTGTTCCTTCTAATATTTTTAAAAGAGCTTGTTGAACACCTTCTCCACTAACATCTCTAGTTATAGATGGATTTTCTGATTTTCTAGCTATCTTATCTATCTCATCTATATATATTATTCCTCTCTCAGCCTTTTCTACGTCAAAATCAGCTGCTTGGATAAGCTTTAGTAGTATGTTTTCTACGTCTTCTCCAACGTATCCAGCTTCTGTTAAAGATGTTGCATCAGCCATTGCAAAAGGAACATTTAGAGTTTTTGCTAGTGTTTGAGCTAATAATGTCTTCCCTGAACCTGTAGGCCCAAGTAAAAGTATATTACTCTTTTGTATTTCTACATCTTTATTGCTTGCCTTTTTACTATATATTCTCTTATAATGATTATAAACTGCTACTGATAAAGCTTTTTTAGCTGTTTCTTGACCAATTACATAACCATTTAAGATATCCATCATTTCTTTTGGCTTAGGTAGAGATGTTGTATCCTCTTCAACAGTGTCTTCTATTTCCTCTTGGATTATTTCATCACAAAGTTCAACACACTCATCACATATATAAACACTTGGACCTGCAATTAACCTTCTTACTTGTTCTTGGTTTTTGCCGCAGAATGAACATTTTAACTGTCTTTTGTCTTCATTTTTTGACATATTAAGCACCTCTTCCTATCTACGGTCTTTTTGTGTGATTACTTCATCTATTAAACCATATTCCTTAGCTTCTTGTGCACTCATGAAGTTATCACGTTCAGTATCCATTTGAATAGTTTCTAATGGCTGACCTGTTCTTTCAGATAATATTTTATTTAAAGTGTCTTTCATTTTTAATATTCTTTTTGCGTGTATTTCTATATCAGTTGCTTGCCCTCTAGTCCCACCTAATGGTTGATGTATCATTATCTCACTATTTGGTAATGCAAATCTCTTTCCTTTTTCTCCTGCTGCTAATAAGAATGCTCCCATAGACGCTGCCATACCTATACAGATAGTGCTTACATCTGGTTTGATATATTGCATTGTATCATATATTGCCATTCCAGCAGTTATACTTCCACCTGGTGAATTTATATATAAATGTATATCTTTATCTGGGTCATCTGCTTCTAGGAAAAGTAATTGAGCCACTACAAGTCCTGCTGTAGCATCATTTACTTCGTCTCCTAAGAATATTATTCTATCTTTTAGTAATCTAGAATATATATCGTAAGATCTTTCTCCTCTTCCTGTTTGTTCAACAACTACAGGTACTAATGCCATAGATCATACCCCCTCTATATGTTTATATTTATTTTGTTTATATATAATTTACAGTAGCCTAAAAGGCTACTGTAAAAAATTAAGCTATTACTGCATTATCAACTAATAAATCTATAGTTTTTCTTATCTTTATTTGACCTTTTATATCTTCTATATCAGTTTCTCTTAAAGATGCTTTTATTTTATCAGATTCCATGTTGTACATTTTAGCCATTTTTTCTAATTCTTCGTTCATTTCTTCTTCTGAAACTTCTATAGCTTCAGCTTTAGCTATTGCTTCTAATACTAATGAAGATTTTACTAATCTAGCAGCATCTTCTCTTCTTTCTTCTCTTAACTCTTCTATGCTTCTTCCAGTCATTTGTAATAACTGTTGTAAGTTTAATCCTTGGTATTGTAATTGCATGTTAAGTTCCATTAACATATTGTCTATTTGATGTTGTATCATAGCTTCTGGTATTTCTACTTCTGTGTTTGCAGAAACTTTTTCAACTATAGCATTTCTCATTTCAGCTTCAGCTGAAGCTTTTGCATTTTCTTCTAATTTAGTTCTTAAGTCAGCTTTTAATTCAGCTAATGTATCAAACTCACTTGAGTCTTTAGCAAATTCATCATCTAATTCTGGTAATTCTTTTACCTTAACGTCATTTATTTTAACTTTGAATACTGCAGGCTTTCCAGCTAAGTTTTCAGCATGGTATTCTGCTGGGAACTCAACGTTTACTTCTACTTCTTCTCCAGCTTTCTTTCCTACTAATTGATCTTCAAATCCTGGTATGAAAGTGTTTGATCCTATAACTAAGCTATAGTTTTCACCTTTTCCACCTTCAAATGCTACACCATCAACGAATCCTTCGAAGTCTATTATAGCTGTGAATCCATTTTCTAATGCTTTATCTTCTGCACTTATTAATCTAGCGTGCTTGTTTTGCATTTCTTGTAAGCTTACTTCAACTTCTGCTTCAGTTACATTATTATCAACTTTAGCTATTTCTATACCTTTGTAAGCTCCTAATTCAAACTCTGGTTTAACCTCAACAGTAACAACCATAACTAATCCGTTATCTTTGCTTATTTCTTCTACATCTAAGTCTGGTCTGTCTATTGGATCTATATCTAATTCTTTTATAGCTTCTGGATAAACGTCAGGGAATAATAATTCTATAGCATCGTTGTAGAATACACCCTTACCGTATTGAGATTCTATTACAACTCTTGGAGCTTTACCTTTTCTGAATCCTGGTATATTGAACTTTCCTTTATTTTTATTGTATGCTTTTGTTACTGCTGCTTCAAATTTATCATTATCTACAGTTATTTTTAAAGATACTTTAGTACCTTCTTTTTTTAATAATTCTGCTTTCATTAACTTAATCCTCCTAGTTATTGTTATGTAATTAATTTATATTGATTTTAATTTACAATATTATAGTTTAACTCTTTAATTATATCACATAAGTTTTTTTATTTACAAGTATTCACTTAGTTTATAAAACTTTTGAATACTTGTTTATATCTTAATTTCTGTCATATTTATTTTTCCATTATCTATATCTAATATTACAAAACTTTTATATGCGACTCCCCTTGGAAATGATACACTTCCAGGATTAATATATAAAATTTTACCTTTTTCTTTACATAAAGGTGTATGAGTATGACCAAATACAACTATATCTGCATTTACAGACTTTGCTTTACTTTCTAGTTCATCTAATCCATACTTTACTCCATACTTATCCCCATGACACAAGAATATAGTTTTATCCTCTATATCAAATACCAATTCATCTTCTACATTATCAAAATCACAATTTCCTTTTACAGCCATAATAGGAACATTAGTCATATTATGTATATACTTAGAATCAGAAAAATTATCTCCTGCATGAATTAGTAAATCACAATCTTTTAAGTAGGGTATAGCTTTATCTATAAACTTAGTTATCATGTGTGTATCACTTAATATACCTATTTTCATTATCTCACTACCCTTTTAGAAAACTCACTTTTCATTAATTTTAATGCATTAGCTCTATGGCTTATACTATTCTTTACAGAACTTGGCATTTCTGCAAATGTCTTATTATATCCACTTACTATAAATAATGGGTCATACCCAAATCCATTTTTACCTTTTTCTTCAAATCCTATAGCACCTTCACAAGTTCCTCTAACTACAAATTCTTTTCCATCTGGGAATACTACAGCTATAGCTGATACAAATCTTGCAGTTCTTTGACTTGCAGCTACATTATTTAAAGATTTCATTAACTTTTGTCTATTTTCTTCATCAGTTGCATTTTCTCCTGCGAATCTAGCAGAATAAATTCCTGGTTTTTTTCCTATAGCATCTACCTCTAATCCTGAATCATCAGCTATTGTTATCATCTTTGTTTTCTTTGCTATAGTTCTTGCCTTGATAAGTGCATTATGTTCAAATGTCTTTCCATCTTCAACTATTTCTATTCCGTCTAAATCTACATCTTTTAATGAATATACATTGTATTCAAAGTCTTCTAATATAGCCCCTATTTCTTCTAATTTATGAGCATTATTTGTTGCTATAACAACTTCATTTCCATACTCCATACCTAATATTTCATCTGCTATTTCACCTAAAGCAGCTCTTTGTGCCTTTATTAATTCTTTATTTCCTTTTTCCCCAAGTTCTAATAATTTATTTAAATCATTTCTTGAGAAAGGTCTTTCCTCTCCAGTTCCTTGAACCTCAACAAATTCACCTTTATCAGTCATTATTACATTCATATCTACATGTGCATTTGAGTCTTCTTCATAACATAAGTCAAGCATGTGTTCTTGACCAACTATACCAACACTTATTGCAGATACAAAGTTTGTTATTGGCATTTCTTTTATTGCCTTTGATTTATGTAATTTGTTTAAAGCATCTACCACTGCTACAAATGCCCCTGTTATTGATGCTGTTCTAGTTCCACCATCAGCTTGGATAACATCACAGTCTACCCATATAGTTCTTTCACCTATTTTAGATAAATCTACAACAGATCTTATAGCTCTTCCTATTAATCTTTGTATTTCTTGAGTTCTCCCATCTAGCTTTCCTCTTGATGCTTCTCTTATTTTTCTTTGATGAGTAGATCTTGGTAACATAGAATATTCAGCATTTATCCATCCTGTTCCTGTGTGTCTTAAAAATGGTGGTACTTTATCTTCTATTGAAGCTGTACATATTACTTTTGTTTCTCCCATTTCTATAAGCACAGAACCTTCTGCATATTTAGTATAATTCCTAGTTATTTTTATATCTCTTATTTCATCATTTTTTCTATTATTAATTCTCGCCATATAAATACCTCTCTTAACCTTGTATGCTTAGCTTTCACATATACTAATAATATTAGCATATATTGTTAATAGCTTTCTACATTCGTAATATTGTAGATGAAATATTCTTTCTACAATAATTTATTTATTTATTACTTTAATTCATTTTCTACTTCTTCTTTAGACTGTAAGCCTGTTAGTTGCATAAATTTAGCTTCATCAATTACTTTTACACCTAAATCATTGGCTTTAGTTAATTTTGAGCCTGCCTCTTCTCCAGCTAATACAAATGTTGTAGACTTACTTACACTTGAAGTGGCCTTTCCTCCCCTAGACTCTATCATCTCTTTTGCATCATTTCTTTTAAGAGTTGGTAATGTACCTGTAAGTACGATTTTCATCCCATCAAATATTTTAGCAATATCAGAGCTTTCATCTTGTATTGACTTTGTATTTACACCACAGCTCTTTAATTTTTCTATTAATTTTATATTCTTTTCTTCTTTGAAGAATTTCACAACACTATTTGCCATTATGCCCCCAAATTCTTCTAAGTTAACTAAATCTTCATTTGATGCAGACATTATTAAATCTAAATCCTTAAAGTTGTTAGCTAGTATTTTAGCTCCCTTAGTCCCAACAAATTTTATTCCCAATCCATTTATAAGTCTCCATAAATCATTTGATTTAGACTTTTCTATTGAGTTTAATAAGTTATTTGCTGATTTTTCTCCCATTCTATCTAGTTTTACAACTTCATCTTTATTTAATGTATATAAATCAGCTATATCTTTAATTAATCCTTTATCTAATAAAAGTGTTATTATAGATTCTCCCAATCCATCAATATTCATAGCATCTCTAGATACAAAGTGAATTATCCCTCTTCTAATTTGAGCTGGGCAAGATATATTAATACACTTAACAGCAGACTCCCCTTCTAATCTTACTGTTGGTTCAGAACATACAGGACATTTTTTCGGCATCTCAAAATCTATTTCATCTCCAGTACGCTCTTTTTTTATAACTTCTACAACTTGAGGAATTATATCACCAGCCTTTTGAACCAATACTGTATCATTTATTTTTATATCTTTTTCTCTTATATAATCTTCATTATGAAGCGTAGCTCTGCTTACACTAGTTCCTGCTAGCCTTACAGGCTCTAATACTGCTGTAGGGGTTATTGTTCCAGTTCTACCTACTTCAACTATTATATCTAATATTTTGGTTTTCTTTTGTTCTGCCGGGAATTTATATGCTATTGCCCATCTTGGACTTTTAGCAGTATATCCCATAGCTTCTCTTTGAGCTAAATTATTTACTTTTATAACCATACCATCTATTTCAAATCCTAGCTCACCCCTATTATCTGTCCAATATCTTATATGATCAATTACATCTTGTATATTATTATATACTTTATAATTTGGACTTACCTTAAATCCTAACTCCTTAAGATAATCTAAGGCTTCGCTATGATTCTTAAAATCTGTGTTTTGTACATACTCTAGATTAAATATAAATATATCTAAAGGTCTTTTTGCTGTTAGCTTAGGATCTAATTGTCTTAATGAGCCTGCAGCTAAGTTTCTAGGATTAGCAAATAATTGTAATCCTTGTTTTTCTTGTTGTTCATTAACTTTTTTAAAATCATCTTTAGATATGAATACTTCGCCTCTTACAACAACTTCTTCTACGTCTTTTATTCTTAAAGGTATACTTTTTACTGTTTTAAGATTTTGAGAAATATCTTCTCCTACAATACCATTCCCTCTGGTTGCTCCCTTTTCAAATAATCCATTATTGTATGTAAGTCCTACAGATAAACCATCTATTTTAAACTCTACAACATATTCTACTTCACCTTCTACCATGTCTCTTACTCTTTTGTCAAAATCTCTTAAATCTTGTGCAGAGTATGCATTTGCTAAGCTTAACATTGGTATTTTATGAACCACTTGTTCAAACTTATCTAATGGTTTTCCTCCCACTCTACTCGATGGAGAATCTACTCTTTTTAGCTTAGGGTTTTCTTCTTCTAACTTTATTAGCTCCTTCATTAGATTATCATATTCATAATCAGATATTTCAGGAGTATCTTCATTATAGTATTTATCATTGTGATAATTTATTAAGTCTATTAATTCACTTATTCTATTCTCTACATTCACTATTATCACCTCTTATGTAAAATCTTATTTTTTATTATTGCCATTTTATAACTTTAATATATTTTAGTATATCACTATAACCTCATGATTTGTTTAATTATTTCATATTATAATTTCTCTATAATAAAAAAATAAAAGTCCTTCAATTGCTTGAAGGACCAATCTATTTAAAAATAAATGTATATATGACTGCGATGATAAATTCTGAGGTGCTATATACATTTATTTAATACTATTCTAACCAAATTCCACTATATTTATTTGCATTATTATTTCTTTTCTAATTTTGCTACACATTTTACGTATCTCATTCTTAGTGTGCTAACACTGATCTTTATTACCGTTGTTATCTTTTGAATATGCTTCTAATGGATTCTTATTTATAAATTTATTTCCATCTTGTTTATCATCAAATCCAGTTAATAAAGTTGTTGTTACTGCCGTTGTAATTAAAACCTTTCTTTTTAAATTAAATTTCATTTCAAAATCCTTCCTAAAAAGTCAAACTAAAAAAATAAAATAAATTTATGCTATTTATATATATTGCCTAAAAAGTAACAGTATAGTTATTAAATTCAATAAAATAGTAAAATTTTATGATAATCTTTTTAATTAATGCATTCATATTTAGCAAAATATTAAATATACTTCATTTGTAAAAATTATTGCCTGCTTAAATGTATTCAAATGATATAAGAATTTAAATACTTATTAATATGTTTATTTAGTATGCTTGCTACATAATGAAATAGTGAATACATATAAAAATATAAAAACAAATATAAATACAAAAGAAACTTCATTAATAAATAATTTATTCAAAAGAGATATTACTATATTCGGTGGATTAGCAGGGTTAGTTGAAACAATAAATTAAACAATAGAGGCTGTTGTAGGAATAATAGGATTTATTATATGTTTATGCAATAGCAAATTGTTAAAATTGGATAGCAAGCGGAAAAGGAGTGAGAGTAATTGGCTGTGATAAACCATCTACAGAATGTATTATAGGAGTACAATCTAGATATTAATATATTATATAAAAATAGTAGCTAAATTTTAAAGTTTAACTACTATTTTTATTTTTAGGAGTAAATTATAAAGTCCATAACTTATACTCTTTCTTTAATTCAATTTTATTTTTCTCTAAATATCTTATTACTATGAAAATATCATAATAAGATATTTAAAAACTTTTTAGTATATTTGGATTTTCAAATATACTATCTAATTTTTTTATAAAAGGTATAATTTCTCCAAAATCTAGTGCACGATGGTCAAAAGCTAAACATATTGGTAATACTTTACGAATACCAATAGCCTTTTCTCCATTTTCGTCAATATATACACCTGGTTTTTCTAAAATTGCACCAAAACCTATTACACAAACTTGCGGAGGTATGATATCTAACAAAGCAATAGCACCTCTTTGTTCTCTATATGTAGAGCCAATATTTGATATAGTTATAGTCCCTATTTCTAAAGGTATTTTTGATTTATCTTCATTATTATCTTCAGACATTTTATGTTCTCCACTTATTATACTGTTTATAATATTATAGTTTATTTTATCTGAAAATGATTTAGATAAACACTCTGAATCTATACTTGAAATTTTCTTACCTAAATCTTTAATATATTTATTAATTTCATATAAAGACATTTCTTCAATATTATTTATACTTATTGTCATCATTTTTCCACTTGGCAAAATCCAAGGCATATTTACATTAATATCTTTAATTGTACGAATTTCTCCTTCACCAGTACTTTGATTATACGATATGTGAGCATTTAGCTTTGGTGCAAATTTCAAACCTTCAGAAAATACTTTTAACATTAATGAATTAATTGAAACATTTTTTAATGATTCATCTTCTGCTTTTAATCTTTTAAATTCATCAATAAAATTTGTAATATCAGGTTCATACATATAAGATACATGCGGTATCATTTGCCAAGATTTTGTTGTCATATAAGATATAATTTTTCTTTCAGTTGAAAACTTTTCTATATTAATGGTTGTTAATTTACTCATAATAGACCTCCTATATGTTAAAATATGTATTATTCTTACTATATAAAAATTGCGAACTTTAATTATATTATGCATAATATTTAATTATTTTTTAATATTCTACTAATTTGAAGTAAAATATCCTATTTTAGATAATGCTCCTATATCTGGTTTATTAAACATAGTTAATAATTCATTTGCAAACTTTGATTCAACCATTGAGTGAACTAAATCTATAGCTCAGGATATAATTCCTACCAGTTATTTTTATTGTAAGTATTTTTCATATTTTGTTCCTTATTGTCCTTACAATGCTATTTTATCATTTTTAAGAGAAATCACATATTTATTTATCTTTCATATACATTACAATTTTGTAAGAAAAGCTCTTGACTAGTTATTTTTTATTTAAGATTATTTTTAATTTTTAATATTCTGCTTTATTTAATCCTGTCGATCAAATTATAATATTTATTCCTACATTGGTAATTAAAGTTTTTGATATTTCTAATTTTCCTTCTAAATCACCTTAGATTTCACCTACAATTTTCCCTTTAACTTCAAAATTTTCTAGTGCTTATATTCTGTCATCGATATCCTTTTATCTTAATTAATACTTTTTCATCAAAATATGTTTTTTCATTTTATTTATATTCTATAACCATAATTCAACTTCTTTACTTTTACGAGATGATAATTCAAATAATAAAAATATTGGTATTTATCTAATTTAATTATTAATTTTTTTATTATTTATTACTTTAAGCTATTCTGTAACTGACTTTTAAAAAGTCAGTCACACTAATAAATTTTTATATTACTTTACAATTATTGTACTCCACCCAAAAAGTCACACAAAAATATCCTCTTTAAACTCCGCTTGCCTTGGTACACTCCTCAAATTATTGAACTACTTTTCTCCCTTTTATAAAATAAAAAACCCTCTAAAAGCTCTTTTTCTGCCTTCAAAGGGTTATTCTCTAATATGTTTTATTCTTTTTATTTCCTTTTAATCAATCCTTTGTGAACCTATTTTAGTTAGACTTTCTTTGTTTCGATTGAGCTTTCAAGGTGTTTTTTCGAGTTTAATGCAACTTTACAATTATTTTCTTATTAACTTTGCTACACATTCTACGTGCATAGTATGAGGGAACATATCTACTGGTTGTATTTCAGTACATCTATATCCTCTTTCATCTAGGTAATTTAAATCTCTTGCTAATGTAGATGGATTACAAGATACATATACCACTCTATCCGGTTGCATTGATATTATTGTATCTAATACTTTCTCGTCACATCCTTTTCTAGGAGGGTCTACTACAACTACATCGGCCGTTTTTCCTTCGCTATACATCTTAGGAACAACTTCTTCAGCCTTACCTACATAGAATTCAACATTGTCTAATTTATTTATATGAGCATTTATTTTAGCATCTTTTATAGCATCTTCCACTATTTCTATTCCATAAACCTTTTTTGCCTTTTGAGCTAGGAATAATGAGATAGTCCCTATTCCACAGTATATATCAAATACAGTATCATTTTCTTTTAAATCCGCATATTCTAAAGCTTTATTGTATAAAACCTCTGTTTGAACTGGATTTACTTGGAAGAATGATAATGGAGATATTTCAAATACTAAATTTCCTATATAATCATTTATTTTTCCATTTCCATATATAACTCTATTTTCTTTTCCTAATATAACATTAGTTTTTTCTCTATTTACATTAACCACTAAAGTTTTAAATCCTGGTATATTTTCTTCTAGTACTGATGCTAACTCTTTTAGATATGGTAACTTCTTGCCATTAGCTACTAATACAACCATTACTTCATTAGTCGTAAATCCTATTTTAGTTACTAAATGTCTTAATACTCCAGTGTGTGTTTTTTCATCATAAACACTTACATTATATGCATTTATATAAGTCTTTATTATTTTCACTATTTTATCATTTATGTCATGTTGTATTATACACTTGTCCATTGGAATTATATCATGACTTTTTTTCTTATAAAAACCTATTACTGGATTATTTCCACTCTTTTGTATAGGAAATTGAGCTTTGTTTCTATACCTAAAAGGATTTTCCATTCCTATAGTATTGTGTATTTTTACGTTATCTAATTTTCCGATTCTAGTTATAACTTGTTTTACTTCATTTGTTTTTATATCTAATTGCTTTTGATATTCTAATTCTTGTACCTGACATCCACCGCAATCTTTAAGTGAATCACTACATTTTCTATCAACTCTAAATGGTGATTTTTCTATTATCTCAACTATATCTCCAACTGCATAGTTTTTCTTAGATTTATTTATTTTAACTTTTACCTTGTCTTCTACTAATCCGCCCTCTACAAAGACTGTAAATCCATCATATTTTCCTATTCCTACTCCACCTTGACCTATATCAACTATATCTACAATATATTCTTTATTTTTTGTCAACATCAAAGTATCCTCCGTCCGTATATTTTAAAGCTACAAGAATTTATTTTACCAAAAAAATAGAGCCTTATAAAGCCCTTATATAAATAAATCTCTACTTTTATAACCCCTATACATTTGTAAACAAGCAAATAATAATAATATAAACCCAAATACAGGTCCTATATATACTAATTTTCTTGCTAGACTTTCTGCTACTCCACTATCCACAATAGCCTTTACTGCACCTGTGTAATTCATCTTAGCATTAATGCCATATCTTATCCATGTAAAAGAAGTCATTATAGCTACAGGTACAACACTCATAGTCATATAAAATCCTGTCATGGTTCTTTGTTTAACACCTTTTAGTCCCATGTATATAGGTAAGAAGAATATCACTGGCAATATAAATCCATAAAATTGGGGAGATAGTGCTAAAAATAGTATAGAACTAAATAAAAAACTCGTTATATACTTTCTTAAATAATTTGTCTTACCCTCAAAGTCACATAAAGATGCTTTTAGATATCTTATGTAAACTTCTATACTTCCTTCTATTTTATTTTCATCTTTAGAGCCTCTAATTTCTTTTAAAAGATCTATTCCTTTTGCATTTAGTTGTTGATATTGTTTTTTAAATTTTTCGTTAATTTCTATGCCTTCATACTTTGTATACAATATTTTGAGCTGTTTTATGTATTTTCCCTTTTTATTTTCTTTTACTCTTTTAGATTTCTCAACCTCTATTCTTATTTGATTTATAGTTGTCATAACTAATTTTCCACCCATTAAAATCCCCCCTTAAGTATATATTAGTATATTTAATATATTTTTACCTTATCATATATATTTATTACTCAAAAAACCCTACAGTAAAATTAAGTAGGGTTTTTATATCTTATCTTACTTTTGATCTTTAATTATAGTTTTCATAGATACTCCTATACAAACAAATATTGTAGTCCATATAGTCCCCATAAATACCCATGCAGCGCCTGTCATAAGTTCAACCTCCTTTATTTTATGAAGTTGTTACTTTGTTTGATTCTATTTCATCTTTATACTTAGATTTGATAGATTTGTATGATTGAATAAAGCCAATCAATAATACTCCAAATACAACTGCTCTACCTAAATTCACCCAAATAGCAAACTCTGGTATACCTTCTATATAGCTTGGTGTTATTTTAAAGTTACCAGCTATCCAGTAATCTCTTGTGAAGAATACTAAGAAAGTTATTATTGTTATTGGTGTTAAAAACTGATGGAATAATCTAAAGAACCACTTAGGGACTTTCCATAATCCACCTCTATTCATTTCTTGTAAAGCCTTATCTTTAACACACCAACCTATTACTATTATCTCTATTAACCCAAGAACTATCAGTAAATAATTACCTATCCAGTTATCAATTTCTGTAAAGTAAACTAAATTAGCACTTTGAGTTAGTATTGACTCTAATGCTATTGGTGTACCAACTATTAAATATCCGACAAATACTATCCAAGCACCTTTCTTTCTATCTATACCTGCATCTTCTTCTAGTAACGCAACTAAGTAATTGTACATTGCTATTGCAGATGTTATACCAGCAAAGAATAATAATAAGAACCACATAGCTCCAAATATTCCTCCACCAGTCATAGTGCTAAATACATTTGGTAATACCATAAATGCAAGGCCTATACTTCCTTTTATACCTTCTGGTCCTAAAAATGCATAAGCTATAGGTATAACAGCTGTACCACCTAATATAACTTCTGCAAATTCATTTAATGATACTGTAGCTACAGAAGCTGTTACTATATCTTCATCTGGCTTTAAGTAAGATGCATAATTGTGTATTATACCCATACCTAAAGATAATGTGAAGAATATTTGACCTGCTGCTGCTATTGCAGATGACCATGATAATTGACTAAAGTCTGGATTCCATATAAAGTTAAGACCTGCTAATGAACTCCAATCTGGATTGACTGGCGCCCCTAGTGTTAACGCTCTTATACCTAGTATAATACCAAATACATAAAGTGTAGGCATCATAACCTTGGCCCATGATTCTATACCTTTTTGTATACCTTTCATTACAGCAAATGCTAGACAGAGTATTGAAATAACCCAGAATATTAAATTCTTTGGATCTTGTATATAACCCCCAAAGAATGCTCCTGGATCTGAATTGTACCCTCCTGTTAATGAGTTAAATGCAAATCCTAATGACCATCCTATTATGTGATTGTAGTAAGAATTAACTAATATAGTAACTCCAAAAGCTATCATTCCACATAAAGCTCCAACTATAATTGCTTTTTTAGGAGCCATTGCTTGCTTAGCCTGTAAATACATCATAGGACCTATTGTACCATGCCCATATTTACCTCCATGACGTCCAATACTCCACTCAACTAACATTATAGGTATACCTATAACTATTAGTGCGAAGAAGTATGGTATCATAAATGCTCCTCCACCATTTGAAGCAGCTACATATGGGAATCTCCAGAAGTTCCCTAGCCCAACAGCATTACCTGCCATAGCCAATATAAGGCCAACCTTTGAACCCCAATTTTCTCTATTCTCTGACATTTGTATCCCCCCTTTTTTTATAATTATGCTATAAATAAAGTGTGTATTACTGTTACATATCAATTTGTTACAGAATATAAGTACAAAAAATAGCCACTAAATTTAATATTTAAACTTAGTGGCTAATATATAACTTAAAAATATAGTATAACTAGATTTAGGCATTTTTTAGTTATTATTTTTAAGTTTTTAGAAAATTTTAAATTATTTTTTAATTTCTTTTACTACAGAACTCTACTTGATCCTCTATAGATTACTCCTCTTGATGCATCAACAGTTATAACTTCTCCATCTTTTACTGTACTTAGTATCTCTCTAGCTGAAACTATAACTGGCTTATCTAAGTTTAGCCCAACTATTGCTGCATGTGAAGTCATCCCACCTTCTTCTGTTACTATTGCTCCTGCTTTTTCTATATATGGATTCATTTCTATATCAGTCATAGTTGTAACTAATATATCTCCTTCGTTAAACTCTACACATTCTTCTACATTTCTAACTATACGTACACTACCTTCAGCAGTTTTACTTCCAACACCTATACCATTTGCTATTTCTTCACTTATAACATGAACTTTTATTAAGTTAGTAGTTCCGCTTACTCCAACAGGTACTCCAGCTGTTATAACAACTAACTCTCCGTGGTTTATGTATTTAGCATTTTTAGCTGCTTCTATAGAGTTTTCTATAACTTCATCTGTATTATGAGCATTAGATGCTTTGACACTATACACACCCCAAGTAAGAGCTAATCTTCTCATAACTTTTTCGTCATCAGTAGTAGCTATTATTGGACACTTAGGTCTAAATTTAGATACCATTCTAGCAGTGTATCCTGTAGATGTAGAAGTTATTATAGCTGATGCGTTTAAATCTATTGCAGTTGTACAAGTAGCATGGCTTATTGCGTCTGTTACTGTTGAGTTGTTCTTAGTATTTTGCTTTAATAAGTTATCGTAATCTAATGTTTCTTCAGTTCTTTTAGCTATTGTAGCCATAGTCTTAACAGCTTCAACTGGATATTTACCAGCAGCAGTTTCTCCTGATAGCATTATAGCATCTGTTCCATCATATATAGCATTTGCTACGTCTGTAACTTCCGCTCTTGTTGGTCTTGGATTTCTTATCATAGAATCAAGCATTTGAGTAGCAGTTATTACTGGCTTAGCTAACTCATTACATTTTCTTATTATCATTTTTTGAACTACAGGTATATCTTCTGTTGGTATTTCAACTCCAAGGTCCCCTCTTGCAACCATTATACCATCAGAAACTTTTAGTATCTCATCTATATTATCTACACCTTCTTGATTTTCTATCTTAGATATTATTTGTATATCCGTAGCATTGTTTTTTTCTAATAATTCTCTTATAGCTAATACATCTGATGCCTTTCTTACAAATGAAGCTGCTATATAATCTATACCTTGAGATATACCAAATTCTATATCACTTGCATCTTTTTCAGTTATAGCTGGTAAGTTTATCTTAACACCTGGCACATTTACACCTTTATGATTTTTAACTATCCCAGAGTTTTCAACTACACAAACGATATCATCTCCATTAACTTCTTTAACTCTAAGTCCTACTAATCCATCATCTATTAGTATAGTATCTCCTGAGACAACATCTTTAGCTAAATCTTTGTAACTTACTGTACAAATTTCTTTTGTTCCTATAACATCTTTCATTGTTATAGTAAATATTTGCCCTTCTTCTAATAATACTTCTGGGTCAGCAAAGTTTCCTGTTCTTATTTCTGGTCCCTTAGTATCTAATAAAAGCGCTACCGGCTTTCCTAATTTTTCTCTTACCCCTTTAGCAACATCAAATCTTTCTTTGTGCTCTTCATGAGATCCATGAGAAAAGTTAAATCTACAAACGTTTAACCCATTCTCAACAAGTTGTGTTAATACTTCTTCCGTACTTGATGCCGGCCCTAATGTACAAACTATTTTTGTTCTTTTCATATTATTTAACATATATATGCTCCTCCTAAATTATATAGATAGTATTTTTGCCATCTCATAAGTTTCCTTATCAAAATCCCTAGTCATTGATAAAGCTTCAGTTATATCCATGTCAATTATTTCATTTGCTCTAGTGCCTACAACTCTTCCAGCTTTACCATCTAGAAGCAATTCTACCGCTCTAACGCCCATCTTACTAGCTAATATTCTATCAAATGCTGTTGGACTTCCACCTCTTTGTACATGTCCTAGTATTGTAACTCTTAAATCTGCATTTGTTCTAGCTACTATTTCTTTTCCAAGGTCTTGGGCATTTCCAACACCCTCTGCTAAAATTATTATACTATGTCTTTTACCCCTTTTCTTTGTTGTATCTAACTTATTACATACATCATCTACATTATAGTTAATTTCTGGAACTATTATAGTTTCCGCTCCTCCTGCAAGACCAGCATATAAAGCTAAATCTCCACAGTGCCTTCCCATAACTTCAATTATGTTAACCCTTTCATGAGATGAAGAAGTATCTCTTATTTTACCTATGGCATCTATTATAGTATTAATTGTTGTATCAAATCCTATAGTATAGTCTGTATATGCTAAGTCATTGTCTATAGTTCCTGGTAATCCTATTGCAGGGAAACCTAACTCTGTTAATTTTAATGCACCATTAAATGATCCATCTCCACCTATAACAACCAAACAATCTATACCATACTTCTTTAAAACTTTAACTGCTATTTTTCTTCCTTCTTCAGTTTTAAACTCTTCACATCTAGAAGACTTTAATATTGTTCCACCTCTATGTATAATATCACCCACAGAAGATAAGTTCATTTCTTCTAGGTCTTCTTCTATTAACCCTTTATATCCTCTGTTAATTCCATATACTTTGCATCCGTAATAAATAGCAGATCTGACAACAGCTCTTATAGCTGCGTTCATTCCTGGAGCATCTCCTCCACTTGTTAATATACCTATAGTTTTCATAATGATACCTCCTAGTATATATTACATACAGGGACAATAAGCGTCCCTGTATCTTTTTTTTATCCCATCAAAGTTAAAAAAATTAAACATGCTAATATATTCTTTTCTGATATTATACCATAATATACATTACTTTTTTAATAATATTATTAATATTCTTCTATTTTATTTTTATTCTTTATAGTACATAGGAAATTATATTCCTATTTTTACTTTATAGTAAATATAATCTCCTAAAATGTACTTTTTTAAAATATTTTATTCAAGGTTTTATTATAAAACTTAATTATTATCTTTATTTCTTTACCTTGATACAACTCTTCGGTAGTATTTCTTCCAAACTGTGCATCAAATCCTCACATATATCTACGCTTAAACCATTCCACTTGTACAATTGTTTTGTATCTTCTGCATATAAAAATACATTTTCTTTCCCTAAGTTATTTTTAAATACCTCACCTATACGATTTATAATATCTTGATTTTTATAACTATCTACTTTTAGATATAAACCAAGTTTAGAATTATTGCCTACCTGTGATCTTTGTCTTTGATTATTATCTACTCTATTTTTATATCTAGACTCTTCAAACTTAGAAGTATCACTTATATCTTTTATCTCTCTAGCTATAAGTTTTGCATTTTCATCTTCTTTTATACTTAGAGTACCTTTTACATATATGATATTATCTTCATTTAGTATATGATTGTATTTTTGTAGCAATTGAGGAAATACTATTATCTCTATTGTTCCATACAAATCCTCAAGTTCTATAAATGCCATAATATCATTTCTTTTTGTAGTTTTTATTATTTTATTAACTACCATACCACCCATTATAACTTCTTTTTCATCTAGTGCTAAATAATTTTCAACATCGTCTTTTAAAGCATTTAGTTTTCCATTATCAATAGAAGTTCTTCTACTTATTTCTTTTTCAAATTGTGAAAGTGGATGTCCACTTACATACATTCCTAGGACTTCTTTTTCTAAGTTTAGCTTTTCTCTTTCTTCATATTCTTTTAAACTTGGTAACTTACTAACTTCTTGTAATTGAGTAGAGTCTCCTTGGGATCCAAAGGCATCAAATAAAGATATTTGACCTTGAAGGTTTTTCTTTCTGTCCATAGAGACACTATCGATTAAGCCTTCATACCCTGCCATTAGACTCGCTCTATTTTCAGATATTTCATCAAAAGCTCCACACTTTATTAAGCTCTCTATTACTCTTTTGTTTATATCTTTTGAATCTAATCTTTTTAAAAGATCTGATATATCTGTAAATCTACCATTAGCTTCTCTTTCTCTTATTATATTATTTATAATATTAACACCGACATTTTTGACAGCTGCTAGTCCAAATCTTATGTTAGTTCCCTCAACAGAGAATTTAGAGAAACTACTATTTATATCGGGTCTTAATATTTCAATTCCTAATGCGTTACATTCTCTTATATATTCAACGACTTTGTCAGTATTTCCCATTACACTTGTTATTAAGGCTGCCATAAATTCTACCGGATAGTGTGCTTTTAAATATGCTGTTTCATATGATAGAACACCATATGCAGCAGCATGCGATTTATTAAAAGCATATTTTGCAAAGTCTATCATATCATCAAATATTTTTTCAGCTATTTCTTCTGGCACGCCATTCCTTATACATCCAGCTATTTCTATATTTCCATTTTCATCTTCTTTACCATGGACGAAGTATCTTCTTTCTTCTTCCATTACATCCATCTTCTTTTTACCCATAGCTCTTCTAACTAAGTCACTACGGCCATAAGTATATCCGCCTAAGTCTCTAACTACCTGCATAACCTGCTCTTGATATACTAAACATCCATAAGTAACATCCATTATAGGTCTTAAGGATTCATGTAGGTATTTAACTTTATCTGGATTATTCTTGTTTTCTATATAAGTAGGTATAGAATCCATTGGACCCGGTCTATATAAAGATATTCCTGCCACTATATCCTCGAAATTGTCTGGTCTTAATTGTTTCATGAAACTTCTCATCCCAGCACTTTCTAATTGGAATACACCTAGAGTGTTACCTGATGACAAAAGTTCATATACTTTTTCATCATCATAATCCATTTTAGAAAAGTCTATTTTTACACCATGATTTTTTTCTATCAATTCAAGTGCATCTCTTATTACTGTTAAAGTTCTTAATCCTAGGAAATCCATCTTTAAAAGACCAAGCTCTTCTAATGTGGTCATAGTAAATTGAGTTGTTATAGCATCTTGATGTTTGTATAGCGGTACATATTCATCAACTGGATTTTTAGATATAACTACACCTGCTGCATGGGTAGATGCATGTCTAAGCATCCCTTCTATTTGCTTTGATATATCTATAATTTCTTTTGTTTCTTTATCTTGTTCATATAATGCTCTTAGATTTGGGTTAGTTTCTAGAGCTTTATCTATTGTCATTCCTAAAGCAAATGGAATTTCTTTTGCTATTTTGTCTACTTTGTTATATGGTACATCTAAAACTCTACCAACATCTCTTATAGCAGCTTTAGCTCCCATTGTTCCAAAAGTTATTATCTGTGCAACGTGATCTTCACCATATTTTCTTTTTACATAATCTATAACTTCCTCTCTTCTTTCATAGCAAAAGTCAATATCTATATCAGGCATAGATACACGCTCTGGGTTTAGAAATCTTTCAAATAACAGTGAGTATTTTATAGGGTCTATATCTGTTATTTTAAGTGTATATGCAACAATAGAACCTGCAGCACTACCTCTACCTGGACCTACCATTATATTATTTTCTTTAGAGAAGTTTATAAAATCCCATGTAATTAAGAAATACTCTACGTACCCCATTTTTTCAATGACACTTAATTCATAATTAAGTCTATCTATAACTTCTTGACTTGGAGTACCATATCTTTCTTCTAATCCCTTAAAGCAAAGTTCTCTAAGATAACTATCCGGTGTATAACCTTTTGGAACTTCATATTGTGGTAAATGTATTGTATTAAAGTCAAATTCTACATTACATTGTTCTGCTATCTTTACAGTATTATCTAGTGCCTCTATAACATCTGGAAATACTCTTTCCATTTCTTCTCTTGATTTTAGATAAAATTCATCACTACCAAACCTCATTCTATTTGGATCATTTAAAGTTTTACCCATCTGAATACACATAAGCGCATCATGAATCTTTGCATCTTCTTTATTAACATAATGTACATCATTTGTAGCAACTAATGGGATACCTGTTTCTCTTGAAAGTTTTATTATTTCTTCATTTACAGCCCTTTGTTCTTCTATGTTTTGGTCTTGTATTTCTAAATAATAGTTACCCTTTCCAAATATATTTTCATATTCTAGAGCATATTTTTTTGCCTTTTCATAATTTCTATCCATAAGGGATTGTGCTATATCCCCTGCTAAACATGCTGATAAAGCTATAATTCCCTTACTATATTTTCTAAGCTCATCCATATCTATTCTTGGTTTATAATAAAATCCTTCTACATAAGAAGTAGATACCAGTTTTATAAGATTTTGATATCCTTCCATATCCTTTGCTAATAAAACTAAATGTCCTTGATTTTTATCATAATTAGGATCTTTATCTCTTAATGTACGAGGTGCTGTGTATACCTCACAACCTATTATAGGTTTTATTCCTTCTTTTTTAGCTGTTTTATAAAAATCTATTACTCCAAACATACAACCATGATCTGTTATGGCAATAGAACTCATATTCAATTCTTTTGCTTTACTCACAAGCTTCTTTACTCTTGAAAAACCATCAAGTAAACTATACTCCGTGTGAACATGAAGATGTGCGAAATCTTTGCTCACTAAACCACCTCCTGTCTTATCTTTTTATATTACCATAAAATAAGGTTATAAAACTCTAATTTTAACACTTATCTATTTAGCTCTCATATTTATACTTTAAATTAATATACCTCCTTAAAATAACTAACTATCTATTAAATACAATGTATTTTTGTATATAAAAAGAGGTTATATAAATATAACCCCCATATTACTTATTTCTAAGATTATTAGCTATCTCTTCTATTTTTCTTAATCTATGATTTACACCGGACTTACCTATTGGAGGATTTAGCATTTCTCCTAATTCCTTTAATGTTAAGTCCTCACATTCTAGCCTAACTTTAGCTATTTCTTGCAAGTTTTCAGGTAAACTATTTATTCCGATAGTTTCTTGTATAAACTTAATATTTTCCACCTGTCTAACTGCTGCATTAACAGTTTTTGAAAGATTCGCAGTTTCGCAGTTAACTATACGATTTACATTATTTCTCATTGCTTTTACAATTTTTGTATTCTGAAGACTTAAAAGTGCATTGTGAGCTCCTATTATACTTAATAAATCTGATATTTGTTCACTTTCCTTTAAGTACACTACATAGTTATTCTTTCTAAGAACTATTTTACAATTAAATCCTAATGAATTTATAAGGTTCTGTAGGGATTCTGCAAATTCCTCATTGTTAGTTACAAACTCCATATGATAATTTTTCCCCGGATCACTTATAGATCCTCCTCCAAGAAATGCACCTCTTATAAAAGCTCTTATACATTCATCATCTTTTAAAAGATGACTTGGTACTTTATTTAAAGGATAAAATCCATCTCCTGGCTCTAATATCCCTAAATCTTTTATAAGTGTTTGTGCTCCCATTTCACTAGTAACCATAAGAACATAGCTATTATTTCTTTTTAGCATTTGATTCTTATTTACCGATATAGTTGTGTTTATACCAAAATTTTGTTTTAGTAGTCTAAATACCTTACGAGCTATAGAATTTAGCTCCGTAGTTATCTTTAAATTTAATTTTTTATATCCTACAATTTGTATACTTCCTGACAATCTTACTAGAGCAGCTAATTCAGCTATGTTGCAATCATTATTTTCTGACGTAATTCTTGCTAACTCATTTTTCGTTTCAGCTGAAAAAGACATAATTACCACCTATTAACTGTTCTTTTTTAATCGTTTTTTTATTTCTTGTAAAGCAACTTTGATGATTTCCTTTTCATCATCATATCTAGCCAAGTCTACTACCCTATCTAAATGTATAAACTTAGCATCTATAAACCCTTCTTCTTTTTGAGGTATTGTATCCATATTTCTTGCATGCATTAAATACCAAAATACAGTTTTATGAACCGCTTTGTTTTCATCCCAGTTTTCTTTGAATGTATAATGAATTTCACCTAAATATTTCAGTATTTCAGCTTTTACCCCAGTTTCTTCTAAAACTTCTCGTAACGCTGCCTCTTGCCTATTTTCGCCTTCTTCTACCTTTCCTTTTGGTAAAACCCAATCTCCATTGAATTTTCTAAGTAAAAGTATGGCATTGCCAAATAGTACTACACCTCCGGCACTAACCTCTTCTCTCATAGATGTTCACTCCTTAAAACTAACATAATAATAAGGATTTCTACATAAATACTTAAAATCCTTTTTTACTTCATAGTGTCATTTTTATGACTTAGTGCCAAATCAACTATTATACTAGAAATGCAATCTGCATCATGTCTAATATAATTATTTTTTATCTCAATTAGGTTTTCTTCTATTGATTTTACCCCCATACCTTTAAGGGCACTTTTTTGCTCTTTGTCTAGTAAAACTTGACTAGCACCATCTTTTTGGTATCTTTCATATATATATTCTGGTAGTATTTCATTATTTGATATCACATAATCAATAATATTTTCACTTGAATGCTTTATTATTGCGTTTACATGTTGTAAAACATTGTATTCGTCTGTTTCCCCCGGTTGGGTCATTATGTTAGATATATATACCTTTGGGGCTTTTGATGCTTTAATTGTATCTACCACTCCATCAACTAAAAGATTTGGAATTATACTTGTATATAAACTTCCTGGACCTATAACTATTATATCAGCATTTTCTATAGAGTTAATAACTTCATCCAATGGTTTTGCATTAGAAGGTTCTAAAAATACTTTTTCTATGAACGTATTTTTAGATTTTACTTCCTTTGGAATGTTAGATTCTCCTTTTACTATGCTTTTATCTTTTAGCTTTGCTACAAGATTTATATCTTCTAATGTTACTGGTAATACCTTTCCAGTTATTGCAAATATTTGACTCATTTTATATACGGCAACTTCAAAATTTCCATATAAACCATTCATCGCTGCTAAAAACAGATTGCCAAAACTTTGACCTTTTAAGCCACCTTCTGTGAACCTATACTTCATAACTTCATCCATAGTAGGTTCTATATTGGCAAGAGCTAACAGACAATTTCTTATATCTCCTGGAGGCAACATCCCTAAGTCTTCTCTTAATACTCCGGATCCTCCACCATCATCTGCAACAGTAACTATGGCAGTTATATTTTTAGTGTGGTATTTTAGACCTCTCAAGAAAACTGATTGACCTGTACCTCCCCCTATAACAACAACTTTGGGTTCTACACTTTCCTTGCTTCTAAGATATCTTGGCTTGATTCTTTCATTTACAATTCTTCGATATAAATAAAATGATATTAATAAAGAAACCCACCCTGTTACCCCTACTATAAAAAATATAGTACTCATTTTCTCCTCCAGATTATCTAATCATAGAGTCTCTGTGTTTCTTTACGACCCTATATCCTTTTTTCATCAGCTCATCATATATAAGATTCGCTATAGTTACAGATCTATGTCTACCTCCAGTACAACCTATACCAATAACTAAATGCTGCTTTCCTTCTTCTATATACTGTGGTACTAAAAATTGTATCATATCATTTAACTTGTTAAAAAATTCTTTACTTATCTTAGAATTCATAACATAATCTCTTACATCTTGTTCGTCACCTGTTTTAGGTCTTAATTCTTCTAGATAGTATGGATTTGGTAAGAATCTTACATCAAATACTAAATCGCAATCTGCTGGTATACCATGTTTAAATCCAAATGATAATACAGATATAGTTAATTTATTATTTTCTTCGCCTTGAGAGTATATCTTGCTTATCTCTTCTTTTAAATCCTTTGGCTTCATATTAGTCGTATCTATAATAGAATCAGATACCTCTTTTAAAGGCTCCATTATTTCCCTCTCCATTTTTATACCTTCTGTTAAAGATACATTCATAGAAAGAGGATGATTTCTTCTTGTCATTTTATATCTATTTAATAATACTCTATCTGAACAATCTAAATATAACATTTCATATTTATAGTTTTCTTTTTTTAAATACTCTAAGCTTTCATGAAGTTCTTTAAAAAATCTTCTTCCTCTAATATCTATACCTAAAGCAACTTTATCGATACTTGAATTTTGTTGATAACATAACTCTGCAAATTTTGTTATTAAAGCAGGTGGTAAGTTATCTACACAATAAAATCCCATATCCTCTAAAGCTCTCATAGTTTCACTTTTTCCTGACCCAGAAAGTCCAGTAACTATTACAAATTTCATCTAACTTACCCCCTTAAATTTTTATACTCTTATATTTTCAACAAATGAAAAATCTAATTTAGCTTCTTTGATAGTATTCATAGCTTTTTCGAAATTTCCTACGTTATTAGGTATGTGTGCATCAGACCCTATTATAAATGTATTTCCTAAATGTTTTATTTTTTTTAGCTGTTCTACATTTAAATATCCATGACTGCTATTAATTTCAAGCCTTGTATTAGTCTCTTTTGCCACCTTGGCTATTTCCTCTATATACACATCTCCTTTATCTCCAGGATGAGTTATAATAAAAATATCATTGTTTTTCATAGCATTTATTATACCTTGAGTATTATACTCTTTTGCCTTTTCATTTTTTATAATGTAATTATTAAAATGATTCATCATACTTTTTAATGATGTTGGAGCTGATCCAAAATGATACCCTGCCATTACATAATCGAATAAATGTATAATATTTTCATTTATATCTATGTTACCATTTTTATCTAGTATATTACATTCCATCCCTAAAAGGATATCTATATTAGGGTATTTTTGGTTTAATTTATCAATTTCTTCTCTCATTTTTTGTATATCTTTTAGTTTAACACCATATGTCATATGTCGATATCCATGGTCTGATATTCCGATTTTTTTTATACCCTTGGATATAGCCACTTTAACATTCTCTTCTATTGTGCCTTTTCCATGACTATATATAGTGTGTGTATGATAATCTGCTAATATTTGCATATTTTAGTCCTCTCCAAGTATCTTAACCTCTTCTTCAAGTAAAACATTGAACTTAGCATTAACAGTACTTTTTACTACATACATTAAATCCAGTAAATCTTTAGCTTTAGCATTACCTATATTAACAACAAATCCACTGTGCTTTTCAGAAACTTGTGCTCCACCTAATGTAAGACCTTTTAATCCACAGTCCTCTATTAATTTTCCTGCAAAATGTCCTGCTGGTCTTTTAAAAGTACTTCCCGCACTTGGTAAACTTAAAGGTTGCTTTGTAACTCTTCTTTGAGTAAAGTCTTTCATTGTTTCTTTTATTTCTTCATAATTTCCTTTTTCTAATTCTATTACTGCTGATAATACTATATAGTCTGTTCTAGTTAAAATACTTTTTCTATATTCAAATTCCATTTGTTCATTTGTAAACTCAAATATATTACCATCCGTGTCCATAAGTCTTACAGATTTAACTATATCCTTCATTTCTCCGCCATAAGCACCTGCATTCATAGCTAATGCCCCGCCTAATGTACCTGGTATTCCTGCTGCAAATTCAAAACCTTTTAACTCTTTTCTCATTACAGCCTTTCCAACTACAGAGAGCATTGCTCCTGATTTGATTTTTACAGTAGTTCCTTCTATTTCAAAATCATTAAAGTTATTTGATATTTCAATAACAACTCCTCTTATTCCACCATCTTTAACTAATAAGTTTGAACCATTTCCTATTACAATATATGGAACGTTTTCTTCCTTTAATAGTTTTATAATATCTCTTATTTGTTCTTCTGTATTCGGCTTTACTAATATATCAGCAGGTCCACCAACTCTAAATGATATGTGTTTTTTCATCGGCTCATCTACCATTATATTTCCTTTATTTTCTTCGCCTAATATATCTAATAAACTGCTATATATAAATTCCTTATTCATATATCTATATTTCCTCCTAGTTTATACTAATTATACATATTTATATACTTATTTATATTCATTTACTTGTATTTTATTAATTTCATCTATCTTATATATAATAATGTATTAAAAAAAAAATAACAATATATAAGGTCTAAAGTAAATTAAAAAAGCGTTGATATAACTATATCAACGCAATGTTCCTAATTAGTATTTTTTGATGTTGTTTTTTTAAGGTAACATCTATGATATGCAAAGGGAATAATTATAGCCCCTCCTACAATATTTCCTAATGTTACAAAAACTAAATTTATTAATAATCCTACTATACTAACTTGTGCACCTAATAACATTCCCATAGGTATGAAGAACATATTCGCAATACTATGTTCAAATCCACATAATACAAATAGCATTATTGGGAACCAACATGAAAATATCTTTGATATTATATCTTGAGAAGCTGTAGCCATCCATACTGCTAAAACAACTAAAATATTACACATTATAGCTCTTAAAAACATCTGTAAAATATCAAGATTTGCTTTAGATTCTGCTATAGCCATTGCTTTAGTAGCTGCATCACCAGATAATGTGCCTGAATAAAATACAATTAAAGCTAAAACTACAGATCCTATAAAGTTTGCTAAATATACAAAGCCCCAATTCCTAAACATTTGACCTATAGTTATTTTCTTTTCTAAAACTGCCAAGGTCATTAAATTGTTTCCTGTAAAAAGTTCTGCTCCACATATTACAACTAGCATAAGTCCAACAGGGAACACCATTGCTCCAACAAATCTACCTAGCCCTGGGTCTATATTAGATATAGTTTGACCGAATAGTATGTTCCCTAATCCTCCAAAGCCTATAAAAATACCTGCAAGTATACCTAACTTAATACATGAGCTAGTAGATAAGTTAGCTTTATTTATACCTACATTTACCGTAGCATTTGCTACTTCCCTGGGTGTTAAGAATCTTTTGTCCATAAATCCACCCCCTATTTTTATATAAGCGCTTAAAAAGATTATAGCACCATTGTAATTAATTTATCTACAAATACAAATCATGTATACTAAATATATATTTTTAAACATAGTTACTCACATTATAAAAGACGTTTTTGTAGATTAATTTTACATTTTATTAAGTTAAATGTTTTATGTATACAAAGTTAAATTTTTATTGTATAATTACTACTGTTGTGTTTTTCGACAGAAAAATTAAAATTTCATAACAAGTTTGAAATTTATTATTTAATAATATTTATATATTTTAGAGGAGGACTTTATATGTCAGATAAGAAAATGCTTATGCCAGCTGAAATAGCAGAGTACACTATCAACACTGGTATAAAAAAGGCTACTACGCCAACTAAAAAAGTTTTAGCTTCTGCATTCTTAGCTGGTGCTTACATAGCATTTGGTGCTTTAGGATCAGTTGCAGCTGCTTATAACTTATTAGCAAACCCTGCTACTTACGGATTAGGTAAAATGGTAGCTGGGCTTATGTTCCCTGCTGGACTTATATTTGTTTTAATAGCTGGTGCGGACTTATTCACAGGAAATATACTTGTAGCTTTAGCAGCTTTCAAGAAAAAAGTTACTTGGGGACAAGCTTTCAAGAACTGGGCTTTAGTTTGGATAGGTAACTTATTCGGTGCAGTATTAGTTGCATGGATGGTTAGTATGTCTGGTGTATTCGATTGGAGTAACGGACTATACGGTGGTGTTGTTGTTAAAAATGCTATCGGTAAATTAGGTTTCCCTTGGTTATCTGCTATGATATCAGGTATATTATGTAACTGGATAGTTTGTGTTACTGTATGGATGAGCTATGGAGCTAAAGATATATCTGGTAAGGTTTTAACTGGATTCATAGGAATATTCTTATTTGTTTGTGCTGGATTTGAGCATAGTGTTGCTAACATGGGATACTTATTCGCAGGTTTATTCGCTAAAGGGAATACTGCATTCTTAGAGGCAGCTCACAAAACTGCTGCTGATGCAGCTGCTATAAACATACCAAGCATATTCATGAATAACTTAATACCTGTTACAATAGGTAATATATTAGGTGGAGCAATATTCGTTGCTGGTATATACTTCTTCTTATACGCTAACAAAGAAGATTCTTCAGAAGTTAAGAAAGCAGCTTAATTAATATAGATATTCAAGAGATTATACTATAATCACAGTATAATCTCTTTTTTTATTATTAAGTCACCCTGTTGGCTAATCCTTATTTTTTCTACATTCTTTTGTATTTTCGTTAAATTTATACCTTATTTATTGACTATGTGCTATAAATAGTATTAGAATATATATTTATTCGTACTTATTCTAGAAGGGGGTTTTGTGATGAACTTATCTTTTATTAAAGATTCGGCCTATGAAATGTTTGTGACACTAATATATATATTAAACTTTTCTGCAGTGTTGCATCTTATATTTAGAGAAAAAAGAGATACTCAAACTACAATGGCATGGATTCTTATACTTTTAACTATCCCTGCTGTAGGTTTTGTATTATATATTACTTTTGGACATGGAATCTCTAAAGATAATATGTTTAAGATTAAAGAAGAAGAAGATAGAATTTTAAAGGATAATATAGTTAACACTCACGCTAAATTAGAATGCGACAACAATCTAGATGCTAGCTTAGTAGCTAATAGAGATATTATTTATGCTCTAGCTAATTCTAACTATGCACATTACTCAACTAATAACTCTGTTGATATATATGAAAAACCTAATGAATTTTTTGATTCTCTATTAGATGAATTGAAAAAGGCCAAGGAATATATAAATATACAGTTTTATATATTTAAAGATGATGACATAGGAAATAAAATAATAGATATTCTATTAGAAAAATTAAATGAGGGTGTAGAAGTAAGACTTTTATATGATGCAGTAGGAAGTAGACTATTCTCAGATAGATCTATAGATAAGTTAAAAAAAGCTGGTGTTAAAGTTGGCTGCTTCTTCCCTTCTTTTATGAAAGTAGTAAACTTCAACTTAAACTATAGAAATCATCGTAAAATTGTTGTTATAGATGGCAATGTTGGTTTTGTTGGTGGGAATAATGTTGGTGATGAATATTTAGGTAAAGACCCTAAATTTGGTTACTGGAGAGATACTCACCTTAAACTTACAGGAGAATGTGTAAGAGATTTAAATATTAGATTTATGCTTGATTGGAGATTTACAACTCAAGAAAATTTAGATATGGATAAATATTTCATTCAAAAAAATACTATGATTCCAACTGAGACTTCTTGTGACAACGTCGGTGTTCAAATTGTATCTAGTGGACCTGATATAACAGAATTAGATGAAATAAAATATGGATATATGAAAATGATTCAAGGAGCTAAAAAGTACCTTTATATACAAAGTCCTTATTTTATTTTAGATAAAACTTTAGTAGATATACTAAGAGTGGCATGTTTATCTGGTGTTGATGTTAGAATAATGATACCATCTAAACCTGATCACCCATTTGTGTATTGGGCGTCTTACTCTTATGCAGGTGAGTTATTAAAATTTGGTGCAAAACTGTATACTTATGATGAGAATGCATTTTTACATGCTAAGACCATAGTTATTGATGATACTATCTGCTCTATTGGTACAGCTAATATGGATATAAGAAGTTTCGAGTTAAACTTTGAAGTTAATGCATTTATGTACTCTCCTGAAGTTGCTAGAAAACAAAAGAAAATATTTGAAAATGATATTTTAAAATCTAAAGAAATTACCTTAGATATATATAATTCAAGATCAAATATAGTGAGAATAAAACAGTCTATTTCTAGACTTTTATCTCCTGTATTGTAATAAATAAAAGTATGTATTGAGTTGTAACTTAATTCATACTTTTTTATTTTATCTATATTGATAATATGCTTATTTATTAATATAGATATTTTAAAATGTATAATCTAATTTAAATAAAGTATTGATAATATTAATTATATATTTACTACTTTTTTGCTTCACTATATATTTTTAGATTATTCAAAATATTCTAGCATTAATTCTCTAATTTTTAACTTTTTAACTATTTTATATATTATAATATAATTATCACATCTTTACTAACATCGTAATACCCATCTAATTTTTCACTTTAGATTTACTGATTTAACATATTTCCAAGGGGTATATTTTAACTTTAGTTAACTTTTTTGCATAAAATAATATAAAATCTACTATTATAAGATAAGTATTATTTTATGAAGTTAATTTTTTAATAAAACTCTTATTATGGCTTAAGGTTTTATTAATTTAAATTTTTTATACGATAAGGGGGATTTGTATGTGTGACTTTTATTCACGTAACAAGCATTTATTCGATCAATTAGACAATTTCATTGATTCTCTTGATACTAGAAAAGGCGCTTTAATCCAAGTACTACACCATGCTCAAGGTATATTTGGGTTCTTGCCTAAAGAAGTACAGCTTTATATAGCTAAAGCTTTAAATATTGCTCCATCTAAAGTATACGGTGTCGTTAGTTTTTATTCTTACTTTACCACTGAGCTAAGAGGTGAATATAAAATAAGTGTCTGTTTAGGTACTGTTTGCTTCGTTAAAGGTGCAGATAAAATTTTAGCACAATTTGAAAAAGAACTTGGTATAAAATCTGGAGAAACTACAAAGGATCTGAAGTTCTCTCTTGAAGGATTAAGATGTGTTGGTGCATGTGGCCTTGCTCCAGTTGTTGTGGTAAATGGTAAAGTTTATGGACAAGTTAAACCTGAAGATGTTACTAGTATCTTAGACAATTATAGAGAGACAGAAGTAAATTGCTAAGGGGGAAAATAAATGAATAAGATAAAATCTTTTGAAGAATTAAAAAGTCTGGTTGCAAAGTATAAACCAGCCCTTGATATGAGAGAAAATCATTCTAAAGAGAACTTAACAAAAAGAGAATTATTAGTCTGTGGAGGTACTGGATGTACTTCCGCAGATAGTAATCTTATAATAGAAAATTTGAGAAATGAAATAAAAAATGCAGGTCTTGAGGATCAAGCTGAAGTTCACCTTACAGGATGTTTTGGATTCTGTGCTAAGGGTCCAATAGTTAAGGTATTCCCTGATAATGTTTTCTATGTTCAAGTAACTCCAGACGATGCCAAAGAGATAGTTGATACACATCTAGTTAAAGATGAAATTGTTGAAAGATTATTATTTGAAGAACCAGCCCTTGGCCATAGAAAGGTTGAAAAACATGATGATATGTCTTTCTATAAAAAACAATCTCGTGTTGCCCTTAGAAATTGTGGTCATATAAATCCTGAGAATATAAATGAATATCTAGGATGTCAAGGATACGTTGCACTTGGTAAATGTATAAATGAATTAACACCAGAACAAGTTATCGAAGAAATGAAAGCTTCTGGTCTTAGAGGTAGAGGTGGTGCCGGTTTCCCTACAGGAATTAAATGGGAGTCTACTGCTCAAACTCCTCCAGGCCAAAAGTATGTTGTATGTAATGCCGACGAAGGTGACCCAGGTGCATTCATGGATAGATCTATACTTGAAGGTGACCCTCACAGTGTATTAGAAGCTATGGCTATATGTGGCTATGCTGTA
This sequence comes from Romboutsia sp. 1001713B170131_170501_G6, assembly GCF_015668195.1. Taxonomy (NCBI): domain Bacteria; kingdom Bacillati; phylum Bacillota; class Clostridia; order Peptostreptococcales; family Peptostreptococcaceae; genus Romboutsia; species Romboutsia sp. 1001713B170131_170501_G6. The sequence goes on from NZ_JADPFC010000003.1 coordinate 305,459, forward strand.
GGTGCTGATACAGGTCATATATACATAAGAGCTGAGTACCCTCTTGCAATAGAAAGGTTAAAAGTTGCTATATCTCAAGCTCAAGAAGTTGGTCTTCTTGGAGATAACATATTAGGTACAGATTTTAACTTTAATATAGACTTAAAGTATGGTGCTGGAGCATTCGTTTGTGGTGAAGGTACTGCCCTCATTAATTCAATAGAAGGTAAACGTGGAGAGCCTAGAATGAAGACTTATAGTTCTTCTAAGCGCGGTTTATGGGATAAACCAACTTGCTTAAACAACGTTGAAACTTTTGCTAATATCCCTGCAATAATAAATGAAGGTGCTGAGTGGTTTACTAAATACGGTACTGAAAACTCTCCCGGAACTAAAGTTTTCGCACTTGGTGGAAAAATAAATAACGTAGGTCTTGTTGAAGTTCCTATGGGAACTACCTTAAGAGAAATAGTATATGAAATAGGTGGTGGTATACCTAACGAAAGAGAGTTTAAAGCAGTTCAAACTGGAGGTCCATCTGGTGGATGTATTGCATCTAACAACCTTGATACTCCTATAGATTTTAAATCATTAAGCTCTATAGGTTCTATGATGGGGTCAGGTGGTATGCTTGTTCTTGATGACTCTGATTGTATGGTAGATATATGTAAATTCTTCTTAGAATTTACTGTGGAAGAATCTTGTGGTAAATGTACTCCTTGCCGTATAGGTAATAAGAGATTACTTGAAATGCTTACAAAAATAACGGAAGGTAAAGGTACTTTACAAGATTTAGCTGATTTAAAAGAATTGGCAACAACTATAAAGACTACTTCTCTATGTGGCCTTGGTAAATGTGCTCCTAACCCAGTTTTAAGTACACTTGATAACTTCTATGATGAATATGTTGCTCACGTTGTAGATAAGAAATGTCCATCTGGAAAATGCCAAGCACTTCTTGATTACATCATAACTGATGACTGTAAAGGATGTACTAAGTGTTCTAGAATTTGCCCTGCTGGATGTATATCTGGTAAACCTAAAGAAAAACATGTAATAGATGTTTCTAAGTGCTTAAAGTGTGGTGCTTGTATGGATAGCTGTAAATTTAATGCTATCATAAAGCAATAAATTTAGTTTTGTTGGGGGGATAAAAATGAGTTTAGTTAACTTAACTATAAATGGCAAGTCTGTTTCAGTTCCTAAAGGCAGTACTATTTTGGACGCTGCAAAAGAAGTAAATGTTCAAATACCTAACCTTTGTCACCTAAAAATGAAAGAAATAAATATGGTTAACCAATGCGCATCTTGCCGTGTATGTATGGTTAGTACCGGAAGAGGTTTGGTTCCTGCTTGCGGTACTTTAGTTAAAGAGGGTATGGATGTTCAAACCAATACTAAAGAAGCTTTAAAGGCTCGTAAAAATGTTGTTGAATTATTATTATCAGACCATCCTCAAGATTGTTTAGTTTGTGAAAAAAACGGAAATTGCGAACTACAAAGTATAGCTGCTGATTTAGGTATAAGAAAAATCAGATATAAAGGTGAACAATCAACATCTCCAAAAGACACTTCGACAGAATCAATAGTAAAAGACCACGACAAATGCATCTTATGTAGAAGATGCGAAACAATGTGTAATGATATACAAAGCGTAGGAGTTTTATCTGGCATAAATCGTGGATTTGGCACAGAAGTTAGTACTTTCTTCAATTCTGATTTATGCGAAACTGAATGTACTTTCTGTGGCCAATGTATAGCAGTATGCCCAACAGGAGCTTTAACAGAAGTAAATAATATACCTACTGTATGGAATGCCTTAAATCAAAAAGAAAAAACTGTAGCAGTTCAAGTTGCTCCTGCTGTAAGAGTTGCTTTAGGAGAAGAATTTGGATTAGAGCCGGGTACTATAACTACAGGAAAAATGGTATCTGCATTAAAAGCCCTTGGCTTTAAATATGTATTTGATACTAACTTCTCTGCCGACCTTACTATATTAGAAGAAGCTTCTGAGTTCTTACACAGACTTAAAGAAGGTAAAAACCTTCCTATATTAACAAGTTGCTGTCCTGCTTGGATAAACTTTGTTGAGAAAAACTATCCAGAATTTCTAAATCTTCCTTCAAGCTGTAAATCACCACAAGAAATGTTTGGAGCTATAGCTAAAAATTATTTTGCTCCTAAAATTATAAATACAGAACCAAAAGATATGTATATTGTTTCAGTAATGCCTTGTGTAGCTAAGAAATATGAATGTTCTAGAACTGAATTAGGTCAAGAAGAGGTTCTTGATGTTGATGTTTCTATAACTACAAGAGAACTTTCTAAAATGATAAAAGAAGCAGGTATAGATTTCTTAACATTAGATGAAAAAGATTTTGATAACCCACTAGGTGAATCTTCTGGTGCTGCTGATATATTCGGGGCTACTGGTGGTGTTTTAGAGGCTGCTCTTCGTACTGCTTATGAATGGGTAACTGATAAAGAACTTGATGATGTAAACTTCACTCAAGTTAGAGGTATGGAAGGTATAAAAGAAGCTAGTATAGATATAGATGGTATTATTGTAAATGTATGCATAGCTAGTAGCCTTGGAAATGCTAGAAAAGTTATGGATGAAGTAAAAAATGGAAATTCTAAGTATCATATAATAGAGGTAATGGCTTGTCCTGGTGGATGTGTTGCTGGTGCTGGTCAACCATATCATCATGGTGATTATGATGTAGTTAAGAAAAGAGCGTTAGGTTTATATAATATAGATAGAAATAAAAAGCTTCGTAAATCTCATGAAAATCCTGCTATAGTTGCATTATATGATGAGTTCTTAGGAGAACCTTATGGAAAAATTGCTCATAGGTTCCTTCATACTCATTATTTTGATAAGAGCTTAGTTTATAATGTAGATAATGGAGAATGTACTTGCATGAAGGAAGCTGATGCAACAATTTAATCTAAATTAGTAAATTTTTAATATAAGTGAATTGAGCTAATTAAATAATATTACTCAATTCACTTTTTTATTTACATGCTATAATATTTTACAAATAAAAAGTGTAGATAAGCTTATTATATATTCCTACCTACACCATATTTTTAAATATTTTTACTTAGCACTTCTTAGCATCTATAAGTTGAGATAATTTCTTGGTAAACTCTTGTGCTGCATCGTATCCCATTCCCTTTTGTCTAAAGTTCATGGCTGCAACTTCTATTATCATAGCTGTATTTCTACCAGGTTTAACTGGTACAACTAACTTCTCGACACTTACTTCTAAAATTTCTTCAAATTCCTTGTCTAATCCTAATCTATCATAGTATTTATCTTCATCCCAAGCCTCTAAGTGTACTACTAAATCAATAGTTTTACTATTTTTTACAGCGCCAGCACCATACAGGCTTCTCACGTCTATTATACCAATCCCTCTTATTTCTAAAAAATGTCTAAGTAACTCTGGGGATTGCCCTAAAAGTACACTTTCATCTAATCTTCTTATTTCTACTGCATCATCGGCAACTAATCTGTGACCTCTTTGAACTAATTCTAAAGCTGTCTCTGATTTACCAATGCTACTTTCTCCCTTTATTAATACTCCTATACCATATACATCCACTAATACACCATGTAATGTAGTATGAGGTGCCATTCTATCATCTAAATAATTTGATAATCTGTTTATAAATCTAGTTGTATTTCTCTTTGTGCTTAAAATTATTCTTCCATACTTCTTAGCATATTTTATGACATCAGAATTAACTTCCAATCCTCTTGTTACTATAAGTGCAGGAATTTCATAAGAAAATAATTTATCTAGTACATTTTCTCTTCTTTCTGCATCTAAATAACTAAAGTAATTATATTCTGCTCTTCCTATTATTTGAATTCTATCATAAGCAAAATGTTCAAAATATCCAGCATATTGTAATCCTGGCCTATTTACATCCTGAGAATATACATAGTACTCTTTATTATCAGGCATATATACTACTTCTAATTCTAAATCCTTTATAATTTCTTTGATTGAAACCTTATCGATGAAATTCATATTATTATCCCTTTCTGAAATAATTGTAAACATTCTCACAGGCTGCTCTATTCATTCCTTCCACTTCTAATAATTCTTCAATGCTAGCTTTTTTTATAGATTCTATATCTTTAAAGTGATTTAATAGAGCTTTTTTTCTTTTTTCCCCTATTCCTTGTATATCATCTAGAACTGATTTTGTCAAAGATTTATTTCGTAAACTTCTGTGATATGTTATAGCATAATTATGAACTTCTTCCTGAATACTTGCGACAAATCTATACAAGTTAGATGTTTTATCTAGTTCAATCTCTTTTTCCTGGGAAATAAGTCCCTTTGTTCTATGTTTATCGTCTTTATACATTCCCCAAAGAGGTATTTCTACATTATGTCTTTCCAAAACTTTTTTTACTGCACTAACTTGTCCTTTTCCTCCATCTAAAAGAATTAAATCTGGTAAATCTCCATACTTCAATCTTCTTTCTACTATTTCTGCCATAGAATCAAAATCATTGGGACCTATGACTGTTTTTATTTTATATCTACGATATTCCTTTTTATCTTTTTTCCCATCAGTAAATACTACCATAGAACCAATAGAATCTACACCTTGTATGTTTGATATATCAAAGGACTCTATTCTTTTTGGTCTCTTATCTAATCCTAGTATATTCTTTAACTCGTCTAAAGCCCCAATACTTTTTTCGTATTTTCTCTTATTCATATCAGAGAATTTTTCAAGATATTCTACAGCATTTTTTCTTACCATTTCTACTAAATTTTTCTTTTCTCCTTTTTGAGGAACTCTTATAGTAACCTTTTGCCCCTTTTTAGCAGATAACCATTCTTCTAGTATAAAACTGTCTTCTATTTCATCTTCTATTATTAATTCCTTTGGTATATACTCTTGTTCCATGTAAAACTGCTTAACAAAGGATGATAATATAGATGCTCTTTCGCTTTCCATAACCCCTTCTAGTATAAAATGTTCTCTACCTACTATTTTACCATTTCTAATAAAGAATACTTGGACACAAGCTTCATCATGTGCTCTTGCCATTGCTATAACATCTTGATTTAAATCTGATGTAGTAGCATCTATCTTTTGCTTTTGCATCATTTCCTCTAAACTTCTAATTTTATCTCTATACATAGCTGCATCTTCAAAATTAAATTCCTTAGCACATTTATTCATTTTTTCGGTTAATATTTCGATTAATTTTTCTTCTTTACCTGATAAGAAAAGTATTATTTCTTCTATCATTTTATTGTATTCTTCCTTACTTACATTTCCTGTACATGGGCCTACACATTTTTTAATATGTAAGTTTAAGCAAGGTCTAACATTATTTCTTATAGCCTTTTCTATGTCTATATTACAAGTTCTTATTGGATAAGTATTTCTTATTATCTCTAATGTGTCATTCACTGCTGTTGTATTAGTATATGGACCAAAATACCTTGCCTTATCCTTGAGTACTCTTCTAACTTTTAATACTCTAGGGAAATCTTCATTAGTTGTTACCTTAATATATGGGTATGTTTTATCATCCCTTAATAAAACATTATATTTGGGTCTATATTGCTTAATTAAATTACATTCTAATATAAGTGCTTCTAATTCTGAATCTGTAATAATGTACTCAAATTTATATATATTCTTAACCATAGACTTTACTTTTGAAGGATGATTTTTCGATGACTGAAAGTATTGTCTTACTCTATTTTTTAAAGATACGGCCTTTCCTACATATATAATATTATCAAACTTATCTTTCATTAAATATACACCAGGTTGTGCTGGAAGCTTCTTTAAATGATCCTGTATATCAAACAATTTATTACCTCCACATTTATAATTTTCATATTAGAATTATACCCTAAAAAAATAAATTATTCCCATAGATTATTTTATTAAAATTAAAAGCGTAGATATAAAACAGTTAAAAACAATTTATATCTACGCTTTAGCAAAATCAATATATTTACTTTTAAATTTTTTAAATTATTTATTAATAAAGTATTTAAGTTACATTATAAAGCTTTTAATTTATTTTATTTAGAAGCTCCTCTTCCACCATTTACTTGTAAGAAGAATGTAGACGCTTGACCGTAGTTGTGAACTTCCTTACTATCTTTATATTTATCAACAAAGTCAGAATCTAATAGACATCTATCTATTTGACCATCTTCATATAAGTTAACTGAAGCACTAGTTTCTTTAACTACTTTAGTATTTATAGTATCTAATTTGATTATATCTTTATTCCAATAGTTAGGATTTTTCTCCATAGTATATTGGTCTTCTACTTTCCAATTTGTTAAAGTAAATGGCCCATTATATATTTGGGTATCTGCTGTAGTACCATATTTATCTCCCTGAGCTTCAACAAATTTTTGATTTTGTGGGAAGAATACTTGGAATGATACTAATTCAGGGAAGTAAGAAACTTTTCTGTTTAACTTAACTTCTAATGTATAATCATCAACAGCTTTAACTCCTACATTTTCTGAACCTTTATCAGCCGCTTCTGCTGCCCCTACTATATCATTCATTATGTATCCGTACTCAGATGCTGTATCAGGGTTTAAAGTTCTTTTCCAAGAATACTCAAAATCTTTAGCTGTTACAGGGTCTCCATTTGACCATTTAGAATCTTTTCTTAACTTGAAAGTCCAAGTTAATCCATCTTCAGAAACTTCCCAAGACTGCGCCACACCTGGCTCAACTTTACCATCTTTATCTATTCTAGTTAATCCTTCCATAGTGTTATTCATAACTGTGAAAGATGAAACGTCTGTTGCTTTACTTGGATCCATTGTAGGTATATCTGAAGTTATATCTATATTAAGAACTTTTTCTGGTTTATCTACATCTGCATATCTATAGTCATAGTCAGCTCCCCAAGAATAATTTATTATTCCTGAAACATAAGGCTTCTCTAAATAAGTTCTTCCTTTTTGTTGAATTGGAGCTAAGAATCCATCAGATAACATTAATTCTTCTGCTTGTGCGTATTTTTCATATGCTTCAGTTGTAGTTTCTGCTTTTGTAGCTTCATCTACTAATTTATTAAATTCATCACTATTATATCCAGTTTGCTTAGAGAATTGGTTTCCAGTTTGCATTGTTTGTAGGAACGTTAATGGGTCTGGATAGTCAGCTCCCCATCCTGAGTAAGCTAAGTCAAAGTTTCCAGCTGTCTCCTCTGCTAACTTTTGCTTGAAAGGAAGATTTTTAACTTCTACATTTAATCCTTCTAATGCATCAGATAATTCTGCTTGGATAAATTCACCTGTTCTTTTTCCTGAGTCATGGTCGAAAGTTAATAACTCAAGTGTAACAGTATCAAATCCAACTTCTTCTTTAGCTTTTGCCCATGCTTCTTTAGCTTTTTCTTCATCATAAGTTACACCTTTACCTTTTGTATACTCTGCGTAATCTTTTCCGTTGTCAAATGCTAAGTTAGATGGTGTAAATGTATCAGATGCAATTGATCCATTATTTAATATAACATCACATAAGGCTTGCTTATCTATAGCCATAGCTATAGCATTTCTTGCATTTTTATTTGCAAGAACTTCTTCTGAAGTAACTTCTCCTCCACCATTAGAACTAGAACCTCCTGTGCTACTGCATCCAACAAGTAAACTTGAACTTATTAATGCTATTGTTGCTAATACTGATATTTTTCTTTTTAAAAACATAATAAACATCCTCCCCTATATCCAATTTATAAATAAACTCATATATTTAAAGTTTATTGTATAACATATTTTAATAAAAATCATTTGTTTTTTTAAATTTTCTGATTTTTTAATCAAAAAAAATTTTTTATATGAAAATATTAATTTTAACTTGAAAATACTTTATTATGCTACTACAATTAAAATAATAAACAAGCTCGAAAGGCGGTTCCAATATGAAAAATACTTTTCAACTTCTTGCAATTAATGCTATTATCAGTTTATTATATTCAATTATCAACAAATTTAGTGCATATTCATTTCTAAATTGTGCATTTATTGTTGGTATGTTTTATTTCCTTTTCGGATTATTATGTTTCGTTTGGGAAAAAGGATTTTTTAATATAACACTTTTCTCTTTTAATAAATTAAGTCAAGAATTCCAAAAAAGAAAAGGTGTATTAACAGAAGATATTAACATGACAATTGAAGACTACGTTAATAGAGAAAATAGCTTTTATCTTACAAATAGTTTATTAATATCTGGTTTACTAATATCAGCAACTACTATTGGTATAAGTTTTCTGTTTATATCATAATTATATAAAACTAAATTAATTATTATTCTTAGATTTTATATCACTTAAAGCTAGTGATTTTAATTAAAAATATAAAAAAAAAGGGGGGGTAGCGATGTTTCGCTATGTATTAAAACGTATTGCATATATGTTTATAACTTTATTTATAGTCATATCAGTTACATTTTTCTTGGTAAGACTTCTTCCAGGCAGTCCATTTAATGAACAAAAGTTAAATCCTCAACAAATTGCTAGACTGGAAGCTACTTATGGATTAGATGACCCTGTTCCAGTTCAATATGTAAGATATCTTACAGGAGTATTCAAAGGTGACCTTGGCATTTCATTTAAACAATCTAATAAGAAAGTTGAAGATATCATTGCCAGTCGTATAGGCCCTTCTGCTATGTTAGGTGCTCAATCTTTAGTTTTAGGTACCTTCATAGGTTTAGTACTTGGAATTGTCGCTGCACTTAAGAGAAATACTATTTGGGACTATACTTGTACTATACTTTCAGTAATAGGAGTTTCGGTTCCATCGTTTGTATTTGCAGCTTCACTCCAATTGTATATTGCAAGTAAACTAAAAATACTACCTATAGCTTGGGGGGTTCCTTTAGGTTCAGATTTTAGATATGTTTGGACTATTCTTCCATCAATTGCACTTTCATTTTTTACAATATCAAATGTTGCCCGTTTTACTAGAACAGAACTTGTTGAAGTTCTAAACTCTGATTATATAATTACTGCTAAAGCGAAAGGTTTAAAAAAATCTACAGTTATCTTAAAACATGCTCTTAGAAATGCATTAATTCCTGTTATAACTATATTAGGCCCTTTAGCTGCAGGACTTCTTACAGGTTCTTTAGTTGTAGAAAAAGTTTTTGCTGTCCCTGGTATAGGCGACTTATTAGTTAATGCTATATCTATAAATGACTTATTCATAATTTCAGGGGTTGCTATACTTTATAGTGCATTCTACATAGCAGTTATATTAATAGTAGATATACTTTACGGTGTAATAGATCCAAGAATCCGTTTGGCAGGAGGTAAATAAAATGGTTGATAAAGTAATAATTGATGGTCAAGAAGTAGAGTTAACAGCGGATTTATTTGAGCCTACTCCTATACAGTCAGGAGATAATGAAGCTATTACTAGAGAAAGTCTGACTTTTTGGCAAGATGCTCGAAAAAGATTATTTAAAAATAAAGGGGCTGTAGTTGGATTAATAATACTTTTTACTATAGTGTTAATGGCTATATTCGCACCTATTTTTTCTAAATATGATTATAAATCTCAAAACATAAGAAACGTTAAGATTCCACCTAAAATGCCTATAGTATCTTCTTTAGGTATAATGGATGGTAAAGATTCAAATGGCGTTGACGTTTATGCTGAAAAAAATATAAAGGAAAATTATTTATTTGGTACAGATGCACTTGGACGTGATATCTGGACTCGTACGTGGACTGGTGCTAGGGTTTCTTTATTCATAGCAGTCTTAGCAGCTGTTTTCGATTTACTTATAGGTGTTGCTTATGGTGGTATATCTGCTTACTATGGAGGGAAAGTAGACCTTGTAATGCAACGTATAATAGAAATAATTACAGGTATTCCTCAGTTGGTTATTGTTACACTTTTCATAATGGTATTTAATCCAGGTATATTATCAATTTCTCTAGCAATGGCCGTATCTGGATGGACTGGTATGGCTAGAGTTGTTCGTTCTCATGTACTTAGACTTAAAAATCAAGAGTTTGTATTAGCTTCTAAAACTTTAGGTTCTTCTGATTTTAGAGTTATTTTTAAGCATCTTTTCCCTAATGTTATTGGTCCTATTGTGGTAATGATCATGTTCTCACTACCTCAAGCAATATTTTATGAAGCATTTTTAAGTTTTATAGGGTTAGGTCTTCAACCACCTCAAGCATCACTTGGTGTATTAATAAATGAAGGATTTAAATCATTACAAAGCTACCCATATATGATGTTTATCCCATCAATAGTAGTTTGTTCTTTGATATTTGCTCTTAATTTATTAGCTGATGGTCTAAGAGATGCTGTTGACCCTAAAATGCGTAATCAATAATTAGTAAGGGAGATGAGTTGATTGGAAAAATTATTAGAAGTTAAAAACCTGTGCGTCAGTTTCAATACCTATGGTGGAGAAGTTCAAGCTGTTAGGGGAGTTACATTTGACTTACATAAAGGTGAAACACTTGCTATAGTTGGGGAGTCTGGATCTGGTAAATCTGTTGCTTGTAAAACTATAATGAGAATACTATCTGCAAATGGTTACATAAAAGATGGTGAAATATTATTTAACGGTAAAGATTTAACTAAACTTAGCGAACCTGAGATGGAGAAATTAAGAGGTAAGGATATTGCAATGATATTCCAAGATCCTATGACTTCTTTAAATCCTACTATGACTATAGGAAAACAAATAATGGAAGGTATTATTAAGCACCAAGGTCTTAGCAAAGAAGAAGCTAAGGGTAAAGCTATAGAGCTTATAGATTTAGTTGGTATATCTGAGCCTGAAAAAAGGTTTAAACAATATCCTCATCAATTTTCTGGTGGTATGAGACAACGTATAGTAATAGCTATATCTTTAGCTTGTAATCCTAAGGTTCTAATAGCAGATGAACCAACAACTGCATTAGACGTTACTATACAAGCTCAAATATTAGAGCTTATGAAAGATCTTCAGGAAAAAACCGGGGCTGCCCTTATTTTTATAACTCATGACCTTGGAGTTGTTGCTAATATGGCTGATAGAGTTGCAGTTATGTATGCTGGTAAAATCATAGAGCATGGAACAACTAACGATATATTCTATAATCCTCAGCACCCGTATACATGGGGACTTTTAGGCTCTATGCCGACTTTAGATATAGGAGATAATGATTTATATAATATACCTGGAACTCCTCCAGATTTAATGCACCCTCCTAAAGGAGATGCATTTGCTCTTCGTAGCGATTATGCTCTTAAAATAGATCACTTAGCTGAGCCCCCTATGTTTAAAGTTAGTGATACACACTATGCAGCTACATGGCTATTACATCCATTAGCTCCAAAGATTGAAAGACCTGATAACGTAGGTAGAAAGAAGGTGAAAGCAGATGAGTAAAAAAGTTTTGTTAAAAGTTAAAAACTTAAAGCAACACTTTAAAATAGATAGAAATACTACTGTTAAAGCTGTTGATGATGTTTCTTTTGAAATATATGAAGGGGAAACATTTGGTTTGGTTGGGGAGTCTGGATCTGGTAAATCTACTACTGGTAGAGCTATAATAAGACTTTATGATCCAACCAGTGGGGAAATAGAATTTGATGGAAAAAATATATCTTCTAAAAAATTAAAAAAAGATGAGAAAAATCATGTAAATAAAAATATGCAAATGATATTCCAAGATCCTATGGCCTGTCTAAATCCTCGTATGACTGTTACTGATATAATTGCCGAAGGTTTAGATGTACATGGCCTATGTAAAACTAAAGAAGAAAGAAGAGATAAAGTTTATGAGCTATTAAAAACTGTAGGACTTAATGAACAACACGCTAGTAGATATCCTCATGAATTTTCTGGTGGGCAAAGACAACGTATAGGTATTGCTCGTGCTCTAGCTATACAACCTAAATTTATAATCGCGGATGAGCCTATATCTGCACTAGATGTTTCTATTCAAGCACAAGTTGTTAACTTACTTAGAAAACTTCAAAAAGAAAATGGCTTAACTTATCTATTTATCGCTCATGACCTTTCAATGGTTAAATATATAAGTGATAGAATAGGGGTTATGCATAAAGGCAAGTTAGTTGAACTTACTACTGCTGATGAATTGTATGAAAATCCACTTCATCCTTATACTAAGTCTTTACTATCTGCTATACCTTTACCAGACCCTGATTATGAGAAAAACAGAGTCCGTATAAAATACGATCCGAGTATTCATGACTATTCTACTGAAAGTCCTGAATGGGTAGAAATAAGACCTGGACATTTTATATATGCATCAAAGTCTGAAATAGCAGATTACGAAAAAGAACTTTCTGCAAAAGAAAGTACTAGTAATTAATTCCTCTTTTTCATATAGAGCTATCTCCTTTGTAGATAGCTCATTTTGCTGTTTTTAAACTATATAATTCATATTATACAATCTACTATTTTACTAAATTTGATTTTTAGAATTTATTTTAAAAAGGAGTGTTTTAAAATAAATTCTAAAAATTATTTTAAAACATTCCTTTAGTATTAATCTATATAATTACACCTATACCAAGTACTACTATTGCAAGTACTGATATCATTATTATTAATGGCGTTACAAATTTTAGCCATTTATCATAAGTTACATTTACCATAGCAAGCGATGCAAGTATTAATCCTGTAGGAGTTATAAAACTTATAAGTCCTTGTCCAAATTGATATGCACTTACTATTACGTCTCTGTTTACTCCAACAACATCTGCAAGAGGTGCCATTATAGGCATTGATAAAACTGCAAGTCCTGAAGATGAAGATATAAAGAATCCTAGTAATATATAAACAAAGAACATTACTGTTGAGAATACTATACCACTCATATTTGATACTACATTACTTAATCCATATAGTATAGTGTCACTTATCATACCACCATCCATTATTATAGTGATACCACGCGCAAGACCAATTATTAGTGCAACTCCTAGTAAATCCGCTGCCCCTGCAACAAATTCAGAAACAAATTCTTTTTCACTAAGTTTTGCAAATATAGCTAGTATGAATGTTACAAATAAGAATAATGATGTCATTTCTTTAAATGACCATTTTAATTCTTTTACACCATATACCATTACAACAAATGATAATGCAAATATTAATAACATTAATTTTCTTCCCCATGTAAACTCAGGTACATTTTCTTCATTATGACCTTTTAGGAAGTGATCTTCTAATTCTTTCTTTTGTGAATATATTAATGATTGACTTGGGTCTTTTTTTACTTTTTCTGCATATTTAACTGTGTAGAATATACATACTGCAAGACCTGCAACTAACATAAATATTCTTAAAGGCATTCCACTTGTAAAATCAATCCCTGCTGTATTTGATGCTATAACTGTAGAGAAAGGATTTACTGTTGATGCCATTGTTCCCATACAAGAACCAAGGTATATTGCTGCAATTGCTACTAATGCATCATATCCTGCTGCCAAGAATATCGGCACTACTATTGGATAAAATGCTATTGTTTCTTCTGCTAATCCAAAGCTTGTTCCACCTATTCCTATTATTACTGTTATTATTACTATTAACCAAGCTTCTTTTCCTTTTAAATTTCTTGATAAAGCACTTATACCTGCTGTAAATGCTCCTGTTTTATTTATTACTCCTACTATACCACCTATTACAAGAACGAAAGCAATTATATCTATTGAATCATATAAGCCTTGTATAGGTGCATTTAAAAATGTTGTTAATGCTTTAAATACTGTTGGTTTTTCTTTTGGTAGTTGTTCATAAGTCCCTGGTATTGCCACTGGTTTACTTATAGAACCATCTGTAAATTTACTTAGATTAGTTTTTACCCCTAGTTCATCCAGTGTTTTTTGAGTTGCTTCTTTTTCTGATACTTTACCTGTTGGTGATTCTATTACGAATACGTTTGCTTCAGCATCATAAAGTAATTTTGAATACTTTCCTGAAGGTATTACATAAGTAAGCCCTAATACTAATAGCATTACTATAAGTATTACAGTGTAGGCTGTTGGAAATGAGAATTTAGATTTCTTTTTTGCTGACATATAAATCATCTCCTTTTTTGTCTAAGTTTCTCATTTATTATTTTAACATATTTTTACATATATGTTAAATTTCCCACAATTCTAAATATTGCTTATATAGTTTTAGCCAATATTGCAATTAAAATTACAATATTGGCTAAATAAATAATTAATTTTATTAAAATTACTATATATTCTTTTGAATTCACTCATCCACGTCTGTTACTTAAAATTCACTGAGTTCATTTCGTTTATTTATTCAAAATATTTCTTTAAGAACATACCTGTGTAAGAACCTTCAACTTTAGATACTTCTTTTGGTGTCCCTGTGGCAACTATTTGACCACCTTTATCTCCACCTTCAGGTCCTAAATCTATTATGTAGTCACAAGTTTTTATAACATCTAAGTTATGCTCTATAACTACTATTGAATTACCTGTGTCTGCTAATCTTTGAAGTACTTGTATTAACTTGTCTACATCTGCCATATGAAGTCCTGTTGTAGGTTCATCTAATATATATAAAGTTTTACCTGTTGGTCTTTTACTTAATTCTGTAGCAAGTTTTATTCTTTGAGCTTCTCCACCCGATAATTGTGTAGATGGTTGTCCTAATTTTATATATGAAAGCCCAACATCCATTAATGTTTCTAGTTTTCTTTTTATATTAGGTATGTTTTCAAAGAATTGTAAAGCTTCCTCAACATTCATGTCTAATACATCAGCTATTGTCTTATCTTTGTATTTAACTTGTAATGTCTCTCTATTGTATCTTTCACCCTTACATACTTCACAAGGTACATATACATCTGGTAAGAAGTGCATCTCTATTTTTATAATACCGTCACCTTTACAAGCTTCACATCTTCCACCTTTTACATTGAAACTAAATCTGCCTTTTTGATATCCTCTAGCTTTAGCTTCATTAGTTGATGCGAATAAATCTCTTATCATGTCAAATACACCTGTATAAGTTGCTGGATTTGAACGAGGTGTCCTTCCTATTGGACTTTGGTCTATATTTATTATTTTATCTATATTTTCTATTCCTTTTATTTCTTTATGTTTTCCTGGTCTTTCTCTTAATCTATTTATCTTTCCAGCTATTCCTTTGTAAAGTATATCATTGATTAATGTACTTTTCCCAGAACCTGAAACTCCTGTTATACAAGTAAATTTACCTAGAGGGAACTTTACATTTATATTTTTTAAGTTATTTTCAGTAGCTTTAACTATTTCTAAGTATTTACCATTTCCTTCTCTAGTCTCTTCTGGTATAGTAATTTGCTTTTTGCCGCTTAAATATTGTCCTGTTATAGAATCTTCATTTGCTAATATTTCATCTAATGTCCCTTGAGCAACTATATTACCTCCATGTACTCCAGCTCCTGGACCAATATCTACTATATAATCACTTTCTCTCATTGTATCTTCATCATGTTCTACTACTATAAGAGTATTACCTATATCTGTAAGATGTCTTAATGTTCCTATCAATCTATCGTTATCTCTTTGATGAAGTCCTATACTTGGTTCGTCTAGTACGTATAAAACTCCAACTAAAGCTGAACCTATTTGAGTAGCAAGTCTTATACGTTGTGCTTCTCCCCCTGATAAAGTTCCTGCTTTTCTTGATAGGTTTAAGTAGTCTAATCCAACATCTCTTAAGAAAGATGCTCTTCCTCTTATTTCTTTTAGTATTTCATTTGCTATAAACTTTTGCTTTTCACTTAAATTGATATTTTCTATATAGTCTATAAGCTCATTTACCGAAAAGTTAGTTACATCCATTATATTTTTATTATCTACTAATACTGATAATACTTCTTTTTTAAGTCTTGCTCCTTTACATTTTGGACAAGGAGTTTCAGCCATAAATTCTTCTATTTTTTCTCTTGAGTATTCTGAATTAGTTTCTCTATATCTTCTTTCTAGATTAACTATTACTCCTTCAAATGGAGCTCTATATTCTCTTCTTCCTCCAAACTTTGACTCAAATATAAATTCAACTATTACATTATCTTTTCCATAAAGTAATTCTTGAACAAAGTCTTCAGGCAAATCTTTAAATGGTGTATCAAGTGATACGTTAAAGTGTTCTGCTAAACTCCTAACCATTTTACTGTAATATGTATCATCACTTGTGCTTACAGAACCCCAAGCAGCTATTGCACCTTGTTTTATAGATAAATCTTTATTAGGTATAACTAAATCTGGGTCTACTTCTCTACTTTCTCCTAAACCATTACAAGCATCGCAAGCTCCAAATGGACTGTTAAATGAGAACATTCTTGGAGATAATTCTTCTATACCTACTCCATGTTCTGGACAAGCAAATTTAGTTGAGTAAAGTATTTCATCTCCACCTATTATTTGAGCAATAACAAGACCATCAGATAATTTTATAGCTGTTTCTATTGAATCTGCTAGTCTAGCCTCTATCCCATCTTTTATAACTATTCTATCAACTACAACTTCTATATTATGTTTTTGATTTTTATTTAATTCTATATCATCTGTAACTTCATAGTTTTCTCCGTCAACTCTAACTCTGACAAATCCTTCTTTTTTTATATTCTCTAGTATCTTTTTATGAGTTCCCTTTTGACCTCTTACTACTGGTGATAATATTTGAAGTTTAGTTCTTTCTTCAAATTCCATCATTTTATCAACAATTTCTTGGACTGTCATTTGGCTAATTAATTTACCACAAGTAGGACAATGTACTTCTCCTACTCTAGCAAATAATAATCTTAAATAATCATATATTTCTGTTACTGTACCCACAGTAGAACGAGGATTTTTAGATGTTGTTTTTTGATCTATAGATATAGCTGGTGATAATCCTTCTATATATTCTACATTTGGTTTTTCCATTTGACCTAAGAATTGTCTAGCATAAGCTGACAAACTCTCAACGTATCTTCTTTGACCTTCTGCATATATAGTATCAAAAGCTAAAGAAGATTTACCAGATCCTGATAATCCAGTAAATACTATAAATTTATTTCTAGGAAGTTCTATATTAACATTTTTTAAGTTATGCTCTTTTGCGCCTTTTATTATGATTTTATCTTCCATTAATTTCTATCCTTTCCTCTAATTCTTTTACCTTATCCCTAAGCTCTGCCGCTCTTTCAAATTGTAAATTTTGAGCTGCTTCCATCATCTCTGATTGTAATTTAGCTATATTAGCTTTTATTTCATCTATATCATCAGTTTCTTTAACTCCGTATATAACCTCTTCATCAGCAACTTTAGTAGCTTCTATAGAATCTCTAATACTCTTTTTAATAGTTGTAGGGGTTATATTATTTTCTTTATTATATAATGATTGTATTTCTCTTCTTCTTTTTGTTTCTTCTATAGCACTTTGCATAGATCTAGTTATTTTATCTGCATACATTATAACCTTACCTTCTGAGTTTCTAGCCGCACGTCCTATGGTTTGGATTAATGATGTTTCAGAACGCAAAAATCCTTCTTTATCTGCATCTAATATTGCTACAAGAGAAACTTCTGGAATATCCAACCCTTCTCTAAGTAGGTTTATACCAACTAATACATCAAACTTACCTAATCTTAGATCCCTTATAATCTCTACTCTTTCAAGAGTATCTATATCCGAATGCAAATACTTAACCTTTATACCAATTTCTTTAAGGTAGTTGGTTAAATCTTCACTCATTTTCTTAGTAAGAGTTGTTATTAAGACTCTTTCATTCTTTTCAATTACATTATTTATTTCACCTACTAAATTATCTATCTGATTGTCTATAGGTCTAACTTCTATTATAGGATCAAGTAAACCTGTTGGTCTTATTATTTGCTCTGCTATAGTTGTTGAATGTTGTATCTCATATGGTCCTGGTGTTGCAGTTACAAATAATATTTGATTAATATTTTCTTCAAACTCTTCAAAATTTAAAGGCCTATTATCATAAGCCGATGGTAATCTAAATCCATTATCTATAAGTGAGCCTTTTCTAGATCTATCTCCAGCATACATACCTCTTACTTGAGGTACTGTAACATGAGACTCATCAACTATTATTAAATAATCGTCTGGGAAGAAATCCATTAATGTATATGGTTTCTCTCCTGGCTTTCTACCTGTTATATGTCTTGAATAGTTTTCTATACCTTGGCAGAATCCTATTTCTTTTAACATTTCTATATCATATCTAGTTCTTTGGTCAATTCTTTGAGCCTCTAGTAATTTATCATTGTCTTTAAATTCATTTATTCTTTCTTCAAGCTCTTTTTCTATTTCAACTATAGCTTTTTCTATTCTTTCTGGTGTTGTTACATAGTGAGATGCCGGAAATATTACTACATGATTTCTCACCCCTACCATTTTACCTGTAACATAATCTATCTCTGTTATTCTATCAATTTCATCACCAAAAAATTCTATTCTTATAGCCTTTTCATCATTGCTTGCAGGGAATATTTCTAAAATATCTCCTCTAACTCTAAAAGTACCCCTAACAAAGTTAATATCATTTCTTTCATACTGTATGTCTATTAATCTTTTTATAACTTCATCTCTATCTTTTTCCATTCCTGGTCTTAGAGATACCATAAGTTGTCTATAATCTTCTGGATCCCCTAATCCATATATACATGATACAGATGAAATTATTATAACGTCTTTTCTTTCTAATATTGCTGCTGTTGCAGAGTGTCTAAGCTTATCTATTTCATCATTTATACTTGCATCTTTTTCTATATATGTATCACTATGAGCTACATACGCTTCTGGTTGATAGTAATCATAGTAACTTACAAAGTATTCTACTGCATTCTCTGGAAAAAACTCTTTAAATTCACTGTATAATTGAGCTGCTAATGTTTTATTATGAGCTAATATCAATGTTGGCTTATTTACGTTTTTTATAATATTAGCCATAGTAAAGGTTTTACCAGATCCCGTTACCCCTAGAAGAGTAGAAAACTTTTCATTGTTATTTATAGCATCTACAATAGACTTTATAGCCTCAGGCTGATCTCCCGTAGGCTTAAATTCCGATTTTAATTTAAATTCCAACAATATCACTCCTTTCTTACGAACATTCGTTCCTTGCTATTTAATTATAACATATATCTATATATATCTTGTGTTTTATTTATTAAAATTTACATAAATTATCTATTTATCGTAATATATTCTTTATATATTACCCACTATCCTACGATTTCAACCTTATTTACATATAAGTCTTTTAATGATATGAAATTTAACTTTTATTAAATGAATAATTATACAGTAGTGATGCTAATTTGAATCTGCTTATTTAAACTATTTATGGTATTGTTAAGGAGTGTGTATGTAATATACTTTAATTAACTATATATTGTAAAAAAATAAAGGTCTCTATGGGGGATAGAGACCTTTTTAAAATGGGGGAGATTGAGTAATTTATTTATATTAAGTTTTACATTATAATTATCTCCTGTCTTACAAAAAAGTATTCAAAAATACTTAGATATTTTTATAAATATTTTTCATGTAGTAAAAGGGGGTAAGATAATTGACTTTATTTACTCTTATAAATCCCAAATCTTAAATCATTTACTATTTTTATTGAATCTATTTTTTAATTACAACTATAATAATCATCATTTATAATTTCGTTATAAATAAAGAGAGATATGAATTTAATTCATATCTCTCTTTATATTTTTGTGTGTCTTTATCAATAAAAAAGATTACGTGGCTACGTCTTACTCTCCCAGGAGGTCGCCCCCCAAGTACCATCAGCGCTAAAGAGCTTAACTTCTGTGTTCGGTATGGGAACAGGTGTATCCTCTTTGCTATAA
>NZ_JADPFC010000004.1:0-30030 GCF_015668195.1 Romboutsia sp. 1001713B170131_170501_G6
CTGTTCCACCTGTCACTACAACTACTTTATCTTTTAAATCAACATTAAATGGTAATTTCATGTTATTGCCTCCCCTTCAATCTTCTATACTTGTATACTAGCATATTATTTTACCTAATTCAATACCTTTTCCTATTTTTTTACAATAAATTACAAATGAAAAGTACATGTAAATTACAAACGTATATTTTATATACTTTTATTTGAAAAATGCCTTTAGTTTTTCATTTACTAATATAGAATAAAATTTGAGAATATAACTATTTCCTTCTTATGCTTAACTTAATTGAAAAAGTCTTTAATTAATTGTTAACATATCTAAATTTTAAAAGATAATAATTTTTATAATTTTATATATTAAAAATAAAACCGTATCACTTACTTGTGGTATGGTTCTTCGATATTTATCCTAATTATCTAAAGTAAAAAATTGCTTGCTCAAAATATCTCGCTATCTTTGCAATAAATTCTACAGTTATACCATGAAATAAAAATACACATATAAGCATTTATATCGTAATCTAAATTACGTAGAAAGCTTTATATGTGTCAGTTATTTCAGTATTTTATTTTTTGCAATAAAAAAGACACCTATAAGCATTTTGTACCGTAATCAGATTTACGTGCAATGCACTACATGTGTCGTTTCTTTTAGTTTAATATTTAATTACTTTTTTAGTGTATTATATTTTTTATAAAAAGTCAATTTAAACATTTCTATGAGTTTTATTCAAATTTTCTCAATATTCCTGATACTACTATATTCTTATTTGTACTTATTTTTAAAAAGTTTTACTTAAGAAGTATTTACCATGTAAAAATTTTATTTAATTTGGAATATTAATAATGTAGAAAATTTTATTTACTTAGGAGGAAATGTATTATGCAATTAACACCAGCAGAATTACATAATTTACACGAACTAATTTTAAGTTGTGTAAATAGTATAACAAATATGGCACTATATAAAAACCAAATTACAGATCCAGAACTAAAAGCTATGGTTGAAGCTCAATTTCCAGTTCATATACAAGACTATAACCTTAAGGTAAGATTTGTTAAAGAAGCTAGTGCACCTAATGAAAAATTAAATGTACCTCAGTTAAAAATAAACTTACAGGACTTTACTACATCTCCTGTACAACCAATTCCAGTTACACCTAGAACAGATATCCAACAATTAAATGATAGAGAAATAGCTACAGGATATCTTTTAACTTTAAAAAGAGCTGGTAGAGAATATGCTTGGAGTTCAATGGAAGCAACTAATCCAGTATTAAGAGAGTTCCTAAAAGATGCATTTACAATGGCTTGTAACCATGCTTATGAAGTATCTCAATGGTTAATTAAAAAAGGATTCTATCCTTTATGCTCTGCACCACAGACAGAAATAGATAAAGTAGGATCTCTTTATAACGAAGTACAACAATTAAATTCATAATATATAAAAAACACTCATATTTATTAAATATGAGTGTTTTTTATATATTATTTTTAAGTTAAGATCCAACTATAGCTCCACCATTAGGATGTAAAATTTGACCAGACATATAACTAGAATCATCGCTAGCTAAAAATACAAAACTAGTAGCAACCTCAAATGGTTGGCCTGCTCTATTCATTGGAACTTTGCTAGTATCACTACCAAAAGTTTCTACTTGTTCAGCTGAAAAGGAAGATGGTATTAAAGGAGTCCAAATAGGTCCTGGTGCTACTCCATTTACTCTTATACCTTTACTTATTAATGACTGAGAAAGAGATCTAGTAAATGTTAGCACTGCTCCTTTAGTTGCACTATAATCTATAAGGAGTGGCTCTCCTTTATAAGCTGTAATAGAAGTTGTGTTAATTATAGATGCTCCTTTTTTTAAGTGGGGAAGTGCAGCTTTGGTCATATAGAAAAAGGCATATACATTAGTTTTAAATGTATCGTCTAGCTGCTTAGCTGTAATATCTAGTATACTTTTTTGAATAAACTGTACTCCATGATTATTAACTAATATATCAATTTTCCCAAAACACTCTAGAGTCTTTTCAACAACAACCTTTGACATTTCTTCATCTCTTAAATCTCCAGGTATTAATATACATTTTCTTCCTAATCCTTCTACATAAGCTTTAGTTTCATTTGCATCTTTATGTTCACAAAGATATGAAATAGCAATATCTGCTCCTTCTTTAGCAAATGCATAAGCTACTGCCCTTCCGATTCCACTATCTCCTCCAGTAATAATTGCTACTTTCCCTTGTAATTTACAACTTCCTCTGTAATATGGATTATCTGATATAGGTCTTGGTTCCATAAGATATTCTAATCCAGGCTGACACTCCTGATGCTGTGGTGGAAATAATACTTTTACATTTTCACATTTTTCCCTTTTCCCAATACTTTTGTAAACTGGATACATATAGCACCACCTTCATTTATTAATTTATTAATTTATAAATAAAATTTAATTCAATATAAATTATATTAATAGTTATGCTTAGTTATGATGAAATATCTTATAAACAAAGGTACTAATTCAATATAAATAAATTTTAATATGTTTTTAACACTGTATTAAAACATAGCTTATTTATAAAAATATTATTTTGCAAATCATTATTTAAGTCCGAGTTTTTGTCTTTTACTTATTATATGAGCTTCTATAGCCTTTGCAGCTTCAACTGGATCATCTCCTAAAGCCACTTTACCACCTGTTAGGTTTTCAACATCTTCTGTAAGAAGTTTTACTAGATTAGGAGCACCAGTAACAAATGGTGTAGGAGATAAATGTGTATATGCTCCATATGCTACTGCAAATATACCATCTATAGTAGCCTTTTGTTCCATCCACTCTGGGGCAGTAACTGCTATTGGAAGATCTGGAATGTCAACATCAAGATGATCTGCTAAAGCAGTAACAAGCATTGATATTCTACCTGTATCAGTACAAGTACCAAAACTTAGCACAGGAGGTATTTTTAGCATATTGCATATTTCCTTTAAACCTTCTCCTGCATATTTTTCTACAGAATCTAAGTTGCATAATCCTGCTACTTCAAGAGCGTGATTACCACAACCTCCAGCGACTACTAATATATCTCTTTTTATTAATTCTTTTGTTATATTAACTGTATTCCAGTCTTGAGGACCATTTCTCAATGTAGAACAGTTTGCAAGTGCAACAACACCTTTTATTTTACCTGATGAAATTACATCAACTAATGGATCAAGTTTGTTTCCAAGAGCACCTAAAACAGCTTCTGTTGAAAATCCTGCTATAGCTTTTGTAACATGTTTAGGTACCATAGGTTCAATTTTACCATGTCTTTTCTTAAAGTTCTCTATTGCTATTTTGATTAAATTATCTGACATCTCATTAGCCTTTTCTGGATAATATGGCATTTTATGTTCTGTACCAGGTACACCTATTATTGTACTTATACTAACTAATGCTACTTGATATTTTTCAGCATATTGATCTATAGCTGGTGGTGAACAGTTTTCGTCCATAGCAATAGCATCTACAGTACCTGTTGCAAGTAGTGGTTCTATAGCCAACCAATTACCCATAAGTCCAACAAATACATCGTCAATTTCATATCTTTGTAGCAATTCTTGTCCTGTTTCAATAGAGCCAACTACTCTAATACCTTTAGCACCAGCAGCTATAGCTTCATCTTTATATTCTCCTTTTCTAAGTTTTTCTATTGTAAGTGCTCCTACCCAAGGTTGATGCCCATTAAATACTATATTTACATAATTAGGATCCATTATACCTAAATCAACATTAACTTCATGAGGCATAGGTGTTCCAAATAATATATCTTGTACCATTTCAAGTCCTATTTGTGCTGTATATATAGTAGATAATCCTAATCTAAGGCCTTTTGTAGCAAGTGAAACATAATCTCCATCCACGTTTGTTAAACAGCTTGCAATTGAGTTTTCAACTTCATGTTGAACACCAGAAGGATAAATATGAAGTTCTCTCCATATAGGTTTTCTTTTTTGTGGAGCAAAGGCTTCTGTCATTATACTAGGTTGGTCAGGACCTACTTTCATTTCTTTATCAAGAAAATCAGCTAACTCAATAGCAAGTTTATTAATATCTTGATTAGAATCTATTCCTACTTTTTCACACATCCATTTTAGTTTAGCTTCATCTTTTATTTTAAATGGAGATTTACCTTCTCCAGTAGCTCTAAGTGTTCTAAAAGCTTCAAATGCATGATGACCATATGTAGCTGCACCCATTATGTTTCTCATAAGAAAATTTCTCATAGCCATAGCATCTGCGCCAATACCACAAACTCCTTTATCAACCCCTGTTTTTTCATTAATTCTACAAGGACCATGTGTACATAATTGGCAACTTAAACCTTGAAGACAAAACTTACATCTAATTTTTTCTTGTGGTTCCCATCTTGAAAACACGCTTGAAAGGCCGTCAGTTTTTATTCTCTTTAACATTTCCTCAACGGAATCATGATAACTTACACGGCCTTCTAATCTTTCTCTAATTGTTTCACTCATATTTTTGTATTAATCTCCTTTCTATATGTATATATTATTTAGTATTATTTACATATTATTTAATATTATTTACATCTTTGTATTTTGTTATTGAATATAAACCCTACCACTTTTTTACAAATATACATGCAGTGATTATAATTGCTATGGCAAATACTTTTAAAAGGGAGGTAGTAAATGTAACTTAATGATTATATAGGAATAATAAAAAATAAATCACTATATTAAAATATAGTGATTTCAAATATTTTTATAAAATATCATATTCCTTGAGGGTAATAAAATAAGTTATATGGATCATATTTTTCTTTTACAATTTTTAACCAAGGCACATTATTTCCAAAGTAACTATATAAGTAATTAGGTATATTAATGTCACAATAGTTAAGATATCCAAATCCTGCATACGGAAGTAAAGATTTTCTTAAATTGTTTACCCATATAATTGTATCATTAGCATACATACTATAATCAAGAGTCCACTGAGCATCAATTTGTACTAATACTTTAGCACCTCTATGAGGATATGCACTAGGTAAATCTTTATTTTCTGCAATCTTTCCTCCCAATAGAAGAAATCCAATGTTTATAGATGGCTGTATAGGTGGTGAATTATCTAAATAGTTAAACATTATTTGACAAGGTTCTTTTCCCAATGACTTATATGCTAATAATCCTGTAATTTTAAATCCTGTTGGTGTAGGCACAAAACCTGGGCGTTTCTGTACAGATTCATTAAAGGTAATATATTTTGTTGTATAATTTATTTTATTTGGAACTTTTAATAAACCACTTAAAGCTTTTTCCATTTCTTTTTCTGTACTTCTTACTCCTATTCCATATAGCGAAATAGCATCTTTAGTCATAGTAATCTTAATTGTATACCTATTTTCTAAATCTTCTCCTACCTTTTGAAATGCTTGAATTACTTCATGTCTACTATTTTTAGGCCACTTAGCAGTCATTACTGTTACTTTATCAATTGGGTGTACTTTAAGGGTAAGCGACACTACTACTCCAAAATTATTACTCCCCGCCCCTCTTAATGCAGCAAATAAATCTTTATTTTCATGTGAGTTAGCAGTTATTATCCTACCAAAAGCATCTACTATTTGTGCTTCTACTAAATTATCACATGCTAGCCCATATTCTCTTTGTAAATATCCAACTCCTCCTCCTAATGTAACTCCCGAAATACCAATAGATTCACAACTTCCTCCAACAAATGCAAATCCATATTTATCAAGCTTAGAATAAAGTTGTTTTTGGGTATACCCTGATCCTATTCTTATATAACCTTTATTAGTATCTATTTCAAAATCAAGTAAATTAGAAACATCTATAACAACAGCATCATCTGCCACAGAAAATGATTCATAATTATGACCACCACTTCTACAACGTACATTTAATCCTCGATTTCTTGCCCAATTTACTGCATTAACTACATCTGTTATGTTATTAGGATATACAATTACCTTTGGGTAGTAGCTAAAATATAAATTTGCATTTCTACGAACAACATTATAAATTTTATCTGCTTTAGTTATAACAAGTCCTGTTAACCCTTCCATCATATTAATTCCCCCTATTTTTAGCTATGTTATAAAGCTACATGTAATTATAATATGTTAATAACTTTAAGACTGTTATTAATATATAGTTCAGGCTACTATACTTTTAATACCATACATTAAGTTAAATCCATACATATAAAAATATATTACTAGCAACTTAACATATTTCTGAAAAATTAAAGGGAGTCGAAATATCCGACTCCCTTTAATTTAAACTTTAGTCTACAGATTTTAGTGCATCAATCATATTTACATTTTTTAATTTTATATACATCATTACCATAACTAATATGGCAAAAAACATTGTAATTAAACCAGATATTATATAACTACTAATATCTACAGTTGGTATCATCATCATATTATCCATTTCTGCCGTACTTACTAAAAATACATATAAAATTTTACCTAAAAATGATCCTACAAGTATTCCTAATATTGTTAGTATTATGTCTTCTCTAAATATATACATTGCAACTTCATTATCATAAAAACCGAGTACCTTTATTGTAGAGATCTCTCTTATACGTTCAGATACATTTATATTTATTAAGTTGTATAGTACAACAAATGCTAAACTTCCTGAAGCAACTATTATTACTATCATAACTAACCCTAAATCAGCAGATTCACTTAAGCTTCTTATTTTTGAGGCAAGAGTAATATTTACTACCTTATCATTTTTCATAATAGTACTAGCTATTTTATTTTCATCCTCTATATCTGAATTAAACTTTAGTAATTGTGCATTATATCTTGGTTCACTTTTAAATATATTTTTATAATATGATGGTGATAAATATATATAATGACCAGCATAATTTTCTACTATATTATCAACTCTAACTTTATGAGGATTATTCTCTGAATCAGTTACAGTCATATAATCACCAACAGATACTCCTAAAAGTTTCGCCAATTTTTCATTTATAATTACTCCATCATCTGATAGTTTATACTTAGCTTTACTTACTCTATCATTTAATAATATATATTTATTTAACTCATCTATATTTTGTGGTACATACATAGTAGCAGCTTGCTTACTTATACCTGGTTTACTAAAAGTAACTGATTCTTGATAAATATTTAAACTACTTTCATACCCTTTTAAGTTATTTAAACTTTTATCATATTGTTCATCTTCTTTTTCAGTATTTTTATCCTTAAATACTACTATAGCATCATACTTTAATAATTTACCAAATTGAATATCCATAAATGAAGAATTAGACTTTTCAAGAGATATTCCTGCAACAAGCATAGCCATACATCCTGATATACCAAGTATTGTCATTAACATTCTTTGCTTATATCTAAAAAGATTTCTAAATGTAACCTTTTGATTGAAGTTAAGTCTACTCCATAAAGGTGTAATTCTTTCTAACAATATCTTTTTACCAAGTTTTGGGGCCTTTGTTCTCATTAAGTTAGAAGGATTTTCTCTTAATTCCTCTTTTAGTACAATTAACGATGCTCCTACTGTACAAAGTATTGAAGCTACTAAAGACTGAATTATATACGATGGATAATAGTTTATTTTAACCTTTGGTAAAGTGAATGTAGATGAATATGCTTCATTAATTATGTATGGAAGAATACTACTTCCAACTACTATACCGATTACACATCCAAAAGTACTAGCTAATGCTGCGTAAACTACAAATTTTCTAGATATTTCTAAATCTTTATATCCTAAAGCTTTTAGTGTTCCTATTTCTACTCTATTTTCTTCTACCATTCTCGTCATTGTAGTTAAGCATATAAGTGCTGCAACTAAGAAGAAAAATGCAGGAAATACTGAAGCTATTTTATCTAAACTGTCAATTGAACCTTTGTAAGTTGAGTAACCAGGATTGTCATTTCTATCAAAAAAATAATACTTACTATTATCTAAATCATTTAAGTTTTCTTTTTCTTTATCTATCTCTTTTCGTCCATCTATTAGTTTTTCTCTATTTTCCTTGATTTCTTTTTCTCCATTAAGAAGTTTTCTCTCTGAATTATCAATCTCTTTTTTAGCTTTATTAAGTTCTAACCGACCTTGTTTTTTACCTTTCTCAAGATCATTTTTCCCTTTTATAAGTTCTTTTTTTCCATTATCTAATTGCTTTTGAGCTTTTTCAAGTTTTAACTTTCCTTCATTAAATTTAATAACCTTCTCTTCATAGGTATTTATACCTTGTTGATACTGAGTTATTCCAGCTACTAAGGTTTCTAGATTAGATTTATTTTCACTTAAACTTTTACTAATATTTTCTATCTCTTTAGAGATATTAAGTGCTAAGGAAGTATTTGTTGGATTTTCTTCTAAACTATTTATTAAATTACTTAATCTATTTAATCCCAAGCTAGGATTAGATATAATGCTCTTCCAATGCTGAATTTTTTCATTTGAAATTTTTTCACCTTCATTAAGGTTATTTGCGCTTTCTCTCATATCTTTTGAAAGTGTATTATATGTTGTAATCAATATATTTAAACCATCTATTTGATCTTTATACTTTATTGTACTTTGTGTAGGATCAATTCCTTGATTTAAAAACTCTTGTTTTGCCTTATCAAGTTCAATTTTTGCTACTTTAAGTTGTTTTTCACCTTCTAAAAATTGCTCTTTTTGCTTATCAAGTTCCTTTTGACCATTATCTAACTTAATTTGCCCTTCAATTAATTTTCTTTCACCATCTTTAATTTCTTGCTGATACTTTTTCACAAATTGCTCATATTGCTTTTTACCATCAAGAAACTTTATTTTCCCATTGTCTATTTCCTTTTGAGCATCTTCAAGCTTTCTTTCACCATCTTCTATTTCTTTATAAGCTTTGTCAAATTCTTTTTGTGCCTCTAATTTTATTTCTTCAATTCTTTCTATAACTCTATTTGAGTATAAATCTTCAAGATATTTTTTATTTTCTTCCATCTTATCTTTATACTCATCACTATATGCACCAAGTTTTTCTACATTTTTAAATCGTACATATATTTCAGTATACATATCCATTGATATGTCTGAGCTATTTAATACTGCAAAATAGTCTATACTTCCTTTTCCAACACTAGTTGTTCCTCTAGACATATTATCTATATACATAGGACTTTGTACAAATCCTACAATCTTAAAAGTTTTCTTATTAAAATACTTACTTGATTCCTCATCAGATTTTATGGTATATTTATCACCAATTTTTAGATGTTTATTTTCCTTTAAAGCATTCTCATCTAAAGATATCTCACCACTATTTTTAGGTAACCTACCTTCTGTAACAATAAATTTATTTATATTGTTAGCATCCTTTGGATTATACTCCATAAACTTAACAACATTATTTGTATTAGTTAAATTTACATCTATACTATGTGCTGCATAATAATCTAGAATTTTATCATTATTTTCAAGTAACTTTAAATCATTTTCGTTAAGACCTATACTAGATACAATCTTACTATCCATTAAATTTTGTTGGATAAAAAATTCATTTATGGATTCTTTTAAATCTGGACCACTTGATTTAATGCCAGAGTAAAAGGCAACTCCTAAAAAGATTATTGCTAATATAGAAATAAATCTTGCTTTTGAAGATAATATTTCTCTTGTTATTGATTTTTTATATGCTCTATTTCTCATCTTCTATCCTCTACCACTCTATGTTTTCAACTGAAATAGGATTTTCATTTACTGTAATACTTCTAACCTTTGCATCTTTAATACTTATAACTCTATCTGCAATTGGTGCAAGAGCTGAGTTATGAGTTATAACAATTACTGTTGTTCCTGTGTTTTTGCATGTATCTTGTAATGTCTTTAAAATCTGTTTTCCTGTTTTATAGTCAAGAGCACCAGTTGGCTCATCACATAAAAGTAACTTAGGATTTTTGGCTATAGCTCTTGCTATAGATACTCTTTGCTGTTCTCCTCCTGATAATTGAGATGGAAAATTATCTTTTCTATGACCAAGTCCAACTAACTCAAGAGTTTTATCAACATCTAAAGCATTCTTTGAAATTTGTGTAGCAAGTTCCACATTTTCTTTTGCAGTTAAATTTTGAACTAAATTATAAAACTGAAAAACGAATCCTACATCATATCTTCTATAATTTGTAAGCTGTTTTTTATTAAACTTGGATATATCAACATTATCAATAATTATCTTACCTTCATCACAAGTATCCATTCCTCCAAGTATATTTAGTACAGTTGTTTTACCAGCACCACTAGGCCCTAGAATAATAACAAATTCTCCTTTTTCTATAGAAAAATTAATACCATTATTTGCTACAACAGTATTTTCTCCAACCTTATATCTTTTGTATTCATCTATTATTTTTATATATGACATCTATACCTCCCCTATCTATATCACCTATCAAATACTAAATGTTATTAAATAGACACATTGTTTGCTTAATGCTATAATACTAAGTATAAATAATCTATAAACTAGTTACAATAATCATATATTTTCATATTGTTATTAAATATACATTTTAGTTATTTTTGTTCATTTAATAACATATAATTTAAAATTGTTTTAACAAATAAAAAGGATGGATTAAATGGCAGGAATTAAAGGAAATAGAAGAATTTTATATACAAAAAAAGTAATTAAGGAAAGTTTACTTGAACTACTTCAAGATAAAAAAATTCATCAAATTACTGTTACTGATATATGTAAAACTGCAAATATTAATAGAGGAACTTTTTACACTCATTATAAAGATGCTTATGACCTACTAAAATCAATGGAAGATGAATTATTTAATCAAATATTAGAATATATTGAAGAAACTCCAGTTAAAGATTATAAAGATATTTTATTGCTTAAAGCTCTTGAATTGGTTAAGGAAAATAAAGAATTATGCAAAATATTATTCTGTAATCATATTGAAAATAATATTATGGATCGTATTATTTATATAGCAAATAAGGCTGAAATAGATAAACTCATTAGTAGTTCAAAAGTTGATGATGTATTTTTAGATTATTTTATAAAATACAATGTAGGAGGAGTTTTTGCAGTTGTTCAGTCATGGCTAGAAAGTGATTTAAATGAATCTCCTCAAGAAATAGTTAATATTATAAATGATATTAGTGCTTTTCACCCTTAATATTTTAGTATGATTTTTTATATTGTTTTTATATAAACTGTTGAAATATAAAAAATACTCATATCCTGTTGATATGAGTATTTTTGAATTTCAATATTTAAAATAATCGGTATTTCTATTATCTCTCACAATCTATTTATTTTTTATATCACTAATAATTTCATAAAGTTTCTTTCCTAATATCTCATGAGCTTCCTTTGAAAGATGCATATAATCATAATCACTACAAACTGCAAAAGGTGATGGATCAAAGAAATGACATCCATTTTCCTTAGCTACATTCTCATAAAGAGGAATTATCTTATAAGACTTCTCAGAACAGCTTTTTCCCATAGTATAATAGCATTCAGCATTTTTAATATCTTCTCTAATAGGAAGAGGAGCTACTACCAATATATTAGGCTTTTGATCTCTAAAAGCTAACTCACAAAACTTAGCCTTCTTTATAAGTCTATCAAGTCCTAATGATATAACCTCAGCACTTGCTCCAAATCTATCTTTTGTATCATTTGTACCAAGCATAATAACTAGTAAATCAATAGGCTCATGAGTCATAAGAGTAGGAATTATATTATCAAGTCCACTTAATCCTTCATATAATGGATCGTCAAATACGGTAGTTCTTCCACTTAAACCCTCTTCTATAACATAATCACTATCTCCAAGAATGTTTTGTAAAATCCCTGTCCAACGTTCATTTCTTTCATATCTTTTTCCATTTTCAGGATTATATCCATGTGTATTAGAATCACCAAAGCATAAAATGTTCAAAATATCACCTACCAGTTTTTAGTTTCTTCTATAGTTCCTTTAATATCATTGTATAAACTTACTAGATTTTCATCTTCACAACTTACAGGTAAAAATGGAAGTCTTGGTATTCCTATATCAAGTCCATCTAACTTAATTAATGCTTTAACACAACCATATAATGACCCAAAACCACACATTCTATACACATATTGAACCATTGTTGCTTGAAGTTTTTTTGCTTTTTCAAATTCATTTCTTCTTATTAAATCTTCAAGCTTTAAATATAGTTCTGGCATACCTGCATAAGTACCACCTATACCAGCATCAGCTCCCATCATTCTTCCTGCTAAATACTGCTCATCTGGACCATTGAATACTAAGAAATCTTCTCCTCCAATAGCTTTAAATCTTGCTATATCATGTGCTGGATCTGAAGAACATTTAACACCCATTACTTTTTCATTTTCACACATTTTTTTAAGTAATCCATCTGATAAATTAAATCCTGTTAATTGTGGTATGTTATATATAAAAAATGGTAAGTTACTTGCTTTGGTTATCTCAGTCCAATGAGTATATACACTTTCCTCTCCTAGTCTGTAGTATACACATGGTACTGCTGATGTTGCATGAGCTCCGCATTTTTGGGCATGTGCTGCTAATTCACATGAGTGTTTTGTACTAGCACATCCTACATGAACAATTATAGTCATTTTATCTTTTACTTCATCACAAACAGCTTCAACTACTGCCTTTCTTTCTTCGTTGTCAAGTAAGAAGCCTTCACCAGTACTTCCACATACATATAAGTTTTTTATTCCTTTGTTGTATAAGTAATTTACTAACTCTCTTGTTTTTTCTATATCTACTTCTCCATTTTCTTTAAATGGTGTATTAAGTGCTACTGTAATATTTTTAAATCTCTCCATATTGTAATTCATCTTTATTCTCCCCTTTTAATAAGTAGTAAAGTGCACCAATTATACCTGCATCATTTTTTAATTTAGCAGGTTCTACTTTTAAATCTTTTGTGAAATTTTTCATAGCTTTTTCTTTAACTAACTTTCTTAACTTATCTATAAATAGCTCTTTTTGCTCACTTACTGCCCCACCAATTAAAACTATATCAGGATTAAAAATATGTACCAAAGATACAACTCCACAAGCTACATCTTCTATCCATATATCTACTATTTCTTTCATTTTTTCATTATGATTTATTTGTTCAAATATTTCTTTTCCATTTATATCATTAATATCTAACTCTTCTTTTACTCTCTTTATTAAAGCACTCATAGATGCATACTGTTCATAGCAACCATTGTTTCCACAAGTGCATTTTTTTCCTTTATTATTTATAGAGAAGTGACCTAGTTCTCCACCTATTCCTAGCTTTCCATTTAAAATTTCACCGTTTACTACTATTCCACCTCCAACACCAGTTCCAATAGTAATCATAAGTATATTTTTATAATTTTTTCCATTTCCTAAAAATAATTCTCCTAATGCTGCTGCATTTGCATCATTTATTACAGTAGCTTTTACTTTATATTTTTCTTCTATTCTTTCTTTAAATTTTGAACCTTCGTAGTTTTTTATATTTCCACCTGTTCCTATTACTTCACCTTTATTTACATCTATTTGACCAGTAGCAGATATTGCTACTCCTTTAAAGCTTTCTATTTTATTTTTGGCTAAAAATTTATCAGTTTCTTTTAAAACTGTATCTATTATTGGTGTATTATAGTTATCAAAATTAACTGGATACTTATCGCTAATTGAGATTGTTCCCTCTTTATTTACAAGTGCTATTTTTAAAGCCGTTCCTCCTATATCAAGTGCTAGATAATTCATTTTACACTTCTCCTTTAGCTGCTTTTATAAATCTTTGTGCAATTTCTAAAGGTCTAGTTATAGCTCCACCTACAACAACAGAATAAGCACCAGCATCTAACATTTCTTTTACTTGATATGGATAGTGTACTTTTCCTTCTGCTATTACTGGTATATCTATTTCTTTAGTTAATTTTTTTACTAGTTCTAAGTTGTTTATATTTTCTTTTATACTCTGAGGAGTATATCCATTCATAGTAGTTCCAACCATATCTACTCCACATTTATATGCATTAACTCCTTCTTCATATGTTGATATATCAGCCATTAGTATAATACTCGGATATTTTTCTTTTATACTTTTAATAAAATCATTTATAGATTCATCATTTAATCTTTTACTAAATGTACAATCTAGTGCAATTACATCACTTTTAGCATCTACTAATTCATCTACTTCTTTCATAGTAGGTGTTATATATACTTCACTACCTTCATACTCTTTTTTTATAAGCCCTATTACTGGAAGTCCTGTTTCTTTTTTTATATCTATGACATCTCTAACGCTATTAGTTCTTATAGCAGGACTTCCAGCTTGTTTTGCTGCTCTTGCCATTAAATACATTATAGATTTTTCTTCTACATATAATGGTTCATTAGGAAGTGCTTGACAAGATATAACTACACTTCCTTTTATACTTTTAAGTATTTCTTCTTTATTCATTAAGCACACCTTCTTCCATTTCCATTGATGCTACATGACAAGCTACAAAATGTTCTTTTCCATCAATAATATAAGATTTCATTTCTGGCTCTTCTAATTTACAAACATCCATACAATGTTTACATCTTGGATGGAAGAAACATCCACTTGGTGGATTCATAGGACTTGGTACATCTCCTTCAAGTACTATTCTATCTTTTTTGTGGTTGATATCAGCTACTGGTATTGCTGATAATAATGCTTTTGTGTATGGATGTAATGTATTTTTATATAAAGATTTTGCATCTGCAAGTTCTACTATTTTTCCTAAATACATTACTGCTATTCTATCACTTATATATTCTACAACACTTAAGTCATGTGTTATAAATATGTATGTTAAATTGTGTTTTTCTTTAAGTTCTTTAAGTAAGTTTAATACTTGTGCTTGAATTGATACATCTAATGCTGATACGGCTTCATCGCATATTACTAATTCGGGATTTATTGATAAGGCTCTTGCTATACCTATTCTTTGACGTTGACCTCCAGAGAATTCATGTGGATATCTATCCATATATTCTCTCCTCATATTTACTGCTTCAAGTAAATCCCCTATTATTTTTCTTCTTTCTTCTTTTGATTTAATCCCAAACTTTTTAAGTGGATCTGATAAAGATTGATATATTGTAAATGAAGGATTTAATGAAGAATGTGGATCTTGAAATACTATTTGTATTTTTTTACGAGCTAAATCCATTTCATTTTTATTAAGCTTAATTAAATCTCTTGGTCCATCTTCAAAGTTATATATTATTTCTCCATCTGTGGCTTTGTATAATTGAAGAATTGTTTTACCTAAAGTAGTTTTACCGCATCCAGACTCCCCAACTAATCCTAATGTTTCTCCTTTATATATTTCTAAATTTATATCATTTACTGCTTTTACATAAGTTTTTGTTTTAGAAAATGTTCCATTTTTTACAGGGAAATAATTTTTTACACCTTTTAGTGTAAGTAATACTTCTTTAGACATTTAAAGCCACCTCCTTGCATTTTATACATCTAACCATATGAGTGCTTCCATTTACGAATTCCTCTTCTGGCATTTTCTCATCACATTCCTTTGAATAGTAATCACATCTAGGAGCAAACTGACATCCTGGTGGTCTGTCAAATGGGTCTGGTGTAGCTCCTTTTATAGGGTTAATATCTTGATCAGCACCCTTTCCTAGCACTGGAATAGATTTAAGTAATGCCTTAGTGTATGGATGACTTGGATTTTCTAAAACTTCCTTTGCGCTACCACTTTCAATTATATTTCCCATATACATAACAGCCACATCATCTGCTAATTCACACACAACTCCCATATCATGGGTAATTAGCATTATAGCTGTGTTATATTCTCTTTTTAATTTCTCCATTAATTCAAATATTTGTGCTTGTATTGTAACATCAAGGGCTGTTGTTGGTTCATCTGCTATTAGTACTTTCGGATTACAACTCATAGCCATAGCTATCATTGCCCTTTGTCTCATACCGCCTGAAAATTCATGTGGATATTGGTCTATTCTTTTCTCTGCAAGAGGTATTCCCATATCTTTAAGTAGCTTTAAAGCTCTCTCTTTAGCTTCTTTTTTAGATATATTTTCATGACTTCTAATCATCTCAACTATTTGCCACCCAATTGTATAAACAGGATTTAGTGCTGTCATTGGATCCTGAAAAATCATTGCTATGTCTTTTCCTCTAAGTCTTCTCATTTCCTTTGAATTTTTTTCTAGCTTATGTATTTCAATATCTTTTCCATCTTCACTATGATAAATTATTTCTCCCTCTTCTATTCTTGAAAACTTAGGAAGAAGTTGCATTATTGATGATGCTGTAACACTTTTACCACATCCACTCTCTCCAACTATACAAAGTGTTTTACCCCTTTTTATTTCCATTGATACACCATTTAAGGCTTTATTACATCTATTATTTGCATAAAAATATGTTTTAAGATCTTTGACTGTGATAATATTTTCCATGATTTTTCCCCCTATTCAACACTTGTTGGATCTGTAGAATCTCTTAAGCCATCTCCTACAAAGTTTATACTCATAACAAATAGTGATATAACTATCCCAATAGGTAACCACATCCACCAATTATTTTGAAGTGTAAATAAATCTTGTGATGCATTTAATATATTACCCCATGTTGGTATTTCAAGAGGTACACCAAGTCCTAAGAAACTAAGTGCTGCTTCTTCTAGTATAAACATTGCAGTACTTAAAGTTATATTTACTGATATTGGACCTACAATATTTGGTAACATATGCTTATAACATATAACAAAATCATTAAGTCCAAATACTTTTAATGACTGTACATACTCTTCTTCTCTAATAGATAATATTTGTGATCTTGCCATTCTAAATACGCTTCCCCAACCACAAATAATAAATATTATTATTATATTAAAAGCACTTTGCCCTATTATTGAAACTAACATTAATACCAATATTAATTGTGGGAATGACATAAATATTTCAGATATTCTAACTAATATTTTATCTATTAGTCCACCCTTATATCCACTATAGCATCCTAACAATACTCCTATTAATGCACAACCTAATGCACTACCAAATCCTATCAAAATTGATAATCTTCCACCGTATAATATTCTTGAAAATATATCTCTACCTATTTTATCTGTTCCTAATATATGTTCACTAGATGGTGGCTTAAGTATATTTGACATATCAACAGCTAACGGGTCATGCGGTGTTAATAATGGTGCAAATATACAAGCAAGTAATATAAGTAAAAATACTGCAATCCCTATTGTTGTAAGTTTATTTGAAATTAACTTACTTACTACTCTACTTTTTTGTTTTTTAAAAGTTTTATTTTCTTCTCTTTCTTTAATTTTATCAAATTTATTATTTAATCTTTTTTTAGGTGATAAAGTAATCATAATATCCTCCCTATTTCTCAAGTTTTACTCTAGGGTCTAAAACAGCAGTAAGTATATCAACTAATGTACTTGCTATTAAAACCATAGTTACAAACATAAGTGCTACAACCATGACTAAGTTATAATTTGCTGACCTTATTGCAGTGTTAAATACATTTCCAACTCCTGGCCACTGAAATATTGACTCTATAACTACAGAACCTGCTATTAGTGTAGGTAATCTAAAACCTATTAAAACTATAACTGGTGTTAGTGAAACTCTAAATCCATGAATTAAGTTAACTCTCCATTCTGGAATTCCTTTACTTCTAGCTGTTTTTATATATTCTTTATTCATAGTATTTAACATACTAGTCCTTGCATAACGCATAACCCCTGCAGTAAGTGATAAACCTAGTACTGTAGCAGGTAATATTAAATACTCTATTCTATCAATAAAGCTTTCAAGTCCC
Source organism: Romboutsia sp. 1001713B170131_170501_G6 (assembly GCF_015668195.1). NCBI lineage: Bacteria > Bacillati > Bacillota > Clostridia > Peptostreptococcales > Peptostreptococcaceae > Romboutsia > Romboutsia sp. 1001713B170131_170501_G6. The sequence continues at coordinate 17,918 of NZ_JADPFC010000004.1, forward strand.
GGTGCTGTTCTACCTCCTACTGGGAGCCATTCTAAATTTAATGCAAATATTAATATAGTTACCATACCAAAGAAAAATTGTGGTATAGATACTCCTATCATACCTGCAACTGTCATAACATTATCTCCTATAGAACCACGTTTTATAGCACCTATTACTCCTAATATACTACCTAAAACTGTAGAAATTAAAAGTGCTGCAACTGATAATTCTAAAGTTGCTGGTAGTGTGTCTTTTATAATATCTATAACTGCTACACCACTACTTGAGCTATATCCAAAATTACCTTGTAGTAATTGTATTAACCATTTAAAATATCTAATTACAAAACCATCATTTAAACCGTAAGCTTCTCTAAGTGCATTTAATTGTTCTGGTGATAATCTTGCTAAAGATTCTGGATCCATTAAATGAGATACTGGATCTCCTGGAGTTAAATCTAGTAAAAAATAAATAATAAATGTAATTATCAATAACATTGGAATCATTCCAAGTACTTTTTTTAATATGTATTTTAGCATTTACTACCTCCTTATAATAAAAGGGATGTATAATTAAAATTATACACCCCCCCTGTTTATTACTTAGCTAATGTCCATTTGTGAATATCCCACTTATAATTAAATTGTGGGTTACCAAATGTTTCAGGCATACCTTTTATTTTATCACTTGTCATAACGAATATTGGTTGGTAATATAAAGGCATTACGAATAATTCTTCATTTTCATATTTTTGTAATTCAAAGAATGCTTTTCTCTTTTCTTCTGGATCTATTGTTTTTGTATTTTCTATTAATTTATCTAATTCAGGTGTTCCTGGTGTATGAGAGTTTAGTTCAGCACCTGTTTGATATCTATCATAGTACTCATGCATTGAAAGTGCAGCAGTTGCAGCATAACATAAATCAAAATCAACTGCTGAAGGTCCATTTACAGGATCTTCTGGTAATGCCCATAATAATGAAGCTAAATCACCTTCAACTAATCTAAATTCCATTTTTATTCCAACTTGAGATAAGTAGTTTTGTATTATTGCCATTAAATCAACTGTTTGTTGATCTGTGTAATAGTAAACTACATCTAAAACTGTGTTTGGATCCCAGTTAGCTTCTTTTAATAATTCTTTAGCTTTTTCTGGATTATACTCATAGTTATTTAATCCATCAACTTTATCTGGCCCATTTGGAGTTAAACTATTTGCAGGTAGTGCTGCACCCTCAAATATACCATCAAGTATTTTATCCATATCAAGTGCATACATTATAGCTTGACGAACTCTCTTATCTGCTAATGGTGCAGGTGATCCATCTTTTTTCTTAAATTTATTTGCAAAGAATAATCTTGTATATCTAACATCTACAGTATCCATATTGATACCTTCAGTGCCTTCAAGTGCTTTAACATCTGCTATATTTTTAGTATATGAGTAATCAAGAAGTCCAGCTTTAGCATTTGTTACTAAGTTTGGATCACTATCTCCAGGACTTGGATTTAAGTGCATATTAAATGCTGGTTTACCATCCCAATACTTATCAAATCCAGCTAAAGTTGTGTAGTTACCCATTTTTACTTCATCTACTTTAAATGGTCCTGAACCTATAGGATTTCTAAAGAATTCTGATTGTTGGAACTTAACAGGGTCAACATTTTCAAGATGCTTTTTAGGAAGTGGTGCAAATTGTGTAAATGTAAGTAAAGCATCTGGTGCTAATTTTTCAAATTTTATTTCTATATTATTTCCATCTACTACAATACCAGATATTTCATCTGACTTTCCATCTATGTAATCAGTTGCTCCTTCTATAGACTTAAAAGTATTTCCAAATACATTGTTTAAAACTGTTGTCTTTAAACTATATTCTATACTCCATTTTATATCTTCTGCTGTTATAGGCTCTCCATCATGCCAGAATATATTGTCTCTTAATACAAACTTAAGGTTTTTCCCATCTTCTGACATCTCATAAGATTTAGCTAATTGACCTTCCCCTGGTATTGGGTCTAATTTTTCATCCGCAAATATTAATCTGTCATATAAGACTTTGTTGTAAACAAAAGTACCTGGATTTAACCATGGCGCTTCGAAAAATTCTTCAGGTCCTCCATTTGCATAAAGAGTATTTGCTGCTGCTTCTTGCTTTGTTGAATTTTCCCCCTGAGACTTTTCTTCTTTTCCACCTGTACTAGCACATCCAACTAGGTTTAGCGTTAGCATTGAAGTTACAAGCAAACTTAATAGCTTTTTTTTCTTCATAATATCATCCCCTCTTTTTTAATTATAAGAAAATATAAATTTCCTATCGCATGAATAACTTAAAGTATTCGCTTACATGCATCTAAATTAAAGCGAATTTTTTATTTTATCAAGGTATTTTCTACCTAGTAAAACCAAATTAGATTAAAATATTTTCTTCATCATACTTAAATAATGCATTTAAAGTATTTACCTTTTTTTGATAATAACTCTCTATTTTTATAAAATAGGTATATAGTATATCTATCATTACTAAAATAGGAAATTGAGGTGATATACAATCTCCAGCTTCTAATGCATTTATAGTTGGAATTAATATAATTTCATCGCAAAAACTCGATAAATGGAAAGAATTATTTGAAGTTACCATAATAATTTTAGCTCCATTAGCCTTTGCTATCCCTATTCCTTGAAGAATTTCTTTTGTTGTACCACTTAAAGATATAGCTATAATAACGCTTTCCTCGTTAGCGAGTGAAGATAACATTTTTATTCTATGTGAATCATATACAGCTTCAATATTTAAACCTAACCTCATAAACCTTAGATGAACTTCCTCAGCTGCAATCCCAGAACTCCCCATTCCGAAAACGCAAACTCTCTTAGATGTTGTTAGTAGGTGAGCAACTTCTTTCATTTGTTTTTGATTTATCATCATATGACAGCTATCTAATAAATCTTGATATGTATTAATTACTAAATTAGAAATTTCTTCTCTATTATATTTACTAATATTTTTCTCATATTCAAATATGAATTCTCTAAAACCTTTATAGCCACATTTTTTTGCAAACCTAGATAAAGAAGCCTCTGATACAAATAGTTTTTCTGATACTGCCTTAGATGAAAGCTTTTGTATTTCTCTATTATTTATAAAAAAATTGGCTATAGTTCTTTCTACATTAGTAAATTTATCATATCTTGACTTTAGATTTTTCAAAACAGTATTATCAGAATATTCCATACCATTCGTCTCCTTTTCATTAGGTAGTCAAGCTATTATATTCTTAAATTATTTTATTTAGTTTTATACTATAAGTGTATATAGATATTAATTTAATCGCAACATTTTTGAAAGATTTTGAAAGAAATTTTAAGTATTTTTCAGATTTTCTATAAAATAAAGGTTTATTAGATGCATTTTTTCTAAATTTTAGAAATTACTTTCATTTACTTGGCATGTCCATAGGGATTTTTATATTATTTAGTAAACAAAAAGTGTATTTAGTAAAATTGATGAATTTTTGCTAAATACACTTTTTCTTTCAAAATTTAAATTTTTATTTTTTAACTTTCTTTTTTCTCATAATTTAATATAACTTTATAACGATCAATATTCTTTTCTTTTTCACCTTTAGAAACTTTAAAATAATCATTTTCTCCAGGTGTTATAGTTAAGCACTTGTCCTTAAAATCAGTGTTATCAAATTTTAATATAGTTGGAACATCACTTCCTATAGCATTTGAATAGCAAACAACTTTGTCTTTATCCATAATTACAAACTGATACATATCATCACTCTCGGCAATATTTAAAAACTCATACCCAGCTTTTTTGTATATTTCATCTCTAGAAGTGCCTGGCTTAAATACATACATTTTATCCCATTTAAAAGGTATAAGATCCTTAAGACTTATTACTTTGCCTTCTTTCCCTTCATCTAATAGAAAACTAGTTTCACAATAAAACAATCCATGATTATTGCATAGTTCATCTAAATTCTTTTTAACATTTTCAAACTGAACTATATCACTAGACTTATTTATTACATCCCATCCATTTTTATCTTTTTCTAATTTTATATCAATTTTTGAAATGCATTCACCGTGCTTTCCTGGTTCTGTTACTATAACAGTTTGTCCATCTTTATTTTTATAGTCATGTTGTTTTATTTGAACGTGGTTGTGTCCAGCAACTATTGCATCTATTCCAGATATATTTTGAGCTAAGTCTTGTATTCTATTTCCTGGGTGTTTTGGTTTTTTAGGTCTTTCTCCACTATGTACTACTGCTACTATAACATCTGCATTGTCTTTTTCTTTCATAACTTTTACCCATTTATTAGCATCTTCTACTAAATCATTCATATAAAGTTCTTCATTGTATCCTTTTTGGTCTTTTAATTCTAATGATTTAGATTCTACTAATTTTTCTCCATCCCAATATTTTGATTCTCCTACTTCTTTTAGAGTAAGACCTAATATACCTAGCTTTATATTACCTTCTGGTGTTTTAATTTCTTTTATAACGTATGGTTTTGTGTAACTTTCTCCATTTTTCTTATATGTATTTGCTGATAATACACTTATTCCTTGCTTTTCAAAGTCTGATATCATATTATCTAAGCTGGTCTTGTCATTTGACACAAACTCATGATTTCCAAGAGTTACTGTGTTAAATCCAGCTTCTTTCATTTCTTTTGCTAAAGGAATTTCTATATACTTTCCATTGTTGCTTTTATAATTTTCTCTCATTTTGTCATAATATTTTAGCATATCTCCAGATGTTCCAAATTCAGAATCTAAAAAATCTCCTGCATCTACTACTACAGTGTCTGGATTTTCCTTCTTTTGTTTGTCAATATATGTAACCATTTCATTAGGTATGATTCCATGTAAATCAGTTGTTGCAAGTATGTTTAAATCTACTGATTTGGTAGAACTGCATCCTATCATTAAAAAAGATGAAATACATATTACTGACCATAATATTTTTCTCTTTGAAAATAAATTACTCATCCTCATCCCCCTATATACTTTCTTGTCTTATATTTTCAATTACATTTTCTTTGTTTATTTTTTTCATAGGAATATATGCTGATATAAAGGTAATAACAAATATACCTACAATAGACATTAAAACTGCCTTTATAGGAAGTACCATGCCTATTTCTATAACATTGCCAAGAACTTTGTTCATATATACATCTATTAAAAGTCCTATAGGAAGTCCGTATAATAGAGCAAATACCCCATATAATAAACTTTCAAGATATATCATTTTGCTAAATCCACTAGGCGTCACACCTATTGATTTTATTATTGCAAATTCTTTTTTTCTTAAGTTTATATTTGTACTCATTGTATTTATTATATTAGTAGCACTTATTAAAGATATTGCTACTGTAAACCCATATACAAATATTTTCATAACATTAATAGCTTCTTCCATTTCTAATACGTCTTCTACATCATCTGATACATCATAGCCATATTTTTTTGCTATATCTTTCACAGCTTCTCTAGTTTCTTTTGTTTTATCTGTGTCTATGTATATATCTCCATCACTTATTTTGTATCCCAGTTTTTCTCCTACTTCGTTGTAAGTTATGAAATCTATACCCATATAAGTAGACCATCTATAACCTGGAATAAAATCTTCAGTAGTAGCTAATACTTTTAGCTTAATAGGCTCTCTTACTTCATTATCGTTTTTGTCTATATATCTCTTACAAATATTTATTGTATCTCCTACTTTATAATTTGTTAATGAAATCTCACTCTGTTTTCTTGAAGAGCTATTATCACTTTTATTTCGAAGTATTATCCCATTTTCTTTTATGGCACTTTCTTTGTCAAAGCTACCAGTTTTTAATTCTAATTCTTTTATGGCTTTATCTCCAAGAAAATTAATTCCATTATTGTCAAATGTATATACTATTTCACCATTTTTATTTTCCTTTAAAAAACGTCTTTCTATTAAATCCTTATATTTTTTATTTATATTATTTTCATTAACGTATGTTTCTGCACCATAAGGATTAATTGCACTAATTTTATTTACTCCATCTATATTATTTAAATCTTTAACTATATCATTTTTCTCTCTTATTCCGCTATACCATACTCTCATGTCATAGTTTATATCTCCGATGTTTACCTTATTAGCTTTTTCAAATAAATCAATAAATCCACTAAATGATATAAATATAACTACACTAGTCACTAAAGAAAATAAAGTTATTCTAAATTTCTTTTTATTTCTTCTAAGATTTTTGTATGCAAGGACTCCTTCAGTTTTGAATATTAACTTAACTAGCTTAGAGTTTTTTACTTTTACTATTTTTAAATTATCACTATTTCTTATAGCTTCAAGTGGAGAAGTTTTTGCGCAGTTGATTGCTGGAAGTATTGATGATACTAATATAGCCAATAATACTATTAATGCACTTCCTAATATTATATAATGATTATATATTACTCTTAGATTTATATCTGAAATAAATTGGCTATTAAATACTGTTTGTATTGATTTAAAGATTAAATCCATTCCAAAAGTTCCAACTATTAATCCTATCGGTATTCCTATTAAACTTATTACAATAGCTTCTATAAATACTAACTTCATAACTTGAGCTTTGGTTGCTCCTATAGAATTTAACACTCCAAATTGCTTTTTTCTTTCACTTACTGATATACTAAAAGAATTGTATACTGTTACTACTGTGCATGCTATTACTAATAATGTTACTGTAAGTAATATTTTATTAAATGTTTCATTTATATTTTCATAAAGACTTGCTCCTTGTAGTCTTAGTAAATATTCATTAAAGTATAAATTCTCATAATAAGTTTTATTATCATTGTTATAAATCATTGACTCGTCATTATCAGTTGATTTTTCAACTTCTAACCCTAGTATTTTTGCTATATTTGTGCCTATTTTATATGCTTCTTTAGGATTATTAAATAATATATATACATCTAATGTATCTTTTTCAAATGGTTTATTTGGTTCTAAATAAGTTATTCCATTTGAAATTTCACTTAGTTCAGCATATGTTTTTTTCATAATCCCAACAATCTTATATTCTTTTTCTTTTGTATCAGCTAAAGTTTCATTTTCTTTTAGTATTGGAATTTCTATGTCTTTTCCATATTCATCTACTCTTTTTCCAACATTTAAAGTTATAGTATCCCCTACTTTTTTATTTGTTAAAGGTATGACTCTTTCACTTAATACTATCTCATTTTCATTAGTAGGTAGTCTTCCTTCTTTTAATTTTACTTGATTCATTTCAAAACCATTTTTGTCATAAGCTTTGAGGTTAATCAAATTTAATTTATCTTTATTTAATTTTGAATATCCTAAGTCTTCGCTAATAGAGCTTTTGTCTATTCCTGCACTTTTAGTTATAGTATCTAAATCTTCTTTTTTTACATTATAAAAGGCTGAATGAAAGTATCCTTCTTGTTCTATAGTCTGTCTAAACTGATAATCCATGTAGCTTTCATATATGCTTCCTATTGAACATATTAATGCTGTTGATAATATTACTCCTATTATAGTTACTATTGTTCTTTTTTTATTTTTTTTTAAGTATCTTAAAGTTAGAGTTGTATATAAATTCATTTATATCACCTCATCTACTTTAATCATTCCATCTTCTATAGCTATTACTCTGTCTGCTTGTAGTGCTATGTTATTATCATGAGTTATCATTATTAAGGTTTGATTGTATTTTTTTACTGATAATTTTAACAGTTCTATTACTTCTTTTGAGTTTTTACTGTCTAAGTTTCCAGTAGGCTCATCTGCAAGTATAATAGATGGTCTATTTATAAGTGCCCTGCCTATAGAAGTCCTTTGTTGCTGTCCTCCACTTAGTTCATTTGGAAGGCTGTTTTCTTTTTCTTTTAATCCTAATGTTTTTAATAAATCATTTAAATATTCTTTATCTATTTTTCTATTGTCAAGTTCTGCTGGTAGTAATATATTTTCTTTTACACTAAGTACAGGTATTAAGTTATAAAACTGATATATAAGTCCTATATTTCTTCTTCTAAATATAGCTAAATCTTTTTCATTTAAAGAGTATATATCTACTCCATTTATATATACTTTTCCACTACTAGACTTATCTACTCCTCCCATTAAATGAAGTAGTGTACTTTTACCACTTCCGCTCGGTCCTACTATTGCTACGAATTCGCCTTTGTTTATAGATAGATTTACATTTTTTACTGCATCTACCTTTGAATCACCATTACCATAACTTTTAGTTATGTTTTCTACTTTTACAACTTCCATATTATCCTCCATTTTCTTAAACTTATATAATTTTTATAGTTACAGTTTATCTTCCTAGACTTACTTTAAAGTGAATTATATATTACAAATTAGTCACTATAGTTTTTATGGAATATAATATGGAATTCGCATCCTTTGTTTTTTTCACTTTTAACTGATATATCACCATTTTGACTTTCTATTATAGACTTTGACATAGCTAGTCCTATTCCTACGCTATCTTCTTTTGAGCTGTTTCTTCCTTTATAAAACCTTTTAAATATATGAGGCAAATCTTTTTTATCGATGCCCTCTCCACTGTCTTTTATAATTATTTCTGAATATATAAAGTTATCTTCATAACTAATTTCTAGTTTTCCATTTTGAGGTGTATGTTCGACACAGTTTTTAATTATGTTGACTAAAGCTTCAATAGACCATTCCATGTCACCTTTGTAGGAAATACTATCCTCCCCCTTAATACTCACATCTATATTTTTAAGTTCAATTGGTATTAAACTTGGCTCTAATGCTCTTTTTACTAATTCGTTGATATTTACATTTTTATATTTAAAATCAATTACCTTAGCTTCTACCTTTGATAGTTTTAGCATACTTTTTATTAGCCACTCCATTCTACTTAGTTGAGTTTTTATTTTATCTAAAAACTCTATTTTAGTTTCTTTTGGTAAGTCTTCATACATTAAGTCATTAAGTATTATAAGTGAAGTCATAGGAGTTTTTAATTGATGTGAAATATCTGATATAGTATCATTTAAAAATATCTTTTCTTTGTTTAATAGCTCTACCTTTTCTTTAAGTATATTAGTCATTTTTAAAAGTTCTGTTTTTAAAAGACCAATTTGTCCTTCTTGGTTTTTATTTTTCATCTCATAATCTCTACCTTCTGAGCTATGATATACATAGTCAGTCATATCTTTTATATCACTATATATATACTTAAAATAGTACACAACTAAAATTAAAATAAATATAAATACAAGCACTATAAATAAAGTATTTAAACTAAAAATGTCATTTATGCTTTCATTTATAATAGGCTCATTTTTAAGACTTATGTTTTCATTATAGTTATATTTATTTAATACTTCTTTACCTAAAGTTATGTTGTCCTTTGATTTCCCTTGAGTTATTATAGCTACTATTTCTTTTTCTAAGCTAGGATTTTTAGAAAGTATAGAACCTATTATAGCTTGATTATTCTCTACTATTTTATCCTTTATAATATTTACACTTTTGTAGCTTATTCCTAGTGAAAGTATTATAGATAGTATAAATAATAAAATATAATTTCTTATAAAACTTTTTACTTCTACATTAAATAGAAACATTTTTTTCACTTCCATTCCACTTATATCCAACACCTCTTACTGTGTGTATATATCTAGGATTTGTTATATCATCTTCTATTTTTTCTCTAAGCCTTTTTATATACACTGTAAGAGTATTATCATTTATAAAATCATAAGTAACATCCCATAGTTTTTCTAAAATTTGAGTTCTACTTAAAACTATATTGTTGTTTTGAATTAATATTAGTAATAACTTATACTCTGCAGAAGTTAAAAAAATCTCTTCTTCTTTTTTATAAACTCTAGCTTCTAGTGTATGTATACTTAAATCTCCATACTTTACTATCTTTTTATTTTCATTATTATTTTTTCTTCTTCTAAGAACTGCATTTATTCTAGAAATAAGTTCTCTAACTCTAAACGGTTTTGTTATATAGTCATCTCCTCCAATATCTAGTCCCATAACTATATTTACTTCTTCATCACAAGCTGTTAAAAATATTATAGGTGTGTCATTAGTTTCTCTAAGTTCCTTGCAAAACTCGTACCCGCTCCCATCAGGCAACATTACATCTAGTAATATAATATTATAATCTTTAGTTTTTATCTCTTTTTTTCCACTTTCTAAATCTTTACATATATTTATATTAAAACCTTCCTCTTCTAGAGCATATTTTACTCCAAAAGCTATAGTGCTATCATCTTCTATCATAAGAATATTCTTCATAAATCCTCCAAATTTTACCATTTTAGTCTTTGTATTTATTATACAATAATTAAATTATTAAAGTAGTATAAACAAAATGACATATTAGTCACTTATATAACTTTATTTATCTTTAAAAAAGAACCTCAGCAAATATTATAAATTGCTAAAGTTCTTTTATATACTACTTATACTACAATTTATTTAATTTTTCTAGTTAGATGCTGAAGCTGCACTAGATGCTGCTATAATAGCTACAACAGTTGCAATTTCAATAGCTATTATTATATCTAAAAGTATATTACTACTTATAGAATCTATATTACTTTCTTCATTCAAGTACTCAGCATATGATGATGCTACAATAGCTGCACTTATCATATTTCTATTAGTCTTACCTAAAGACCAATTTCCAAACCCTTTTACTTCACTTAACTTATCAGAAACATTTTTTATTTGATTAACCAATTGATTTTTATCACAATCAATTAAAGATAATACACCTATTAATGGGTATCCATATCCATCTATTTTACAGTTTTGTTTATCAAGTAATTCTTTAATTCTTATTACTTTATCTAATGTTTCTTCACTCTTATTTTTATCTAATGCCATTATATGAGATAATGATTGAAGATTGTTTGATTTATAAAACCCCTTTGAATTAAGTTCATTATAGCTTTTTTCTATATATTCTAGGTCATTATCTAGGTCTTTTGAATTTATAGCTATAAGAGCTGCTCTACAATAATCATCACTAGATGTTATCCACGGATGATGATTTTTCATATATTCATATACGTACTTAGTCTTTTCAATAGCCGTATTTATATCCATTTTTTCTTGGTTTTCATTTATTATAATTGCTACAAAAGGTAAATATGAATCATTTGAGAACTTATTTTCTTTTAATTTATTATATATATTTAGTATAGACTTAAATTCATTTTCTCTATCCGTCTTAGTTGATAACAAATTTGCTAGATAAAATATACTGTGACCTCTAAAGTTTGAAAATATTCCTGTATTTGCTTTAATTATATCTATACTTTCTTCTATTTTTATTGGATTTATATTTTTATTTTTTATGGTAGATGCTAATACACAACTATACTGCATCATTCCCATTTGCCATGCCCCTTTTATTTCCTTTGTTTTTTCATAATTTTTTATAAATAGGTTTAGCTTATTGTTTATTATATGATCTTGCATTATTTTCATCTCCCACAATTATTTTGTATATATTTTAAGTTTATCATAAAATATACTACTTTACTAAATAGCTATTAATTTTTTCTTATAGTATTCATGTGCATACCTATGCAAAAGATGTTAAGAATTATTTTTTCTTAAATTCCTTATTATCTAAAATAATAACATCTGACTTACCTTCCTTTGCTGCTTTTTTTGCATGATTTACAAGCTTTATAACATTCTTGTATGATTGTTTTGCTCCCTTTACAAGCAAGGGGATCCCCCCTCCTTATGAGCTTGGTTCTCCTCCATTACCTAAATACATTATTAACTTGTCATTTATAACTTATTATTTTAAAAATAATCATCTAACATTAATAAAAATCTCATTTACTTATATTACAGTTCTACGTAACTAAACCTTAGGAGTATATTAGTATTATCTATAGATTCATTATTAAATTATAAGCCCATATTTTCTTTAATTTGCCTTATCAAATTTTCCTTATTTTCTTCTAGTTGAATAACTCTATTTACATTGGCTCCAGATGGATGTGGAAATCCTTTAAGAATCTGTTTTTCGTAAATAATTCCTTCCTCTGATAACTTATACAGTACCTCTTCAACTGCTCTGCC
>NZ_JADPFC010000004.1:30126-266580 GCF_015668195.1 Romboutsia sp. 1001713B170131_170501_G6
TGGAAATCCTTTAAGAATCTGTTTTTCGTAAATAATTCCTTCCTCTGATAACTTATACAGTACCTCTTCAACTGCTCTGCCTAAAGGTATTATTAATATTTCTTTAAAATTTTCAATTTTACTAAGTTCTTTAATAAAATTATCATATACATATTTCATTAAGAACTCACTTTTTGATAATTTAGGTGTATGTCCTGAATAGTTCTGCTTTTTTACAAATACAGGATAAGGTACCAATGATACAGTATGTAGTAAATAATCTTTATCTTCAAATAAGGTAGAACAACTATTTATACTTAATGCCTCATTAAGTTTTATATCATCTAACATACTAATTATATTCTTTCTTAAGCTTCCACTAAATCTACCGGCCACCTTACATTTATATTGAATTTCTTCAATATTAGTTTCTAACTCTAATTCTTTTCGAGCAGTGGAGATAGCTGTACTCATTTGTTGAAATCCAGGTGTTATCCCAATAATAAATATCTTGGCTTTTGAGTTTAAATAATCATTGTGTGGAGCATAATATATTTCTATACTTCCATTTTTTTCTATAAGCAAATCATCTATTAATAATTCACTTTTTTCATATTTATCTTTTATAGGAAGATGTTTTATAACTTCTGCATATTCATATAATGTTTTTTTCATACGTACCTCGCTATCTTAATTTTTATTATTTCATAATACCCTTTTTATTGTACTTCTAAAAAATGATTATATTCCACTGATTACTGATAATTTTTAATTAAAACTAATTAATATATAAAAACTGTATCTCTTATTTATGATACGGTTCTTCATGCCGTACTCATCAGGTAACGTTTTTACTATATTTTATCACTAGAACTAATGTTAAAATATTAAACCCTAACATTTCATATTTAATCAATATATTAATTGCCAGAAAATAAAAAGCCTAATATATGAATAAAATATTCAAATATTAGGTAGTATAAACTTGTTTTTGATAAACTTAATTTTAAATTATTAATATATTTATAAGCACCATTTTATCTTCTATAACTTTATTTTAAAATTTTACTAGTCTATCAATTGCATACTCAAAAAACTCCTTATAAGATTCACAGAAATAGTTTAGCGATAAATTTCCATCCATATTTTCATCTCTATCTCTTCTACAACCACCTCTACATAGGTTTTTCCACTTACATTTCATACAGCTATCATCTACCTTTAGTGATGATTCTATAAATTTACTTTCTTTTCTTTTTCTTTCTATATCTTCAAAGTCTCCTTCTATTAGATTTCCTATCTTTTGTTCATCTAATACATAAAAATCACAAGGGTATATACTTCCATCAGCCTCTATTACATTTTGAACCGTACAATGACCGATCATACCACATGCCTCTGGCCTAAATCCTTTTATTATACCTACTATATTCTCAAAATATCTGTTATATATAAATCTTCCATTTCTCATATCCTCATACCATAAATCGAACAAGTCTTTTAAAAACTGTCCATAAAGCTTAGGAGTAAGTGAATACTCATGACCTCCTCTTTTTTCACCTATAGGATCTAAACACGGTATATACTGTTGGTATAAAAAATTCTTTTCTTTATAAAACTCATATATATTCTTTATATTTTTTGCTACATGAGAAGTTACTACAGTCAATATATTGTATTCTACTTTATACTTATTAAAAAGCTCTATTGTTTCTAGTATCTTATCATAAGTACCTTCTCTATTTGCATCTATCCTATTTTTATCATTTATTTCTTTAGTTCCATCTAATGATATTCCTACAAGAAAATTATTATTATGGAAAAATTTCGCCCATTCCTTATCTATTACATATCCATTAGTTTGAATTGAATTATGGATTTTTAATCCTGTTTTATTATATTTCTTTTGAAACTTTATTAGATCTTTATAAAAATCAAGACCTACCAAAGTAGGTTCACCACCTTGAAAAGTAAATGTGCATTCATTCTTTGCAAACTTAAGAGCTTTCTTTACTATTTGCTCTAAAGTTTTAGTGCTCATAAACCCATAGGAGTGTACTTCTCGATTATCGGCTACATCCTCATAAAAACAATACTTACATTTAAAATTACAATATCCTGATGCTGGTTTAATTAATAAATTTAATGGATACATTTTTAGTCCCTCCCTCTATAGTGATACCCCTGTAAATTTAATTATATTAAATATATTTATAAAAACCAATAAAATTAGAACTTTTGAAAAAAATTGCTGAGTTATATCATCGCTCATTTTCTTTGATCTATAACTTCCATAAATTGCGCCTAAAACTCCTCCTAGACACATTACAACCAATGTCATAATTCCAAACTCAGGAATATCATTAGCTAAAACTGTTCTTAATAAACTAGATATCTGGGAAAAAAATATTATAAATAGTGAATTTAAAGCTGTTTCCTTCGGCTTCATTGAAAAAAAGTAGTATATTGCAGCTATATTTAAAGGTCCTCCCCCAATTCCTAGAAAAGATGATAGCACTCCTAATAATAATCCAATTAATACACAATTCTTCTTATCTTCTACATTATGTGTTTCAATTTTATCTTTATTCTTCATATAAAATATAATTGCTAGGTTGATTAATAATAACAGAATTGATTGAATCATTCCTACTAAACTATCATTTCCAAATATCATTCTTGATTTATCAAACAATTCTTTCCCTAAAATTCCACCAATACAAGCACCAATTGCTAAGTATAAAGTTATATCCATATTTATTTTAATTTCTTCTTTTCTATTTCTTATAAGTGATACTGTCGACATGGTCAAAACAGTGCATCCTGATAAAAAACTTAGCGTTGATACACTCATCGTTCCTAAACTATCCATAAAAGGTTTAATAATTATTCCTCCACCAATTCCACTTATGGCTCCTATAAATGAGGCAATCGCACTTATAATAAAATATATAAACTCCATACACTCCCACTCCTGTCAATTTATTTATATATTATTATGTCATTTTTAAGATTTCATTTTTTACTCTACCTATGAAACTATACTAAAACCAATTAACAGCTGATCCCTTATACAGAATAGAAATCAGCTGTTAATTCTTTATAATTAATTATTTGATGACATATTTATTTTGCTTTTATTACTTATTTGGATAAAATATAAACCATATATTTTAAAATCGTTTTCCTGAGTGTTGTGAAATTATTATATAAAATATAATTAAATAGATTTAGATGTAATAACGGTAGATAAATTTATATTTATGCCTATTCATGAAGTTCAGCTTCTAGAGATTTATATGATTCCATCTCCTTTTCACGCTTATCATTTATAAACTTTTCCATTTCCTTTTCTGTTTTCCTATCAATCGGATAAAATTTCATTGCTACAACGGAACATACGAATGCAAAAATAGGAATCAAAGTCTTCATATATAAAATAGCATTTAATGTAGTTTCAGACTGTTGAGCAAGATTTGGCGCATACCCTACAAAATCAAGAACATAACCCATGATAAATGCCCCAAATGCTTGTGAAAGCTTATTTACAAAAGTGAATGTAGAAGATACTAATGCAGACCCATTTATACCAGTCTTCCACTCTGCATAGTTCGCTGAATCTAAAACAGCAGATCTACTTAACATATTGGTAATCGCTCCAATAATAACTGATGCTATTAAGAAAAACATAACGAAGAAAGTCTTATGTGAAGGAACAATTAATAATCCAAGAGCTGCTACAATAGCAAGTGATTCAGCTACGATTATTCCATATTTCTTTCCAAGCTTATTTACATACCATCCTACAATAGCAATCAATATGAAAGAAAATATAGCAGTTGCCCATCCTAATAACCCCATAAGATGTGTTTTTTCTCCCATATTATATTTAAAGAAATACATGTTTAGTCCATTTCCAATTTGAATAGCTAACTGATCTGTTCCAAAACTGATAAGTACCATAAGTAAGGCTGTGTTAGAAGTAATAACTTTCATTCTTTGTTTAAAAGGTATCTTTTCACCTGATTTAACTCTACTAGCTTGTGCTGGATTATAAACATCAAGACTTCTAACAGACATAGCAGAACCGATAAACATAATTGTAGAAAATATAGCAAAAATTACTGCCACAGTAAACCATGCCTCTTTACTTGAATCTCCGCCAAACCAATCTAACATATAAATAGCTAATGATGTTGCTGCTAAATTACCAATATTTCCAACCGCCTGAAAGATAGCTTGAATTTTTGTACGACGAGTTACATTATTACTTAAAATAATAGGAAGAGCAAGTTGAGGAATTTGTACACATGTCCATGCTAAGCTATATAAGATATAACTTGTATATGCATAAATTATTTTTCCTTTCATGCTTAAATCAGGAGCCATAAACATTACTACAAATATAATTCCTAATAGTGGTGCTCCAAACATGATATAAGGTCTATATTTACCAAATCTTTTAGAGTTAGTTTTATCGATAATCATTCCCATAATCGGATCTGTAAGCGCATCCACAATCCTAGCTACCATAAAAATTGTTCCTGCCACTGTAGCTGGAATCCCTAAGATATTTGTGTAATAGAACATAATGTATGTACCTACAAACGCAAATATAGCAGTATTTGCAATATTACCTATACTATATAAGTATACTTGCTTATCTGAAGCTTCAACTGAATTCTTCATTTTTTACCCCCTCGTATAATTTTAATTTTCTTAGAAAAATTAATTTTTTTGTCGCTTACATTGTAAGGTTATAACACTCTCCTTTTTAATTTTAATCTTTTCACCATTAATTATAAATAATAATTTATATATTTTCAATATATTTTAATATATGCTTGGCATATTCTTAATTATACTGATAATTTTAGGTTAATAATAAATTTAATTAATTATTGTTTTTAATAATTAACAATGCTATACTAACATTAAAATTAATATTAAATTATATAAAATTTCAATTTTATTAATTTATTTTACAATGTTTAATATTTTTTTATAACTAAAGCTTTAATTTTTTATAAAAAATAATTAATTTGATATTTAGAAAGGATTGAATTTTATGGCTAAGAAAAAAAATATAATTCTCATACTATCTGATCAACAACGATACGATACTATCAGTGCTTACGGTTTAAATGATATATGCAAAACACCAAATATTGATGCTCTTGCTGATGAAGGAATGAAGTTTACTAATGCATTTACATCTTCACCAATCTGCGCGCCATCTCGTGCAAGTGTTATGACAGGCCTTTACCCTCATAATCATGGTGTAATAGATAATTTTACAGATATTAAAGAAGATACTCCTCTTCTTGGACAATGTATGAAAGATCAAGGTTATTATTGTGGTCTTGCTGGTAAATGGCATGTTTCCGCATCAAAAACACCTGAAGATTGTGGATTTAATGGAAAACCCTTTATGGGATATGGATTCCCCGGAAGTCAAGTATTTCCTAGTTTAATATTTAATCAGCCACCAGACAATTCGCCTAATTACTACGAAGAATACTTAAAGGATAATGGGTTTGATATACCTGATATTTCTAATGGTTTCTTAGGTGATAATCCTGCGCTCCAAGTCCAAGAAATGTATGCTAAGCATGAGGGACCTGTTGAAAGCACTATCGAATATTTTGTGGCACATGAAGCTAATCGTTTAATTGATGAAGCAATTGAACAAGATAAACCATTTTTGATCTGGGCAAACTTCTGGGGACCTCATTCTCCAAGTATCGTACCTGAACCTTATTATTCTATGTACGATCCAAAGGATATTAAAGAACATCCAAGTTATAAGGAAAATTTTGAGGATAAACCTTATGGTTATTATCTTACTGAAAAGATGTGGGGTCTTGGAGATTATGGATGGGATGGATTTGCAGACATTTCTGCTAAATACTATGGTCATTGTACAATGATCGATGACATGGTGGGATTAATAGTAGATAAATTAAAAAAATTAGGAATTTATGAGGATACTATTATTATCTATAGCGCAGATCATGGAGACTGTCTTGGCGCACATAAATTAATCGAAAAAGGTGCATTTACTTTCGATGAAATATATAGAATACCAATGATAGTTAAAGGTCTTGGCAATAAGGATAATGATAGCTTTGTTTATTTACAAGAAATTATGCCAACACTTCTAGATATAGCAGGTATAAAACCTCCTAAACCTGTTGATGGTGAAAGCCTTCTTCCTTTAATGTACGGAACCGAGAAAAGTAATAATAGAACAGAGGTGTTTGGTGAGTTCCATAATCATTTTTATGTATCACGTCAAAGAATGGTAAGAGATAACAAATATCAATTTACATTTAATGAAAATGAAAAAGGTGAGCTTTATGATTTCATCAATGACCCATATCAATTAACTAATTTATGTTATGATGAAAAATATGCAGATATAAAAAAGGAATATATAGAAAAATTATCTCGTCATTTGAAAGAAAGTAATGATCCAGCTAGTGTATGGTTCCATCGTATTAAAGAATTTTACTAGAAACTTAATAATTATATCTATAAAGTAAAAATGTATTGTCTTTGAAAGTAATTAGCGAGAGTATAGATAGATTTGCATAAAAACAAATTTATCTATACTCTTTTTTAGTATATAAATAACTATTTAGATTTTTACAAAACATTTAAATTTAATGAAATTTTGATTATTCATTAATAAAATAAGCATCAATAACCCTAGCACTTGCCCCTACAGCACCATTAATAGGTCTATAGCGTACTGGTTCTATATTAGAAAAATAATTGTCCCCTATAAATTTTAAATCCCTTTCAATATATGATTGAAATTGATTAAATATCGTATCTTCTTCAAATAATCGACCATGTAAGAAAATTTTAGTAGGATTTATTATAATAGATAAATTTGAAATCGTCATGCTTAAATATTTTAATGCTTCTAATATATATTGTCTTATAACTTCATCACCCAAATTATATGCAGTTATAATATGTTCAATATTTACATCTTCATAATTTTTGACTAAACTATCTAAAATAACAGAAGCCTTATTTTTAATTAGTATCTTAGCCATCTTTATTAACCATCTTTCACTCGCGTAGGTATTAAGACAACCATTTTTTCCGCATTCACAACTTTTCCCATCTACTTTAACAATTGTATGACCTATTTCACCAGATATATAACTTTCTCCTTTAAATAATTCTCCATTAATCACATTTGCACAGTACATTCCAATACCTAAATGAAAAAAGGAAAAGTTTTCTGGACTTTTTTGAGGTTCAAATAAATACATCCCCATAGCCATACATTTTACATTATTATCCATGATAACTGGTAAATGAAACCTCTCTTTAATTATTTCAGGATAGAAACATTTCCATACATTTGAATCTGAAAATAATTCTTTCTTGTTGTTGTTTATCTTCCCCGGTACACCAATACCTATTCCCAAAAGCTTATCCTTGATATCTTGATTTTTTTGCATAAGTATTTCTACATTTTCAATGATAAATTCCGTTATATTGGAAATTTCATGGTATGTTGTTAAAAATATTGATTCAACTATAACCTTCCCTTTTAAATTAGTTATACAAAAAGATACATGTTTTTCATTAAATTCGATTCCAATTGCATAGCCATAATCAGGGTTTAAATCAATTAAAACACGCTTTCTCCCTGGCGTATTGTCATTTTGTTCAACTTCACCTAAATCAACAATAATATGTTCATTTATCAGTTCAGCTGTTGTGGTTGTTACTGTGGCAGGCGTAATATCTGTTTGCTCCGCTATAGTAGCCCTTGATACAGGAGCATTTCTAAAAATATACTCTAGTATTCTAGTTCGGTTAGACTTTTTTATAGGATTCATATTCTCCCTCCTTTACTAGGTAGATATGGATATATACATATATCATATGTCCTTCAAAATATATAATTATCACTTTTATTTGTAGAAATTTTACTCTGATTTATTTTCATACACTTAAAAGCAATTTATAAATTTAAAAATAATAATAAACTTATTAATAATTAAAATTAGTTATATTTTAATTATTAATAAGTTTATTATATAGGAATATCTAATCTTATACAATTTATTTCAAATAATATACTCACTTTATAGAGGATAGCTTAAAGTTTTTTAAGCTGTATAAGATGATATACCTCGTTACTTGTGATATGTTTCTCCGTATCTTACTCTACAGAGTGCAATTTTCTCTATTATTCTTTAATCTAAAAAATGATATTTATAAGTTATTAAAACTATTATATTTAGCAATTCCAATTTACTTTCACTGGATTAGGCTCATCTATTATAGCAACTTTACGTAAAGAACTTTCCATGTTTTTGAACTCTATTGCTGCAATTTCATTATAAACATCAACCTTTTCATTAACACCTATAGATTAATATGCTATCGCTGCAGCACCGTATAATTCAAATTCAAAAAAACTAGTTATAGTATTAATTATTGATCCAATCACTCTAGCTGCAAGTTATGTAGCTAGATTTCCTTCTATCTATTCATTAGATGCATTCAATACATTTTTTTAACGAGAATCTCAGTATAATCTTTTTCATAAATAGATAGAATATGCTTTTCTAAGAATTTTTCATATTTTAGCCATAATAGCTCCTTTTTCTTAAATATATTTTTTAATTCCTATCATATTATTAGTAATAATAATTCGATGCTCTAAGGTTTATATTAGCCTATTAACTAAACCATCAATAATTACTACATCATCTTTAGCTGCGTATTCTGATTTCTTTTTCTAAACAACTTTATGCAGATGAATCTACACATTACAATTATACTTTAATACAAATGTTTTCAAGACTATTTTGCATAAAAATGCACACCTTTTAATGAAAAACTCATCAAAATATGTGCACAAATACTCAAAATTTATAAAAGATAATGAAAGTGACTGCAGTTACAAAGTAGACTCTATACCTAAGACTAGTTTTATCATTTACCTGTGATATGATCCAACTTAAATAAACTTTAGCAAATTATTACTTATAATGAATGTTAAGAATTATTTCTTCTTAAATTCCTTATTATCTAAAATAATAACCTCTGACCTATCTTCCTTTGCTGCCTTCTTTGTATGATTTACAAGTTTTATAACGTCCTTGTATGATTTTTTTGCTCCCTTTACTAGTAAAGGTACTCCTATAAAATCAATTTTTAACCACCTAGAAAATAATCCACCAAGTGTCATTGGTAATGGGACTGTTGGCGACGTATTGGAAAATATAATTTTCTCATTTAATAGATTTTGTTTATGAAGCATAGAAGCTAAATTATATAATCCTGGAATCAAGACCTTTGAACGCCCCCTGCCTACAATATAAACTTCGTTTCCATCTTTATCAGTTCCATAATAAAAAAGTTCTCCACGATTTCCATATACTAACTTATTAAAGTTAGGTAAGTTCAATATTTCATCCTTAGTCGGTTCTCTAGTTTCATCCAGCATTTCTAAGTGATAAGCCATTGCTAGAATAGATGAGTGAGTTCCTCCATAGCAGTTATATATATATATCATTAAAATCACCTAATTTCTTATTTTTTGATTTATTTTAATAATTATAGTATATACATTAAATATTGGAATTAAACAACCTTTGAATAAGTTTCATCCAAGTTCTTCAATATTTCTATCTACTAAAAAGGCTCTAGCATAAACTGCTAGGGCCTTGACTTTTGCAAAAAGGATTAGGTTTGAAGGCAATGTACTGTTGTTTCCTGTACGCTTGATTTTGAGTTAGATGTAAAAAGTTACAATTATCTATAAATTATATACGAATTTTATTTTTACACAATTTATCATCAACCTTCTCTTCAAAACAAAATAAGAAGGATTCTCCCCTCCTTCTAAACTTAGTTCTCCGTAACTACACCTTAGAATTATCTATAGATTCATTATCAAACTATAGGCTATATTTTCTTTAATTTGCCTTATTAAATTTTCCTTATTTTCTTCTAGTTGAATAACTCTATTTACATTGGCTCCAGATGGATGTGGGAATCCTTTAAGAATCTGTTTTTCACAAATAATTCCTTCCTCTGATAACTTATACAGTACCTCTTCAACTGCTCTGCCTAAAGGTATTATTAATATTTCTTTAAAATTTTCAATTTTACTGAGTTCTTTAATAAAATTATCATATACATATTTCATTAAGAACTCACTTTTTGATAATTTAGGTGTATGTCCTGAATAGTTCTGCTTTTTTACAAATACAGGATAAGGTACCAATGATACAGTATGTAGTAAATAATCTTTATCTTCAAATAAGGTAGAACAACTATTTATACTTAACGCCTCATTAAGTTTTATATCATCTAACATACTAATTATATTCTTTCTTAAACTTCCACTAAATCTACCGGCCACCTTACATTTATATTGAATTTCTTCAATATTAGTTTCTAATTCTAATTCTTTTCGAGCAGTGGAGATAGCTGTACTCATTTGTTGAAATCCAGGTGTTATTCCAATAATAAATATCTTAGCTTTTGAGTTTAAATAATCATTGTGTGGGGCATAATATATTTCTATATTTCCATTTTTTTCTATAAGCAAATCATCTATTAATAATTCATTTTTTTTATATTTATCTTTTATAGGAAGATGTTTTATAACCTCTGCATATTCATATATTGTTTTTTTCATACGTACCTCGCTATCTTAGTTTTCATTATTTCATAATACCCTTTTTATTGTACTTCTAAAAACTGATTATACTCCGCTGACAACTATATTTTTATTATCTTCTACATATTATATTCTCTTCTACTTTTATCATTTTTACTTTAGAAATTAAATTAGACATCTACTTATCATCATTTCTAAAAAAATCAATCTATACAGTTAAGCAATAATTATGATATTTTTGTAGTTTTGTATTACTTATAATTCTACAATACGATAAAACCGTATCACTTACTTGTGATACGGTTCATCATTATTTAATATAATTTTACTAATCATAGTCAACTTATATTAAATTATATCTTTGTAATAATTCTTCAATTATAGTTCCTGAAATTTCTTTCTTAACTATATCTAATTTAATTTTATCTAATAATGGTAACTTAATATCTTTTAGTTTTTTTCCATCTAGCATCTTAGAAGTTGAATCAAGTAACACCCTAATATCATAACAAGAATTAAATACTTCAGGAACTCCACGATCAACATCAAGTAGTGTATATACAGCTTCCATAGCAGTTCTTACAGAATACTCTGTTGTAAATACAGTATCACGAACAGTATCTGCAAATTGACCAATAAATGCAAAGTTAACAGCTTTATCTGGTACTACTTTTGGTCTGTCTCCAGCTGTTCTTGGCATAAAGAATGAAGTAATGTATGGCATCATACAAGGAATACAATGAGCAGAATTTTTTGCCATCTCAGGAATTTCATCTACTGGAACTCCTAAATGATATAGCCATTCTTGAGTGATTTCATAACCTGTGCACTCTTTCATTGGTTTTTTTATGAAATCTCCATCTACATCAGTAAATAATCCATAAACCCATACAACAAGCTCATTATCTGGTTGTGCTTTAAAATGTGGTTGTCTATTTAAAGTATAACTCATTAGCCAAGATGAATCTTTAACTGTAACAATACCTCCTGTAACAACTTTTCCACTAAATGGATTACGTTTACATATTTTTTCTATATATGGTGGAATTTTATTATCTAAAGTAGTTATAGTAGCAGATTCCCAGTTAGTTTTATTTATATCAGTACAGAATTTATCAGGTCTACCAAAAGAAGGATCTTGTGCTGCTATGTTTCTCCAAAGTCTCCAGCAACCACCTTCAGTAGTATTTAAAACTGGTGCATGATTGTCATCACCTAAACTTGAATTTTCTGTACAGCTACCATTTGTAATAAATACTAAGTCATCTTCTACTAAATCAATAGTTTCTTCTTTTCCATCCTTAATGCAAACAATTTGTTTTGCTACTTTTTTATCTTCTGTTATTTCAAAAATCACATTTGTAACAGTTGTATTATACTGAAAATGAACTCCATTAGACTCTAGGTATTTAACCATTGGTAAAATTAATGATTCATATTGATTATATTTTGTAAATTTTAAAGCTGAAAAATCAGGAAGTCCACCAATATGATGAATAAATCTTTGAATATATCTTCTCATTTCAAGGGCACTATGCCACTCTTCAAAGGCAAACATAGTTCTCCAATATAGCCAAAAGTTTGATTCATAGAATTCTTTTGTAAATACATCTTCAATTTTTTTATCATATAAGTCTTCTTCTTTTGCCATAAATAATTTAATTATTTCCATAGATGCTTTTTCTGTTAATCCAAATTTTCCATCTGTGTGAGCATCTTCTCCACGGTTAACTGTAGCCCTCATTAAAGAATAATTTGGGTCTTTTTTATTTAACCAATAAAATTCATCTAATACAGAGACTCCTTCAGTTTCTATTGAAGGTATTGATCTAAATAAATCCCATAAGCATTCAAAGTGATTTTCCATTTCACGTCCACCACGAATGATAAATCCCTTCTCGGGATCATTAATTCCATCACAAGCTCCACCTGCTATATCCATTTCTTCTAATATATGAATATGTTCGCCTTTCATTTGTCCATCACGAACTAAAAAACATGCAGCAGCTAAAGATGCTAAACCAGCTCCAACTAAATATGCTGATTTTCTATCCACACCTTCAGGTTTTTGTGGACGTGCAAATGCTTCGTAATTCCCATTACTATAATACATATAAAATCATCCCCTATACTTTAAAGCTTATTTATGATAAAAGCTTTAGTAATTTATTTATTAATATAATACTCCCATTTAAAATTTTATTATATAGACAATATTAAGGCTTTGTAAAAATTTTAAACATAACTATAAATCTGTAAAAAAATTAGACAAATAATAGTATTTGTCTAGTTTATTTTTTGTACTAATCCCCTTTATCTGTTCTATATCGCTCTAAAGCCTCTTCAATATTTCCACAAATCAATGTATTCAATCGCCTAATAATATCTTTAGGGTTTTCTTTCATTCCTTTTTTAATCCATTCAAGCACAAGGCCTACAAATGCATACTTATAAAAATCTGCAATAAATTCTTTATCTTTTTCCCTAACTGCCATATCTTTTGCCTTTTCTTCTACTACTCCAATAAGAAGTAATTGTACTTCATTATATAAGTAACGTTCTAGATGTTCTCTACTTACAGAGTTGAATGTATTTAATACAAAAGATTTATTCTCTAGTATGTAGTCAAATATATGTTCAAATCCCTGTTGCCAAGTATCATATGTCTTTTTCCCATCTAAAGCTCTTGTTGCTTCATATGTGTAAACCCAATCTAATAAATCGTAAATATCCTTGAAATGATAATAAAATGTCTGCCTATTTACTCCACAATCTTCTGTTATATCTATTACTTTTATCTTTTCCAATGATTTTTGGGCTAACATTTTTTTCAAAGATGCAGCAAATGATTTTTTAGTCATTTGAGACATATATATCTCCTCCATTATTTTAAACGTATAAAATTCCTATTTATACATCCTTCTTATCAAATATTTCTTACACTTTTATTATTTTTCATTAGAATATATAGTTCCACCAATTAATTCTTCTTCTTTTTCTAAATAAGCTCCAAATCTTGGATTTATTGCTTTGAAAAATAGATTTATAAAATTTAATAATATAAAGAATACTACATATGTTGCTATAAATATTTCTATATTTCCTAATAATTCAAATACATTTCCTATTATTTTATAACCTATTGTTCCAAAATATGTTGATAATTTAAAAGCTGCTAATGTTGCAATTGCTAATGGGAATGTAAAAGCTGCATATGTTGGTTTAAATCCTTCTTTGAAAAGCTTTAGTATATATCCGTAAACAACTACTAGAAGTATTAATCCAGTTATTATTAACCAAGTTAGCATATATATATTTGGATTTGGATCTATAGTTAATATCCCAACTATTCCAAGTGGAGCTGGTGAACAAATTATACCAACAGTAGGTAATTTTTTATCATCTAGTATCTCACTTTTAAATACTATATAAAGAACTAATGGTAATAATAATGTGTAAAATATAAATCCAAACATAAGCATAAAGTTTGCTATTGGTGGAATTATTCCTCCCATTCCTTTACTTGCCACACTTCCTGTTATCATACCTGTGTATATGATAAAACAAGTTGGCATTATATTATTAAAGTTCTTTTCTTTAATTCTTATTATTGTATAATATACTACAATAGCATAATGATATACTACTGCTCCTAACCATAAAGCACTGCATACAGTTGGAAATTGTGGATAGAAAAATCCAGAAACTAACCAAGTTACCATACCCATAGTTGGATAAAATGTTCCTATAACTGGGTCTCTTAATTCTTTTAACATTACTTTTGGAAATCTTATAACTCTCATTAGCATTAATGAAAGCATTATTATTGCTATAGTTATTGCAATTGGTTTTAAATAACCGATATCTTTAATTAACCAGCAATTGCTAAGTGTTATAAATGCCAAACATGTGCCACTTATTCCTATGTGTAAATTTTCAAGCTTATCTAAATATCTGTTCATACTAACCACCCTCTAATTTGTTATTGAAATATTTTAATATTTATTTAAATATTTTTTATATTTATCTTTGCTACTATAAAGTAAAATTCTTCCATAGCTCCTAATTTAATTAATTCCCTTTATAAATCACTTTGAAACAGTTCATATTTCAAATACTTTCTTTGAAGGCTTAAATATTTTCGATATTACAAGAGCTATTTTATCTTTGCAAGTTCACGATGAACTTGAGATAAATAAGCAAGATAATACTATCTTGAATTAATTATCTAATAAATTTATGTGCAAGGAGGTATGTTAATGGAAACTACAAAGAGATTAGTAATGTCTTTTAAGAATACTTTTTGAAGAGTTGTTTTTATATCAGTTGATGATCCTAGAGAAGGTGTAGATGAAGCTGAAATAAAAAAAGTTATGGACATGATAGTTGAGAAAAATATATTTGATCCTAATGTGGGTGATATAGTGGAAATTGTTGAAGCTAAGATAGTTATAACAGATACTACTGAGTTTGATTTAGTTGTGTAGTAGTTTAAGAGTTAGCTTCGGTATGGAATTTAGACAAAGGCCAAAGAACAACCTTTAAGTGTTTCTTAAACAAATCTTTCTCTTCTAGAATCTTCGCTTTTTTTATTACTCATCCAATCACGAATTGCAAAAAGTAATACAATACACTTGCTAGAAACAAATATATTGTCATAATTTAAATCTCTACTATGTAATATTCATCTTGGATTTACTTTGAAAAAATCCAATTTTAAATAATTGAAATTATCCTTAAAAAGTGTTATGCTATCAAAAGAAATCAAAAATGTCGTTACTATATATAATTGATTATATATTAAAGAGCTTATTTTTATAGGCTCTTTTTATATCTTATTAAAAAGCAGACCTTTAGGTCGTTAGCGACATATCGCTTAATCAAAGGGAATTTTTTAAATGATAAAGAGAGGTAATTATATGATAAAAATTGACAACTTGTCCTACTCACTTCCGCAAAGAGATCTATATAATAATGTTTCATTTACATTAGAAGATGGTCAACATTGTGCTTTTATAGGAGCAAGTGGTAGCGGAAAAAGTACACTTATAGATATAATAATGGATCCAGAAAAATATATATTTGATGGTAAGTTAGAAATGAATTCAAATTTAAGAATTGGGTATGTAAGTCAGTTCTTACAACTAGACAAAATAAAAGAAACTACAGTTTTCGAATATATAGCTGATCAATTTATCAAGCTACAAGATGAAATATCATCTATTTGCAGTGAAATGGAAACATCTTCTGATATTGATGCTTTACTAGAAAAGTATCAAGAAGCTTTAGATGCATTTGATGCAATTGATGGTGATGATTATGAAAGTAACATTAATAAGAAACTAAATCTTGCAAATTTAACTAAGCATAAAGATAAAAGGATATCTGAACTTAGTGGTGGAGAATTTAAACTTATTCAAGTTATTAAGGAAATGCTTAATAACCCAGATTTAATGATTATGGATGAGCCAGATGTGTTCTTAGATTTTGAGAATCTTAACGCCCTTAAAAATTTAATTAATTCTCATAAGAAAACAATTTTAGTTATTACACACAACAGATATTTATTAAATCATTGTTTTAATAAAATTATCCATCTTGAGAATACAGAGCTACAAGAATTTGATGGTAGATATGTTGATTACAACTTATCTCTTCTTCAAACTAAAATCGAGTTACAAGAATTAGTTATTGCTGATGAAGAAGAAATTGCGAGAAATGAAGCTTTAATCGAAATATTAAGAGAAAAAGCAACCTATAATGCTGAAGCTTCTAGAGGTAGAGCTCTAAAAGCTAGAGTTAAAATCCAAGAAAGATTAGAAGCCAAAAAAATTAAAGCACCATTTGTGGATATTAAACAACCGTATATCAATTTAGATACAAATAATGAAATTGAAGAAACTATTGCTTTAAAGACTTGTGATTTTGGTATATCATTTGATGAAGTTCTTTTAGAAAATGTTAACTTCGAGATAAAATCTACTGATAAAGTAGCTATTGTTGGTACAAACGGTGTAGGAAAAACTACTTTATTAAAAGAAATATTTAAAAATAATAATAAATCTATTAAAATAAATGAAAACATTAAGCTAGCTTACTTATCTCAAATGCAAAGTGAAGTAGTAAATGAGTCTAATACAATACTTCAAGAGTTCTATGATGTTGGATTTGAGACTTATGGTGAAATCAGAAGATATGTTTCAAGATATGGTTTTGATTCAGATATACTTACACAAAAGATTGAATCTTTATCTGGTGGAGAAAAAAATATACTTCAATTGGCTAAGGTTTCTGCTAGTAAAGCAAATATGTTACTAATGGATGAGCCTACAAGCCACTTAGATATTTATTCTCAAATGGCTCTAGAAAAAGCCATAGCAGATTACAAAGGTGCTATTTTAATGATTTCTCATGATTATCATTTTATAGTTAACTGTGCGGATTATGTTTTACTTATTGAAGATAAGAAAATTAGAAAAATGAGCATGCGTAAATTTAGAAAGATGATTTATGCTAATCATTTTGACAAAGACTATCTGCAAATTGAAGAAAAGAAAAAATCAGTTGAAATGGAAATAGCTTCTGCTTTAAAGGATACTGATTTTGAACGTGCAAAAACTTTATCTAAAAAGTTAGAAGAGTTAATTAAATCATTTTAAATAAATAATCCCTTTAGAATTGACAGATTTGTCAATTTTAAGGGGTTATTTTTTATCTCATAAATTATATAGCTCACTAAATTATACAAGTCCTAGCTCCGTTATTTATGATACGGTTCTTCGTACCTTACTCTACGGAGCACAGTTTATTCTATTCCTTTATGATTTCATAATACTTTCCTAAATACTAGTACTAATACGATATTTATAATTCGCTATACAGTCTAAAATTTTTTCATCAGAATTTATTGCTATAATAAAACTTTATGTAACTAATATTGAATAGTATGTATCAAGTTCATAATACAAAGTTATATACATATCTACATAATAATTTTGTATAATTTATATTAAGGAAATTATTTTGTATATTAAAATAATCTATAGACGGGAGAAATATAAATGTTAACTTTTTATGATTTACTTAGAGAAAGATATAGAAATTTAGATGAAAGTGAAATAATAATTAAACAAATAAATGAAAAACTTGATGAAGCAATAGATATAGTAAATCCAGAGATATTATATGCCCTTTATTATATTTTAAATACCGATCCATGTTATTATTGGAATGATTCTATAAGAAAAAATACTTTATTAAACTTAGAAAAGCTAAATATAAATAACCCGCATAAAATAGTTATAAATAATGATATCCTAAAGCATTTTTTTATAGGATATAACTCATATATAGAACTATCAAAAGTCATACAAGATTTATCACCTATAAATTATAGTGATGTTATAAAAAATAGAATGTATAGAATCCCTACATATGTATCTATTGTAGAGGGATGTCTAACAAATTTATTAAGAGTTATAATATTAATATTAGATGAAACAACAGAAAAAAATTTATCAGTTCAAAAAAAACTAAAACCCATATGTGATTCACTAATAAGTAATGGGTTTGAAGAAGTCGTAAAACACATAGACATAGATATAAGGAATGCTATAAATCATGGTGGTATTTTATTCAAAGAAGATGGTAAACGAATTGAGTTTAATTATACTAATGGAGGAAAAGTTCTATCAAAAGAGTTATCAGATTATGAATTTGATAAACTTATAGATAATGTTTTTGATACAGCAAGTGGATTATTATTCGCCATATGTCAATTTCTAAATAGTAATATAGAGCTAATAAATATAGATAAATATGAAAATAATTATGTATCTTCAAATTTATTATGTATGGAACTCAGTATTCCTTCTATTATATGCAAATGTATTAATGAATCTATAGATAATAGCCAATTAAATGTACACATATATATAAAAAACACAGATAAAAGTTTTATATTACAATCTTCACTTTTAATAGCTGTACAGGTATTTAAAAGGTATCCAAATTATGAAAGATACATGATTTCATTTGATAATGAAAGAATGTTAACTAGTTGGGCTAGATTTAAACGTAATGATTTAGATGACATATTGAATCAGAAAATAAAGATGGAAGATGTTGTAGATAAATTGACTAAATCTAATGAAATTATGATATGGGATTCTTCTGAGGAAAATTTAGATTTAGAAGAAATAAAATATTATAGGTATCCTACATATAAATGCGAAACTTTTTTTATTAAAAATGTTAAAGATGCTAGTCTAGAAGACAGAAAAAGATTGAAAGCTCATTTATTTATAGGAGATACAGATAAAAGAGAAGATATACTAAGTATGATTAATCAATCAATAGAATGGCTAAAAAAAGTTAAGAATATAGCTTCTCCAAAATTAAAAATAAAACACGGTGATATGGAAGCTGAATCTATATATATTAATGTATATAGACATGATAGTAGAAAAAACAAAGAGTTACTTAATAATAATGAGAATTTTGTATGTTTTATAGACTATAACAAAAATAGCAAAACAACATTAGACCATGGTGGTCTACCAGTAAAAATTTGGAATAAATATTATCATGAAAAAATAAAAAACATTCAAATTGCATGGAGAACAAATGATTATATCTTAACAAATATAGGAAGAAATGATCCTTGCCCTTGTGGCAGTGGAAAAAAGTATAAAAAGTGTTGTTTATTATAATATCATAAATACCATGTTCAATATGTTTTAAAAATAAATTTATAATTGCAATGTATTCTCTTACTTAACGTTTAAAACACGCTCCGTTACTTGTGATACGGTTCACTACTATTTATTCTAAATAACTAGGTACTAATATATGCCTAGTTATTAGATAAAATTTGTACAACACAAATCATCTTTTGAATTATACAAATTTTATCTAATATTTATGTCCCCTACATTTTTATTCCCATTATATATTCCATTTCTTCTGTTACATCTTTCCACTCATTCTTATTAGAGTCTTTTTTATAACGTCTGTCTTCTTTTTTTAAATCAAATGTAATGTTACAATACTCACATAGATACTTATATATATCATCGTGATTATCATCTTTATAAACTTTTTCTAATTCTATTTTGTCATTTTTCCCACAGCATGGGCAACTTACTGTCTTGTACTTTCTAGCATCTACGTCTATTATTTCTTGTCTCATGTCTACTCTCCTTAGTCTTATGTGATGAAATGTTATAAAGTTTTATTTTATATCTTTAGATTAAATATACCCTAAATATGTAAAATAAAACTCTGTAATACATTGAAAGTAGCCTTTCTTCACGTAAAACTACATTTTATCTAGCTAGATATTTTCTAAATTTCTTTTCATTTAAGACCTCATGCATTATAAATTCTTCATTACAATATAAGTTATATATTGTAAATTGTGTAATTTAATTTTATAGTTCTTTTATATTTTCTCTACTCTAACTTGTAAACTAGTTATAAACTCATCTTCATCACTAGTCTCATATATATCAACATCATATATTTCTATAGGGTCATCTACTATCTTATATCCTTTTTCTTTTGCATAATTATACATAGCTTTTAAGTATTTTCTATTATTTTCGTATTTTCCTTTATAGGTACATCTTATATAGTCCCCTTTTTCCAAGTTAAAATTATATATTTCACTATCATCTTCTAAAAAAGCAATTACATGCTTATACTTATCTATTATTCCTTTTTCTATACTTTTACTATCAAATATAGAACCTATATTGTTGTTTCCTATTATATAAAAATTATCCTCAAGTTCTTTTCTCAGTTTTTGAATAAGATAATCTACACTTTCATTACAATCTACATTTCCTCCAACTACTAATGCTTTTCGCTCATCATAATATTTCACTTTTAATGCTCCAAAATCATTTTTGTTGATACTTTGTTCTATTACATTTAGCCTACTTTGAATATTTCTTTTTTGATTTAGTAATATTTCTATTTTATTTTCAATTATGTTCATTTCTTCTTTTAGCATTTTTTTAGTAGACTCTACATCTCTCTTTTGTAGATATTTTTTTATTTCTATCATAGGTATATTTAAATTTCTAAGTTCTCTTATTAAATTTAGTTTACATACATCATCTATACTATATAATCTATATCCATTTTTATCTCTAGTTGGCTTTAATATTTCAAGTTCTTCATAGTATTTAATAGCATCTCTTCCTATATTGTAAGTTTTCACTAATTCTCCAATTTTATAATAACGTTTCATATTAACCCCCTAGATATTGTATTAATATATAATTATATTTTTAGTAACAAGATTATTTTAAATGAATATACTTATATGTATTGAACTTTTCTATTGACTAATTTAAGCTTACTCATATTATTACCAATGCATTATTTTAAACTTATAACAATAATTATATTGATAAAATATATTTAATTATTGTTTTTTAATTCTAAAAAAGTATTTGACCTGTGTATTATACCATAGTTTATAGTAATTCTTGAAAGGAGTTGATATTATGTCTACAATAACATTAAAAATCAATAACAAAGGCTTAAACAAAAAATTTATTAAATATGTAATTCCTTCTGTTGCTTCCATGTGGGTTTCTGCTTTATACGTAATGGTGGATGCAATGTTTGTTAGTAAAGGAGTTGGACCAGATGCACTTGCAGCTGTTAATATAGCTATGCCTTATACAAACTTCATATTTGCTCTATCAGTTTTGTTTTCAATAGGCTCATCAGCCGTTATATCTATGGAACTTGGCAACAAGGATACTAAAAATGCTAGTAAGTATTTTACTATGACAATAATAGGGCTAGTTATAATATCTTTTATTATAACTATAATTAGTTTATTATTTTTAGATGAAATAGCCTTATTTTTAGGTGCTACACCTGGTATTTTACCTATGGTTAAAAATTATTTAGGTATTATAATTTTATTTATCGTGTTTTACATAGTAAGTTATGCACTAGAAGTATTAATCAAAACAGATGGTTATCCCCATTTATCTACTATAGGAGTTGTAATATCTGCTATAACAAATATAGTTCTTGACTATGTATTTGTTTTAAAATTTAACTGGGGTGTTGAAGGTGCTGCACTTGCTACTGGTCTTGCACGTGCTTTTTCTTTTGTATTTTTTATGTTCCATTTTTTAAGTAAGAATTCTAAATTAAAAATTTGTAAATTTAAATTTGAGTTTAGTTATTTTAAAAGAATAATGACAATAGGGTTTTCAGATTGTACTACAGAGTTAAGTATAGGTATTGTTATACTTTTATTTAACCAATGTATACTTAAATTTTTAGGAGAAGATGCTTTAGTAAGTTATAGTGTTATTTCTTATATAAATACTTTAGTGTTATCTACTATGCTTGGTATATCTCAAGGAATTCAACCATTATGTAGTTATTATTATGGAACTAATGATAAAGATTCTATAAAATATTTACTTCACCTTTCACTTAAGGTTGTTTTAGTATGTTCAATTTTAATATTTATAGGATGTATGTTATTTGATGATTTTATAGTACTTATGTTTATAGATAAATCTGATATAAATTTATTTAACTTTACAAAAAATACTTTTAAGATTTTTTCAGTATCTTTTTTGTTACTGGGCTTTAATGTGGTTACTTCAGGATTTTTAGCATCATTAGAAAGAACTACTGATGCTTGTATAATATCATTAAATAGAGGTCTTTTTGCTGTATCTTTATCTTTAATACTAATGATTTTAATCTTCGGTGGTAATGGAATATGGATATCAACAATAGCTTCTGAAGGAGTAGTATTATTATTATCAATTATGCTTTTAAAGAGATTTAATAAAAATTTAGACCAGGTTAATTATAGCTCTACAGCTAACAAAATAGAAACTGTATAATACTATAATGTTTATATTTCACTTATAGATATTACTTAAATATTCTTAGGTGCTACTTTTTAAATATAATATCCTTAAACAAAAAACTATGAAGTATATATATTACTATAAATTATATACTTCATAGTTTTTAATTAGTTTATTTTATAAAAGATTATCAATAAGTTTACTACATTCTTCTTCTATATCTTCTATATACTCATGTATATATATACCATTTCCACAAGCATATACATTATCCATAGAAGTCATAAATTTATCATCAACCTCTGGACCTGTTGTTAATGGATTTAATTTTATATTACTTCTCATAGCAACTAGACCATCAGATAACATAGGTCTTGCAAATATTAATGTATCACATTTTACTATTTCTTCTTTGTCGTCTTTGACTAGTTTAACACTTTCTATTCTTCCTTCTCCATAAATTGAATCTATTTCATAATTATAATATACTTTATCAGTTAAACCATAAGTATCTATATTGCTATCTTTAGATATTATACCCACTACATTTATATGTCTATTTTTTAACTCATCTTTTATCATATATAGTGTTTTATTATCATATATAAGTATATTTTTTCCTGGTACAATATTTCCCATATTAAATATTTTATTTGCCATACCTACAGTAAGTATTCCTGAACATCTATCTCCTACCATATCTAATGCTTTTCTTGAACCTTCTTTAGCACCATTTGCAAGTATTATATTTTTTCCCTTTATCTTCTCTATACCATTTGCTGGATTTGTGCAAAGTACTTTATTTTCATCTTCTATCTTTATTGCCATTGTATCTAGTTTTATATCTACTTCACATCCCTCAAGTTCTTTTAATAAAAAACTTTTATAATTTTTCCCTGTAATATATCTTTCTTTACTTATATTGTAGTCTCCTAGACTTAAACTTCCACCCAATACATTATCTTTCTCTATTAATAATATTTTTTCTATTCCCTTTTTATAAGCTTCTATGGCACATATTATACCACTAGCTCCTCCTCCAATTATAATTAAGTCATATTCTCTCATGGTCCTAATCCTCCTTAAATCCAACAACTGTTGAAGATTTAGAATTTTTATTTACTTCGCTTATATCTATTCCTAATTCTTTGCTTAATATCATACTTATAGGTATCATACATCCTGTTCCTTGGCATCCACCCATCATTGCACGAGTTCTTCTTTTTATTCCATCAAGAGTAGTTGCACCTAATGGTCTTTTTATAGCATCTATTATTTCACCTTCTGTAACAAACTCACATTTACATATCATCTTTCCATATGATGGGTTTATAGCTATTAATTTATTTTTCTCTTCTATGCTTAACTCTGACATTCTAATCATTTTTTCTCTAGTTTCTTTAAAGTTTTCTTTTTCCTTTAAATCAATCATATCTGATAAAATGTCAATTACGTACTCACCAATAGCTGGTGCTGCTGTTAATCCTGGTGAATCTATTCCTATTACATTTATAAAATTTTTACAATCTTTAGCTTCTTCAATTATAAAATCTTCACCACTTATTTTAGGTCTTAGTCCGCTAAAAGTATTTAATATTCTATCTACTGGTATATCCTTTATAGTTTTTTTGCTTTTATATAATATTTCATCTATACCTTCTCTTGAAGTTTCTAAATTATCACTATGTTTAGCATTTGGACCTACTAATAGATTTCCATCTACTGTAGGAGTTACTAATACACCTTTACTTAATTTACTTGGAACTTGGAATAAAGTCTTTTCACATAAATTGCCTGAAACTTTATCAAATAAACAGTATTCTCCTTTTACAGGGTCTATTTCATATTTAATTTCACTAACTAAATTATTTAAATGTGCACCACATAATCCTGATGCATTTATAACTATTTTACTTTCTATTACTTCTTTATTTTCTAAATGTATTTTATATATATTATTTTCTAATTTTATATCTACAACAGCTTTTCCTAGTATAAAATCAACTCCATTTTCTACTGCATTTTCAGCAAAAGCTAAAGTCATTTCATATGGGCTTACTATACCTGAAGTCTTTACATGTAAAGCCCCTAATACATCTTTATTTATATTTTTTTCTATACTTAAGACTTCTTCTTTTTCTAAAATTTCTAATCCCTTAACTCCTATTTCTTCTCCATTAAACTTTAGTCTTTTTATACTTTCTAATTCTTCTTCATTAAAAGCTAATACTAAAGCTCCATTTCTCTTAAAAGGAAATTGTAATTTATTAGATAAATCATCCATCATCTCATTTCCTCTTAGATTTAGCTTAGCTTTTAAAGTTCCTTTTTTCTCATTGTGTCCACCATGAATAATACCACTATTAGCTTTTGATATTCCTTCAGCTACATCTTTATTTCTATCTATTATAGCTACATCTAAGTCATATTTTGATAGTTCCCTAGCTATAGCGCAACCTACTACTCCTGCCCCTATTACAGCAATGTCTTTCATATTAATTCCTCCTTTGTAAAGAGCATTTTAATTTTTTTATTGTTTAATTTATAACTATATTATATTATTACTATTTCCATAAGTAAAATTGATAATAATAATGATAACCATCAATATTTTATATGTATAAAAGTAAAATGAAAAGTGTAATCATCTAGTAATTTCTTATTAAATAATTACACTTTTTATTTTAGTCATTTATCTCTAATTCTCCATACTCTTTATCACTTTTACTTATCATTTCGTGACTAAATTCTTTTACTTCTTTAGTTTTAGCATTTACAGTTATTTCATATTTTTCATTACCTTTTACAAGTATTCCTTTATATTCATCTCCATCATGTTCTTTATCTAAATGGATACTTTTTATAGTAGCATCAGGAACTTTTTTTAGCATTATATCTTTAGCCTCTTTTTCACTTATTAATTTATCGCTACTGTTGTTTGTTTTATTGTTTGTATTGTTATTTTGAATAATTTCTTGCTCATATTCAACTATATCACCAGTTTTGGCATCTACATCGACTTCATAGACTACATTATCTTTAGATACTTTTGAGTTATATTTTGGTGTATCATCATTTTCATAAGCTATCTCTACTATATTTCCATTTGGTACTTTTTGTAGAATTATTTCTTGTGCTTGTTCTTGTGATAAAACTGCTTCACTATTTCTCATAAGCCAATAACTTAATCCCGCTCCACATATTACAATTACACCTAGCCCTATGGCTACTGATTTATTAAATTTCATGATATTACTGTTATAAAAATTTATAACAGTTTCACCTCCTCTATGTATTATCAGTATAAATCCTTATTATTAGATATATAACCATTTTTTACATATTCAAACATATTTTTACACATCTAAATCTACTTATAGAGGATATATTAATTTATAAATTCATTTAATTTTATAAATATAGGTCCATCAATATTTCATCATAATACTTCCCATCTATATTCATGCAATTTTTATGTAATCCAATCTTTTTAAATCCAAATTTTTCATATAGCTTTACTGCATTAATATTTTCATCTCTTACACCTAAATGTATATTCTTTATATTCTCATTTTCTCTGGCAAAATCTATAAGTTCACTCATCATTGCACTGCCTACCCCTATGTTCCAATGACTTTTTCTAACAGATATTGCTATACTTACATTATGTTCTATTCTTTTTCTATTTGGTGCTGATAGTTGACATACACTAACAATAGTGTTATCTATAATTCCAATTATCATTATAGAATTTTCACTAGAGTTTATATTACCAATATATTTTGCTTCATCTTGTTCACTCAAATGAAACTCATTTTTACCAAATAATAAATTATCACTTTCTCCACCAACTATATTCAAATACTCTACAATATATTTTGCATCATATGGTGATGCTTTTCTTATGGTTAATACTTTATTATTTTTTAGATTTACATTTTTTGTATACATAGTTCTCCCCCCAATAACTTTATAAAACTTTTATTTCAATGTATTTATATTAGTTTATCTAATTCTTCTACTCTTTCTTTTATGCTACCTGATCTATAATAATCACTTTTTTCTGTCAATTTTACTTCTTTTATGTTAAAACCTTTACTTCTATATAATCTCTATACTCTAATTTTAAATTTTTATTTACTCTATCGCAACTTTTATCCTTATTTATTTTTATAGTTTTTCAATATATAAATAGTGCTATATCCTCTTTATATAATTTAAGATATAGCACTAAAATATTTTTTAAGAAGTATTTGTTAGATAGAATATTTTTTCAAATCTTCAATAAATTTTATAACATTTTCTTTTTGTGTTGCCCAAGATGTAACAAGTCTTATACATGAACTATTTTCATCTATTTCGCTCCATAGACTAAATGAATAATTTTCTTCTAATTTTTCTATGATTTCATTTTTAAATATTGGAAATAATTGATTAGATGGTGAATCTACTAAAAATTTATATCCTAATTCACTAATTTCTTTTTTTAATATATCTGCCATATCATTTTCATGTTTACCTATTTCAAAGAATAAATCATCTGTGAATAACTCTAAAAACTGTATCCCAAGTAATCTCCCCTTAGCCATCATTGCACCTTTTTGCTTTATATTAAATCTAAACTCATCTTTTAATGAATCCTTATATATAACTAAAGCCTCTCCAAATAATGCACC
Organism: Romboutsia sp. 1001713B170131_170501_G6; assembly: GCF_015668195.1. Taxonomy (NCBI): domain Bacteria; kingdom Bacillati; phylum Bacillota; class Clostridia; order Peptostreptococcales; family Peptostreptococcaceae; genus Romboutsia; species Romboutsia sp. 1001713B170131_170501_G6. The sequence continues at coordinate 57,306 of NZ_JADPFC010000004.1, forward strand.
ATTTTTAGTACCTCCTATATAAAAGGCATCTGTTAAAGTTGAAATATCACTTAAAGTTAAATCATTTTCTTTAGCACATAATGCAGAACCTAGTCTCGCACCATCCATATACAATAATAAATTATTTTCTTTACAAACATAACTTAATTCTTCTAGCTCGCTTTTAGTATATATTGTTCCTATTTCTGTTGAATTAGATATATATACAAGTTTAGGCTTTACCATATGCTCGTCAGTATGTTCTTTAAGAACTGCTAATACATCTTCTTTTTTTAATTTACCATCTGTAGATTCAACAGAGATAACCTTATGTCCAGTGGATTCAATTGCTCCTGTTTCATGTACTAATATATGACCAGTGTTAGCTGATATTACTGCTTCATAAGGTCTTAAAAATGCAGAAATAGCTGTTAAGTTAGTTTGAGTTCCACCACATATAAAATGTATATCTACATTGTCATTTTCTAACTTTTCTTTTATTAATTCACTTGCTTTTTCACAATAAGTGTCTTTCCCATATCCTTCACTTTGTTCTAGGTTAGTCTTTACTATTGCCTCAAGTATTTTAGGATGTGCCCCTTCGCTATAATCATTTTTTAAACTATACATATTAACCCCCTATTTTATGTAAATATTTATATTACTTAATTCTACCATTTATTAAATATTTTTTATATACAGTAAATATATTTAATAAAAATTTGTTTCTCTTAAACGATGTGTCAGCAAATCACTTCAAAATACTTTTTTACACTTTCTGATATATTTATGTATCTTCTATATATGAGTTATCAACAGTCTTATTCTTAGTACCAAATCCTTGTACATAAAAAAATACTCTCTATATCTATTCAAAATTATAGAAAGTACTTTTATTATTTAAGCTATATTTAATTTTTCGATAATTTCACTTTCAAGCATATCTATCTCTTTTTTATCTAAGTAAATTCTATATAAACTTATTATTAATGATTTTTCTAAGTCATTTTTAGAAGTTTCAAAAATATTTTTATAAATCTTAAATAGTTCTTCTTCATCTAAATTTGGATTTAATTTTTCTAACAGTTTTTTTATTAAAATAGACTTATCTTTAGAACTTCCACTTATTAGTATAGTAAAGTTTAGATTTGTAAAAATATCATTTTGCTTACTTAAAAACTCTTCAATACAACTTAACTTCATCTGTTTATTTATATAATTAATTCTCATCCAAAAATAATTATTTTTTATTGTTATTGTTTCTATATCCTTCTTACTTATAGTCCCTTGAACTATTGAATCTAGTGTCTCCTTATCAAAATCTATATATTTTTTTACAATATTTTTCATATCATTTTTAATTTTATATGGAAATACCATATTCATAGCTAACCAAGCAACTATAGCTGCTATTAAAACAAATATTACTCTATCCTCTAATAATTTAAATATAACAGCACTTGGTTGAAGCATTTTTACAGCTAATATAGCAGTCATAGTGGTAAATATACATCTTATATTATATTTTTTTATAGATAAGGCAAAATATAATGCTATTAAAAACACGACTCCGATTAGTATTGTATTTTTGTCTATCACTCTGTATATTAATTCGAATATTATAGCACCTACAACTGTTCCTACAACTCTATCAATAGCCTTTTTACTTCCTTGTTCTGCATATGGAAGCAATATTAAAGCTAATGAAAGTACTATCCACTTACCTTCATATATATTAAAATAATCTACTATAAACACAAATGTAGAAATTACTAAAGAAGCCTTTAAGGCTATATTAAATCTTAGAGATGACATATTAAAATTATTTTTAAATATATCTATATTTGATTTTAGCTTTCTTTGTAAATTTAATCTCTTTCTTATCTTATCTCCTCTAGATTTATCTTCTATGTATCTGCAAGTTTCATCTATAGCTAACCTTAAGTTATAGTAGTTATATCTAGCTAAATCACCTTTTATATTTTCTAGTTCTAGTTCATTATAGTATTTTCTAAATTTAATTTTAATATCTTCTATATCTTTTTTACCTAAAATATATAAATTTACGTCTTCAAGAATACATTTTAATTTTAGTAATCTATCTTCATATATTTCATTTTCCGTTATATAACTTAGAGTAGTATTTATTTTTTTTAATAGTATTACTATTACTTCTAATATATATATATCATCTAATTCTTTACTAGATTTTTCTATAACCTCATATATATTGATTTGTATAGTTTTAAGTAATATACTTACTTTTTTATTTTCATCTTTTATATTTTTATTATCTAATAATAAATCTATCTCTTTTTTTATTAAGTCTATAGCACCTGTAATTTGCTTATCAGTCACTTTATAAAAATTATATTTAGTTATTATATAATATAAAACCATTATCACAAATGATGAAAATATAAGAGCTAATATCCTTTTAGGCATTTGTGAAATTGTTACTGGATAATAAAGTAAAAGTATATATAACATCATAAATCCAGCAGTTTTTGGCGTTTTAAGTTCATAACTAAATCTATAATATATCCAAAAGCTTAAAAATAAGCTAACTATATATGCTAAAAAAATATCCAAACTTGCAATATAAGCTGCAACTCCTATAATTATTTGTATCAAAGATAATATGAGTATTCTTCTTGGAACATTTATTGTGTGATTCTCCCCAAACATGCTAGCTGCTATAGAAACTGTAGCAATTCCTATTAAAACATTTTCTTTCCCAAATATCATAAATGAAAATATAGCTATTGCAGATATAAGAAATATTTTCATATTTTTTATTTGTTTTTTAATGTCAATTTTCACTTTCATCACCTTCTTATAGAATTTACGTACTTCTTTAAGTATAAATCAAAAATTTTATTTATAGTATATTTTTAGTTTTTTTTCTAATTTTTAGATTATTAATTAAATTCCAACTCTATTTATGCAAAAATAAATTCTAATAAGCTTTATAATTAATATAAATCATTTGTATATAAAAAAAGTACTTACTATAAATTTTATAGAAAGTACTCTCTTCTTTAATACTGATGACTTAACTCTCCTTTAGTATTATAATCATCATATAATTTCTTTTTTCTTTTCATAACTAAAAATACACTAAGCATCAATATTCCCTTAATTATGCTACTTATAGTTATACTCCACCAAACTCCATTAAGTCCAAGTAAACTTGGATTTGATATTAAGTAAGCTGTTGGTACTCTAAGTCCTGTAAATATAATACTTATTATAGATGGTATTGAAGTTTTACCAAGTCCTTTAAAAGCTCCTGATGTTATTATTTCTATACACATAAATAATTGAGAATATCCAAGTATTTTAAGATAAATAGTGCCCTCTTTAATAGCCATTTCTTCTTGTATAAATATAGTAAATACTTGTTTTCCTAAAAAGACTAATATTAAAGTGTTTATAGCTCCAAGTATTATAGCTAGTATTAATGTTAACTTAAATCCTTTATTAACTCTGTCAAATTTTTTAGCTCCATAATTTTGCCCAATAAAACTAGATAAAGATGAAGATAGACCTTCTGCTGTCATCCAGGATATAGACTCAATTTGAGACCCTACCTTTTGAACAGCTACTGCTACTGGTCCAAATGACGCCACAACCACTCCTAGTAACATAGAAAATCCTGTAAACAATCCACTTTGTAGCGCTACTGGAAGTCCCAATTTGTATAGTATTTTATAATACGTTATTTCTATATTTCTAAATAATTTTATTTTAAAATATCCATACTCATCTTTTTTTATTCTATATATAAATAAAGATGTAACTACTATTTGTGCTATGACAGTTGCAATAGCAGCTCCTGCTACTCCAAGTTGAGGAAAACCAAGCCAACCAAGTATAAGTATTGGGTCTAGTATAATATTTGTTATAAGACCTACTGCATTTATTTTAAATGGAGTTTTACTATTACCCATTCCATTAAATATGGCTGTAAATACTGGATTTATAAAGTAAAATACCATTCCTAATGCAATTATGTATAAATATATTCTAGACATGCCTATAACTTTTATATCTCCTAATCTAAAAAATTCTATTAATCCTTTATTAAACACTATTAAAAATAAAGTATACAATGTTGATAGTATAATGTTTATTTCTATAGCTGATTTTATATAAGATCTCGTTTTATCAATATTTCCTTCACCGATACTTTGTGCAACTTTAACTTCTCCACCAATTTTTGATATCATTACAAATGCCATAGCTAACCAAGGAAAAAATCCTGCTGTTCCAACCGCTGCAACTGCACTACTACCAGCTTTACCAACCCATATCATATCTATCATGTTATAAGCCATTTGTATAAATGATGTCCCCATTATAGGAAGTGCTAATTTTATTAATTTGTCAAGTATCCTACCATTAGTTAAATCTATTCTATTTTCCAACATTTGCACCCCGTTTCCTTATTGTTTATTTTGAAATGTCTTCTATAAATATACTTATATCTAAAAAGCATACTCATAAAATTGTATCAGAATTTTTTAATTTTTCAATATTTTTATTTCATTTTCAAATAATTTTTATATTGTATAAAATTTTAATTTTTTCTTAAATTTTAATAAAATATTAAGTTAATAATTTTAATATAATAAAAGAGGAGAATAATCTCCTCTTAATTTAACCAAGTTTATCAAGTTTTTTATTGTATCTAAACATATAAAATGATGCACTAAATATTATAAAGTATCCAAATACACTAAAATTATCTGGGAATACATTAAATAATACTACACTTATTATTGCAGAAAATATTATATTAGAATAATCAAATATAGATATCTCTTTAGCTGGTGCATATTTGTAAGCCCAAGTTACACCAAATTGACCTACAGTCGCAAATACTCCTGCAAGAAGTAAATACATAAACTGCGCTAAACTCATTGGCTCATAAGTCATAATCATTATCGGAAATATTACAACTAATGAGAATAAAGAAAAGTAAAATACTACAGTTGCTCCATTTTCTTTTTTACCTAATACCCTAAGACAAGTATATGCCGATGCCGCGCATAAAGCACCTGCTACACCCACAAGTGATGGTAACATTTCTAAATCAAATGTTGGCTTTATTATAAATAATGCTCCTACAAATGCCACTAATACAGCAGCTATTTGATTAGTTTTTATCTTTTCTTTTAAAAATAACGCAGAAAATATTATAACAAAGAACGGACTTAACTTATTTAACATATTAGCATCTGATAACACCATTCTATCTATTGCATAATAATTAAATATTATACCAAGTGTCCCAAATGCTGATCTTAAGTTTAATATTTTTCTATTTTCCTTACTTCCAAAATAACTTTGTTTTGCTTTTGTAACCATTATAAACGCTACTATACAAGAAACTAAGTTTCTAAAAAACGTCTTTTGAAAAGTTGGTAAGTCTCCTGCTAATTTTATAAAAGCTGACATCATAGCAAATCCAAATGCCGAAACTATTATACATATTATGCCTTTACTTCTATTGCTTAACTCTGTCTGCACAATATACCTCCTATGTAATTCTTATATTTATCTTTTGTATGCAATTATTTATTATATATTAAAAAAAACTATCTAGCTAGCTTTTTATATAACCTCACAATTATAGTCCCACGTTACGTTACCTATGTTTATATTATATAAATCATATTCTTCTTCAAAAAAAGTCAACAATATCATTTTACCTTCAAATGATCCTAAACCTCCATTTATATCCATTCTCTTAAAAATTTTTTTAGCAAATACTCTGCCAGTGGCATCTTTTAACTCAATCTTAAAATTATTAATATCCTTAATAGTATCTTCTGTTAAATTTAGTAAATATCCATTAAGGTATAAAGTATTTTTTTCTTCAAATAAATTATTTACTATTAAATTCATACTATCTTTTTTTACCTTAAACTCTCTTGCAGAATAAATACTATTTCTATTTAAATAGCTACCTTCTAAGCCTTGAAATGCATAATTATTAATATCTTTTTTAGTAGTAAATTTATTATATCTTTGTCTTTTTCTGTAATTATAATCGGTAAGTAATAATCCTTTATATATATTTTTTATATTTGAATCTATTAAATTACTATAAGTTTGTATAATACCTAATGTATCTGCATTAGATATTCCAACTACTCTTTGTTGTATTAATAGTTCATAATAATTGTTATAAATTTGCTTTATAAAAAAAATTCCATTTGGCGGATCTACATATGCATCAACTGCATTTTTAAGCTTACCATTAGGTAAATATAAATACTCTAGATATTCTTTTTCTTTTGATGAAATATCTATTGTATATTTTTTCTTTCCACAACTTACGCTTACCTTATAATCATCTTTGAAAGTTGCGATACAATTATTATTTTTATAAAATATATCTTGGTTAAATATTTCTATTAATTTCCCATCTTCATATTTATATATAACACCAATTTCAAATCCTCCAGAACCTCCAAATCCGCCTCTAACCATTATTTCTGATTTATTATCTCCTGTAAAATCTCCTAAAAATAATTGCATATTATAACCAGAATATTTGATTTTAACAGTAATAGGATCACTATCTTCTGGCTTTAAAGTAAGTTCTATATTATCTACATAGGAGATTCCTTCAAAAGGATATACTCCTACTAATATTACCTCATCTTTTGAGTTTTCTTTACTTATATTCCCATAACTACTATCTATTAAAACTTTCTTTGTAGGGCTTTCCATGGCTTATCCTCCCTAAACTATTTTACTTTCTAGTTATAATATCTTATGAGATTTTATATATTAATGTTATATTTAATATATATATTATAAACTTATACAAATTAATATCCTAGCCAAATTACTTGGCATATATTATAAAGTTATTTTATTTTATTAATAAAATTTTTATATTTTGTATATATAAAGTTTTCCTTCTTAACCGCATAATCTTTATCATCTAATATTCTCATATGATAAGCATATATTGCATACTCACCTAATTTGTCTACTAATTTATTGTTTACATATGCACCAACAAAAGCACCTATTCCTGGCACTAACTGAAATAACTTTGCTAAATCAATATAATCTCTATACTCTTGTTGAAAGCTTCTCCAATCAAATTCATTAATATTATCAGATAACTTATGTTTAAAATCATCAAAGCATTCCATATTTTCAAATACATAGTTTACATGCTCTTTACTTGAAAAAGCAAGCTGAAATATATTTAATATATATAATCTTTCTTTATAATCATTTGTATCAAATCCATATATACTAGCAATTTCATAAATAAGCTTTATTTTTATACTAAGAAGTAGTGGAAAGTCACATAGCCCTATAAATATGCCTCCCGCCCCTGTTCCAGCACCTTCTATCATAGCAGTTCTCTTATAAATTTTTATCTTTTCAAGAGCTAAATTATCTCTTTCTTCTAAAGATATATCTAGTATAGGTTTTTTAGTAGTATAATTAGACCCAAATAAAACCATCTTAGTCATATTTTTTATAGCTACAGTTAAGATTTCGTGATACTTTTGAGGTAAAACGGAATTTATTTTATTTTGAGTTTCTTTTGATGCTTTATCTATTATAGATGGCTTTTTTCGTATTTTCTTTTTCCATTTTTTTAATTCTTTTAGTTTAATATCATTATAATTTTGCATTTTTTCACCTATTTAAAATTTATATTAACTATTTATATAATATATTTATTATACGTATAAATTTTTAATTTTACCATTTACTTATATTATCTTTTAATTTTATAATTTAATCCATAGCTTTTATAAGCTCATAACACTTATTTATATTTCCAAATTAAACAAGCTAGTTATCTAACTAGCTTGTTTAATTTCATATTAAATTATATTAATCCAATTGTTGTATATCCTAATACTTTGTTCCACCTACTCTGCACTTATTCCTTTGTTTGTATCACCTTCAATAAAATAATTTTTAGATATATCTATAGATAACTTTTTATTTATATCCCTTATATACTCCAAATATCTTCTTATCAAGTATATCTTTATTTATTCCATATATATGATTTAAACAAGCCTGTGCTCCCCAACATATACTTAACATACTTTTTAGGTTTTTAATAGAATAATCAAATATATCATTTAATTCATATATATATTTAACCTGCTTGAAATCTATTTTTTCAATAGGAGCTCCTGTAACTATAAGTCCATCTAAATCATCTTTTATTTCATCAAATGTATAATAATTTTTCATCAAATATAGTCTATTACAATTTTTGCATATGTGCGTTTTAAGCCTTATAAATTTTATATTTATATCCTCATTCATTTTTGAAAATAACTCTAATAAATGAATTTTTGTTTCTACTTTATTAGGCATAAGATTTAATATACCTATAGTTTTATAATGAGAGCTCATCTTATCTAAACTAGATTTTCTATATAACTTTTTATTATAGATTTTATTTTCTATTATACAGTTATCTATAAACTTAGCTCCATTTATTTTTTTACAAAGATATACAGTCATATTATATTTCCTTAAGTGCTATATCAAAGTCATTTATTAGGTCATCTATATCTTCTATTCCAACAGATACTCTAATCATCTCTAAACTAACTCCACACTTTATCTTATCTTCATAAGATAGCTGGCTATGAGTTGTGCTAGCAGGATGAAGTACTGATGTTTTATTAAATCCAAGATGTATTGCTAAATCTACTAATTTTAAAGATTTTATAAAAGTCTTGGCTTCATTTATTCCACCATTTATACCAAATGTTAGTATTCCACTTCCACCTTTTAAGTAAGTTTTTACTTTCTTATAGTCCGCTCTACTTTCTAAGTACGGATAGTTTACCCAGCTTACTTTTTCATGATTTTCTAGATACTTTGCTAATACTAAAGCATTTTTACTATGCTTTTTCATTCTAAGGTGCAGAGTTTCCACTCCTAGATTACTTAAAAATGCATTAAAAGGGCTCATGGTACTACCTAAATCTCTAAGCATTGATGCTCTTAACTTTGTTATATATGCACTTTCCCTAAATTCTTCAACATATTTAATATCATGACAGCTAACATCTCCATCGCATAATAATGGATATTTCCCATTATCCCAGTTAAAATTTCCACAATCAACAACTATTCCTCCAAGTGCCACTGCATGACCATCTATATATTTTGATGTAGAGTGTATAACTATATTTGCACCAAAATTTATAGGATTACATAAATAGGTACTTGCTACTGTATTATCAACTATAAAAGGGATATCTCCTTTTTTAGCTATTTCACTAAATTTCTTAAAATCTAATATATCTAGCCCTGGATTTCCTATAGTTTCTCCATATATAGCTTTAGTATTTTCATCTACTAACGATAGTATATATTCTTTATCATCATTGTTTGATACAAACTTTGTTTCTATTCCAAAATTTCTAAGAGTTATATTAAATAAATTATAAGTTCCACCATATAATGATGATACTGATATTATGTTGTCTCCACTTTTACATATATTTAAAATAGCTAAAAGTATCGCCGATTGTCCTGAACTAACCGCTACTGCTCCAACTCCACCTTCAAGACATGTTATTTTTTCTTCAAAGTTTTCTACTGTTGGATTACTTATCCTACTATACATATGACCATCTACTTTTAAGTCAAATATATCTGCTACTAAATCTGGATCTTCATATTTGAAAGTCGTACTTTGAACTAAAGGATACACCATAGGTTCTCCAACATTAGGCTTATATCCACCTCTTACACATAAAGTATCTTTGTTATAATTTTTCATAAAAAAAGCCCCCTTTTATTTAGGAAGCCTTTTATTAACGCAACAAATCAATATACCTTTTATCTCTCAGGAAAACTCCTGCAGGATTTAGCACAATTCTAACTAAGTTAGCTGTTGCCAGGCTTCATAGGGCCAGTCCCTCCACCATTCTTAATAAAAGACTTTCTATTTATTTTTTATTATTTAATAAGTATTATATATTATAATTCTCAAAATTATGATTTGATAAATTAGTTTATATATATTTATTTATGTGTACATATTTATAAAAAAATTTATACTATAATTTACCCCTTTTGCTTAATTGTTGATTACTTAAAATTCTTATATAATAAAAGTATATCTAATTTTGAGTTTTTACTACATATTTATTTCTAACCTCTTTAGGTAGTATATTCCATACATAAACTGCTAAAGAGAAATCTAACATACTGTGTATTATAGTTCCAACCCCTATTAAACCTATAACAGATACTAAAAAACCTTGATTGTAAAATCCTTCAGAAAGGTTTGATGAAAAATAAAAAGGTATAATTACTAAAACCTCTCCAATGGCATGAACTAATCCTATAAAAAATGAATATCCTAAAGAACTTTTTATGCTCTTTATAGAATCCCTATTTTTATTTAAGTAAATACATCCAACACTAACAAACAATAAGTGACTTAGTGCTCTAAGTACAATTGGTAATGGGAAACCTCCAAATAAAAAACCTATTGTGGTTCCAAGTGTTACAAATAGTGCAGTCTTTGATGATATAAACATAGCTATAAATATTGGTATATGACTAGCTAATGTAAAAGAGGCTGGTTCTAATATTATTTTAATTGGTGAAAACATTGGTATAATAATTCCCATTGCACATAAAAGTGCTGATAATACAATATTTTTAGTTCTCATATCTCTCCTCCAAATATGTTTTTTAATTTAATATATTTAATTCATGTTACAAGTGTCTTTACACATATATTTACAGTTTAGTAATTAAATTTATAATTGTCAAATACTTTTTTATATTTATTCATTTTATCTTACTTAAATATATAATTAATTTATTCATATTTATAATTTTTTAATATTGATAATATCAACTAATATGATATAATTTACATAAATTTTCAATAGGTGGCGATATTATGAATGAATATATTGGAATAGTCATAAGAAACCAAAATGATAAGTTTTTACTTTGTGATGGAAGTTTTTATATAAAAACTAGATTAGATTCTAATAAGGATGTTAAGGATATAATAAAAACTGAGATATATAATGTATTAGAAAAAGACATATTTAAGATAAGAAAGATTTATGAAGAAAAAATTATTCATAGATATGAAGAAATAACACTTTACTTAGTTGATGTTGGCGTTTATACCAATGACTACGATTTTATGTCAATAGACAAGTTAGTAAGTGAAATTATAAATTTTGATGATAAAAATTATTTTAATAAATATATATTAAAGCCTGAAGAATACTCTAGTCTAATCTCAACTACATTTACTTTACTTATGCTTGTTATTACAGTTAATATATTTCATTTACCACAATTTATACATAATATTTATTCGTATACTCTGGGTGGCTTTTCACTTATTTTCATATATATAATATTTAATAGGTACTTAAAACCAAAGTTAATAAAATCCTTAGCTTACTTCAAATTTAATGTTAAAATTGCTAACTATATAACATCATTTTTATTAATTATATATTGTATAATAACTTTATTTTAAATACTAGTTATTTATATATGAATCTATAATCAAATTTTAAGTAAAATATAGTACAAAATATGCTTTAACTTTATATAATTTAAGGATTTTTTATTCTTTTATTATCAATTTATTCTTTACTTTGTAAATATTCAGCAGTATAATAATGCCGAATACATCAAATTTATAATTAATTATAAAATAAATATATAATAATAATTTTATAATTAATGTAGACTTAACTAATAAATTTATAGGTTACTTATCTTATTTCTTAAGCCATACAAATAAATTCATTTCAAAACACTTTACAAAAGACAACTTTAGGAGGATGACTTATGTGTTTAAAATTGAGAAAAATAGCAATAGTAGGTACGGGACTAGTTGGGTCTAGTTGTGGATTTGCACTAGTTAATCAATGTGTATGTGATGAGCTTTTAATGATTGATATAAATGAAGAAAAAGCTAAAGGTGAAGCTTGGGATTTAACTCACGGAGTAGAATTTATGTCTCAAAGAACTAAAATAAGACAAGCAACATTTGCAGATTGTAGTGATGTTGATATTGTTATATTTACTGCAGGACCAGCACCTAAACAAGGTCAATCTAGACTTGACACTTTAGAAGTTAGTGCATCTATATGTAACTTAGCTATTAAGGAAATAATGAAATCAGGATTTGATGGTTTCTTTGTAGTTGCTTCAAATCCAGTTGATATAATTTCATATCATATATGGAAATTATCTGGATTGCCTAAAAACAGAATCATAGGAACAGGAACTACCATAGACTCATCAAGATTAAAAAACTTCTTATCTAAACATTTAGATGAAGTAGATACAAGATCTATACATGCATATTCTATGGGTGAACATGGAGATTCTCAAATGGTGCCTTGGTCAAATGTTAGCATTGCAGGTAAACCACTTTTAACCTTAATTGAGGAAAATGAAAAACTAAAAAAAGAAATAGATTTAGATTATTTAGTAGAAAAAACTGCTAAAGCTGGTTGGGAAGTATATAATAGAAAAGGTACCACTTACTATGGTATAGCTTCAGCAGTTGTTGGAATCATAAAATCAATATTTAGTGATGAAAGAAGAATATTACCAGTTTCAGCTTTACTTGAAGGTGAATATGGAGAGACAGATGTATATACAGGAGTCCCAACTATAATAGGTATAAATGGAGCTGAAAAAGTTATAGAAATTGATATGACTGAAGAAGAAAAAGCTAAGTTTAATAATTCAAATAATATACTAAGACAATATTTAAAAAGCATTGGATATTAATATAGTAAATATTGTTTAAAATAAAAGAAGGAGAAGCTATTTACTTCTCCTTCTTTTATTTTAGTATATTATTAATTATACATACTTACGCTATTACCGAATTCTAGTATAAATATCCTTTTTCACTTAAAGCGTTTATAACTTGATTATAAGTTTTTTCATCTCTACACTTTATAGTATGAAGATGTACTCCATCTGTTAAATGAGATAGAGGACTAATTTCTTTTGAGTTTAACTTCTTTATAAATTCTTTTACATCTCTTCTACATTCTAGATGTAAATTTCCACTTATTTGCCCATATATACTATGTTCTACTATTACATCCTCAATTATAGCACCTTCGTCAACCATAGTATTTAACTCATCTTCTATATCTTCTTTGTCATGCTTACAAGCTATAGCTTTTATTATATAATCATCTTCTTTATTATTATTTAGTATATATCCTCTTGGAGTAGATATAATATCAATGCCACTAGCTCTAAGAAGAGCAACATCTCCTACTATGACTTGCCTACTTACATTAAGTTCACTTGATAGTTTTGATCCACTCATAGCTTTATTTTTATTTTTTAGTAGATTTAATATCTTATCTCTTCTATCTGAACCTGTCATTTTAATACCTCTTTTCATATACATGTTATTTTTATTATATCTTAATAAATGTTGCTTATCTATATGAAAATAGTATAAAATATATATCAAACCTGTATTTAGTCCATAGTTATAAATATATATTTTCTTATTTAAGATATAAGTTTGATACTATTAATTGCAACCACTGCATCCATGACATCCTTCAACTTTAGGCATATTATCAACATATATTATAAATCCATTAGGTGTTTCCATAATTGTTACATCTTTAAATTTTTCATACTCTAACCTATCCATTATAAAATGTAAATCATCTACAAAATACTCAACGTCAGATTCTTTTTTTTCATCTAATGCCAGATTAAATATTGATCCACTGCATCCAAATCCTGCAAAATATATTCTTATTGTACTTGGTTTATCTTTATTTTTTTCTATTATACTTTTTAATAAATCTATTGCAGATTGTGGTAAATTTACCTTCATACGTAGTCCCTCCATCTATTTATATATACTTATACTTATTCAATAAATAGATGATTGATGTTATTTAAAACTAAAAATTGATTGGTAATAAAGAATTAATAACTAAGGCTAAATATAAAAGTATAATAATTATATTTAACCATTTATATATGAACAATATAGCTATAAATTCTCGAATCAGAGCACTTGGGAGAAAATAAAAAGCTGTAGGGGCTCCTACACCATTTGCCTTTAATCCAACCTTACGAGCAAATATTGATGCACGAAATACATGATAATTATTAGTTACAAAAATACAGTTATAGTTATCTGATTTATCCATAATCAACTTAGAAAACTTCATATTCTCATAAGTTGTTGTAGATTTATCTTCAGCAATAATATCTTCATTATTTATACCTTGTGATATTAAGTATTTTTTCATAGCATATGCTTCTGAAACTAACTCATCTGGACCTTGACCTCCAGATACAATTATCTTAGGCAAATTCCCTCTGTCTTTTTGATCTTTATATATATCAATTCCTTTATCTAATCTGCTTTTTAAAAGAGGTGGTACTCTATCTCCAATCAATCCAGAACCTAGAACTATTATATAATCTATATTCTTCCTTACTGGCATCACTTGGTATATATATGAATAAATTAAATAGCTTATAAACATAACTCCTAAATATACTGACATTACAATTATTGATATAATAATCATATAAGTAAATACATTTAATTTATTACCATAATATATCAGTATATAACTAAGAAATATTATAATAAAAATATATATGCCTATAATTAGCGAAAGTAGATTTGGTAACTTTCGCCCCTCTTTTTTCATCATACTTCTTCCATTTTTAATAAATAAAAATGCACATATTACTACTAATATAGGTATTAATCCATACACCGTTAAAAGTATTAAAGTATTAGCAATATCACTTTTAGATGATAATGTTGATAATGTATAAAAAGTTATTCCTAAAAATCCAATTATTAATATAAGCCCTGTTAGAAAGCTTCTTTTTTCTACTATAAATAAAATTGTACCTGCTAAAATTATGATTATACTAGTAAACAATAAGGTATTCATATTCATCCTTTCTTAACAAAGATAATTTTTTATCTTTTTCTAAATTTTACTATTTATTTAGAAAAAAGATAGAATATATCATTTTCATTATTATTTGAGAATGATTTATTCTCTTTTATCTGCAATATAGCTTTATCTGATTTTGAATTTTCTTTAAATTCATATCCTTTAACTGTAACTATCTTGTTTTCACTGTCTTTTTCTAATTTATTATACAAATTATCACTTATAATAATTTGACTTTTGAATAGACCTGTAATTAATATTTTTTTATCTACTACACCTACTACTTTTAAATTGTTATTTTCTACTTTATAATTAGTTAATTCTTTTAACTCATTCATATACTTAAAGTTTTTTATACCATCATATCTTGGTATTATTGCAGCTTCTTTATCATTTACCTTTACCTTCTCTAAATCTAATTTATTGGCTAATTTATTATATTCAGACTCTTTAATAACCATATTATTCTTATCATCAACTTTAAGCATTTCAAAGTTTATTTTTTCAAATTTACATTTATTACTTTCTAAGCTTTTCTCTATTGTATCAATTTGATCTTTTTCTCTTTTATTTCCTTCTATTGATATATAAGTTAATGGATAAGTAAAATCATCGTCTATAAAATTATCATATACAAATTTCCCTCCTATTAAAATTACTGCAGCTGAAATTAATCCTACTATTATTCTTTTGCTAAGCTTCATAAATAATTCTCCTTTTATTTTTATATATGATTATATTATTATAAAACCTATAATCTACATATCGATTTATCTTTCATAAAAATTACAAATTTGTAAGGTAAGCTTATCAATATCTTAGAAATAAAAAGAGACTTTTATATAAAAGTCCCTCTCAGTTTTATTGATTTTTTATGTTCCACAATAAGTTCTATAAGAACAATTCGATTGTTTAGGTAGCTTTGAATACTCCTCTTGCTCTTTTGAATGCTCATATGGTTTTGAAATAACATCAATAAGATTTTTCATAACTTCAAAGTTACCTTTATCAGCAGCTTCTAAAGCCTCTTCTACTCTATGATTTCTTGGGATTACTGCCGGATTAGATGTCTTCATTAATTTAAATATTTCTTCTTCTGAATTTGGTTGCCTCTTAAGCCTTTCCTTCCAGACATTGTACCAATTATTAAATTCCTCACTACTAAACATTCCTTTTTTGCTATTTTTATTAAATGTTAACTCTATAAAAGTGTTAGTATAATCTTCATTATACTTTTCCATAATACTAAGTAAATCTTCAATAATAGCTTTATCTTGTTCCTCTTCATTAAATATTCCAAGCTTTGATCTCATTATTGATAACCAATTCATATAATATAAATTTGTAAATTCAGAAACAGAACCTTGAGCTATTTTTATAGCTTCTTTTTGATCTTCATGTAATAGGGGTAATAATGCTTCTGCAAGTCTACATAAGTTCCATTCAGCCATAATTGGTTGATTTTTATATGCATAACGCCCCTGAGTATCTATAGAACTAAATACAGTATTAGGATTATAAGTGTCCATAAATGCACAAGGACCATAGTCAATAGTTTCTCCACTAATAGTCATATTATCAGTGTTCATAACACCATGTATAAATCCAACACTTTGCCATTTACTAACTAAACTTGCATGTACTTTTATAACTTCTTTAAGTAAATTAATGTATTTATTTTCATCATCAGCTATATGTGGAAAGTGTCTCTTTAATGAATAATCTGCTAAAGCTTTGATATCACTTATACTGCCAAAATTTGCTGCATACTCAAATGTTCCAAATCTAATGTGACTTGATGCAATACGAGTTAATATAGCTCCTTGTTTTATATCTTCTCGAATTACAGATTCACCAGTTTTAACTACTGCAAGGCTACGTGTAGTTGGGATACCTAGACCATACATAGCTTCACTTATTATATATTCACGAAGCATAGGTCCAAGTACTGCTTTTCCATCTCCTCGGCGAGAGTATGGTGTTTTACCAGAGCCTTTTAGTTGAATATCATACCTTTTACCACTTGGTGTTATTTGTTCACCTATTAATAATGCTCTTCCATCTCCTAGCATTGTAAAATACCCAAATTGATGCCCTGCATAAGCCTGTGCAATAAAAGCACCTTCTTCTATTTTTTTGTTACCTGCAAGTATTGATACTCCTTCTTCACTTTTTAGAGCATCACTATTAAGTCCCAAAGATTTTGCTAATGGATAGTTTAGGATAACTAATTTTGGTGAACTTACTTTATTTAAATCAACTTTACTAAAAAATATTTTAGGCAAAGTCATATAGCTATTATCTAAGTTCCATCCTACTTTTATAGTTTCTTTATTATTAGTCATTTTTTCTCCTATCTATATAATATTTTAGTTTTTAATTTATATTATATTAAATTTTATATACCCTATTATTTATATATTATTTTCACTCTTTGGTTTTTTATTTATTGTTTATGAATTAACCTTACATGTGTTCAAATTTATAATATTTGCTTCTTGTATATACTTATCTATTATCTCTTTAGCTATATTAAAATAGCTTATACATTTATCGATTATAGCTGCATCGCTACTGACTACCCTATCTAACTTTTCTAATAATATATCTGCATTATTAACTAACACAACATCAATATTAAATCCCCAATTTTTTGTACAATCTAATATTTTATATTTTAGATTAGCAGAATTAGAAACTGGAGAATCTAAATAAAATATAACTTTGCTAGCATTATATTCATTAAAAAACCTTCCAATTAAATTTAATGCTTCTTCTGTTTTATCTATGATTTTATAAGTTCCTCTAAGTCCTGCTAGATCCCTAATATTTTCATCAGTTCCTATAATTAATGTTCCTTTAGATAATGCAACTTCTAGTGTTATTATCAAATTGAACCCATCTATATATATAGACCCTTCATTTATCTTATCTATTGGAAGTTTTTTAGATTCTCTTATCATTTTATTTTTATAAGAACATACAGATCTTTTTATAGCATCCCTTTGCCTTGTCGAAAATTGATATTTATTTGAAACGAAATTTACTACAGGTTCTATTTTATAATCTCTATTTATCAACCATTCTACTTCTTCTTTAGCTTTTTTTAACTTTATCAATTCTTTATTAGAAAACCATCTTTTATCATTTTCATCAAATCCACGTCTAGATATTTTAGCCATATTATACTTTGCCCCTTACTATATAAAATACTCTAGTAACTTTAAATTTATTAATGATGTAAATCCCTAGATTAAAATCTCTATTATATTTTACTTTTTATTCTTTTAACATCTCCAAGTAATCAAATAAAGTAAATTTATTTTCACTAATAAAACTGTCTAATCTATTCTTAGCCAAAGATATGTACCAGCCCTTATCAAGTTTATCTGGTATATCTTTACATATAATATTATCATTATCTATAAATACCCTATCAGGAGTATAACTTATCTTCTCTAACTTATTACCTGGCTTCATTTTCATAACAGCAAAATCTAAATTCGACTTACTGGCAAATACCCGAAGGACCTTTAATTTTATCTCTTCACTTCCATATACGACATGACTATATTTACCAGTTACCTTAATGCATTTTTGAAAATCTATAAGCTTATTAGATTTATTTATAGTAGTTTCTATATCTACACCATTAATTAATTTTTCTTTTAAAGCTTTATTAACTATAGGTAAATCATTGTCTATTAAGCTTAATTTCTTTACATAAGCACCTTTACTTTTAATATTAACATCCTTTTGTATAATCTTTTTTATAAAATCATGTTCTAAATTCATCCTAGTTCTTTCGCACCATCTGCCACAAATCTCTAAATATTTATCTACATCTTCATTAGAACTAAACTTAAACATAACTCCATCCGTATTTCCTTGTATAAACTCTGCGCTACTTCCAAATTCTAACTCTACCTTTTCTATAAGGTCTAATAGTAATAGTTGCCCATTTACGCATATAGCTATTCCCTGTCTAGGATCATAAAGTTCATTATTAATATCCATACAGGCACCATAGGTGCTATTTAATACTAACTTAAGAGATTTTTCTATAGAATTATTTTCTTTTTTAAATTTAATTCTAGTATCTCTTATTTCTTTATACTTAGAAGGTTCTTTTACGTTTCTACTAAGTAAATCATATTCTATCATTATAGAAGGATAAAAAGAACTTACATCTGAGTTTACTATAAAGTCCTCCCCTTCATATTTTTTTCTAGCAGAGTGAAGTCCTCCCCAACCAAAATCTGTTTCAATTCCATATATATTAGTTCTTAAATACTTTTTTAAATCTCTATTATTATAATCTTCATACCACTCTTTTATATGATTGTATTTACTTAGTTTTAAAGTATTGACTATACCAAATTCATTAATATCATTTCTATCATAATTAGGCTTTTTTGCACCTAATATATATGCACTTAGTTGAGCTTCTGTTTTATTAAACATATTATCCTCTAAATTAAAATATTCTATAAGTCCTAACTGTGCCTCATATCTATAGTAAACTTGTTCAAATACTTTGTAGGTCATTCTTACGTCGTGCAAACAATAATGTGTTAGTTCATCTATTTCTTCTTTAGTGGGATATCTATCTAAATCAAAAGATACACTACTTTCTCTTATATCTTCTCCCATAAATAATTCAAGCTCTTTTAAACTTCTATAACTATCACTTATTTCAAATATATATAAAGGTATCTTGTTTAAGTTTCTATCTATTCTCCATCCTGATACTTTTCGTTCAACAAGCTTATACGATACATCACAAGGATCTATACCTGCTATTATTGACTTTAGTATCCACTGGTCATATCCTCTTATATTGTAGCCTACCCATACTGATTCTTTATTTTTATTAAATACTCTTAAAAGTTCTTCTCTATTATTTATTATAATATGTTCTTTTTGTGTTTTATAATCTTTCATACAGCACATCCAAAACCCTGCTTTAGATAGTACTTCAAAGTCTATTATTATACGTCTTCTTTCTTTTACCATTAGCTCACGCCCTAAATTGTATTTTATTATATATTATACCCAATTTTTATATACCTCTAAATATTTACTATAAGTTTCTCCCTTATCTTCTTTTTAAGTGAGAGTCAATGCTTTACAAAAAATAGTTGATCTTTGCTTATTTTACAATAAAAAAACTCCCCTAGATAAAGAGTAGTTACCATTTTTACATCATAAAATAACCTAATTTATAATCTTTATATAATCTGTGTATACTTCTCCTTTTAAACTATTTGGTCTTACTATCTTTATTAAATAGTAATTATCATCTAATTCTTCATATTCTCTGACAAAATAATTTCCTATTAATTCATTAAATTCATTGTATTTTAACTTTTTCTTTTTAATGTATTTTTCTAGTATTTCTAGTTCTTCTTTCATTTTTCACCTCTAGTACTTGATCCCTATATTTAAATTTACTATTCCTTTTCATTTTCTATTAAAATTCCATATATTCTACCCTCTACTATTATGTCTAAACCTTCATATGTAAAAGTATGCTTTATAGGTACTTTTGGTGTATAATTTTTACCATATGATTTAGAACATTTTAATTATCTCTAATTCCTTCCATTGCTTTTACTAAAATTATATGCCCATTATCTATACCCCCTTTGTTTCATTATAAACTCAACCAAGTTTATTGCTGATATCTTTATATTATTCATATAATTTTACTTTTTATTAAAAAAATACTCTACACTATAGACTTATTATCCATAACATAGAGTATTTATATTAACTATTTTTTTTCATGTATTCTATAGCTTTTAATGTTCCCATCTTAGAATGGTCAAATGTTAGTCCGCCTTGGAAATATACATTATATGGAGGTTTTATAGGAGCATCTGCACTTAATTCTATAGATGAACCTTGTATAAATGCACCTGCTGCCATTATAACATCGCTATCATATCCTGGCATTGCCCAAGGTACTGGCTTAACATATGAATCAACTGGCGCTGCTGCTTGTATTCCTTGACAGAATGCTATAACTTCATCAGCATTTTTAAGTCTAACTATTTGGATTATATCACTTCTTGGATCATCATACTTTGGAAGGACTTCATATCCTAATTTTTCAAACATTCTAGCACAATATATTGCACCCATAACAGCTTGACTAACTACATATGGAGCCATAAAGAATCCTTGAAGTACAGTTCTACTAGTACCAAATGTTAATCCACATTCTTTACCTATACCAGGAGATGTTAATCTATATGATATAAGTTCTACTAAATCTTTTCTTCCTACTATATATCCGCCTGTTAAAGCAAGTCCACCACCTGGATTTTTTATAAGTGATCCTGCCATTATATCAGCACCTACATCTGTTGGCTCTTTAGTTTCTATAAATTCCCCATAACAGTTATCAACCATAACTATTACTTCAGGCTTTACACTTTTTACAGTATCTATTATCTCTTTTATATCTTCTATTGTTAAAGATTTTCTCCAAGAATACCCTTTAGATCTTTGTATCATTATAAGTTTAGTTTTATCATTTATCTTTTCTTTAATTCCTTCTAAGTCAACATTTCCATCTTCTAAGAAATCTACTTGATCATAAGTTACTCCAAACTCTTTTAAAGATCCTTTTTCTTCTCTTATACCTATTACACCTTCTAAGGTATCATATGGCTTACCAGTAACTGATAATATTTCATCACCTGGTCTAACTATACCTTGTAAACAAAGAGTTAGTGCATGAGTTCCATTAACTATTATAGGTCTAACTATCGCATCTTCTGCATTAAATACACTTGCATATATTTTTTCTATTTTTTCACGTCCAATATCATTGTATCCATATCCAGTTGTCCAGTTAAAGTGATTATCACTTAAGTTGGCTTCTTGCATTGCTTTTAATACTTTATATTGATTATATTCTCTTATTTTTTTTATTTCTTCAAATCTTGGTTCTATCTCTTTTATAACTTCTTCAGATAAGTTGAATGTTTCATCATCTAATCCGTAGAAACTTTGTAATAATTCTTTTGTTTCCTTTAGCATATTTTCCACCTGTCTTATTTATTTTAACAATCAAATTTTATCATATTAAATTTTTTAATGCAAATTAAAAGTCGCTTCGCTCCTATCACCAATGACTTTATCTGTTGCTCAAATAAAAAAGACTAACACATGTTAGCCTTTTGTCTATCTAAGTTTATTTTTGCATATTTGGATTTTGTAAATTAATAGGTCTTGCAGGTATTATAGTTGATACCGCATGCTTATATATCATATTTTGTTGCTTATTGTCGCCTTCTAATA
This sequence comes from Romboutsia sp. 1001713B170131_170501_G6, assembly GCF_015668195.1. Taxonomy (NCBI): domain Bacteria; kingdom Bacillati; phylum Bacillota; class Clostridia; order Peptostreptococcales; family Peptostreptococcaceae; genus Romboutsia; species Romboutsia sp. 1001713B170131_170501_G6. Next base: position 79,580 of record NZ_JADPFC010000004.1, read on the forward strand.
ATATTATATAACTATCAAACCCCTTAACTAAGCCTTTTACTTGAACTCCATTCATTAAAAATATAGTTACAGGTGTTTTATCTTTTCTAGCATTATTTAAAAACATATCCTGTAAATTTAATACGGCATTTTTCATTTGTATATATCCTCCCGAGATCTTAATTAAATTTTAAAGATTAATATATTTTAATTTATTTTATACTATTCCTCTATATTCTATTTTATACAAGTTGTAATCTTTTTTCAATATAGTTATTTACTTCTTTTTCCAATTCTTTTTTATCACTATATTCATCTAGATTAAACCATTTTGCATCTTTATATCTTCTAAACCATGTTAATTGACGTTTTGCATATCTTCTAGAATCTCTTTTTATAATTTCTACTGCTTCATCAAGAGTGTACTCTCCATCTAAATACTTTATTATCTCCTTGTAACCAATTCCTTGCATAGATATCATATCCTTAGTGTATCCCATAGATAAAAGATTTTTAACTTCATCTATAAGTCCACTATCCATCATTATATCTACTCTTTTGTTTATTCTTTCATATAAATGTTCTCTTTCTCTATTTAGAACTATTACTATAGGTTCATATTTTTCATTAAATCTTAAGTCATTAGAAAAATCATTCATTTTTTCTCCGCTAAGACATACTTCTAATGCTCTTATAACTCTTTTTGTATTATTTTTGTGTATTCTATCCGCCGCATCACTATCTAGTTCTTTTAGCTTTTGATGCATATAATCTATTCCGTTTTCTTTTAATTCTTGCTGCAATTTATCTCTTAATTCGTTATTTGCATCAGATTTTGCAAAATCCATATTGTATATTAATGAATTTAGATATAATCCCGTACCACCAGTTACTAAAACATTTTTACCTTCTTGATGTATTTTTTCTATATATTTGTTTGCTCTACTTTGAAATTCCGACACCGAAAAAGCATAGTTAGGTTTTACTTCATCTATCAAATAATGAGTTACACCGTTCATTTCTTCTTTAGTTACTTTCGCACTTCCTATATCCATATACTCATATATTTGCATAGAATCTGCTGAAATAATATCAGCATTTAAGGACTTTGCTAAATTTATTGATAATTCTGTTTTACCAACAGCTGTTGGTCCTGTAAGTATTATAAGTGGAATCTTTTTCATAATTACCTTCCTATCTACATAATTCTTTTGAACATTTTTTCTATTTCTTTTTTAGAAATCTCTACTAATACTGGTCTACCATGAGGACAAGTAAAAGGATTCTCACAAGCTTCCATCTGACTAAATAAGCTATTTATTTCTATATTTTTTATCTTATCATTGGCTTTTATAGCTGATCTACAAGCCATTGATGCAAACTTATCTCCTTTTAGTTCATAGTTATTATTTATGTCTTCTATATTGTCTATTATTTGTAGTATAAATTTCTCACTTTCAGGGACTCCAAATACAGTTGGTACACATCTTATCATTATATGATTATTACCAAAGATTTCAATTTCAAACCCAAATTTCATAAATAGTTCCAAGTTTTTCTCTACTTGCAACATATCTACATTTGATAACTCTAATACTATTGGATCTAGTAACATTTGCATACTTATATCACTTTTATAAAACTTGTCCATATACTTTTCATATAATACCTTTTCATGTGCTGCATGTTGATCTAGAAGATACATAGAATTACCTTTAGACATTACTATATAAGTATCAAATATAGTGCCTAATACTTTGTATTCACTTAAAGAGAATTTATTTTTTCCCTCTTCAAAAAATCCTTCTTGAATACTTTCACTATCATTTGTTATAGACAATTCTTTTATATTAGTAGTATTTAATATATTATTTTCTAAACTTTTTTGTAAGCTATTATCTTTATCTTCATCTAACTTACTTATTTCATCTATAGAAAATGTTTTGTCTAAATTTATGTTTCCTTCTATTAAAAATTCATTATTTGAATTCTTAATTAATTTAATATTATCATATATATCTATATTAGATGTAGTTTCTTTTACAGCATCCTCTTTTGTACTTTCTTCTTTATACAAAAAATTTTGTTTTTCATGTGCAACATTTATATTTTTGTCATTGGATGTTTTGTTTTTTAGTACATCATCAAGCCCTAAAAAATTATCTATAGGTTTTTGGCTATCTAATTCTACTACTTCTATTTTATTCATAGCTATATTATCTAAATTAACTTTTACTTCTTTTATATCTAATATACTACTTGTATTATCTACTACATTAGTTTTATCTAAAGTATTTATATTTTCACTCGCTTCATATCTTCCTATTAAATGATTATTAAGTAATGTTCTTCTTATTAAGTCCCTAAGTTCTATATATACTTCCTTTTCATTTTCAAACTTTACCTCAAGTTTTGTTGGATGTATATTAACATCTATGCTACCTGGATTAATTTTAATATCTAGAAAACATACAGCATGTTTGTTTATAGGTATTATACCTTTATAAGCTTCATTTATAGCATCTAATATAATTTTACTTTTAACAAATCTATTATTTATATATATATGCTGAAGATTTTTATTTGAACGATATACATTATTATCCCCAACATAACCTCTTATTTCAAAGTTATCACTTTTATATTTAAGCTTAACTAAATTTTCACATACATCTTTTCCATATATACTTCTTATAGCGCTAATTAATTTACTATCTCCCGGTGTATTTAACATAGGCTTATTGTTATTTATATATTTAAATTGAACATCAGGATTTCCTATAGCTAATTTATTTATTAAGTCACTTATATTTATAGTTTCTGCATGATTTGATTTTAAGAACTTTTGTCTAGCTGGAGTATTAAAGAATATATCTTTTATTATAATAGTAGTTCCATTAGAACATCCTACTGGTTCCTTGGATATAATCTTTCCACCCTCAACTATAACCTTAGTTCCTATTGGCTCTTCTTTAGTTTTTGTTATCATTTCAAGCTTACTTACTGCACTTATTGATGCTAGTGCTTCTCCTCTAAAACCTAGGGAATATAAGTCATATAAATCATCAATTTTCTCAATTTTACTTGTTGCATGTCTTAAAAATGATTTATCAACTTCACTAGAAGCTATACCACAACCATTGTCAGTTATTCTTATTAACTTTTTACCACCGTCAATAATCTCAACTATTACTTTAGTGCTTCCTGCATCTATACTATTTTCAACTAATTCTTTAACAACAGAAGATGGTCTTTCAACCACCTCTCCTGCTGCTATTTTATTTATAGTTAAATCATCTAAGATATTAATTCTATTCATATTTATTCCTCCCTTATCAAACCTTTAGTTTAGTAAGGTAATTATTTAAGTGAATCCTTAGCTTTTCTTTGTAACATATATATAGTATTCATAGCATCTATTGGAGTCATATTTAATATGTCTATATTTGCTATTTCATCTAATAAAGATGTTTGTCCCAGATTATCAAATGATACTTGAGATATTGAAACTTCTTTTACCATATTACTACTATTTATTTTTCTATTTAATTCTTCATTTTCCTTATTTAGATTATTATAACTATTTTGTAAAGATATATGATTTCTATTTAGCTCTTCATATTTATACTTTAATATATTGTATTCATCTTCTAATTTACTTACCTCAGTTCTTAATGATTCAAGTTCTAACTCTTTTGAAGAATCTATATTAACTTTTACTGTACTTAACTCATCCTCTAATACTTGAGATATTGAAACTTCTTTTACCATGTTAATACTATTTATTTTTCCATTTAATTCTTCATTTTCTTTATCTAGATTATTATAACTATTTTGTAAAGATATATGATTTCTATTTAGCTCTTCATATTTATACTTTAATATATTGTATTCGTCCTCTAATCTACTTATATCAATACTATCACTAGAATCTAAATTCTTTTCATTATTTATAGTTACACTTTCATACATATGATTTTTTTCTAAATCACTAAGTATTTCTTTAGCTCTTTTTATAACTAAATCTGGTAACTTTGCAAGTTCAGCAACATATATCCCATAACTTTTATCAGCACCTTGTGGTACTATTTTTCTTAAAAATATTATATTATCATTATCTTCTTTAACTGCTATAGAGTAGTTTTTAACATCACTAAACTCATTTTCTAAATCTGTTAATTCATGATAATGTGTTGCAAATAGTGTTTTACATTTTATATTATTTTGAATGTATTCAACTATTGACCAAGCTAAACTTATACCATCATAAGTACTTGTCCCTCTTCCTATTTCATCAAGTATAACTAAACTTTTTTCTGTCGCATTTTTAAGTATATGAGATACTTCACTCATCTCTACCATAAATGTAGATTGTCCTTGACTTAAGTCATCACTAGCACCAACTCTAGTAAATATTCTATCCATGATTGGTATTTCAGCAAATTCTGCTGGTACAAATGAACCAATATGTGCCATTAAAGCTATTATTGCAGTTTGTCTCATATATGTAGACTTACCTGCCATATTTGGTCCTGTTATTATGTTTATTATATTTTCACCAGTGTTTAAATAAGTGTCATTTGGTACGAAGTTTTCTTCTCCTACTAAGCTTTCAACTACAGGATGGCGACCATTTTGTATATCTAATTTTTTGTTATCACTTATAGTTGGTTTAACGTAGTTATTAATATATGCCACAGTAGCAAGTGATACAAATACGTCTATATTTGCTATTATTTTAGCAGTTTTTTGTATTCTATCTATATTTTCATATATGTTATTTCTTATATTTACAAATATCTCATACTCTAAAGATTTTATCTTTTCTTCAGCATTTAGTATCTTATCTTCTATTTCCTTAAGTTCTGGAGTTATAAATCTCTCTGCATTACTTAAAGTTTGCTTTCTTATATAACTATCATCTATATTTGCAGTAGCTAAACTAGCTTTAGTTATTTCTATAAAATATCCAAATACCTTGTTAAATCCAATTTTAAGTGATTTAACACCAAGCTTTTCTTTTTCTCTATTTTCAATTTCTTTTATTAAAAATGCTCCATTTTTAGATATATCGCGAAGCTCTTTTAATTCATCATTAAACTCAGATTTTATTATATTTCCTTCTTTTAAATTTATACCTGGGTCTTCTTTTATAGCTTCTTCTATAAGATTATATATATCATCTAGTATATCCATATTAGCTATATATTTTTTAAGTATACTTGCACTAGAATCATTTATAGTTTCTCTAAGTTTCGGAAGATTTTCTATAGAATTTTTAAGGTGTATTAGTTCCTTTGGAGTAACTCTTTCAAAGGCAATTTTCCCACATATTCTTTCTATATCATATACAGTTTTAAGTATTTCATTTAAATCTTCTCTTAACATGAAATCTTCTTTTATTTCTTCTATAACATCAAGTCTTCTTTTTATACGCTCTTTATTAACTAGTGGTTCTTCTACATATTTTCTAAGAAGTCTTCCCCCCATAGCAGTAGATGTTTTATCTAGTACATGAAGTAGTGAGCCTTTTTTCTTATTACCTCTTATAGTTTGAGTAAGTTCTAAATTTACTCTTGTAAACATATCTAATACCATATATTCACTACTATTATATATGTTTATGTTATTTATATTTGATGTTACTTGCTTTTGAGTGTTGTATATATAGTTAAGCAGTATTGATAAAGAAGACTTTATAAGTCCATTATCATCAAAATTTAATCTTTGAAGGTATACTTCTGGGAAGTATTCTTTAAGTATCTCAACATCTAGATAGTTACTATCAAAGTTTTCATTTATATATATATTACTGACTGTTGCTATATTTTTAAGTTTGTCTATAAAATCTAAATCATTTAATATAATTTCGGTTGGATGAACTTTTGCTATTTCTTCTATAACTTTATCTTCTTTTAGGAAGGTAGCATTTACTTCTCCTGTACTTATATCAACATAAGTAAGTCCTATATTATCATTATTTTTATATAAACTCATCAAATAGTTATTTTTCTTATTCTCAAGTAAACTTCCATCTAGTACTGTACCCGGTGTTACTACTCTTATAACATCTCTTTTAACTATTCCTTTAACGCTTGCTGGGTCTTCTAATTGTTCACCTATAGCTACTTTATATCCACTTTCAACTAGTTTTGATATATATGCATTTGCAGAATGAAAAGGTACTCCACACATAGGAGCTCTTTCTTCTAATCCACAAGATTTTCCTGTTAGTGCAATTTCAAGAGTTTTTGAAGCAACTATTGCATCTTCAAAGAACATTTCATAAAAGTCTCCTAATCTAAAAAACAATATACAATCAGGATATCTATCTTTAACTTCAAAATATTGTTTCATCATAGGAGTTAGTTTATTTCTGTCTATATTCATATTTGCCTCCTTATGTTTTATGCTAATGTTTGTTTTAAGACTTCTTAAATTTAAATATTTAATCTTTAACTTTAATCTAATTATTTATTATACCATAACCGAAAATTGTTATTAAGTTAATAATAAAAAAGAACTAACAAAATTTATGTCAGTTCTTTTTTATTAAATTTATTTCAAATCTACAGTTATTGCTTTATCATAATATTTATTAATATGATGATACTTTGGATTATCAGAATCTTTTTCTCTATAATATTGATACGGCAATATCTTTATGCTCTCTATTTTTTCACTATTTTCTAACCTTCCTTCTACACTTTAGAACTTCGTATTTATCTTATATTTTCTAACACTTTTTATAAAAAAGATTAGTCAAATTGACTAATCTTTTAAAGTCCTAATATTATTCCGGCTAATGCTCCTATTAAAATAAATGTAGCTGGGTGTTTTTTAGACTTTCTAGATAATATAAATATACCTATAGCTAATATTAAAGCTTTGTATTCAAATATATCTAATATATTTTTACTTTCCATAAAATTACTTACAGTTATTATAGATAACTTTAATATTTCAAATAGAGCTACTGCTATAAGTCCAGTTACTGCAGGTCTTAATCCATAAAATATAGATGTAACTATAATATTTTCTTTAAATTTATTTAAAAAGTTAGCTATTATAATTATTATTATAATAGATGGAAGTACAAGTCCTGTTGTTGCAACTAAAGCCCCTATAATACCTTTAGCATTATATCCGGCAAATGTTGCCATATTTATTCCCATAGGACCTGGTGTCGATTGACTAACTGCCACCATGTCAGCTAACATTGATTTATCAAACCAATCATATTTACTTGCTATATCGCTTAAAAATGGAAGTGTTGCAAGCCCTCCCCCTACTGCAAATAATCCAGTTTTAAAAAATTCAAAGAATAACTGTATATATGTAATCATTTTTCATCTCTCCTATATTTAAAGGCTATACCAAATACTGCTGCCCCTACTACTATATAAATAGGAGAAACATAGAAAAATGCACCTAGTGTAACTGTTGATAAAAATATTATAATTCCTATATTATCTTTAACTGAGTTTTTATATAGATTACAAACTGCATTAAATATCAAAACACTAACTGCTACCCTTATGCCACCTAATGCATGCTGTACAACTTCATAATTAGAAAAATTCTTAAGAGTTGATGCTATTAATATAATAATAACTAATGACGGGAATACCATTCCTATTGTAGCAAAAGCTGCTCCTAATACACCTTTTGTTTTATATCCTACAAATGTTGCAACATTTATTGCTATTACCCCCGGTGTAGCTTGCCCTACTGCATAGTAATCTAATAGTTCTTCATTTGTAGCCCAATTTTTATTATCTACTATTTCTTTTTCTAACATAGGAAGCATTGCATAACCACCTCCAAATGTTAAGCCACCGATTCTTGCAAAAGTTTTAAATAAATCAAGTAACTCTTTCATATCGTCTCCTTATTATTTCTACTATATATGTATATATTACTATTTTATTTTCTAAAAATCTATATATTAATTTTATAATACAAGATAGTAATATAAGTCATAAAAAAACAACCCTATTTTTTAGGGTTGTTTTTTTATGATTATTTTGAATGTATAACTCTTTTAGCTATATTAGTTGAATGATCTGCTATTCTTTCTAGATTACTTAATAAATCTAAGTAAACTATACCAGAGTCTATTTTACATAGATTTTTATTCAATCTTTCCATATGACTTGATCTAAATGATTTCTCCATACAATCAACTTCTTCTTCTAATCCTAGTACTTCTTTTGCTAATTCTTTATTATCTTCTTTCATAGCTTGAAGAGATAATGTATATACTTTTGTAACTTTTTCATAAATATATGATATTTCATCTTTTGCTTCTTTTGATAAATTAGCATTTGAATTTATAAGGTCTTGTGCTAGTTCAGCCATATTTTCAGAATGATCGCTAACTCTTTCTATATCATTTACTGTGTTAAATAAAAAGTCAACTTGCTCTATTAATTTATCATCTAAAGATTTCTTAGATAATTTCACTAAATAATCTATAAGCTTCTTTTGTAATTGATTTACTATATCTTCTTTCTCAAAAGTTTTTTTAATATCTTCTTGTGAATTTTCTCTAATAGCTTTTATTGAACACTCTAACGTTTCATTGGCTTTTCTTCCCATTCTTAATGTTTCTTTTACAACATTTCCTAATGCTATTGATGGCGTTTCTAGCATTCGCTCATCTAAGAACTTAGTTGCTCTTTCATCATATTCTTCATCACCATTATCAGGTATAAATTTCATAACTAACTTAACTATGTACTTAGAAAATGGTAATAATATTATTACATTTATTATATTAAATAAAGTATGAGAGTTTGCTATTTGTCTTGATATATCTGTTGGATCTAAATGTGTAACTATCATACTTATTGGTTTGTTAAGTACTAGCATAAATAATATTGTTCCTATTACATTAAATGTTAAGTGCATAACTGCTGCTCTTTTTGCATTTTTGTTAGTTCCTATACTTGATATTAAAGATGTTGTACAACTTCCTATATTATCTCCGTATAATATTGGTAATGCTCCAGAAAGTGGCATTAATCCTTGTGATGCTAAAGCTATTAATATTCCCATTGATGCACTTGAACTTTGTAAACAAGTTGTCATAGCAAAACCAGCAAGTAAAGCTATTACTGGATGATTTGCAAGACCTTGCAGTATATTTCTAAATGCTTCAATTTTTGATAAAGGTGCCACAGCATCTTTCATAAATTCCATACCTATAAATAATATAGCAAAACCTATTAATATTTCAGATATATTTTTTAGATTTGGCTTTGATTTAGATCCTATCATATATAAAATAATTCCTACTCCAAGAGCTAATGATGATATTATACTTGCATCAAATGATACTAACTGTGCTGTTACTGTAGTACCAATATTTGCACCCATTATAACACCTATTGCTTGGTATAAACTCATTATACCTGCATTTACAAAACCAACTACCATTACAGTAGTAGCTCCACTACTTTGTATAATTCCTGTAACAACGGCACCAACTAAAACACCCATTACTACATTGCTAGTTAAAAGTTCGATAGCCTTTTCAAGCTTAGGTCCAGTAGATTTTTGAAGACCCTCTCCCATTAAGTTCATTCCATATAAGAAAAGTCCTAAACCTCCAATAAGGTTTATGAATATGCTCACTGTCTATTCCTCCTCAGAAAATTATAGTTATTTTTCTTACTTTTTTGTCACCTCTTTATCTTATCAGAATTTTCGACATGTTTTGTTAATTTTATGTTAAATTTTTTACATTTCTTTAACTTTTTAAGTATTTTTTATATTTCAAATCTTTACAAAAATCTTTTTGCATTTAAATAATTATAAAAAGATATAGTCAAAAACTATATCTTTTTACTTGTACAAAATATAATTATACTAATGATATATCTAATATACCATAGTTATTATCTACGACATTCTCATTTTGTATGTACGCTATTTTATTTTTAAATATGGGTCCATCAACTACGAAAGTATGATACTCTCCATTTTCTCCACAAGGATCACTTCCTATATTTTTTATTCTTTTAACTACATCTTTTGTTAAAGTTTGTCCTAACAAATCAATTGGTAAATATTTTAAGTTTACTATTTTTATAACAGTTTCAAATCCTTCATCTATAAATTCGTAAACTAAAGCTTCTCTGTCTTCTTGCCAAAGTGGAAGTTCGCACATTATATTAGCTTCACTACATCTATCTTCACACCATTTTCTGTGCTCTACTATATCTATATCCCCAAATACACAAATTTTAGCTCCCATATCTTTAGCTTTTAAAAGTGTTTTTGTAAATTCTTTTTCATAATTATTCATGTCACATTCTACGATTAATAACGGTATATCTAAGGACTTACTTACTTTATATAATAAATCTTTTTTTATACTATGCGTAAATGAACTATCTTTGCCTTTTTTAAAGGTTACAAGTAAACCCACAGGTTCATAGCCTCTTTTTATCATTCTATATAATGCCAGAGTACTATCTTTTCCTCCGCTAAATGACATTACAAATTTCTCTCCCATACACGTTCTCCTTTTATCTGATTTTTTATGACACTATATATTAATTATATAAAAAGTCATTTTATGTATCAACTCAAAAGTAAATTTACAAAAATAAAGCCCACAATATATGTAGACTTTATTTTTATTTGCTAATATCCTTACCTTTAAATGTTTTGTATGAATGCATAAATTCTCTTGTGTTAAATATGTACTTTCCTCCTATTTGAGTGTAGTAATTATTCGCAGAATCATATATTTCTTTAACTTTTTGTGTAAGATTTTTATTGTAATATCTAAGTTCTTTGAATTCTTTTTTTAGTTTATCTGCTGTCATCCATACTTTATTAGAAGTTATATCTGCTAATTTTATATTTTCAAATTTTAAAGAGTTTTGTTGTGAATATACATAAAGTTCGGCTAATATTTCTTGAAGATTTTCATTTGTAAGATCTGCCTTTAGCTTTTTATAAATTATAGCTCCCATAGAATCAATCCCTTTTTCTTCTAATCTTTCTTGATTTATAAGAGCATTTAATGGTTGCCTTTTTATATATACATAAAATTTATCTTCTAGTATATATTCTCCTCTTACATACTTTGCAGGTCTATATATAACAAGTATTGGAGCATATTGTCCACCTATTTCATCTTCGTTTAAATCTATTATCTCATCTCTACTTTTTACCTTATATTCATTAGAGATAGTTCCATATCTAGATCTATCTCTAAGGGAATACATATAAGAATCCTCTATATGTTTAATTATTTCATTTATGTATAGCTTGTCTACTACACCCATATCGTGTGAATTATTTACATAATTACTTGATAATTCATCTTTGATAGAATTTATATCATCTACACTTATAGAGAAACATGCACAAAGCTTTTTTAATTTATCTTCTATATTACTTAAATCTATATCAGTATAAACAAGTACATCTTCTATTTTTTCTTCACTTTTTAACTTTATAATATCATTTAATATCTGTGTATCATTTTTAGTACTATTTTTATCAAATAGATATCTATTTATATCAGATTTTAAGTTATTTATACTTGATTGTATTTTTATATAATCACCTAATAGATGTGTATTATTATTTATTATATCTTTTGGTATGCTTATGTATCTTTCATCTTCTTTTACATATATATTCATGTCATTTCTTGTGATGTCTTCTAACATTTTAATCTCCTTACTAATTATAGTTTAAAGTCATATATAATTATAACATGAATTTTATCTTATAGTTAGTTTTTAAATTTAAAAATTAACTAGCTTATATAAGCATATATTTTTAGTTAATGTTTCTATTATCTTGCTAATAAGCTATTATTTAAATTGTATTTTGCTATAATTTTTTATAATTCATATTATAATAGTATTATGACATTAATAAGGAGGACTTTATGATTTACAATTTTAAAGAAAAATTTAAAAACTATAAGCCATATATAAACGGACATGAAAATATGAAAAAAGCATCTGTTTTAATTCCGATAGTAAAAAAAGATAATAAACACTATATTTTATTTGAAGTTAGATCTAAAAATTTAAAAACACAACCTAATGAAATATGTTTCCCTGGTGGTAAAATAGATCTTGGTGAACTTCCTATAGATACAGCTATAAGGGAAACATGTGAAGAACTTGGAACAACTAATAATAATATTGACATAATATGTGAGTTAGATTTATTAGTTACTCCATCTAATATGATAATTCATCCATTTTTAGGATATATAAATAATATTGACAACTTTAATATAAATAAATCTGAAGTAGACCATATATTCTTGGTTCCGATATCATATTTATTAGACAGTATACCAAATATTTATAATAGTGATGTTAAAACTATACCAAGTTCAGATTTTCCATTTGATAAAATTCCTAATAAAGAAAACTATAAATTTGATACAGGTAATTATTCTGTTTTATTTTATTCTTATAAAAATTATACAATTTGGGGTATAACAGCAAAAATACTAGAAAACTTTTTATCTATAATATCTAATTAGAAATATTGCTTCCTTAATAATTAAAGATTTTTTTAATTCTTATATACATCTAGTTAAATTTCTATATTTTAAATAAAAAAAGTATCTCTTGAAATTTTGACAAGAGATACTTTTTTTATTTATTTTATTTTTCCTACTAATGAGAAGTTAGTAGCATTAGTTATATCAACCATTACTAACTTTCCTATTAAATCTTCATCCTCTTTAGCTTCAAAGTTTACTAACTTATTTTGTCTTGTTCTTCCTGTAAACTTATTATCATCAGTTTTACTTTTTCCCTCAACTAAAACTTCAACAGTTTTTCCTACATAACTTTTATTTATTTGAGCAACTATTTCATTAACTTTGTCTAGCACTCTATTAAATCTTTCATGTTTTACCTCTTCTGGTATTTGATCTTCCATCTTAGCTGCTGGAGTTCCTTCTCTCTTTGAATATATAAATGTAAATGCTGAGTCATATCTTACTTTTTCAACTACATCTATAGTATCTAATACATCTTCTTCTGTTTCACCTGGGAATCCTATCATTAAATCAGTAGAAAATGCTATATCTGGTATTTCTTTTTTAGCTTTTTCTATAATTTCTAAATAATATTCCTTAGTATAGTGTCTATTCATTTTTTTAAGTAAAGTTGAACTTCCACATTGAACCGGTAAGTGTAAGAATTCACATACTTTTTCACAATCTCTTATAGCATATATAACTTCATCAGATATATCTTTAGGATGAGAAGTCATAAATCTTATTCTTTCTATTCCATCTATTTCATTTACCATTCTAAGTAACTTGTCAAAGCTTATTGGTTCTTCTAGTGTTTTTCCATATGAATCAACATTTTGTCCAAGTAATGTAACTTCTTTTGTACCATTAGCTACTAATTCTTTTATTTCAGATATTATATCTTCTGGCTTTCTACTTCTTTCTCTACCTCTAGTATATGGTACTATACAGTAAGTACAGAAGTTATTACACCCATACATTATATTTACAAAAGCTTTAAGCTCAAATTTTCTATTACTTCTTAAACCTTCTACAACTTCACCATCAACATCCCATACGTCAACTAACATAGTGTTTTCATCCATTGACTTAACTAATAATTCAGGGAATTTATATAGATTGTGTGTTCCAAATACTAAATCAACATGTCTATATTTTGACTTTAATTCTTTAACAACATGAGGTTGTTGCATCATACATCCGCAAACTGCTATTTTTAAATTAGGATTTTTTCTTTTTTGACCTTTTAGCTGACCTAAGTTACCATATACCTTTAATTCTGCATTTTCTCTAACTGCACAAGTATTATATATTATTAAATCACATTCACCAGCTGTTAATCCTTTTTCATATCCCATAGCTTCAAGCATAGCACATAGTTTTTCAGAGTCATGTTCATTCATTTGACATCCAAATGTTTGTATTAAATATCTAGGCTTTGCCTGATGTATCGCATAGTATCTAGTATTTTGTTCTTTTATTGCATCTATAAACTTATCTTGTTCTTTTATTTTTTCTATAGGAACTTCTATTTGTTTTCTTTTGCTCATCTATTTCATCTCCTCAGTAATTTTACATAAATCACGCATTTATATTAATATTTATTTATTTTCAAACAAATTTACTAAGTCATATTATATCAAATTTATAAATTATTTTAAAGATATTAAATTTAAGTTTTATGAATCATAATTTATAAATAAGGATAAAATAACTTATCATATAATGTGAAAGGAAAATAATTATGGTATTAGTATTGGTAAGAAGTATTTTGCTTTATATGGTTGTTTTAATATCTTTGAGAATTATGGGAAAAGGCGAAATAGCAGAAATGAATACCTTTGATTTAGTAATAACCCTTTTAATAGCAGAAGTTGCTGCATTGCCTATGGAAAACAATAATATACCTTTGATTAATGGTATAGCTTCTGTTACAGGTCTTACGCTTATTCAAATAGTTATTTCTTATATAACTTTAAAAAATAGAAAAGTTAGAACTTTTTTATCTGGAGCTCCATCTATTTTAATAAATAAAGGAAAAATAGATTATAAAGAATTAAAAAAACAAAGAGTTACAATAGATGAACTTCTTGAACAACTTAGGATTGAAGGCTATTTCAAAGTTTGTGATGTTCAATATGCAATACTTGAAACAGATGGCAATTTAAGTATATTACCTTCACCATCATACAAAGATATCCCTACAAAATGCTTTAAACATCTTCCTTTGTCTCTTATAATAGACGGCTATATTATAGACCAAAATCTTAAAATTATTGAAAAAGATAAAAAATGGTTATATGAAATATTAAATGAAAAAAATATAAAAAATAAAAAAGATATCTTATTATTAAGTATTGATGAAAATGATAAGATATTTATACAAACAAGATAAATTAATAGATATGAGGTGAAATTTATTGAAGGCTTTAATTTGTTCACTTATTTGGACAGTTTTATTTTTATTGTTTAGTTTTTATTCTCTAGATAAATTTGATGATTTTGCTAAATTATATACTGAAAAAGCTGAGTCAATAGAACTTCATATAAAAGATGATGATTGGGATAGTGCTACAAAAGCCTTAGATGAATATAACACAAGCTTTAATGAAAGTAAGGATTCTTGGTATAAAGTATTTAATCATGAGTATTTTGAAGAAATTTCTTTATACTTAGATATTCTTCATGGTTCTATTTATGCTAAAGATAAAGGTATGTCACTTGAACAAATACAAAGAATAAAAAATGCATTACATAATATAATAGAAAATGAACAGTTTGACTTAAATCATATATTCTAATAGATGGGATTTATCCCATCTATTTTAGTATTAATACATAACTTTATATAAACAAAGTCCTTTAGCCGGTGCAGTATCAGACGATTTAGATCTGTCTTTATTTTCTAACATTATTTTTATATCTTGTGGAGTTTTTCTTTTAGACCCAACATCTATTAATGCTCCTGCTATTATCCTTACCATATTGTATAAAAATCCATTGCCTTTAACATATATATCAATCATATTATTATTTTCATTTATTACTATTGAATGTATTTTTCTAACATTTGATTTTTTCTTAGATTTAGAAGAAGCAAAACTAGTAAAATCATGCTCCCCAACTAAATATTCACTTGCCTCTCTCATTAAATCTATATTTAATTTTTTTTCTATATGAGTGGTATATCTTCTAGTAAATGGATCATGATACTTATTATTATCTATTTTATATAGATAAGTTTTTGACTTAACATTATATCTACTATGAAATCTTTCTTCAACTTCTTCTAGTTCAATTATAACTATATCTTCCGGTAAATAATTATATAGATAATCTTGCATTTTTTTTAAACTTAACTTAGAATTTGTCTTAAAATTAGCAACCTGCCCTCTTGCATGAACTCCCATATCAGTCCTTCCAGATCCTATTATTTCTATATGTTCGTTAGTCATTTTGCTAAGAACATCTTCTATTTTACCTTGTATTGTCATTTCATTATCTTTTAATCTTTGAAACCCCTTATATCTTGAGCCATCATATTTTATTGTCATTTTTATATTTCTCATTTTATTCCTCTTTTCATTAATTTATAATCCTTTTTTATATAAAAATAGGATATACTTTATCTAAGTATATCCTATTTTTATGGTATTTAATACTATTTAATAATCTATAGATTCTAAAAGTTTGTTCTTCACAACTATTGTCATAGTCGTTCCTACACCTTTTTCACTATCTAGATTCATGTGTCCACCATGAAGTTTTACAATTTCATTGCTTATAGCAAGCCCTAAACCACTACCTGCTTTGTTATAATCTTCTTGGAAGAATTTATCTAGTACTTTATCTAAATTTTCTGTTTCTATACCACAACCATTATCAGTAACTTTTATTGTTGTATACTCCTCATTTTGAGATACTATAAGCTTTACAAATCCATTGTTATCTGTAAACTTAATAGAATTTTGTATTAAATTTATTAAAACTTGTCTTAGTCTATCTTTATCTCCTTGTATAGGTTCGAAATAATCTCCTATAAATTCTACAGATAAATCTATATTCTTTTCACTAGATTTAACTTTCAACTGATTAACAACACCTACTGATAATTTCCTTATATCTACTAAATCTATTTTTAATTTTATTCTATCAGATGCAAGGCGAGAAAAATCAAGTAATTCTGTAACTAACTTTATAAGTCTTTCTGTTTCATCTTGTATAATACCTAAGCCTAGGTCTAATTCTTCTTTGCCTATACCTTCATAAGAAAGTGTCTCACTCCATCCTTTTATAGATGTAAGAGGTGTTCTAAGTTCATGAGATATAGATGATATAAATTCTTCTTTTAACTTTTCACTTTTGTCTATTTCCTCTGCCATATGTACGAAAGTTTCTGCTAAATCACCTATTTCATCATCTGATATATTAACATTTTTAAGTTTAATGCTGTAGTTTCCATGAGCTAGTTCATTTGCAAATTGTTTTAATTCTCTAAGTGGCTGTATAAGAGTTTCTGCAAATCTAAGACTTAAAGATATTGCTATTAGCAATATACAAATTCCTGCTAATATTAACCCCAGTACTACTCTAAATATGGTTGAATCTATCTCTTCTAAAGAAATAGTATATCTTACTACACCTTCTATTATATTGTTAGTCTTAAGAGGAACAGATATGCTCATAACATGTTCCCCTGTTTCAGGAATTTTATATACATATGGAGTCAGATTATTCTCATCTTTTAAAGCTCTATATATGTCTTCTCCATCTACATCTACGTTAGTTTTAAATCCATATTGGTCTATAATCATCTTTGAGTTTTTATCTATAATTGAAATAGCAAATTTTGAATCACTACTTGAGTGCTCTTTTTGTAATATAGCATTTATTTTATTTTCTTTTTGTAATATAGCATTTATTTTGTTTTCAAAGCTATCAGCTTCATTCACTATGTTATTATTATATTGTCTATTTATATTATTTACTTCACCTTTTAAAATTTGACTTACATAATCATAATAGTAGTTTTGTATATAAAACATAAAAAGACCTTCAAATAATATAACAGTTATAATTATTATAGTAAAATAATTTTTTATTATCTTCTTTCTTAAGCCTTCAAAATGTAACAATATCATTCTTCCTTTCTAAAACAGTATCCATAACCCCAAACTGTTTGTATATATTTAGGCTTAGATGGGTCTTCTTCTATTTTATTTCTTATTCTTCTTATGTTTACATCTACAATCTTAAAATCATATAAATAATTAGTTCCCCACACCTCATTAAGTATTTGATCTCTGCTTAATGATTGATTTGAATTTTTCATTAAGTATTTAACTATTGAAAATTCAGTAGGTGTAAGTTCTATTTCTTCATTATCTTTAAATAATTTTCTTTTATCTAAATTTAATACAAATGAATCTGATACTATCTCATTTCCTTTTGATAGATTTTCATCCTTTTTAACTCTTCTTAAAAGTGCTGATACCCTTACTAATAGTTCTTTTATACTAAAAGGCTTTACCATATAGTCATCTGCACCAGATATAAATCCTTCTATTTTATCATCTTCTTGTGCTTTAGCTGTAAGCATTATTACACCCACCTGGTCAAAGTTTTGTCTAATAAACTTACATACTTCTATACCACTTATATCTGGAAGCATAACATCTAAAAGAGCTAATTTTATATCTGGTTCTTTGCTTATTTTTTCTAATGCTTCTTGTCCAGTTCCTGCCTCAATTACTTCATATCCTTCCCTTTTTAGGTTTATACTAACAAAACTTCTTATTCCTATTTCATCTTCTAATATTAATATTTTTTCCTTCATATTAAACCTCCCAATAATTAATATATAAGTGAGAAATACTCTTTCAATGCCTCTTCATTTATTTTTAATTTTTTTAATTGCTCTAAATTATTTATATATAATGTAAAAGTATAATCGTTATTTTCACCAAGTGTTATTGCCGATTGATTGACATTCTTTTTATTTTCATCAATTAAATTTTTATTAACAACAGCTATTGTAAATAATTCTTTAGGTTCTGTTTCTAGTATATCATAATAATAGAATTTAAATAATACATCACTACTTTGCTCTTGATAGTCTTGTTCTATATCTAGCTTATTTACTAGTTCATTAGGTATTAAAAGGCTAAATTTATATTGATAATTATAATATATCTGAATTGTAAATAATAATGATGAATCTTCTAAATTTTCCTTTCCATTCCACCTATACCAACTTATAGTTGCTGACGTTTTTGAAGTATATATATTTCCACTTCCATTTACTATAGGTATATCTAAAACCTTATCATTGTTTATATCTTCTACTGGTATGTAGTATGGCTTCATTATACTTTTATCATCATCTTTAAATGCTTTTTTTAATTTACCATCTTTTAAATACAATATCTGTGTTATATAGTTATCATTTTTAATTATAGGCATATCAAGTACTATCCCTTTATGTTCAATTGTTTTACCTTTTTTATTTTCAGTTGATATAGTACCTAATGTTATATATGAATTATTTAAACTTTTTATATTGTCAAACTCAACATAATTACTAAGCTTAAGGCCTTTATCAAAGTTAGCTAAACTTGCATATGCTTTATTAGTCTTTGAATTAAAATGTAGCATTAATATATCTAACTTATCATCTCCATCAATATATCCAATTTTTACTTTCATATCTAAAAGATTTTTATTATCTTCTAACCATGTAGGATTTAACGTGTATACTTTTTTTACTTCATCATCAATAAAATTATATATATACATGTTAGTTTTTCCCTCTGATTTTATAAGAAGTACTATTTCTTTATTTCCATCATTATCTAAATCATAAAAATTAGCATATTGTATTTCTTCACCTTCTTGAAGTGAGTAAGCTTTCTCTTTATTTGTATATGTTCCATCAGGATTCTTAGTTAATACAATAAACCCCACTTCATCTTTTTTATCATCTTGACTTTCTTTCTTTTGAAATACTACTAATTCCTTTTCTCCATCATTATCTAAATCTACCTCATTTATTTTTGCTGCTTCTTTTGAATTATTTGGCTGTAACAAAGATGTTTGTTTTGTTAATAATTTTTTTATGCCTTTATATAAATCTGCTTCATTTCTATTATATATAGGTTTATCTTTAATAAGCTCTTCAGGAGATTCTGAAGTTATATTACATCCAGTTGTTAAAAATACAATTAAGCTAGCCCCAATTAATAACTTAAAAAATTTCATCTAAAACCTCCTATCCTTTGTATGTTTTAAAATATTGTTTAAACTTTTCTATTCTTTCCTTTTCATTATTTATAGTCTCTAAACTTAAGTTTCCTCTTCCTAGTCTATCACAAAAAGATAATAATGCTATCTCTTTATATTTTACATCATTTATCATATTTTGTGGGTCAAAAAAAGGAAGATTTTTATCATAAAATAATGGTTGCATGTGATATCTTATCATTTTAGATACATCTTCATTAAATTTTTTATCATTACTTACCATATCTAAAAAATTTTTACCAATTTTTTCGCCTTCTACATCATGATTATAGGATGTTATTTTCCCTCTTCTAATTTTTGTTGTTGTAAGTTTTCCTAAATCATGAAGTAAAGCTGACCACATAAATACTCTTTCATTTTCTGAAAGTTTTTTAACTTCGCTCGCCTTATCTACTACTAATAGTATATGATTTAATACACTTCCTTCAGGATGATATTTTAGATTTTGTTCTACATTCTCTAACTTTTTTATCATTTCAAATGGCTCTTTATCAAATTCTCCATTTTCAATTAACCTTCTTATCTCTTTAGAAGGTTTATTACTTTTAAGTAATATCTCATTTACTTTATTAAATATCTCTTTACTATTCATATTTTTTCTCCTAATTAAAATATAAAATAAAAAAAGCTTAGAATAACTAAGCTTTTTTTATTTTATCACTATTTATTTTTTTTATTTATATATGATTTTAATAGCTTTATCTTTTTGGAAACTTTTCTTCTGACCAGACTATATTTTCAAATTTATTGCAGCTTTCTTCAGCTTCCACTACATTATCTTCATTAGATGGCTCTTCTTGTATAGTTCTAAATCCTACTGAATCATCTGCTTCAATTTCATAATATTCGTCAGAGTTAATTTCATTTCTAAGTTGATTTTCATCTACATATATATTACTTTCATCACTTAAAGGTTTTGCTTTTTTCCCTTTTTGATTTGAAGATTTTTTACTTTTGGATTTTTTATGGCTAATTTCTTCTTTTTGCTTTGCCTTATTATTTTTAGGAGATTTTTTATTTACTGACTTATTACTTTTTTGATTTTTACTCTTTTTACTAGGACTATTGCTAATTTTACTCTTTTCTTCTACTTGTTTACTATTTTTTTCCTCTACTTGTGCTAAATCTTTTTCTACTTGAGACTTCTTAGAATTTTTGGGTTTAGATTTTTTACTTCCTAATCCTAAATTTAACTTTAACTTATTTGATTTTTTTGACTTAATGTCTTTTTCTAACTCATCATCATTTTTTCTTTCTTCAGTAACAAAATCATTAAGTATGATTTCATTAAAATCCTCTTCATATTTAGGTGCCTTACTTGTTTTTTCTTTAGGTGCTTTTTTTCGATTTTTACCATTAACTCTAAACATAAATACACCCCCTAAAATACTCTTTATATTATATATAGTATCTTAGAGGGCTAAATATTACTATTTTCTAGGAGGTTTTGGTCCTATATATTGATATAAGTTTGTTTTTAACATTCCATTGTATAACTTTCTCTTTTTATCTGCTTGCTTTCCAAATTCTTTTTCAAACTCATCATAAGAAGTTATTAAATAATATGACCAATTTCTAAGTCTAAAGAATGCATTTCCTAATTTTCTATATAACATTTGAACACTCTCTTTATCTTCAAGCCTTTCTCCATAAGGTGGATTTGTTATTATAAATCCATACTCTTCATCACTTTTAAATTGAGTTGCGTCTAAAACGTTAAATTCTATATATTGGTCAACTCCAGCTATTTCTGCATTTTCTTTAGCTATTTCTATAGTTTCTTCATCTATATCATATCCATATATTTTAAAATCTATATCTTCATTTATTTTATCATATGCATCTTTTCTAATATCCCACCATATTTTCTTATCTATAGTTCTCCATTTTTCAGATATAAACTCACGATTCATACCTGGTGCCATATTTATAGCCTTCATAGCTGCTTCTATAAGCATGGTACCCGAACCACACATAGGATCAACTAATATTCTTCCTGGTTTCCAAGGTGTTAAGTCAATTATACCTGCAGCTAAAGTTTCTCTTATAGGTGCTTTGTTAGCTCTTTCTCTATATCCTCTTTTATGAAGAGCATCTCCTGTTGTATCTATATAAAGAGTTACTATGTCTTTATGTATAAATACGTATATAGGATACTTTTCTTTACATTCTTTTAGTAAACCTCTCTCCATATATTTAGATTTTAAACTTTCTACTATAGCTTTTTTTACTATTGATTGTATATGCGTAGTACTATATAATTTTGATTTTATAGATGATGCTTTTGATACTGGAAACTGTGCTTCATAAGGAATGTATCTTGACCAATCTATTCTCTTAGTATTTTCAAATAATTCATCAAAAGTTTTAGCTTCAAATTCAGCAATTTTAAGGTGTACTCTTTCTGCACATCTTAACCACATATTAGCTTTAGCAATACCATCTTCTCCAGTTTTATAAGTTACTCTACCATCTTCTGTTTTTACTATTTCAAAACCTAATTCTTTTATTTCTCTTGCTAGCATTTTTTCCATACCAAAAAAGCATGGTGATACTAATGTATAACTTTTCATACGTCCTCCTTAGTTGCTTATATCTTTATTCATACTACCCATTTCATATCCATTCATATCTAGGGTAACATATTCAAATCCAAATTCTTTAAATTTATTACTAGTGTTTTTAAGTACCTCTTTAATAAAAAACTTATCTATCTCATCAAATCCAACTTCGATTCTCGCAATATCTTCATGTATCCTTACTCTAAACTGATTAAACCCTAAATCTGCTAAGTATTGCTCGCTCATTTCTATTTTTCTAAGAAGTTCTTTAGTAATTCTTGTATTATATGGAACTCTAGTTGCAAGACATGCAAAAGCCGGCTTATTATATGTTTTTAGTCCCATTTGTTTAGATAATACTCTTATATCTTTTTTAGTCAAATTGCACTCTTTTAATGGACTTATAATGTTTAATTCATTTAGTGCTTTTAATCCTGGCCTATAATCACCTAAATCATCTATATTTGTTCCATCTAGTACATACTCTATATTATTATCTTTTGCTATCTTTTTAATAGTTTTAAACACATATTTTTTACAATGATAACATCTATCTTTATTATTTTCGATAAACTCATCTAATTCTAAATTATCTATATCTATAACTAGGTGCTTAACACCAAATTCATTTGCGTACTTTTTTGCTTCGTTTATTTCCTTTTCACTATGCATCATAGCATTTAAAGTTATAGCCACCACGTTTTCATCTAATACATCTTTAGCTACTTTAAGTAAAAAATTACTATCTACTCCTCCAGAATAAGCTATAGCTACATTGTCTAATTTAGCTAATATATTTTTTAATTTTTCTAGCTTATCATTTAATTCCACAAATACACCTCTCCCTTATTTAATAAATTAATTATATATAATGTTATAATATAAAGCAAACTTTAATTTCTCTTTACTTTAAATTTGAGTTTTTTATATATTTATTATAATATTAAAATAGTAAAGGGGAGGGGTGACTATTATGAATTATTATGACATCTTACAAAATTTTCTTAGATGTAACAAAAACATAAAGTTAAAATTTAAAGAAGATAACAAAACATTAGATATATGTAACTATAATAACATTATACTTTCTTTAGAGTTAGAAAATAGTGACATCAAACTTAATGCTAAAGTAATTTACGAAAGTATTATTAATTTAGATAATTTAACTATATATATCCCTAAAATATATGTAAAAGAAAGCTAAAACATAATTAATTTATGTATAATTTATCCCAGAGTAATATTACTCTGGGATTTTATTAACTAATCTATTATTTATTCCTTCTTGTATATAACTATAAAAGCATCATTAAATCCTTTTTCTTTTAACTCTTCTATTTTTTCTTCAGCATTCAATCTATTATTATATGAACCACATACTACTCTATAAAAAGTATCGCTGTTATCTATAGATGTTATAGGTTTATTTACTTCATTGTCAACTGGAGTATATGTTATATTTAAATACCTACATATACCTCTAGCTATCCCATCTGCTAACTCCTCTTGCTTTTGAGTAAGAATTTTGGAATCTTCCTGATTATCTATAAAAGCAAGTTCTATAAGACACGCTCTCATATTAGTATTTCTTATTACATAAAAATTAGCAGTTTTTACTCCTCTATTTTTAGTATATGCTTTAGCTTTTAGCAACTCTTCATGTACATAATTTGCTAAATCCTTAGTTGATGATGTATGAGAGTATGTCTCTATACCGTTAGCTGTACCATCAAATGAATTACAATGAATAGATACAAAACAGTCTGCACCCCAACTATTTGCATCACTAGTTCTAGCTGCTAAAGATATTGTTTTATCTTCAGACCTACTTAACCTTACTTCTATTCCTTGTTCCTTTAATAAATTCTCTACCTTTTTAGATACTTCTAAATTTATATTTTTTTCATATAGATTATTAACACCAATAGCTCCACTATCATTTCCACCATGACCTGGATCTATATATACCTTTTTTGCCATAATTTGTTCTCCTTTTATAGTACTTAAGCTATAGTAAATAGCCTTATGTATTATATGATTTAGGTATATAATTTGACAGTATTTTTAATACAAAAAGCTGTGTTATAAATTATACAACACAGCTTTTGTTTTATAGTAACTTTTCTTTCCATTCATCTTCTTTAAAACCTACTACAACATATTTTCCATCAAATGCTATAGGTCTTTTTATAAGCATTCCATCGCTAGATAGTATATCTAGTAATTTATCATCACTCTCAATTTTGACTACATCCTTAAGCCCTAGTTCTCTATATCTTACACCACTAGTATTAAAGAATTTTTTTAATTCATATCCACTTAGTTCATACATTTTTTTTAATTCTTCTTTAGTTGGAGGATTTTTAACTATTTCAATATCCTCAAATTCTAAATTGTTTTCATTAAGCCAAGCCTTGGCTTTTCTTACAGTCGATCACTTTGAATATCCATATAATTTTATCATTTGTCTCACCCTTTTAGTTAACATTTTATTTTATATTTACCCAACAGTTATACTTTTAATCAAACTTATTCCATGGAACTACTTCTACTTCACCAAACCATCTTTCATTTAGTCTATTAGAAAATTCTCCTTTATATCCTATAAAAGATAATACTATTAGTTCTAAATACTTTGTCCCTATTTGTATTATATTCCACATATCCTCAACACTAAGATTTGCTCTATTATCTCTTCTGCTTGGATGTACTATTTTATTTCTAAAGTATATTACTAGATCTACCCCATCGTCAAATCTTGTTTTAGTCCAATCATCAAATAAATCTAATTCTTCCATTCCATATGGTATTTTACATATATCTAGTACCATTTTTATATTTTTAGCTGCACTATTTAAGTCAAATTCATCATCATTAAGTATTTGTTCTTGCTCTACAAGTATCATATAAGACAATGCCTCCAATGCAATTTGAATTGATATTATATTATTTTCTATGGTTATCTCACCTAATGATTCTATATACCAATCTATTACATTTTTTATAACTTGTCCACAATATCCATCTTCTAGTCTTTTGCACATTAAAGACATATACTTTTCTATATTATGGTGATTTGATATAGTATCTGTCCAAGTTGGTACAAATTTAAATGGAGTTACTATGTTTTCTCTCCATAATCTATAGACATTGTTATTTCCTTGATATCCTTTAGCTAGGCATATTCCAACATGCCTTCCACACATAAAGCTAAGTGCTATTGATATCCTATCTAAAAAATCTATTATATTATTAGTTTTAAATTGTTTTTTATCTTTTCTTTGAACTCTCCCTATATGAGTTATTATACTACCAGATTTTGATTTTAGTTTTTCATTTAATTCTTTTCTATAATCATACCTTTTATCTATTGTAACTACAAAGTCATTAATTTCAAATTGAATTCTACCTGCGAACAACTTATCCACGTGTTTTATTAGTGTTCCCGGAAATTTATCTAAGTTTATTATATGAAAATCTATATAATCTACATAAGCATTTTTTGACTTTATATAACTATCATTTGTATATCCTTCTATATTAAAATCATTTATTGAATTTATACTTATCGAAATTGGCTTATACCCATAAATTTCAAGTATTGCATTGTCATAATCTAAATCTAAGTCTATATCTTCATCATATGCAGAAAGTATTTGTGCTTTAAAGTTTATAGATACTGGAGGAGTCATTTTATAATACACTATTCCGCTACATTTATATTTTTTATCTAAATAAATACAAAATCTACCTTGATATATTATTATATCTTCATCTATTTTGTATCTTAAGTATTCTGAAGATATAGCACTATTTATTTCTTTCATAATGTTTTCCTCCTTCCATGCAGTACTTCTTGATTATATCATAAATAATAAACTTTAGCTAAGATTTAAATTAATCATTATTATACTAATTAACTCTTTCATTTTAACTTAAATTGAATTTCTATAATTTATAGCACTTTCAATAAATTCTTTTAAATACATATTTAAATTTTTTCATTGCATAAAGCTACCCCTTAAAGTAGTGTTATTTAATAATTTTAACTTCTATCTACTTTAAAGGGCTCAATTCATATTTTAAAAATTATTTTTTAATGCTGTCGATAACATTAGTTTTATTCTATTTATTTGATTAATTTCACTAGCTGATGAATCATAGTCAATAGCTATTATATTTGAGTCTTTATACATTTCTTTTATTTTCTTTATTTGACCTTTTCCTGTTATATGGTTTGGAAGACATCCAAAAGGTTGCATGCATATAATATTTTTAACATCATCTTCTAATAGCTCTAACATTTCTCCTGTCAATAACCATCCTTCTCCTGTTTGATTTCCTAATGATATTACATTTTCAGTAAACTTAGATATAATTCTTATATTTTTGGGAGGAGTAAATCTTTTGCTTTTCATTAATTCTTTATTATAAGTGCTTTGATAAATATTCATTGTATTTATAAATAGATTTCCTAATTCTTTATTTATCCATTTTCCCTCTAAATATTTAAATTTATATTCTGCATTTAAACAACAACTAAGGAAAAAGTTAGATAACTCAGGTACTACTGCTTCTCCACCTTCAGATTCTATAATATCAACTAAATAATTGTTTGCAAGAGGGTGAAATTTTACTAATATTTCTCCTACCAACCCAACCTTAGGCTTTTTCGTATCTATTAAATCTAAATTATCAAAATCATTTATTATTCTTTTTATATTTCTCTTAAACTCTAATATACTAGCTTTTTTTAATGATTCTTTGCATATGCAAACCCATTTATTATACAATTTATTAGCACTGTTTATATATTTTTCATAAGGTCTTGTTCTATATAAAACTTTCATCAATAAATCTCCATATATACAAGACATTAACAATCTATTAGCCATACTAAGTGTAATATGTTTTGATAATCCGTTTTTCTCTATTCCATTTACACTTAAGGATATCACAGGTATATCCTTATATCCAGAATCATAAAGGGCTTTTCTTAAAAATCCTATATAATTAGTAGCTCTACATCCTCCACCAGTCTGTGTTATAGCTACAGAAGTATTTTTTAAGTCATACTTACCAGTTTTTAACGCTTCTATAATTTGACCTATAACTATTATTGCAGGGTAACATGCATCGTTACTTACATATTTTAATCCTTCATCTATTATTTCTCTTTTTATATTTTCTAAAATAACCAAATTATACCCGCTTAAATTTACTGTTTCTTTAAAAAATTGAAAATGTATAGGTGACATCTGAGGTACTAATATAGTATGTTTTTTGTTTATTCTACCTTTTCTATATTCGATATGGTCATTTTCTATATATTTATTATTTTTTCTTTCTTCTATTGCAGCTTTTAATGACCTTATCCTTATCTTAGCTGCACCTAGATTATTTCCCTCATCAATTTTTATAACTGTATGAATTTTAGATTTCTCATTTAAAATTTCTTTGACTTGATCTATTGTAATAGCATCTATGCCACATCCAAATGAATTTAGTTGAACAAGCTCTAAATTAGAGCTTTCTTTTATAAAGCTTGCTGCTTTATACATTCTATGGTGATATACCCACTGATCAACTACTCTAAGTGGTTTATTTATTTTAGATAAGTGACATATAGAATCTTCACTTAATACATTTATTCCTAAAGAATTTATAAGTTCAGGTATTCCATGATTAATCTCCGGATCTATATGGTATGGTCTTCCACATAAAACTATACCTTTTTCATTTTTATCATAAATCTCTTTTAGGGCTTTTTCTCCCTCAATTTCTATATCTTTTCTGTATATATCTTGTTCTATATATGCCTTATCTAGAGATTTTTCTATCTCTATCTTAGATATATTAAAATACTTAGATAGTTCTTCATATAAGCTTTTAATAAGTTTTTCACGATTATTTAGACTTATAAAAGGATTGATATAATTTATATTTTTTATTTCGTCTATATTGTTTTTTATAACTTCTGAGTAAGATATAACTATTGGACAATTATAATTATTATCACATAGGTTATCTTCTTTTTTCTCATTAACTACACAAGGATAAAAAATATATTTTATATCCTTTTCTATTAAATCTTTTATGTGCCCATGTACTATTTTGGCTGGGTAACAAATTGTATCTGATGTTATAGATGATATTCCTTTTTCATACAAATCTTTTGATGAACGCTTAGATAAAATTACTCTAAATCCCATATTTGTGAAAAAAGTATGCCAAAATGGATAGTTTTCATATATATTTAATACTCTTGGAATACCTATTTCACCTCTGAATGCTTTAGATTTTTCTAATGGCTTGTAGTTAAATATTCGATTATATTTATATTTATAAAGATTTATCTTATTTGCTTTTATTTTATTATCAGTATATAAAGCTTCTCCTCTTTCACATCTATTTCCTGATATGAACAACTCATCATAAAATTTATTTATTGTTAATAAACAATTATTTGAGCATCCACTACATCTTGAAGTTTCTGAACTAACTTCTATGTTTTTTACTTTATCTAAACTAAGTAATGTACTTTTATTGCTATCATTGTACATTTCTATTGATATTAAAGCGCATCCAAAAGCCCCCATTAACCCAGCTATAGATGGTCTTATTACCTCTTTATTTGTTATCTTTTCAAAACTTCTAAGTACTGAGTCATTATTAAATGTACCGCCTTGTACAACTATATTACTCCCTAAATTATCAAAATTATTTTCTTTAATAACCTTATATAATGCGTTTTTTATTATAGAATAGGAAAGACCTGCGGATATGTCTGCTATGCTAGCCCCTTCTTTTTGTGCTTGCTTTACTTTTGAATTCATAAATACAGTACATCTTGAACCTAAATCTACTGGTGATTTAGATAATGTTCCTATTTTTGCAAACTCTTTTATGTCTATAGATAACGATTCTGAAAAATTTTCTAAAAATGAACCACATCCAGATGAACATGCTTCATTTAATATTATATTATCAATTACACCATCTTTAATTTTTAAACACTTCATATCTTGCCCACCTATATCTAATATGAAGTCAACTTTATCATTGAAATACTTTGCTCCTTTATAATGTGCTATAGTTTCTATTTCTCCAAAATCTATACCTAAGGCCTTCTTTATAAGACCTTCACCATAACCTGTTACTGTTGAGTAGCATATATTAGCTTTTTTAGGCAATTTGCTATATATATCAATTAAAACTTCTTTAACCGTATCTAAAGGTCTTCCCTTATTACTACTGTAGTGACTATATAATATATTTTTTTCTTCATCTATTAAAACTACTTTTGTTGTAGTTGACCCTGCATCTATACCTAAATAACAATTACCTACTACTTTATCTATATCTTTATATCCTATATCTTTTTTGTTATGTCTTTTTAAAAATATTTCATATTCACTTTTATCTTTAAATAACGGATCTAATTTACTTATTTTATTTATATCTTCTTTATCCAAGTTTTTAATTTTATTTATTAATGATTTAAGGCTAACTCTACTGCCTTTTTTTGATATTAAACTAGCCCCCATACATACATAAAGTTGGGCATCCTTTGGAAATATTATATCTTCATCACATAAATTTAACACTATCTTAAAAGCATATCTTAGTTCTGATAGAAAATATAATGGTCCTCCTAAAAAAGCAACCTTACCTTTTATCTCTCTTCCACAAGCTAATGCACTAACAGTTTGTATAGCCACCGCATTAAATATACTCATTGCAATGTTTTCTTTTTTAGCTCCATCATTTAAAAGAGGTTGTATATCTGTTTTTGCAAATACACCACATCTTGATGCTATTTTGTAAATCGTGTCATAGTTTTTTGCAAGTTCATTTAATCCATTAGAATCAGTCTGTAAAAGATATGCCATTTGATCTATAAATGCACCTGTACCTCCTGCACATATACCATTCATTCTCTGATCTATTCCATCTGTTAAATAAGTTACCTTTGCATCTTCTCCTCCTAATTCAATAACCACATCAGTTTCTGGATAAAAATACTTTATAGCCTCTGTAGAGGCTATTACTTCCTGTATAAAATCTATTTTTAGTCTCTTAGCCATATCGATTCCACACGACCCTGTTATTGCTACAGTTATTTCTCTATCTTCTAGTATACTTTCTACGTCTAATAATATATCTAAAACTGTATTTTTTATACTTGATAGATGTCTTTTATAATTTTTATATACAATGTTATTATCATCATCAAATACCACGACTTTGACTGTAGTTGAGCCAATATCAATACCTAAGGAAAATAATTTATTCATGTTAAATCCCCCATATTTTCTGTTTATCTATTATTAAGTTTTATGCTTTTTTGGATCTTTATATGTAGCTAAAATTTATAAGTTTTTTGAGTTGATATTTATATGTATACATAAAAAAGCACACTTATTTAGTGTGCTAATAGCTTAATACTCTTATAGCTATATTTGAACAATGGTCTGAAATCCTTTCTAAATTTGATACTAAATCTAGATATAATATCCCAGAGTCTATCTCACATGTATTATTATTTAATCTGTATATATGATTTGCTCTTATTGATTTTTCTATATTGTCTACTTCTTCTTCTGTTTTAATTATCCTTTCAGCTACTTTTTTGTCTTTTTCGTTTATAAGAATCAAAGCGTCTTCATAATTTTTTTTGACCTTTTCAAACATTTCTTCAACTTCTTTTTGACCATCATCAGATATGCTTACATCTTTATCAATTGCTATTTCAGCAAGTTCAGCTATATTTTCAGAATGGTCTCCTATTCTCTCTAAGTCATTTATAGTATTAAATAAATTATCTACCTCTTCTACCGAATCACCAGTTAAAGATGTTTTAGATAATTTTAATAAATAATCTAATATATTTCTTTGATAATCATTTATTTCTTTTTCTTTTCTAAATGTTTCTTCTATATCTTTTTTAGATTTATTTAAAAATGCACTCATAGACGAATTTAAACATATATTTGTTACTTTAGCCATTTTATTAGTTTCTTTTAATGTATTTGCAAATGCTATTGATGGTGTTTCTAACATTCGCTCATCTAAATAAGTTTTAATCTCCTTTTCTTCTTCAGTTTGAGGAACTATCTTCATAGCTAATTTTACAATATACTTAGAAAATGGTAAAAGTATTATAACTGTTACTATATTAAATAATGTATGTGCATTTGCTATTTGTCTTGCTACATCTGTTGGATTAATTTTTGTTACTACTGTAACTATTGGTTTGTTTAATATTAATAAAAACATTAACGTACCTAAAATATTAAATAATAAGTGCATAATTGCTGCTCTTTTTGCATTTTTATTAGCACCTATACTAGACAATAAAGATGTAACACAAGTACCTATATTATCTCCATAGAGTATAGGAAGTGCAGATTGAAGTGGTATAATTCCTTGTGATGCTAATGCTATAAGCATACCCATTGATGCACTTGAACTTTGTACTACTCCTGTTATTATAAGCCCTAACAGTACACCAAGTAATGGTCTGTGGCCAAAATTGACAAGTGCATCTGTAAATCCTTTATACTCAGCAAGAGGACTTACAGCCTCTTTCATAAACTCCATGCCCGTAAATAATATACCAAATCCAAGCAATATTTCTGCTATATTTTTAGTTTTACTTTTTGATGAAAATAGATAAAGTGCTATACCTATACCTAAAGTTATAGGAGCAAGCCCTTCCAAATTAAAACTTACTAATTGAGCAGTTATAGTTGTACCTATGTTCGCTCCCATTATAACTCCTATAGCTTGAGATAAAGTCATAATACCTGCATTTACAAATCCAACTACCATGACAGTAGTAGCGCTAGAACTTTGTATTATAGCAGTTACTCCTGCTCCAACTAATACTCCAAGTAACACATTGCTTGTCAAAAGCCCTACTATTTTCTTTAGTTTTTCTCCAGCTGCTTTTTGAAGTCCATTGCCCATTAATGTCATACCATATAAAAAAAGTCCTAGTCCTCCTATAAGACTTATTAATATCTCCAAATTAATTCCTCCTTTGGCTAAAAATAATTCTTTATATATATTTCTCTTTTTTTACTTTAATAATTCACTTTAATTTTTAAAGCTACATTTTATTGATTAGAATAGTAATTATATTTTTAGGTTAAATTATTATTGTTTAATAAATTATTTAAGGAGGACTATATGACTAGAAAAAAAGCTTGTAAAGACCCTCAACAAAGCAAAAATGTTGCAAGTTCAAGTCTAGAAATAGCTGAAGAACTTAATATATCACCAAGATTAAGACCTAGCAAAACTGGTTCTGTTAGCCAAAATACATCTAGACCTATAAATCCTAGAAAGAAGTAATCTAAAATATAAAATTTTTATAGTATAAGATTACTAATCAATATAATTTTTAATATATTAATACAAATAAAAATAGACTTGGCTATTATCCAAGTCTATTTTCTATAAATTTTACGAAATTAGCATAAATATAAAATGTGAAGAAACACCTGCACATATTCCGCCTATCGTATGTGAAATTATTGCTTTGCTAGTTAATCCTCTTGCATTTAATGCATCCATCATACCTACATGAGTACTTAAATATCCACTCCAGCACATTCCCATGGCTGTAAATACAGCTATATCATTAGGAGTTATAACATTATCTGCAATAAACTGTGGTACTAAACTCATAGCTGCACCAACTGCGCCTAATGATGTTATAGGAAACGCTATAGCTTGTGCTGATGTAAATCCGAATAATGGTTCTAATATAAAGTTTAGCTTTTTTCCTATTACAGGTAAAAGAGCTATACCTTCATATGCTGCTCCTGTATATACTTCTTTTCCTGTATTTGGATCTATACTTGGACCAAATGTAAGTAACATTACTAATGTACATACTATTAAAACACCTGGTATTATAGCTAATCCTAGTTCTACGCCTGATTTTCCACCTTCAAGTATTGCATCTAGAACTCTTTGGAATATATTTCCATCTCTTATTTCTCTATACTCTTCTATCTTAGAATTTTCTATTTCTAAGCTAGTATTATCTAAATCATCTTTATAGTATTTTTTTGTAAAGTGTAGCATTATTCTAACACTAATTATACTACCAATTATGGCACCTATATTTCCTACTAAAGCCGGAAGTACATATTTCTCACCCTGAGATATCATAAATGTTGTAACTATAAGACCCATTCCAAAAGATGTACCCAGATTACAAAGAGCTGGTATTTGGTACTTTTTAAAATATCTAGTAAAAGATTTATCCTTGCTAAATGATATGATTGCTGGATTATCAGATAAATAAGTAGTTACGGCTCCCGCTATACTAGCTCCTGGAAGTCCATATAAAGGCTTCATAAAAATAGCAAATATCTTATTAAGTAGTGATATTACTCCAAATTCTGATAATAATGCACTTAGTGCTCCTGCTAAAACAGCCATTGCCATTATTAAAAATACGGTATTTAATAGTAAATCGTGAGCGGTGTTCATTATAACTTTAAACATTATACCTGCTCCCATAATGCTTGCTACATAGGTAAATCCACCTAATAAGATAGCTAAAAATACAAATGTCTCTAGATTTACCGCCCTGACTTTCCTTTTAGTTGTAGTATTTTGCATACAAATCATCCCCTATGTAATTATTGTCTGTGTTTTTTAAACTTAAAATTATAAATTTAAAGAATATTTTTTATTATTCTATAATATATTAAATTTATTTTTATGTAAATATTTATTTTTTCTTTGCAATAATTTGCATTTATATTTCTTAATAAAAAAGTACTACCATATGGTAGTACTTTAAACATTTACATTTATATATTAATTTCTACTTGTTATCTATTATAGTTTTTGTTGTATCTAAATCTTTAGCTAAGCATTTTTGACTATTTATTCTTTCACTTACTAATAAGTAGTTGCTTATTCCTTTTAATGTTTTTGCTAATTTGTTTATCATTGCCATTTTTAACTCCCCCTTATGTTTTCTACTTAGGATATTGTATACAATATACTGTATCAAGTCAATACTTTTATTAAAAGTTTATTTTTTATCAAATTTTTATGGCAAATTTAATCAATTTAACTTATACATACAATATTATTTTATATTTTTGACTTTTAGTTTATAATAAAGGTTATAATATAAAAGTTAATTTACATAAAATGAGGAGGTATACAATGTCTTGTCCAAACTGCAAGTGCAATAAATCAAAAATAAGTAACGATGAATATGAAGAATTAAAAGAATATTTCAAAGATGAGATACAAGATTATAAAGTTGTTGATTATATAAAAGATGATGGTAATCATAGTTCTTATGTTGAGGTAGAACTTGAAGACTATATCGTTGAAATTGATGATATAGATACTGATAATTTAAATTTAGATAAAGTAATAGATGCTTTAATAAGAAATAGTGTTAAATAATTAAAAGTAGACTAATTTTAGTCTACTTTTAATTATTTTTTTCTGAATCTATTTTCATTTTTAATATTTCCAATTGACTTTTATATGCTACTAATTGTATTTCTATTTTTTCTTTTTTAAGTTGTATATTCTTTTTAGTTTTTTCATTTTTTGCATTTCTTATTTCATCTTCCATTTTAGTGCTCATAGCTTCAAGTACATATACAGTCTTTTGTAATTTCTCATATACAGCCCTAGGATTATTGCTTTGTTCACTTTTTCTCTCTAATATAAACATTATCTTAAAGTACATAAATGCAACAAATATATTTATTACATTATCTAGCAATTCTTGAGTCATGTTATCACTAATTATCGCTACTAAAACAAAAGATGCTATATTAAATAAAAATAGCATAGTTAACTTATTTTTATTTTTGCCATAATTAAAATCTTCTTTATATCTAGTTAGTCTATATGGAATAGCTATTGTGACTATCGGTGATAAAAACAGTATGTTTCCTTCTAATATAGCATATATAACACTTAGTGCAGTTAAAAGCATTATGGCTTTATTAGTTATATCTACTTTTTTCATATATTTCTCCTTTTTGGATATTAAAAATACCTCCTTGCACAAAGTATAAAATACTCTGTGCTTAGAGGGTATTTATTATTTACCATACATAGTCTTTAATTGAGCTTGTATGTCTTTATTTTCTAAGTATTCATCTAGCGTAGTTTTTCTATCCATAACACCACCTGGAGTTATTTCTATTATTCTATTTGCTAGAGTTTGTATCATCTCGTGGTCATGAGAGTTAAATATTAATACTCCTGGGAACTTTTCTAAACCTTTGTTTACAGAAGTTATAGATTCTAGGTCTAAGTGGTTAGTTGGGTCATCTAAAACTAATACGTTAGCATTACTTAACATAAGTTTTGATAACATACATCTAACTTTTTCTCCTCCTGATAAAACTTGAGCTTGTTTTAGAGCTTCTTCTCCACTAAATAACATTCTACCTAAGAATCCTCTTATAAAACTTTCACTCTTTTCTTCAGAATATTGTCTTAACCAATCAACTAATGAGTATTCTACACCATCAAAGTATTGATTGTGGTTTTTAGGTAAGTAACTTTGAGAAGTTGTAACTCCCCACTTAAATGTTCCACTATCAGCAGTATCTTCGCCCATTATTATATTGAATAATGTAGTTATAGCTATTTCATCACCCATAAATGCTACTTTATCATCTTTATCAAGTCTAAATGATACATTATCAAGCACCTTAACACCATCTACAGTTTTAGTTAATCCTTCAACTTCTAAAACCTCATTTCCTATTTCTCTCTCAGGAGTAAATCCTACATATGGATATCTTCTTCTTGATGGTTGTATTTCTTCAACTTGTATTTTTTCTAATTGTTTCTTTCTAGATGTTGCTTGCTTTGCTTTAGAAGCATTTGAACTGAATCTTGCAATGAACTCTTTAAGTTGAGCTATCTTTTCTTCAGCCTTTTTATTTTGATCCTTAGCAAGTTGCAATGCTAATTGGCTTGACTCATACCAGAAATCGTAGTTACCAACGTACATTTGTATCTTACCAAAATCAACGTCAACTATATTTGTACATATTTGATTTAAGAAGTGTCTATCATGTGATACAACTATAACGATAGAATCTTCAAGTCCCATTATAAACTCATTTAACCAGTTTATAGATTGGAAGTCTAAGTGGTTTGTAGGTTCGTCCATTATTAGTATCTCAGGCTTACCAAATAATGCTTGAGCAAGTAATACTTTAACCTTTTCTCCACCTGTTAATTCTTTCATTTGCTTATAATGTACTTCTTTAGGTATACCAAGACCCATTAAAAGTCTCTCTGCATTAGTCTCTGCGTCCCATCCATCAAGTTCAGCAAATTCACCTTCAAGTTCAGCAGCTTTTATACCATCTTCTTCAGTGAAATCAGGCTTCATGTATAATGCATCTTTTTCTTTCATTATAGAGTATAGTCTTTCGTGTCCCATTATAACTACATCTAAAACTGTATCTTCTTCATATTTGAAGTGGTCCTGTCTAAGTACTGACATTCTTTCTTTTTCAGTTATTGAAACACTTCCTGTATTTGGTTCTATATCACCAGCTAATATCTTAAGGAAAGTTGATTTCCCTGCACCATTAGCTCCTATTATCCCGTAACAATTTCCTTTAGTGAATTTTAAGTTAACATCTTTGAATAACTCTTTATCACCAAATCTAAGTCCAACATTTGTAACTTGTAACATTAATGTATATTCCTTTCTTTCTTTAATTTTCGTAAATTACATAACATTTTTATAATATAATAAATATTTAATTTAGTCAACTGATGAGTACTACACCTTAGCAAAATTGCAGGCTGGATATGTGCAAATATCGCAATTCATACAAAGCCCACCATGCCCATACATTGCTATATCTTTTTTAGTTAATTTTTCATCTATTAATACCCTTGGTAAAATAACATCAAATACAGTTGTTTTATTATACATTGCACATCCTGGTATCCCCATTATAGGTATATCACCTTTATATGCTAATAAAAACATTGCTCCAGGAAGTATTGGTGAACCATAAGTTATTATATTTGCACCACTTTCTTTTATAGCAGTAGGTGTTACATCATCTGGATCTACACTCATACCACCTGTGCAACATATAAGTTCTGCACCTTGATTTATGAAATTTTCTATAGCATTTTTTATCATAGTAATATCATCTTTGCATATAGCTTGCCCTATAACTTCACACCCAAACTTTTCAACTTTTTCTTTTATAGCAGGTCCAAATTTATCTACTATTCTTTTATAAAATACTTCATTTCCAGTTGTAACTATACCAACCTTCTTAGGTCTAAACTCTACTACGTTTACTATTTTTTTATTACCTACTATATTTTTTGCTTCAATTAGCTTATTTTTATCTATTAGTAAAGGGATCACTCTTGTTCCTGCTACTTTAGTTCCTTTATTTACTATAAAATTATTGTGTAGAGTAGATAACATTATATCATCTATCATATTAAGTTCTAGTAATGTATCTACATCTATTTTTAGAAGTCCATATTTATTTGATATAAAATCTATTTTTCCTTCTTTTATATCACTAAACTCTAAATTTTCTCCTGCTGTTAAATCTTTTAAGAATATAGCACCACCATTTTCATGAACCATATTTTCATTTTTTTCCCAAACATATAGATGATCTTTACCTATTGATAATAAAACATCTATATCTTCTTTTTTTACTATATGGCCTTTTTTAAAGGCAACTCCTTTAAATTCACCTGGAATTATCTTTGTTATATCATGACAAAGTATGTGTCCTATAGCATCTACTGTCTTAATCTTTTTCATATATTCCCCCTAGTTGTATGTAGTCTTTTTTTGTGTCAATATCAAATAACATATATTCACTGACGTCTACATATTTTATATTGCATGAGTTAGTTATAACTTTTTTACCTTTTTCATCTTCTTTTAATCTTAATAATTCCCCTCTTTTAGACTTTGGGAATATTACAGGATTTCCTTTTTTGTCTTTATATCTTGGAATTATTATAAAATCTTTATTTTCATTAAATACTTCTATCATTTTATTTATATAATTACTATCAATTAAAGGTTGGTCACCTACAAAAAACATATATCCCAAAGATTCTTTACTGTTATTTATACCTAACTTTATAGATTCACTTTGGCCTATATAATTTTTTTTATTTTCTATATATTTAAAATTATATTTTTTTGAAATCTCCTTTATTTCATTGTATGAACTAACAACTATGACTTCTTTAAAATCAACTTTTGATACTTCATCAAGTACATATTCTATTATAGTTTTATCTTTGTACTTTAGTAAGAGCTTATTTTCTCCCATTCTTTTTGATAGCCCTGATGCCATTATAATCGCTGTTATCATTTTTTATACCCTTATTTATTTATTAAAAAATTTATTTTATAAAAATATAAAACACTAATTATTTGTTATATTAAAATAAATCTTATACTCTATACACAATAAAATAAATCATTTAATATACTCCCATATATTATTTTTATATTATGTTCATGTTTATTAATACTGTTAATAAGATTTTTTGCTATATATAACTGATTTTTTGTTTCTACTTTATTAATTAATAATATTTTTTCACAATTGGTATTTTTAAACATACCATTTTCATTTAGTACTATATCAACCATATTTTCTATAGATACTTTACTTTTGGTATTTGTTAATTTTTCAAATTCTTTAAGTCTATGTATATTTTTATCGTTTATACACATATCATAAGAGGTTATATCTAATACACCTATAACTTTCGTGCTTTTAGGATATACTACTGGCTCATTTATATTCCATCCTTTAAGCTTTTTTCTCTTAGAACCATCACCTTCTATTAAAAGTACATCAAAATCATCTTCAATTTTATCTAAATCGTAAAAATCTAATCCTATTATCTTATTATCTAAGTTTATATACTTTCCAACAACAACTACTCTTTCTTTTTCACATTTTTTATATTTTGTACTATCTAATAGATACATATTATCATATACTTCTTTTGATGGTACATATATTTTTGTAGTTGTGCTTATAAGTACTTTTTTACTATTAATGCTATATGCCAACTTATTTATAAGTGAAGTTTTTCCTCCAGCTCCTATTACTGTTATAATCTCTTTTTCTCTTAAGTTTAATGCTTCTTTTAAATTCATATCTACCCCAATTTTATATAGTTGTTTATAAAATTTTAATGTAAAATAAAAAATCCATAGAATAATTATAACATTATTCTATAGATTTATACAGATTAATTACATACTAATCCTATTTTTATTTTATCTTTTGTTTGTTCTTTTACATACAATGAGAAAATGCTATCATAAGAATTTTCGCCTTTTTCTTCTATAATAGTTAATATATCATTTACAACAAATATCATTTCATCTTCTTTGCAATAATTAGATCCCATCTCAATAAATATTATTTGCTTTTTATTTAAAAGTTCATTATGTGATTTACTTACATTTTCTAGTAAATCCCTTACCATGTCTTCTTTAGATATATCTTTACCAAACTCTTTATAAGAATATTTTATTCCACCATCGGTACATAAAGTTTCTTTTAAATCTGTTAAGTCTATGTTTATCATGCATTGATATGATATAGATTCAACTAACATATTTACTAAAT
Source organism: Romboutsia sp. 1001713B170131_170501_G6 (assembly GCF_015668195.1). Lineage (NCBI taxonomy): Bacteria > Bacillati > Bacillota > Clostridia > Peptostreptococcales > Peptostreptococcaceae > Romboutsia > Romboutsia sp. 1001713B170131_170501_G6. The sequence continues at coordinate 119,623 of NZ_JADPFC010000004.1, forward strand.
CTATAAACTTATCCATTGAAGCTTCATCTACTTTAAATTCTCTATTTATATTTACTTCGTCTTTATTTTCTTTATTAGAAGAATCTATTCCTATACTTAATATTCTTCTTTCATCTGCCATATATCCTATTGCATTGACTATCTGTAATGCTTTTTTATCTTCACTATTATAAGTTAGAAATAGTAAATCTACTCCATCTAGTAACTCTCTAACATAATCTTTATCTACATCTTGATTTATAGATATTTCTTCTATATCCATATTACTTTCTACTTTAGATTTTATAGATTTTAATGTATTTATTCCATCATTTCCTATACCTATTATTTTAGCTTTTTCTAATTTTTCCTCTATATTCATAATATCTCCTTAATCATATTACTTTAATAGTTTAAGATATTTATCTTCTAATATCTTAAATAGTGGAACACCGATTATAGTTATTACTACAAATTGTCCAAAACCTACTTGTAGCATTGAAAGTATAAGAGGTACCCCAAATAACTTATTTAACATAATACCTATTATTATAGCATTTACTATTGTTGGCCACAATGATGCGATTAATACACAACCTTTTTTTCCTTTCATTGTTTTGCCTGTTAAGTAAACTAGGTATACACTTATAAATGTTGCCAAAGTTCCAAATATAATATCAGGAACACCATAAGGACCTATTACATTAGCTAAAAAACATCCTATTGTCAAAGCTAATATGTATTCCTTACTTATAAGTGGAAGTAGTGTCATAACCTCAGATATTCTAAATTGTATTGTTCCATAACTTATAAAACCAAAAATTAGAGTAACTGCTGCATATACACCCGCTATCATTCCAATTTTAACTATTTTTTTAGTATTATTTCTCATCTTTTTTCTCCTAAGTGCTTATTATTTATAGCCTAATCTACTTGGAAAAAATAAAAACCGTAGAAATTCTACGGTTTTAATGGCAGTTAATTAAATGCCTATTTTTAACCGTAGTTTTTTTTATAGACAGGAGGCTTTCGAACTGTCTTTTTAAGTTTACTTACGATATTATATAATATATATTTTTTTATTTCAAATATTTTAATATTACTTTAATATATTTTTAGCCTCAATCATTCTTTGAAGTGCTGTTATTATAACTATAAATGAAAATATATTAACTACTATACCTAAATAGCTTTCAAAAACCATCATAAGAGATAACATTATAAATCCTTCACTTCTTTCAGCTACTCCTGCTTGATAATAAAATGATTTTATGCCACTTTTTTCACTAACTGCACCAACTGTTAAAAATATGACCATTGATATTAATATACAAGCTAATAATACAATAATATTTAATCTTACCTCTTCAAATTTGAGTGCACTTACAAATATTATACCTATTTCTACTATCCTATCAAATGTAACATCTAGCACTGTTCCAAAACTAGATGATGAGTTTGTTTTTCTAGCTATACTTCCATCTACTGCATCTAAGTATCCAGATATCCAAAGTACTATTACAGCAAATATATTTTTATCTAAATATAATAAAATTGCTGATAATACTCCAAGTATAAGAGCTAGTACAGTTACAGTATTTGCGCTAATTTTTCTTTTTATAAATATATTTGCTCCAAATTCTATAAATGGACTTACATATTTTCTAGCATGTGTATCTAACATATTATTTCCTTTCTATTTTTTTAATGTTTCTCTTCTAATTTATCTTTTAGAAATCTATTTTTTAAAAATATTGATATAGTAAATAATAATACTAAAAGAGCTATTGAAATATAAAAGCTAGTACTTTTTATATTTAAAGAAGTAGCTCCTATATTTGTAAATACTGCTATACCAGGAATAGTCCCAAATAGTGTAGCTAGTATAAAATCCTTATATTTTACATTTGTAATACCTGCTCCATAGCTTATTACATCAAATGGAAATAGTGGTATTAGCCTTAATAGAAATATTATATAAAATCCATTTTTTTCTATTAATCTTTCTATTTTTTCTAATTTATCACTTGATCTTTTTTTAATTATTTCTTTGCCTAAATACCTAGCTATAAAAAATGCTATACTTGCACCTATTAAAGCTCCTATTGTTGTATATATATATCCCTTACTAAATCCAAATATTAGGCCTGCTGATATTGCAAGTACTGAATCTGGAAAAAATGTTAGAGGTACTAATGAAAACATCACTATATATATAAGTGGAGCTAATACACCAAATGTTTTTACATACTCTTTTATTGTATATATATCAACATTATTACCTATATATTTATTTGTAATTACTACAAAAGCTAATATTAGTATTATGATTAGTATTTTTTTTAACTTATTATTCATATTTTCTCCTATTATTTAGTTTATATCTATTTATCCATGAATTTATACTAGACTTATTATGTTGTGTAAACTTATCTTTGCTTAAATATTTTTCATTAAATATTAAATCTAGTATATGAATTGAATTTTTTCCTCCATTTATCATAAACTTAACACATGTTTCACAGTAACATATAGTATAATCACTTTTTGTTTGAGAACATCTTTTTTCAAGTTGTTTTTTCTTATTTTCGTTATCTGTAAATATAGCTCCACAACACATAGAACTACTTCTATTTTTTTCAAATTCACTATACTTAATTCCTAGGTTTTTAAGTATATCTCTAGCACTTGTATATATAGATTCAACACCTCTTATTGCGCAGGAATCATGTATTGCAAATTCTATATTTAGATCACTATAATATCCAATTAACCTATTATCTAATCCAAATTCTCTTATGACATCTAATAAAAAATATACTTCTATATTTTTACTATTTTCACTTAAACTTTTATAACAATTAGGACATGACGTTATAACCTTTTTAACATTGTTAGTATTTAGAGTTTCATCTAAATTTTTATAGTATTTTTCAAATGATTTATAGTCTTTTATCATTTTACTTGGTTTATAACAACAAGAAAAAGTTATTCCTATATTTTTTATATGACCCCTTAAATAATTATATATATTTACTATAGTCTTTTCATCATACCCACTCAAACTACACCCTGGCATAAATAATACATCACTATATTCATCTATAAAAGTTTTTCTAAATAATTTATTATTGCTGCTAATTTGATGTATTTTATATGGTAGTTTACTCATTTTATCACCTTCCTTAAACTTATTTTAAAATAATTTTTTTATAATTTACAAAAACAATATGGATTGGTTAAACCAATCCACATTATTTTTCTTTTAAAGATTTATCTAAATTGCTATTTTTTTCATTGTAAATCTTTTTTAACATATATCCAAGTATACTTAATGCAAACAATATCATAATACCTTTTACTACAAATTTTAAGGAACCTGTTAACATATCACCAACATAAGAATATATTATAGTTGCAGGAAGCTGTCCTATGCCTGTTGCTATAAAAAATGAACTAAACTTCATTGAAGTAAGACCTGCTGCATAGCTAACAAGATCAAAAGATATAAATGGAAGTAATCTAACTATTAATATTGTATGTTTTCCATATTTATCAAAAAAGTTATCTATGTTATCTAATGCATATTTACTTGTAAACTTTATAACTACGTCTCTCCCTAAAAATCTTGCTATATAAAAGCATAATGCTGCTCCTGCCATTGAACTAGTCCATGAAAGTATTGCTCCTTTTACCCACCCAAATAAAGCCGCATTGGCAAAAGTTATTAAAAATGCAGGAAGTGGTGCTGCCACTGATTGAAGTATCATAAGTAAAAAGGATATTATAGGTGCTAATATACCAAAAGATAGTATATATTCTTTTATAGCATCTATGTTTAGCATACTTAAATAAAATATCATCTGATTTATGCCTTTATTTATCTGTGGTATAAATAAATATATACCTATTACTAATAATGATACACCTATTTTTACTACCATATTTTTTAGTTTTTTATCTATTTTAATCACCTACTATGTCCTATTTATATGTTTTTTATCAGATTATGACATTTATAATAAAATACATAATAATATTTAAACTTTTAAAATCATTCTTAAATATTTTAGCATAAACTATATAAAATTCTTATAAATATATATATTGTAATTTTTTATACTAATTACTACATATATTGATTTTTTCTATATATAATTTATGTTTTATAAATATTTATTTGTACATAAATTTGGTGTAACAATTTTCATGAAGATACATATTATAAATATTAATATTTATAATTGGAGGTTTTATGCCTAGAAATAAAGGTTTTAATAACCGTAACTTATTAATAAATAATTGTAATTCATTTTCTAATCAAAATCTTATACTAGTTACTATATTGGCAGCAATCATAGGTCAAGAAATAGAAAACGATGAAGAATTAGCACTTCTTGGTACATTTTTTATAGTTTTAGGAGAACAATTATCTTTACTTTCTGAAAGTAGAATAATATGTAAAGAAACCAATAAAGAATTTGAAGAATTAAATGATAAAGTAGAAGGGTATGAAATTAATGAGATATTTTTAAGAAGCACCCCAAGAAAGAGAATAAAAAAAATTAAGAAAAAATACATAAAAAAATACAATAACAAAAAATAAAAAGGCTATAGTATATATATTATAGCCCTTTTTATAAATTACTCTCTGTAGTAATTTTTTTCTCTTGCTGTTTTTTGTTCATTATTTAAATTACTCTTTTTAATTCTAGTTTTGCTACTATAAATAGCTTCATTTTCTGATGCCATCTTAGCATTTACTTCGGTTTCATTAGCTCCATTTATACCTAATTCATGTGCTATTTCTAATTTTTCCTTTTCATAATCTTGCATTCTTCTAGTACTATGTTTTTTTTGGTTAGTCATGTTGCCACATCCTTTGGTTTTATTTCTATATATATTATTTCACTTCTATAATTTAAAATTCTTATAAAACATTACCAATTTATATACCTATCTACCATGTATATCTTTTAACTTTTCTTTATCAACCCTTACTTCACTATCTCCATATGCACACTTGCTAAATATCTTTTCTGCTTCTTCTAAACTTAGTCCTTTTATTTCCATATTCTTAGGGTCAGATTCTCCTATACTATCTTTATCTAATCCATAAAGATAACATACTGCTTGTGGTAAAAAACCTAGAAGCCTCGCACCTATACAATCTGCTGCTAATGGGTCTGTAGATGCTATAATAAGTCCTGGTGTATCCACTGCCATTCCATTATGAGGTCCTGTCCCTACCATAGCTTTATCACAGCTTATTATACTTAAGTCTATAGGTATTTCATTTGCCATAGCTCTTATGAATCCATGCAAATCCTTATGAATTCCTGTATTTTTTTTTGGATATCCATGGATTTCTGCTGGTGGCCATCCCATTGCTATATTTTTTATAGCACTTGTTACTGTTGCTTCTTCATGATGCTTTAACTGAGTAAATGATATTATTACATCTGCTTTATTTACTATTTCATTTATAGGAGTTGACTTTATTATGTCATGCTTTAATTTTAAATCTATATATGGACCATAATTCATATCAATAAAGCCTACTTTTTCTTCTTCTATTATTTTGTCATACCCTACATTTTTCATAATCTCTGTAGTCTTTTTACTTCCAGATCCTGTTGCTATATATATTTTACTAGGCTCTTTTTCTTTTATATACTGTATAAGTTTTTTTAAAGTTTTAGGGCCTACAACGCCTGCATCTTTTGGTTTGCTATCTTTTACCCAGTTGGGATTTATAACTACTACATCTCCTTTTTTTATAATTTTATCTATTGGCAATAAATCTAAAGCTTTTTCTAATGATTTAGATTCTGTCATTGCCTTAGTTATTGCAACTATAGGTTCATTAACCCTTCTATCTCTTATCATAAATTCACCTCTTATTTACTATTTTTTTAAAATTATAGTTTTTATGTAGATAGCTATTATAATCAATATTTATATATCTATTATTTTCATATATTTAAATAAAATACTAGCAATTACTAAAGGCTTATAATTTCATATACATAAAAAATAGTCTAAGTTTATACAAACTTAGACTATTTTTTCCCATTTACTTTCAAGAAGTGATATTTCATTTTTATTTTCATCAACTATTTGATGTATTGCTATTATATAATCATCTTTGTATTCTATCTGACTTTCTACCACTATCTCATTATTGTATTTAAGCTGTTTTTCATAAGCTACTAAAAGTTCACTTACTCTATAATTTTTAACTATTTCTAAAGGCATTGAGTCTATTATCCACATTACATAATGAGAATTACCCACATGTATATTTATATCTATATCAGAGTATCTTATATCAAAATTTTTAGATATATCTATTCTAGATGGTCTTTTCATTTTTAACTTATTTATTTTAATACTTCTATCATCTTTTACTTCATATCTGTCATAATAACTACTTGGTATACTACAAGGTTTACCTTTTTTTATATCTATATAAAATGCTAAGGTTTCTCCACTTAATATTAGTTCTTCTTTTTCATTATATATTTTAAAACTTCTTAATGCATAAAATTTTCTAAATGCTTTTACATATGTTACAACTTTAAGCTTTTCCTTATAATTAGCTTTACTATGTACTTTTATATCATAATTAAATATAACCCAAGCATAATCACTTTCTTTAAAATCAGAAATTGACGCTCCTAAGCTAATATCTTGACTAAATGCTGCATCTGACATAAAATCCATATATGACGAAAAATTACATTCACCTCTTATATTCGTATCTCTATATGTTACCTCATACATTTTTTCATAAATTTTAGACATAATACCAACTCCTAATACTCGTACTTATTCCTTTACTTTATTGATTATACTTCAAATTATATTCGAAATCAAATTAATATTATTTTATAGATTAAACCCAAAAACTATATATTTTACTTAGTTGCCAATTTAGTATATAATTCTATTATAGAGTAATTATTTAATATTCTATTACCAAGTTATAATATATTTATTATAATATTGTTCATATAAAAAAGGAGAGATATACATATATGGCTGTAAAAATAGTTACCGATAGTACTTCTTATATCCCTAAGGAGTACATACAAAAATATGACATATCTATCGTCTCATTAAATGTAGTTATGGATAATAACAGTATACGTGAGCTAGATGTAGATAACAAAGTATTTTACGATGATATGGAAAAATGTGAGGAAATCCCTAAATCATCTCAACCATTTCCAGAAGAAATGTTAGATACATTTGAAAAAATAGTAAAAAATGGAGATTCTATAGTAGGAATATTCTTATCTTCTAAACTAAGTGGAACTTTTTCAAATGCTAACTTAATAAAGAATATGACAATTGAAAATTATCCAGATGCTGATATTACAATAATAGACTCTAAGACTACTTGTATGCAAATGGGGTTTGCAGCTATTGAAGGTGCTAAAGCATCTTTAGAAGGAAAATCCAAAGATGAAATAGTTGATATAGTAAATCATACACTTGATAAAAGCAATTTCTTATTTACACCAGAAACGCTAGATTATTTAAAAAAAGGCGGTAGAATAGGTTCAGCTTCTGCTCTTTTAGGTACTTTACTTCAAATAAAGCCAATTCTTACTGTTAGAGATGGTATAACTGGAGTATATACCAAAGTTAGAACTAGAAAAAAAGCAATTAATACTATTGCTGATACTGTATTTGAGGATATCGAAAAAAATGGGCTTGGAGATGTTATAGTCCACCATATAAATTGTGAAGGTGATGGTCTAAAGCTTGCTAAAACTTTAGAAGCTAAGTTAAATATTCCTGTCAAAATACAATCTATAGGACCTATTGTAGGTGTTCATGTTGGACCTGGAAGTATAGGTATTGCTTACTTTACAAAATAATATAATTTTAGGCACTTATTATTTATTAATAACATTTTGTAAATTACATATTTTTCATTTTTATTTAAGTAAATAACTTCTAAATATTATAAAAGGTATAGGATACAAGTTGTATCCTATACCTTTTTATAATTATTTGTTCATAGCCATAAATATTTTTTCTGGAGTCATTGGTAAATCATTTATTCTAACACCTACGCCGTTGTATATAGCATCTTGTATAGCAGGTGCTGGAGTATTTACAACAACCTCTCCAACAGACTTAGCTCCAAATGGACCTGTTGGTTCATGAGTTTCTACAAAATCAACTATTATATTACCTACATCACATCTAGCTGGTATTTTATATTGCATAAATGTATTAGTATCCATTTTACCTTTATCTGTATATCTTATTTCTTCAAATAATCCAAGTCCTATCCCTTGTACTATTCCACCTTCAACTTGAACTTTAGCAAGATTTTTGTTTATGACTGTTCCACAGTCTACTACTGCTACATAATCTATTATATCAACTTTACCCGTTTCTTTATCTATTTCAATTTCTACAAATCCTGCTATAAACGGAGGAGGAGAAACAGGGCTACCATGAGATGCATATCCAACTAATTGATTTTTTTCAGGCCCTACTGTACAGTCAACAGCTATATCAAATACTGATATAGACTTACTTTCTGTAAATACTTTTTCACCATCAAATTCTACATCTTCTTTATCTATACCAAGTCTAGTTGCCCCTAAACTCATTATTTTATTTCTAAGCTCATTAGCGGCTTTTACTACTGCCATACCTGTTACATATGTTGTAGACGATGCATATGAACCTGGATCATATGGAACTACATCTGTATCTGCTGCTATTACAGTTATTTTATCCATAGTAGTTTCAAGTATTTCACAAGCCATTTGAGAAAGTATAGTGTCACTTCCCGTACCCATATCTGTTGAACCTACTAGTAATGTATAATTTCCGTCATCGTTTAATCTTATTTCAGCACTTGCTGTATCTATCCCTGCAATTCCAGAACCTTGCATAGTAAGTGCCATACCAACACTTCTAACTTTTCCATTTCCTAAGTCTTTAGATGGGTATTTTTCATTCCATTTTATAAGATTTTTCCCTTTTTCTATACATGCTTTTAAATCTACTGAATTTAAAGTTTTATCATATGCAAATGAAGTTTCTCCTTCATTTACTATATTTTTAAGTCTAAGTTCAGTTGGGTCCATATTTATCTCTTTTGCTAATTTATTTATAGCAGACTCGACTGCAAAACATCCTTGAGTAGCACCATATCCTCTGAATGCTCCTGCTGGCATTTTATTAGTATATACTACATGTCCTTTAAATCTAGATGCTTCTAATTTATTATACATTGGCATAGTTTTTTCTCCAACTAATCCAAATGTAGTTGATGCATGTTCTCCATAAGCACCAGTATCAGATAATGCATCTATATCTATAACTTTTATTATTCCCTCTTTAGTTGCACCTATTTTAACATTTAACTTCATAGCATGTCTACTAGTTGAACAATTTTGAGTTTCTTTTCTGTCATAAAGTACTTTGGCTGGCTTTCCAGTTTTAAGTGTAACTATTGCACTAAATATTTCAACACAAGCGGTTTGTTTACCTCCAAAACCACCACCTATTCTAGGCTTTATAACTCTTATCTTACTAGATGGTATGTTTAAAGCTCTTGATAAATGACGTCTAACATGAAATGGTATTTGTGTAGAACTTACTACTACTAATCTTCCCATATGATCTAGGTAATTATAAGATCTATATGTTTCCATCATAGAATGAAGTTGTGATTGAGTATAATATGTTTCCTCTATAACTACGTCACATTCATTTAAAGTTTTTTCTACATCTCCTTTAGTATAATTATGAGTTGATACTATATTTTTCTCTCTAATCATACCTATATCAAAATTACAGTGTCTCTCTTCATCATGAACTAATGTATTAGCTTCAGTTGCCTTTTCAAAATCAAGTACTGGTTCTAGTACTTCATATTCTACTTTTATCATATTCATAGCTTTAACTGCTGTTTTTTCATCCTTAGCAGCAACTATTGCAACTTCATCTCCTACATATCTAACAGTATCTTCAAGTATTAATCTATCATATGGAGATGGCTCTGGGTAAGATTGACCTGCTAATGTAAACCTAGTATCTGGTACATCCTTATATGTAAGTACACATTCTACTCCATCTACTAATAAAGCTCTTTTAGTGTCTATATTTTTTATTTTTGCATATGCATACGGGCTTCTTAGTATTTTTACAAATAAAGCATCTTTTGATGCTAAATCATCAGTATATACTGGTTTCCCTGTTGCTATTGCCATGCCATCTATTTTGCCTATACTTTTACCTATTATCTTCATTTAATTTACCCCCAGATAAGTTTTGACTGCTCTTAGCTGTCCCATATACCCTGTACATCTACATAAATTTCCAGTTAAGTAGTGTATTATATCCTCTTCTGTAGGATTGTTTAATTCTTCTTTCATTGCTATTACTGTCATTATAAATCCTGGTGAACAGAATCCACATTGTTCAGAACCTTCACTAACTAATATCTTAACAAATTCACTAGCTTCTTTTTCTAATCCTTCTATTGTTGTTATCTCCTTATTTATAGCTCTAACTGTTAAAGTTGCACAAGATAGCACTGGTTTTTTATCTATCCATATAGAACATAAACCACAACATCCTGTATCACAACCTCTTTTTACACTTAAATTCCCTAATTTTCTTAAAGTATCTACTAAATACTCTTCACATTCTATGTCAACTTTTCTTTTTTTACCATTTACTTTAAGTTCTACTAACATTATATAACCTCCATTATAGCTCTTTTTATAAGTACCTTAGCCATAGCGTATCTATATTCTTTAGATGCTTTCATATTAGATCCAAAGGATAATTCATCAACTGCTATTTGAACAGCCTTATCTATATTTTCATTAGTTATATTATTATTAGATAAAAACTCACTTGCATTTTTTGCTTCTTTTGCAACTTGAGGTCTAGCTCCTATACATATTTTAAATGTATTATCTAATTTTGATACTGCTACATTTACTATTGGATAGTCACTTTTAGCATTTCTTAAAGCTTTATATGATGCTTTTTTATTATTCTTTTTTATGTATATCTTAGTTAATAAATCTTTTTCATAACCTTTATTTAAAAATTCATCTAGAGTCATTCTTCCTTCACCAAAAGTCTCTATTTCAGTATCTAAACAAAGTAACGCTATTATTAAATCAGAAAACCCATATTTAGAAAATACTGTAGCACCTACAGTTACAACACTTCTAAATTGAACTCCTATTATATCTCTTACACTGTGGTTTAAAACATAACCAAAGTTATTCTTTATTATATCACTAGTTTCTAATTCTCTAAATGTTGTCATAGCACCTATTTCAATATAATCTTCATCTTCTTTTATATAATCTAGATTTAAATTAGATAACTCTATCCCTGTACCTATTCTTTTTTTACCCATCCTTAAAAAAGCACTTCCACCTATTATCTGATTATTTTTTCTTTTCGTTAATATGGCATATGCTTCTTCTATTGTTGTCGGCTGAACAATGTCTGTAAGTGTAAACATATTTCCTCCCCAATTTGTATTAGTTTTGATTAATTATACCATATTTTAGTCACCTAAAACAATAAAAATTCGTTATATATCCTAACGTTTACTTTTCATATTAAAAGTAAGTTCGATTTTAATTAACTTAAAATATATTTACTATTTTCAATAAAAAAAGTCATTCTAAATATTTTTAGAATGACTTTTTCAGTTTAAATACTAAGCAAGAGCTTCTTTTCCTATAGCCAATTCTTTTATAGCTTCTATAACTCCATTTTCATCATTAGTTTTTGTCACAAACCTTGCTTTTTCTTTTATTTTGTCCTCTGCATTTCCCATTGCAAAACTATAGTAAGCCGATTCCATCATTTCTAAATCATTCATATGATCTCCAAATACCATAGTTTCTTCATATGATATATTAAACTTTTCTTGTAATACTTTTATAGCTTGCTTTTTATTTCCATTAGCTTCACATATATCTAAACTATTAGGTCCCGACATAGATATACTTAAATCTTTCTTAAAATCTTTAATATTTGTTAATACATCTTTTATTATATTTTCATCCGCAAAAACACTAACCTTCATTATACTATCTTTTATCTTAGTTATATCTTCTACAACCTCAACATCTGTGTTCCATGCTTTACAAGCTATCTTAACCTTTAAACTTTCACTATATGTTTTTTCTTTACCGCAAAATATAGTATTATGATTAGCATACTTTCTTATAATGTTTGATATACTTTTTAATTTCTTCTTATCTATATAATTTTCATATAAAACTTCACCCTTGTAGACAACTAAATTTCCATTATTGGGTGCAAGTATTATATTATCTATTATTTCTTCCTTAAATATATTAGTTAAAGACTGTATTTCCCTACCACTTACTGCTGCAAATAGTATGTTATTAGAATTAAGTTTTTCTAAAACTTCATAAAATTCTTTATCTACACATTTATTTGAGTCAAGTAGTGTCCCATCCATATCTGAACCGATTAATTTTATCATACCCTTTACTCCTTGCCATATATTTTGTAAATTTATTGTATATCACTTATACAACATTATATAATAATTATAAACTTTTAGAAAGGATTGTGCTTTATGAAAACTATTTTATCAAAAAAAGATCTAGATATAGCTCTTAACGAGAACGAAAATAAAATTGTTGTTAGTAATTTTAAAATTGTAAATTCTTTAAAGTTGCTTAACAATATTAATATAACACATGCACAACGAAACAGATGCAAATATACCCTAGAAAATAATATAGATGATTCGGCATTTTTAGGATTTATAGGTTTTGCACCAATAATATCTGAAATAGGAAACGTTTCATTCTTAAATTCTATGGGTATAATTTCTAGTGTAGGTTTACATCAAATCCTTATAATATTAAGTCAGTATACTATAAAATATAATGATAAAAACAATAATATTATATTAACTAAGATATAATAATTAATATATTGTATCTTTTAATAGGTATAATTCATATAAATTCACTTTAGGAGGGCTTATGATTATAAATATAACCGATTTAGCAAAAAATGCGTTAGATAATTTATTTATAGAGTATAATGTTAATTATAAAAATATAAGACTTTATTTAAAAGAAATCGCATGACATGGACCTATATTTGACTTGGCTCTGGATGAGGCAAAAGAAAATGATAATATATTTAAAGTAGATGGATATAATGTAATAATTGATAAGGATTTATCTGCTAAATTTAGTGTTGTTAACATTTATTATAATTCATTTGAATATTATGGTAATTTTAAAATAACAACTGATTTTATATGGAAAGATGAATATCATTACTGTGATTGGTCTAAAAAATGGTAAAAATACCCTAGCTTACTAGGGTATTTTTAATATATTATTATGTATTTGTAAAATTTATTATTTATAAAAAGTTTAATTAATATTTAATTTTGTTGTAATTTAAAAGCCATATTGACTATAACTCTTATTCAAACAAACTTAAATAATCTTCATATCCTTCTTCTTTCATTTTCTCTTTAGGTATAAAGTTTAAAGAAGCTGAATTTATACAGTATCTAAGACCACCTTTTTCTTTAGGACCATCATCAAATACATGTCCCAAATGAGAATTAGCTTTGCTACTTCTCACTTCTGTTCTAAACATCCCATGAGAAAAGTCACTTTTTTCAATTATAGAGTTATTATTTACTGGCTTTGTAAAACTTGGCCATCCACACCCTGAATCAAATTTGTCTTTTGATGAAAATAAAACTTCTCCACTTACTATATCTACGTATATCCCTTCTTCTTTATTATCATAATACTTATTTTTAAATGCAGGTTCAGTCTTATCATTTTGTGTTACTTCAAATTGAATTGGAGTTAATTTATTTTTTAATTCTTTTCTATTAAAATTATTTTTATCCCAATTTTCCTTTATAAAATTATATCTTCCTGATCCTACATAATACATATAGTAATGATTCGGATTTTTCTTATAATAATCTTGATGATAGTCTTCAGCCTCATAAAATTTAGTAGCTTCTCTTATCTCTGTAACTATTTTAGAATTAAATATCTTACTATCTTCTAGTTTTTTCTTTGATTTAGTAGCAATATCTTTTTGCTCTTTATCATGATAGAATATTACAGTTTTATACTTTTCTCCTCTATCATTAAATTGACCTTTACTGTCTGTTGGATCTATTTGTTTCCAGTATATATCTAGAAGTTCATCATAGCTTATTATTTCATCATCATAAGTAACTTCTATAGCCTCGATATGACCTGTTTTATCGCTACAAACTTCCTCATATGTAGGATTTTCTGTATATCCACCAGTATATCCTGCTAAAACCTTAAGTACACCATCATATTTTTCAAAAGGTTTTACCATACACCAAAAACACCCACCTGCAAAAGTTGCCTTTTTGATCAAACTTATCACTCCTTATAAAATATATACTTTATTTATTCCCATTTCCTACATTAGGTAATCTACTTTTTGTATAGTCTTTTTTAAATATATTTTTCAATACTAATATATATTAACACTATTGTTATTTAATATATTTTTTATTTAGGTTTATAAATCGTATATAATAGTATACAGAAAGTGATATTATGACCAATCCTAAAATCAAATACATATGTATTGTTAATGCATTTATATTTATACTTGTATTTATATTATATTTTTGTGGTATCTTTAAAACCATAGACATTGAATTATTTATAACATGTAAAAAAATTGGAATTAATATATTTTTATACTTTATATATAATATACAAAGTACTACTCCAAACAAACTTGCAAATATAGATGTATATATACTATGGCCTATTCCAAATAAAATAGATGATATTAATATACCAATTTTATAATTATATTTTTTAGATATATTAATAAATAATACTTTTCTAAATATTATTTCTTCTAATATTGGCCCTATTATTACTACACTTACTATCATTATGATAATATTACCTGTATATATTGTATCACTTGATGATGTTAATAATATATTTTCATATGGTTTATAAGTTAACATAGCTATAGATATTAATAACAATGTAGTACCTGAACTTAACATAATGGAATTTATATATCTCCCGATTATTTCTTTTATATCCAATTTTTCTTTAAAATCTATATAAGATTTTTTTATATCATTTATTGATATCCCTAAATATAATAATAAAATTATAATAGATACTACTTGTGTACAGATAATAAATACCTTATTTCTATCATCATATATAGATAGATTTATAAGAATACCTATATATTTATAATTAAAGATTAGCATTATTACAAATGATATTACTTGTATTAATATAAAATCTATTATTTTTATATCGCTTTTTCTCCTCATAAAATGTCTCCTAGATCATATATGATTTTTGTGTTGTGATACTCTCCTTTTATATTATATCATTAGATATCAATTTTAAATTAATATTATTTATCATTAGTTAAAAATAAAATGTTACTATTATTTATATATACAAACTACTTATATAGCTTTAAGTGTGTAAATTTCTTTTAAATAAAAAGGGCTTATATATTAATCTATATAAGCCCTTTTTATTTATTTATTAAGTTCTAAATATGCTTCTAGTCCTTCTTTTAAGATTTTAGATGCTTTAGCTAAATCTTCTTTATTTAATATGTATGCAAGTCTTATCTCATCTTTTCCAAGACCTTCTGTCGCATAAAATCCTTCAGCAGGACAAGGCATAACTGTTTCTCCATCTATATCAAAATCTTTCAATAACCATTTTACAAAATCATCAGCACTTTTAACTGGTAATTTAGCAACTATATAAAATGCACCAGTTGGTTTTTTACATATAACTCCAGGTACTTTTACAAGTTCATTATATAATACGTCTCTTCTTTCCTTATATTCTTTATTAACATCTTGTAAATAAGATTTATCAGTTTTATAAAGTTCTACAGCTCCTATTTGCTCTAAAGTCGGTACTGATAGTCTAGCTTGACATAATTTTAGTATCTGTGCCATAAATTCTTTATTTTTAGATGCTAATGATCCAATTCTAGCTCCACAAGCACTATATCTTTTAGATACACTATCAACTATTATAACTCTATCTTCTACTTCTTTAACACTTCCTAAACTAGTATATTCTCCATCATATACAAATTCTCTATAAACTTCGTCTGCTATTATCCATAAATCATGTTCTTTAGCTATATCACTAATCATTTTTATTTCTTCCTTAGAGTAAACTACTCCTGTTGGATTACCTGGATTTGAGAATAATATAGCACGAGTTTTTGAGTCTATCTTTTTTACTATTTCTTCTTTTTTAGGTAAGTGGAAACCATTTTCTGCAAGTGTAGTTATTGGCTTGATTTCAACACCTACTGAGTTTGCAAAACTATTGTAGTTTGAATAAAATGGTTCTGGTATTAATATATTGTCTCCTTCATTACATAAAGCTATCATGCAGAAAAATAATGCTTCACTACCACCATTTAATATAAGTATATCTTCCTTCTCAAAATCGATATTATATTCATTATAGTATCTTTTTATAGCTTCTCTAAGTTCATCTAACCCTTCTGATAAAGCATACTCTAATACATCTTCTTTGTTACTTGAAATAGCTTCAAAGAAACTTTTAGGTGTTATTATATCAGGTTGGCCTATATTAAGATGATAAACCTTTTTTCCTTTTTTCTTGGCTTCTGCTGAATAAGTTAATAATTCCATTATAGTAGAAGCTGGTACTGATTTTATTCTTGAAGAAATATTCATAACGTTTGCCTCCTAATGATTCATTGTCAGTTATTTTGTTTTTTGATATCTAATTAACGTTTCATCCATATTCTAACATAAATATAATTTTTTTTTAATATTTTTATATATTTACCCAAAAGTAATTATATTCAATATATTAAGTAAATTTAGTAATATATTGAATTTTATTGTATATATGTATATATTTATAAATATGGGTGTAGTATCTTACCTAATAATTTTATCTTAGTACTAGGAGGAATATTTATGACAAATTTAGTTAGTCCTAATTGGTTAAAAGAAAATATTGATAATAAGGATTTAGTTATAGTAGATTGTAGATTCGACTTAATGGACAAAGAATACGGTAAAAAAAGCTATAATGAAAGCCATATAAAAAATGCAGTAAGAGTTGACATAGAAAATCAGTTATCTAGTGAGGTTAAAATCCATGGCGGTAGACATCCTCTTCCTAGTGTAGATGACCTAGTAAATACCTTTAAAAGTATAGGGATAGATAATAATTCTATAGTTGTAGCATACGATGAAGGTGATTTAGCAGGGCCTTCTAGATTATGGTGGATATTAAAATATCTAGGTCATGATAAAGTTTATGTTTTAAACGGAGGTATAAATGAATTCAAAAGCATTGGTGGAGAAACTACTAATGAAATACCAAAAACTAAAATAGGTAACTTTAAAGCTACTGTAAACAATAATATGAGAGTTGATATGAATTATGTAAAAGAAAGATTATATAATAAAGATATCGCTATCATAGATTCTAGAGAACATAAAAGATACTTAGGTGAATTTGAGCCAGTGGATAAAAAAGCTGGGCATATACCTAGTGCCAAGAACTATTTTTGGATGGATGTATTAAATAAGGATAATGAGTTTATAACCTTAAAATGTTTGGATGATTTAAAAAAACACTTTGATAAATTAAATGACTATAAGGAAGTTATCGTTTACTGTGGTTCTGGTATAACTGCTTGCCCTAATAGTTTAGCACTTAGTGAAGTTGGTATATGTCATAAAGTCTATCCTGGAAGTTTTAGTGACTGGATAAGTTATGATGAAAATGAGATTAGTACCTTAAGCGAATAAATTAAAAAGCATGTTAGTTAATATTACCTAACATGCTTTTTAATTTAAAGGACTATGTTAAATTATTTAGTTGCTAAATACAAATAATAAAAATGACCGATACTATATATCGAATAGTACCCGTCATTTTATAATTAATTCGTATTATATTAAAATTGTTAACAAAGTCTAATCTACAAATTGAAATTTACCTTTATAATTTCTGATTTTAACGATTTTCTTGAGTTTTAATTTTATAATCTATTAAAGCACGTAAGACACCAAATAGAATAACTAGATTTATAAGCCTCTTTCCTGATATTACTTTTAATGTTGCTAATAACCCCATTATTGCGAAAGAAAATCCATAAACTAAATTTATAAAAAATTTAATTTTATTATATTTTCCTATATATGTTTTATCATATCCTTCTTTTACTTGTGCAATCACAAGTAAAATTCCCAACACTATCATTGATACACTTAATATTGTTATCATCTTAATCCCCCACCATAAATTTCTACTTATATATATTAAAAGTACCGTTATTTCGCATTATATAACAATTGCGAACTTTGATTATATTATATTCAACTATGCTCCAATTGCAAAATGGTTTAATTAATTTCGAGTAAAGCACCTTATTTTAACTTAGTTCAATATATATATTTCTTATAGTATTTATAGTTGAATAATTTTCAGTTGTAACTAAGTTTATAAATAACTCTTTTATCTTTGAGATATCCTTCTCTTTCTTAGTGATTTCACACCATCTGAACCATGTAAGATAATTCTACAAATACTTGGTCACAACTCCGTTAAAATCCCTAATCCAACTCTTTAATCTACTGTGATAACTATTTGCGTGTTGAATATTATATATTCCATCTTTATATTTACCACTTTCTATTCTTTTAAGAGTAACATTGAATACTGTTGGTATTTTCATATACGAATAATGACTATCTACACAAAGAGTAGAACCTTCTTCTATTTTGTTATTAAAGAAACCTTTTAGTTGTGAAAACTTAACTCTACCAGTACATAACTTTTTCAGATAGTATATTACCTTTTCTATCTATGCAAATACCTACACATACTTTTTCATTAGAAATACCTCTTAATTTATCACCGATACTTTTGCTTGCTTTTGACCAACTCTTTTATGAGGTTTTCTAGGCAAAACAAAGTTAGTTCCTTTATTATGATGTCCCTTGTACGAAACCCTAAATTACGTTTCATCAGATTCTACAATACCACTAACATATCCCTTGCCAATTATAATATTTAAACAATCTAAGATTCTATGTCTCATAAAGAATGATGTTCTAACACTTACACCTAACTCATTGGCACACTCTCGTATTGTTGCTTTATTTGCTAATAAAGTTATATATTTAAAGCATTTTGTTTAACATAGCCATTTAAATTAGTATGCCCTATTGTTATCTACAACGACTTTGTTTTTTCCGGTATTTTTAGCTTTATACATATTTTCATCTGATTTTTTTAAAGTATTTCCATAATGTACATTTGAAAAAGCCACTCCTATACTTACAGTTGTTTTTATATCCTTGCTCCAACTTATATCTTCTACTGAAGATCTAATCAATTCAGCCAAAAGTAATACTTCTTCCTTTATTTCATAACATGATATTATTACAAATTCTTCCCCACCGTATCTACACAAATAAGTATGTTCTTGTAATAATTTTTTTATAGTGTTAGTAATAACTTTTAAAACTTCATCTCCAAATTGATGCCCATAAGTATCATTTATATATTTAAAGTTATCTATATCTATCATTACTACAGAAAATTTTATATTTTTATCTAATAGCTCCTCATATTTACTATCAAAATAAGCTCTATTATATGTATTTGTCAGTTTATCTTGCAATGTTAAATGTTTCATATTTATTAATCTATTTCTATTGTATTTATATATTACGGCAAATATAATACTTCCAAATAGTATTATTATAAATAGAAACTTTATCATATTATTTTCCTTCTCTAACTTGTACTCTTTACTGGCTTGTTCTATTATATAATATGAATAATCTTTATATCTATTGTCTTCAGATTTTCTTATTACATCAAGTAACTTATCTGTATATAAATTCGCCTCATCATATTTTTTTTGTTTTTCTAACAATTTTATTAATCTTGTTAAGGCATACTTTATATCCTGTTCTCTGTTTTTTTCATATTCATCTTCTTCAAGTACTTCTTTATATGTATATACGGCCCTATCAATATCTCCAATAGCCTCATAATATTTACCTATAGCAAGTTGATATATAGTTTTTCTATTTCCCACCATTAAATTTTCATTATTTAAAAGTTCTTTAGATTTATCTAAAAATATCTTTGCTTGTTTTGAATTATTTTCTGATAAATAGATTGAAGATTTTATAGTATATATCAATATATTTAAATCGTAATATTCATTTTCATCTATATAATTGCTATATTTTCCTACTTTTTCTATGTATTTTTTTGCATTACTGTACTCATTGTTTTTTAAATATATTTCCGCTATGTTTAAATTTCCATACAATTGTATAAATTTATTTTTATATTCATCATTAATTTTTACGGCAAGTCCATCTTTTATACTCTTTATTCCAGTACTTTCGCCTTCTATCTCTGAAAACAATACACCTAGATCTATTAAGCATTTAGCTTCATTAAATTTGTCATTTCTTTTTTTAGATAATATTAGTGTATTTAATATATACCTAGATGCTTTTGCATAGTTTTGTTCTAGTAAATACGCACTTTGAAGTTTACTGGATACTATAAATTTAGAATTTGTTGATAAATGCTTACTTTTTTCCATTGTAGTTAGTATGTTTATAACTTCTTTTAATCCTCTTTCTGTATTTCTAATATAATCAGTCATTTGAACTATATATTCACATACTATATTGTAATCTTTAGGCTTTATTTTTGAAAATTTATTTTTAAAGATGTCTATTGCTTTATTATATTGTTTATCATATATAGTTTTTTTAACTTTACTTTCGATTTGCATAATCTCTTTTTTTATATTTTGTTTATGTGTCCCATATGATAATGATATACATGTAACAATAGCTATGATTATATATATTATTTTTTTTATTTTTGCTCCCCCCAAAATATATCCTTTCTTTTTTGTATATATATTCCTAAACTTCTTATAGTTTATATTCTATCATATTTTTACATTTTTATTTAATTTTTCTTTATATATCAAACTATCTTTATAGTTACTAATGTTTAAACAGTTCTAGAAGAAAATCATATCTTTCTTTGTAAAGACTTAATACATTATCTATAAACTCCATGGAACTACCCCTTTAACCAAAAGATTTATATCAATAAATTATATTTATTCTATTTTATTCAATTTGAGAACTGCTTTATATTTGCTCAATTACTATATATAATTATTTAAATGTTATTTATATTTAATAAAGTCTATAATTTTTTATAATAAAATAACTCCCTATTTCTAGGGAGTTATTTTATATCCTATTATTTTTTATATCTTTTTTTATCTTCTTTAAAGCTTTTTTAGAGCCTCTTTTTATATCTTTCTCTAACTTTCTTTCTTTGTAACTTACAAATAAAGAATTTAAATCATAATCTTTAGGGTATAAATCAATAGCTTTTAAATTTAAGCTAATTCTTTTTATGTTTACAGCTATTATCTCTTCATTATACAATACCTTGACGTTGTTAAACTTATCTACACCTTCATATACTATAGCAAATTCATCTTCATCTAGTAATTTTACTCTATCTCCCATTTCATAATTAGGTATATCTTTTAATACTTCTAATACTTCTTCCGTTTTATTAATTTTATTTCTATCTACTAAGTCAAAGTTGTAATTTTTACTTTCTATATATCTTTTCGCTCTACTTAGTACTTTATCTCTTATACCCATTTTCTTTGATATAAATAAAGCATTACTATCTTCTGATTTACCTATAGTAAGTTTATATAATGGTTCTAATGTATTTTTATCAAACATCATTCCTGCATTTTCAAACTCTGGATGCATTGTGGCAAAATGTTTAATTTCTGCATAATGAGTTGATGCTACAATTATAGATCCCATTTTATATAACTCTTCAAGTATTGATATTGCAAGACCCGCACCTTCATTAGGTTCAGTACCTGACCCAATTTCATCAAATAATACTAATGTTGACTTATTTGATGCATTTATAATGTTTGCTATATTTTGTATGTGAGATGAAAATGTACTTAAAGAATTCTCTATGCTTTGATTATCTCCTATGTCAACAAATATCTTCTCAAATACGCTTATTTCAGTATTTTTATCTGCACATATATCAAATCCACATTGAGTCATAAGAGTTAAAATTCCAACTGTTTTTAAAGCTACAGTTTTCCCTCCTGCATTAGGTCCTGTTATAACTAAACTTCTATAATCCTTACCTATTACAAAATTAAGAGGAACCACATCACCTTTAAGTAGTGGATGTTTTCCATTTATTATATTTATATATCCATAGTTATTTAGTTTAGGTGTTATTCCTTTTATAGAATCACTATATTTAGCTTTTGCAAATACCATATCATATTCTGCAATTATTTCTATATTTATTTTTATATTTTGTATTTTTTCATAAATAAGGTCTGTTAAATAAGAAAGTACCTTGTATTCTTCTATAGATTCTTCTGATTTTAAGGTTATAAGCTCTATACTAAATTTTGAAACACTATTTGGTTCTACAAAAACTGTATTTCCTTTTGATGATGTATCTAACACTACTCCATCTACTTCATTTTTATAAGATGCTTTAATAGGTATTACATACCTTTCATCTCTTTTACTTATTATAAATTCTTGTATATATTTTTTATTTCCTGATGCTGTTAAAAATTTGTTTAATCTTTCTCTTATTTTTTCTTCGGCAACTTCAATATGCTTTCTAATCTTTTTTAATTCTTTACTAGCATTAGAATCTACTTTATTTCCTTTTATACAATATTTAATTTCTTCTTCTATAGCTTTACACTCTGTTATATTAAGTGCATAAGAACTTAATGTAGGAGAATAAAATTCTTTATCTATCATAAAAGATTTTATCTTTCTACATCCTCTTAAAAAATCTTCAATACGTATAAGTTCTGTAGGCTCTAGTATCATACCTTTTTCTACTTTTTCTATAATTGGCATTATATTAAAAAGTCCTTCTAAAGGTATATGATTGCTATTTTCTATTATTTTTCTAGCTTCATTATTTTCATCTAGCCTTCTTTTAACTACTTTATAGCTACTACTTGGCATTAATTTATCTATAAGTTCTTTTCCAAGTGAGCTTACGCAATATATTTTAACTAATTCTTTAACTTCGTTTAATTGTAATTTTGCATATGTTTGTGTGTTCATTATTATCTCCTTTATTTATCAGCTTTTATTCTTAAAAGGCTTCTTGATAAATAAGGACTTTTATTATTGCTCCTTATTTATTAAGAAGCTCGCACACACTCTCAAAATATTTATTTTTTTTCAAAAAAATCCTCTCCTTCCTTAATCCATTTAATTATCTCATATAAATAGTGTATTTTCAATATATCATAATCTTTTATAATATTTTTATTTTAAAATAATATTTAATTAAATCAAATATTATTTTATTAATAAAAAAGTACTGGAAATTTTAAATTCCCAGTACTTTTATTTAAAGTATTTATGCAACTTCATAAAGTTCTTCTACAGAGCTATCTTCCTTTTTATTTATAATTATATATTCTATACTCAAAACCATATTAAAAATCATCATAACCATAAATCCATATAAAAATGGGTTTAAATTATTACCTATACCAATAGGTGATGATTTCATATATGCATAGTTAGCATTTATTGTTCTATCAACAAAAAATATTACTATATGATATAAATTTGTTGCAATAAGTATTTTCTTAAAATCGTCTTTACTCATACCTATGTTCTTAACAAATAGTAAATAAACAGACCCCCAAAGTAATAGTATATGACCTATAAAATATGAAAATTGAGTTATATGAGGAAATGAAAAAGGATCTAGCCCTAAAAATATTAAAGCTGATATTGAACCAAACATTCCCCAATAAGATCCCATTTTGCAAATGAAATCTTTCTTAAAAATCAAGCCTATTGCCAACATAAGTATTGCTATCCTACAGTGAAACAATGGCAGACCTTCTCTTATAAAATTATAGTTTCCAACAAAGTACCAAAGATATAATGTTAATTGTTGAACTAATAATATACTACCAGTAAAAACTTCAAATAATCTACTTTCCTTTTTTAATTTTATAATAAGTAAACTACCAAAAAAAGCTATCAATAATAACGTTATGTGTATGATTCCGAAATTAACAAAATTGTTTTGCTCTGTAGATGTCCTAAAAAAATAATAAAATTTACCCATTTATGTCTCCTTAATTTGATTGTATACCTTCAATATTATAAATTGCTATAAGCTTTTTTGCAAATATTAAATTAATACAATTATTTTTGGGAGACTTTTAGTTATATTTTGATTAATATAATTTCATATATATGTTTTTCATTTCTTCTTCGCTTATCTCTACATAATTGTTTTGTAATAGTCTTTGCTGTGTATTTATAACACTTTGAGCAAATATATTTATTTCTTCTTCCTTCATTCCAAAGTCTCTAAGTGGTTTTTTAGTTAATAAATTATTCAATAATTTTTCTATTTCAAAATAAACATTTTTTTCATCATCTAATCCTAAAATTTGGGCTAATACCTTATTTACTTCTTTTATCTTTCCATTTGGATTTTTTTCATTATAAAGCTTAAATACTTCTGTAAACATATGGTAATTAGCTTCTCCATGAGGAACATGATAAACTCCACCTAATGGGTAACTCATAGCATGAACTGCTCCTACTCCCGTATTCCCAAATGCTATTCCTGCATAATTACTAGCCAATAAAAATTCTTTTAATAAATTTTTTCTATGGTCTTTTCCATTTTCAACAATTTCTTTGTATCCTTTAATGATTATTTCAATAGCTTTTATAGCAAATAACTCTGTAAATGAATTTGATTTTGGTGAAACAAAAGATTCTATAGCATGTATTAATGCATCTACTGAACTTGACATAAATACATTAAAAGGTAAGTTCTTCATTAATTCTGGTATTAAAACTGCATAATCCGGAATTAATTCATCACATGCTAAACCTAGCTTAGTATTTTTAGATTTTATTTCTGCTATAGATATATTTGTAACTTCACTTCCTGTTCCACAAGTTGTTGGTATTATGATAAGTTCTTTTTCTTTTACAAGTTCTACTTTTCTTTCAAATAAATCTACACAATCATCAACATCTTTAAATATAAGTAATTTAGCTATATCTATAACAGTCCCACCACCTATAGCTATAACTCTTTTATAATCTAAATCTTTTATGTCTTTTATTATGCCATTTATCATTTCATCATTTGGTTCTCCATTTCCATATTCATTTTGTAAAACCAAATTACAATCTAAATTTAAATCTTTTATAAATCCATTATATATAGATCTACGAGTTAATATTAAATCCTTCTTTTCTACTTTAAATTCATCTACAAACTCTTTGAAGTTTTCGAAAGAGTGAATTTCTGTTAATAGTTTTAATTGTTTCATATGATTTTCTCCTTATGTATTATTAATCTAACCATTTTTAATTTCCATCATATATTACTCCTACTTAAAACTTTTCCCTAATTTTATCTTTAATTATATATATAATTAAAGATAAAATCCATAATATAACTTAAATATTTATCTAAAAGAGGTCCTTTTAATCATTTTAAAATTTAATAATTTATATTAATAAGCATTCTAATTATTTAGAATATTACATTTACAAATATTTACAATTTTCTATGTTATAATACAAAAAAGGACTTTTATATTATAAATTATGGATCCATATATATAAAGCCCAAACAATATAAGTATAACTTTTTATTAAGTATCAATAATTATTTTATGATAATTTAATAAATGAATTATACTATAAGAGGATGGTGTACTTTATGAAAAAGCTTGAAACCCTTCTTATTATAGAGGGTATATTACTTGGAATAATTGGTGTTTTATTCTTTACTAATCCAATACAATCATACTTTAATTTCACAACTATTGCTGGAATAATGTTAATTGTATCAGGTATATTTACATTAATTAGAGCATTTAAGTCTACAGATAAATCTCACTATATATTTGTTGGTGTTATAAACATATTATTTGGTCTTATATTATGGTTATTCCCTATATCTACTACAAGTTCACTAATATTTGTATATGGTATATGGGCACTTGTAAGAGGACTTTACCTATTTATAATATCATTTAAGAGAAAAACTTTTGGATTTAATGCAAATACTTTATACAATGTATGTCTTATAATATTAGGTATATTAATATTTGTAAATCCTATACAAATATTACTTTACACTCCATTTATAATAGGAACTTATTTCATAATATCTGCTATATTTGAGATATATTTAGGTTTTAATTTATAATAACTACTAAAAGCTAGTCAATTGACTAGCTTTTTTTATAAAACATTATTATGTATGAGTTTTGATTAAAATGATAAACTAAATATATATAAAGGAGGGATGCTTGTGGACAAACTACTATGCTCTTTTAAATCTGTTATAAATTGTGATAATTTTTCTACTTGCAGTAACTGCATGTTTAATAAACATTTTATGCATCATTCTAATATGTCAGTTTTTAACATAGATGCTCTATCATTTGATAAAAGTCTAGTTAATGATACTAATTCTTTAACTAACTTTTTGAGTAAATTTATATCTGCATTAGATGAAAATTATAATGGTATGGAAATTTCTGAAATTCACTTTAAAAAAAATAATAGAGAAAAAAATCATTATGAACTAAAAGTAGTAAGTTATCCTTTAAACCCTAAAGGCTACATAAATAAATCTTAAATGAGTGTAAAATTTATATATACTCTAATATACTAAGTTATTTAATTATTTTTGCCTTCTTGATAAATCATTTTTATATGTAAAAATCCTATTCAAAGTGTATTATATTTAAAAACTCTAAATTAAACTATTTTAGATATTCAAATTATAAATATATGAAAAGGACAGGCTAAATTTTTAAATTATTCTGTCCTTTATATATTTATAATATAACTAATAAAACCCTTACTTAATATATTCATGTAAAGCTTTTATATTATCTTCCATGTTAGCTTCTATACACCACATTCCTTTATAAGTAGTACTCTTAAAGCTACCCTCATAAGGAATCATATTTTGACTTACTTTGAAGTTTATATTTTCATTAATAATACTTTTAAGCTTTTTAATATCATTTATAGGTATGTTAGTACTAACTTTTCCTATGATTTCCATAGCTATTTTGAATTGCTCATCCTTTTCTTTTTCTTCATATTTGTTTAAAAGCCCTTTTAATACATTTCTTTGTCTTTCAGTTCTTTCATAATCTCCATTACCTTTTTTTCTTATTCTAGAATAGGCTACAGCTTGACGACCATTTAAAGTCTTAATTCCACTTCCTTTTATGTAATCAGCTTTTTTATCTAGTTCTTCTATTTTATTTATTTCTACTAGATTTTTATTTATCTCTTCAACTTCATAATCTTTTAAATCTATATCAACTCCACCTATAATATCTATAACCTTAGCTAGGCTATAAAAATCCACCGCTAAGTATTTATCTATATCTAAATCAAAGTTTGTATTTATAGTATCAAGTGCAAGTTCTGCACCTCCATAGGCATAAGCGTGATTTAATTTGTCTTTTTTATGACCTTTTATATCTACTAAAGTATCTCTTAAAAGTGATATTAAATTAATTTCTTTGTTTTTTAAATCAATACTTGCTATCATAATAGAATCAGAACGAGCTGGTTCATTATCTTTTCTTCTATCTAATCCAAATAATGCTATATTTATATTTTTATTACTTTTAATATCTTCTTCTATATTTTGTGGATTTATAGTTATTTTTTTATTATTTTGTGATTTATTTATTAGCCCTACTAATAGCAATATTGGTATTATGATTATTAGTAATGCTAATAATATACTTCTTTTCTTAAAGATTTTCAATTTTTCACATCCTTTAAATTTTATCTTGATTATTCACTTTTTTGATTCATTTTATAGTTATAATATTTTTTTATTAATAATTAACTATGCCTATAGCTCTTACCTGTGAACCATCTGCATTATCATATTTTAAAGGTGCAGCTATAAATAGAAATTTTTCTGGTAAACTTTCTAAATTAGTTAAATTCTCTATTATTACTTTACTTTTTTCAAATAATATAGTATGTATTTCAAAATCATTTGACTCATAAGTATCCACTGATAGCATATCTATTCCTATACCTTTTATAGATGTATTTCCTAAATAAATTGCACACTCTTTAGTTAGTGTGGGATAGCTTTTATAATATAAATCTTTATTAAAATATTTACTCCATCCTGATTTAAATACTATAAAATCACTTTCTAATATATCCTTTTCAAATTTTTTAATATAATCTAGTTCTATCTTTTTCATATTACTTACATCTATAAGCAAAGCATTTCCTAGGAAATTATCTATTTCCATCTCATCTAAACTTTTCCCATTCTTATTCATATGCTTAGGTGCATCTATATGAGTTCCATTATGAGAATACATACTTATTAAAGTTTCTTCATATCCATCTTTCTCTATATCTGCTACTTTTTTTATATTTGGACATATCCCTTTAGAATATACTAACATATCATCATGTAGTTTTTGACTTAAATCATATATCTTCATATTTATTTTCTCCTAATTTTATATTTTCCTCACTATAATTAATATGATTATAGCATATACATTTATCATAAAGTACATGTTTTATTTTTGTATATTTTTTTACATAATAATTTAATTTTTAGCACAAAAATTTCTTTTATTTCATATATAAGATTAAAGGGGTTTACTCTTACTAAATTTAAAAGGTTGGTGTTTTGATTATGATTTGTAAAAAATTTAATAACTGTAATAATAGATGCAATAATAGATGTAATAACTGTAATAATAGATGCAATTGTAATTGCATGAATAATAATTGCAATCATCATTGGATAAATCCAAATTATTCTTGTGGATGTAATAATGGAGAAAGTTCTAGACCAAGGGTTTGCCAAAATGAGGTAAGAAGAACTAATAACTTAATTGATAAAATAGATAATAAAAATGAAGATGCTATAAATAACTTAGAAAATGCTTTAGATAATTTTGATAATGTTAATTTATTAGCATTAAGAGATGATGTAGCTAATGCAAAATGTCAGCTTGATAAGTTAACTAATTGCTTAATGGATATAGTAGATAATTTAGGAGATGTTGTAGACGAATTTAATGATGAAGCTATACCTAATCAAGCTCAAGGTATAAGAAATGTTTTAAAAGCTTTAGATAATCAAGATGATATAGCAGATTTAATAGAGGATTTAGAAGATGCGTTTGATGATACAGTAGACTGCTTTAGAGAAAATTGTAGAAGAAATTCAGATGACGATAATAATCATCATAATCATGATTGTCACTGTAAATGTGAATGTAAAAAGTGCAGAAATTAATATAAAAAATCTAGCCCTAAATTAGGCTAGATTTTTTATTTGTACTTTAAATATTTTTTATAATCTTTAAACTTCAATTTAAACTTTGGTATACCTACATAATATGGTGATATTTCATAAAGTGGGAAATATATAACTACGCCATCTTCATCTATATAAAAACTTTGATCTTCACCTATACCTTTAAATCCATAATCATCTTTAAAATATTTTTCAGGCTCTTTCATAATTTCTTCTCTTATAAAATCATTTATAAGCTTTTTATAATTTACACCTTCTCTAAATAAATCCTTAAGTTTTAACATTTCACCTGTTAATAAATCATAATTGTAGCTTTCTAAATAAGTCATTCCATGTGCTCCACCACTAAATTTATACTTAGTCATAGGTATACTTATTATCCTATTTCTATCATAAGTTGCTTCGTAGTTAATATATACTTCGTATTTATACTTTACACATTCCTTGCATTCTTTACTTATCTTAGTATCATACAGCTTCTTATATTCCTTAGCTTCTAATTTTGTGTTATTTTTAAAATCTAATACATCTTTATATATCTTATTATTTATTTCATTTATTACATATAAGTCAAATTTCGCTTGGCAAATATATTCTTTTTTAAGCTTTATAATAGGATAATTTATATCATATATGAAAAATTCACTATCCCTGCTTATATTAACTTTAGATATATACAAACAATTTTCCATTTACTCACCTCTTTAAACTAATATCTATATACTTATATATATGACTTTATATATTTGTATAATATTAATTAACTTTAAATTGGTGTTAAAATTCTATATTAAATCATGAGCATATTCTTTTATCGGTGCTTTTATTAGTAATAATATAGCACCAGTTATAAATATTGTCGCTATTAATGCTTTTACTAATATATTTTGACAAGCATATATTATATGACCTAAATTTGACCAGTAAGTCTCTATATACTTTTCTACAAAACCATACTTATCTTTAAAAAATTCTATTAATAGATAAATTATAGATAAAACTGGCATTCCTGCAAATAATAATAGAATAGTTACTTTTTTAAGCCTATAAACTAATGCTCCTATAAAAAGACCTAGAGCACTAAAAATAAAATTGTTTATAAATATATTTATAATCATATCTAGTATATATAATAATGTATCATCCCTAGTTGTATATATTAATGATGTAGCCCAACTACCTCCTGTTATTTCTTCTTGAATTTTATTTAATACCTCACTTATTTCCCAAAAGATAGATCTACTAATTATTACTGCATCATATCCAGTAAATCCATTTAGTATTGTGCTTTCTAAAAACTCTACACCAACACCAATTATAGTAAATACAAAACACATACATATGATATATAAAATCATACTTTTTAAATAACTTTTCCTGTCACCTTTTATGCTTATCGCAATACTAAAGTCCTTTTGTGAAATACAAATTGAACATATAAACATCATAAGTCCTAATATATAATAGGTTTCACTTCTAAATATTAGAAAATTATCTTCTATTGTATAATTTTTAGTGTATATAGCACCTATTAAATTCATTCCATCTATGCTAATAATTAATAGTAAAAGAATAAACATGTATATATATGTATTTTTATTTAACATCTTTAAGTACGGTTTTAACTCTTTCATTATTTTATCTCCTCTTTAGAAATATTTATAAATATATCATTAAGTCTCATTACCTCTATATCTAAACTTAACTCTTTAATATTGTTTAATTCCTCTTTACTTAATTTTTCATAATATGCATAAGTTTCATTATTTCTAAAGGTTTTAATAGGCTTTTTATTTTTAATTATTTCTAATTTATTTAAGTCTTCTTTATTTCCGCTAATGTATACTGAGTTCTCTTTTAAATTTTCTATACTATCATTAACAACTACTTTTTTATTATTTATTATTACTACCTCTTCTAGTAGATTTTCAACTTCATCTATTAAATGTGTTGCTATTATTATAGTTTTAGGATTATTTATATAATTATCTAGTAATAAATCATAAAACTCTACTCTATTTAGTGCATCAAGACCTATAGTTGGTTCATCAAATATTACTATATCAGCATTAGAACATATTCCAATTATATTAAATACTAAAGTTTTTAATCCTCTTGACAAATTTTTGTACCTCTTTTTTGTATCTATGTTAAATTTTTTGCAAAGCTTATGTTGAAGTTTTTTATCGTAGTTTTTATAAAAATAAAAATATATATCAAATATATCTTTTACCTTGGCATCTTCATTTAAATATTCTTTTTCTCTAACTATACATATATTTTCTAATATACTTGGATTTTTTCTTGCCTCTACTCCCTTTATATATATTTTACCCTCTTTTGATAATAGTTGATTAGTTATTATATTTAAAAGCGTAGTTTTCCCTGCTCCATTTTTCCCTAAAAGTCCATATATTTTATTTTCATAAAAATCTATATTTATATCATCTAATATTTTTTGATTTTTGAAACTATAACTTAAATTCTCTACTTTAACCCCTATATTCATTTACTCCACCTCTTTATAGCATTTAATCATATCTATTAATTCTTGTTTTTCTATTTGAAGTTTTTTAGCTTCTATCAATAATTCTCTTATAAAGATATTCTTAAAGTTTTCTTTTCTAAAATTTCTTATAATTTCTTTAGCACCCTCATTTACAAACATACCAATCCCTCGCTTTTTATAAAGTATATCTTTATCTACCAACGTATTTATTCCCTTTAATACTGTTGCTGGATTGATTTTATAAAGCTTTGATATTTCAGTAGTTGATGGTATTTGTTCGTGTTCTTTTATTTCCTCTATTAGTATTTCATCCTCTATAGCTTTTGCTATTTGAATAAATATTGGTTCTTCTTCATTTAGTGTAAGCTTCATACAACCTCCTTACCTAAACAGTTAGTTAGTATAGTAACTAACCTATTTTTTAAAATAGTAATACATTTTATACTAAATAGCAAGTTAATTTTCTTATTTGATAATTATTTTTAAAATATATTTAAATGTTAGTGACAATGGGTAATAATAATTACTATAATTAAAATATAGGAGGATGTTATGAGTTTTAAAAGAATAAACAGTTTATGCACTACAAATAATGAGAGAAGTTTTGTTATAGTTTATAACTTTAATGCAAAAGATACTTTAATGATTAAAAACATATTAAAACTATTAGGAATAAAGGATGTTTGCACTTTAAATAAAGACAATGCAAACTCTAAAATAGAAGACATAATAAAAGGTAATATAGATGACACTTGTAGCCAATGTATAAATCAAAGGGCTGTTATATTTAATAATGTAGCACATACTAAGATAAGTGGGTTTTCTGATAACTTAAGAAAATTTAAAATAAATAGACCTTTAATGGCTGTGGTTACAGAGGACAATATTTCCTGGTCATTAAATACTTTAATAGACAATTTAATTAATGAAAGAAATGCAATAAATAGTGGTAATACTTTAAATCACTAATTTATATTTGCATTTTTTCCTAAATATTATCAATATTTAGATGTTTTATTGATTATTTTGTGCTATGATTTAAGTAAGTAAACTAACTTTGATTCTAAAACAAAATATAAACCTTTATCGTTTATTTAAGTTATATATAAAAGTTAATTTATATATTATCTAAAAAAATAAGTAGGAGGTATCTCCTACTTATACTAATAAAAATATTTAAGTTGTTTAATTCTACTTGGGTGTCTTAACTTTCTTATTGCCTTAGCTTCAATTTGTCTAATTCTTTCTCTAGTTACACCAAAAACTTTACCTATTTCTTCTAAGGTTTTTGGTATATCATCATCAAGACCAAATCTCATTCTAAGTACCCTTTGTTCTTGTTCAGTAAGACCTGTTAATAGTTCTTCTATCTTTTCTCTTAGGTTATTTTTTTCAACTTCATGCATAACTACATCGCCAAAATTAGCATCCGATGGTATAAATTCAACTAGACTACTATCTTCATCTTCTTTTATAGGTGTATCTAGTGATACTACATTCTTATCCCTTTTCAATATATCTATTACTTTTTCTACTTCTAACTCACATATTTCTGCCAATTCTTCAATTTTAGGATCTCTTTGTAATATGTTTGCAAGTTCTTGCTTTTTTCTTTTTACAAAATTTATTCTTTGATGAAGATGTACCGGTATTCTAATAGTATTTTCACAATCATCTATGTACCTTGTTATACTTTGCTTGATCCACCAAGTAGCATAAGTACTAAATTTATATCCCTTTGTATAGTCATATTTTTCAACAGCTTTAATTAAACCAATATTTCCGGCTTGAATTAGGTCTAACATATCTACATTTTCTTTTCTATATTTTTTTGCTATACTAACAACTAATCTGTAATTTGCATTAATAAATTTTTCCTTCGCTTCTAATGAAGAGTTAGTTATTTCCTTAGCAAGTTCTACTTCTTCACCTGCAGATAGCATTTTGTACTCCTCTATTTCCTTTAAGTACATTTTCATTGCATTTGATCCACCTGATGAGTCTGAATAAATATAATTTTCGTAAGTGTTTTCAGTTTTAGCCCCCATAATCTAACCCCTTTTGCATATAGTTCAGTAATTAATATATTAAATTACCTTTACTTAATTTTATAATATGATTACTAATATTAAAAAATTCCTTTTAAGATACTTTTATAGCACATAAAAAATTATAATTCTTTAAAGAATTTAATATACAATTTTTATCTATGTACTTTAAAAGAGTTCTCCTTTAATTATATTTGATAAAAGACATGTTTATATCTTTTAGTCAATATATTTATTATTCTACTATTCTCTCTTACTTACCAAATTTCCTTCTTTTTTTTATATTTTTTTAATTTTTTTGAATATATCACATAAATCCTTAGGCTATTTAAAATATATATAAATATATATAATTTTAAATTAGATAAAGCTTTAGTTCTTATTCAAAGCAAAGTTGAATGATTATTATAAAATTTATTCCAAAAAGAAAAAAAAGACTGCTTTATAGCAATCTTTTTTTCCCGAACGACTTTGATAAGTCCCCTATTAATAAATCCTTAGCGTTTGCCCCAACACTTGCGGTTTTATAGTTATTTTTCAACTATTTAATAATACCACCATTAAAAAATCTAGTCAAGCAAATATACATTCTACTTACTTAAAGAGTTTTATTTAATAGGTTTATTAATTTTCTTAATTTAATATATCCTTAATCTAATACTTTATAAGAATTTAATATCTCAATAATATATTTATAATAAAAAATCCTCTTATTTAAGAGGATTTTTTATTATAAATATATGTATTTACTAGTGTTTACAACCACAGTCATCTCCACAACCACAGTCATGGCCTTCTTCGTGAGAACAACCGCATCCTTCGTGATTATGAGCTTCTTCATGCTTTTTAGCTATCTCTTCCATTTCAAAAAATTCTTTAACCATTTGTTCATATGTTGGAAGTGAAGCTTCTGTATCATATTCTTCTCCAGTCCAATCAGCATACATCATAGAGTCTCCATTAGTTAATACTAATCTTCCTGCCATAGTCATATTATCAACATCTTCTAAGAAGTCTATTTGCTTTTGAACTACTTCACCTTCTAGTTCTATATCTTCATCCATACAAGTTACTATCATAACTGGTGCATAGTAATCTTCCTCATCTTTAACGTTAACTACTATATCTAATGTTCCTTCTGCTCCTTCTTCAAATTCAGCTAAAGGTACATCTGTATCTATCATATCATGTGGAACTAATAAATCTTCCATTAAATATTTTATAACTCTTTCTTTTACTAATTGTTTTGACATGTTAATATCTCCTTTCTTATTAAAGCTTTTATAGTAAAACTTTACCTTTTTATAGTATACCACATTTGTTTATTTTTCAATCTTTAATAACTAAAATTTCACTTACATTATAAATTTATAATGCCTTCCCTTCAAGATTTTGTCTACATTTAGACATATTTAGATAATCATTTACATATCTTTACAGTATATTTTTTGTTATTTTGTATGTTATTATTATTCACGAGGGGAATCCCCCTAATCTAAAGGTTACAAATCAGTAACATTTTAAAAATATTCAATCAAAGAGGTGTATTATTTTATGAAATTAAATAAAAAAATAAAAACTTTATTAGCTTTAGGTGTAATAAGTGTTACAACTGCATCTTCAATGATACCAGTAAATGCTTTATCTAAAGATGCTATAAAATCTAATTGCGAGAAAAAATCTATATATGTATGTATAAATGGAGTTGACTTTAAACTTCCACTAGACGTACTATGTCCTGTAAAAGTAAATGTACCTAAATTTTCATTTGGTTTAGGAAATAACTCTATATCTGATAAAAATTCTGAAGTATGTAAAAAACCTTCTACTTCTAACAATAATACTAATGTGGATAATAAACCTTCTACTCCTAACAATAACACTAATGTAGATAATAGACCTTCTACTCCTAACAATAATACTAATGTAGATAATAAACCTTCTACTCCTAACAATAATACTAATGTAGATAATAAACCTTCTACTCCTAACAATAACACTAATGTAGATAATAAACCTTCTACTCCTAACAATAACACTAATGTAGATAATAAACCTTCTACTCCTGACAACTCAACTGCTCAAAGCGGTAATTTCTCAGCTTATCAAAGAGAAGTTGTAAATATAGTAAATGCTGAAAGAAGTAAAAGAGGTTTAGCTCCACTTACACTTGATAGCTCATTATCAAATGTTGCTACTAAAAAATCTCAAGATATGATAAATAAAGGATATTTTGATCATAATTCACCAACTTATGGTTCTCCATTTGATATGATGAAGCAATTTGGTATAAGCTATAAAGCTGCTGGAGAAAACATTGCTATGGGACAAAAAGATCCACAAGATGTTATGAATGCATGGATGAACTCAGATGGACACAGAAAAAATATATTAAGTCCTAACTTTACTCATATAGGTGTTGGTATTGCCAAAGCTAGCAATGGACAACTTTACTGGACACAAATGTTTATCGGAAAGTAATAAATATATAAAAAATAGCTACTTAAATGGTAGCTATTTTTTTAATTATAATACTGATTGTATCAAATATACTAAATAATAAAACAAATCACTCTATAAATTATTTTGATATTTATTTGATTTTCTAAAATCTACTTTATAAGTAGCGCTTTTCTATTTAATAACTTTTAAATATCTTATCCATTGTATTTATTAAGATTTTATTACAATCTTGTAATCCACTTTATACTAAAATTAGTTTATAGTATACTATATTGGGAATATATTATGGTTAACTTTAAAAGTTGAAAGGAATGAAATTTATGAATAAAGGATTTAAGAATTTTAAGAAAAAGGCTATAGGCTTGTCTCTTGCACTTTGCTTAACAATAGCAAACTTAGGAGTTGTATTTGCTGATGGTTCACGTGTTGTTACGCTAGGTGCTAACTTAAACCCTTCTCAAAGAGAACAAATGTTAAAATACTTTGGCGTTAACGAAAATCAAGCAGTTATAATAGAAGTTAACAATAAAGAAGAAAGAGAATACTTACAAGGAGTTGCAACTGAAGAACAATTAGGTAAAGTTACTATGTCTTGTTCTTATGTTGAACCAACTAAAAAAGGTAATGGAATAAATGTTAAAACTGCAAACTTAACTTGGGTAACTAGTGCGATGATAGCTACTACTTTATCTACTGCAGGAATAGAAAATGCTAACGTAATAGCAGCAGCTCCATTTCCTGTATCTGGTACTGGTGCCTTAACAGGTGTTATGAAGGCATTTGAAGATGCTACAGGTAAGTCACTTTCTGAAGAGAAAAAAGAACTAGCTACAGAAGAATTAGTTACTACTGGTGATTTAGGTGATTCAATAGGTCAAGATAAAGCTACTGGTGTTATAAATGATATAAAAACAGAAATCATAAAAAATAATACTAAGGATACAGTTCAAATTGCTGATACTATAAACAATATAACTAATAACTATAATGTTAATCTATCTGATGAGCAATTTAAACAAATAGAAGCTTTAATGACAAAAATAGCTAACCAAGACTACAATTACAATGACATGAAAGATACTTTAGAAAATGTATCTAATGTTGTTGAAGATAACTTAAAAGATCTTGGTGAAAGTATACAAAAATCTGGAATACTTGATACTATAAAAGGGTGGTTTGAAGGTATTGGAGATTGGTTTGGTAATTTATTTAGTAAAGATCAAAATAAGGATTTAGGTATACTTGAAAATACTAATGACCAAATGTTAGGTGAAAATGCTACTATAAATGCAACAGATGACAAAGCTGTTAATTTACCATCTAGTGAAGAAGTTGAAGGATTCTTTGCAAAAGTATGGAACTGGTTCACAGGACTATTCACATCTGATAAAAAAGCTCCAACTGAAGAATCAATGCCTAATAATACAACAACTACAAATGAGGGAAGTTCAAATGTAGAAAATAATAATAATGAAGATAAAGATGTACCAGTATCAAATGTAGAAAATAATAATTCACAAGATACTACAAATAGTGAGAGTAATTCTACTGAAACACCATCACAAAATACAAATCAAAATGATAGTTCAAGCACAGAAATACCTCCTGCACAGTAAAATTAATTTGCAAAATGTATATAAATTAAAAGGTATCAGATTATAATCTGATACCTTTTTATATTATAATTTATTATTCTATTCACTATATCTTACTCTATCTATTAATGACTCTTTCTTAAATAACTTATTTATAAATCTTCCTATAAATAACTGAACTAGAATCATTGTTATTGCAAGTAATGTTGTAGGTATTATAGGGAATTTGTAAACTGCATAGTGCATCCCAGTATTTTGCATAACTTTATATGCTATATATCCAATGATACTACCTACACTCAGAGATGAAATTAGTGTAATACTTGTATAAAATAAGCCTTCTAGTTTTAACATTTTAAGTAACTGTTTATCACTCATACCTATAGCTTGAAGTATACCTATTTCTCTTTTTCTAGATATCATACTAGTTATAATAGTGTTTATAAGATTTACTAAACTTATAGCTCCTATAACTCCAACTAATGAATACCCCATAGAATTAGTTGTGAAAAACATTTTTTCGTTAGTCTCTACTTCATCTTTGAAGCTACTGTACTCTAAATTATTATAATTAGATGATATATCAGTAAGTACTTTGTTTATTTCTCTTTCTTTGTTTTTGTCTACATTAACACTTATAGATGTGTTGTACTTACTATCTTTTATAAAATCAATACTAGTTATAAACCCTCCTCCATAATGAGCACTTGTTACTGCCTGTACTTTAACTTCTTTTTCTATTTTTTTATTTCCTTCATAATAATACAATTTTACAACATCTCCAACTTCTAGTTCTAACCAATGCTCTGCTGCTGAATTTATTATTATTTCTTCTCCACTTTTTAGCTTATCTATATTTATTTTTCCAGATAAAATATTTTCATCTAAGGACTTTATCATTTCGTCACTATATACACCTATACTATCTTCTATTTCTTTTAAGTCTGGCTCTTCTTTTTTATATCTACCTTGATTTTGTGTAAATACACTCACTTCTCTTATTTCATTTACATTTTTAACTCCATCTAAAGACTTTATATTTTGTATAAATTCTTTATTTAAAGGATTATTTTTTATAAAGTTCTCTTTTTCTTTTTCATAATCAAAGCCCATATATTTTATCTTAAATTCAAAATCCCCTGGCATACTTTGCCTTACCATTTTTTCAGAGTTTATGCAACTTATTACTGTTGATGTACTCATTATAAGTATTCCACTTAAAACTAATGACAAAAGAGTTGTTGTTGTACGTTTTTTGTTTCTAGATAAATTAGCCTTAGTAAGTCTTATAACATCTAAATCTATATATCCTTTTCTATTTTTCTTTTTAGAGTTACTATTTTCATTATATTTTATTGCTTCAACTGGAGATATCTTAGATACTATTTTCATAGGTTTTAAAAGAGATATATAAACTGTTAAAAATGTAAGTAATATACACACTATTATTATATTTATATTTACAATAAATTCATATTCTATTCCCATTTCATTTCCTAAGTTTATCATTGTGTTTATTAAAGATTTACTGACAAAGTATCCTAAAATTACTCCTATTGGTATTGATATTAACGTTAGTATCATACCCTCTCTAAATACTATATTTCTTATTTGCTTTTTAGTAGTTCCTATAGCTTTTAATTTCCCAAATTCTTGTATCTTATTTACTATTGATATGTAGAATATATTATATATAACAAGTATTGAAGATGCTATTACAACTAAAGCA
This sequence comes from Romboutsia sp. 1001713B170131_170501_G6, assembly GCF_015668195.1. NCBI lineage: Bacteria > Bacillati > Bacillota > Clostridia > Peptostreptococcales > Peptostreptococcaceae > Romboutsia > Romboutsia sp. 1001713B170131_170501_G6. The sequence goes on from NZ_JADPFC010000004.1 coordinate 159,495, forward strand.
ATAACTACTCCTGTTAATATAAAAGTAGTGTCTGGCTTCATCCACATTAAATATGCATCATTAAACTTGATATTTTCTTCATCTACTCCAAATGTTTTTCCGATTTCAGTTATTTTTTCTCTTATTTCATCTTGTGATAATTTATCTTCATTTTTGAGTCTAACAGTAGCTCTTAGTTTATTATTGTATCCTTCTTTTTCTATAAGTTCCTTGGATACTACCATGCTATGTAACTTATTTGCTTCTCCAGTAATATTTTTAGGAAGTATCCCACTTAATATAAATTCTTTTTCTACAAAATCTCCTTTTGTATCATGATAGCTAATATTTATTTTTTCGCCTATTTTAGCTTCATATCCAAGCACTGATAAAATTGTTTCATCCATCGCTATTTCATTATGTTTTATAGGGGCTTTTCCATCTATTAATTTCATATTAGATAACTCAAGCCCATTTTCATCTATATACGCTATAGAAATACCTCTATCATCAATTTCATTTTTACCTAATTGAAAACTATTTTCTCCAAGTATTTCTATATCTTTATGTCTTTTTATTTTATCAACAGTTTCTTGTTCTAATTTTCTATAATATCCATGAGAATTACCATAATTTTTTATTGTGAGTTGTTTTTGATTTTCAATCATATTACTTGTTATTATACCTATTGATATAAGTAGACATGTCGTTAGTGCTATAGTTAATATAACCATAATATTTTTTAGTTTATTAGCTTTTAGGTTACTTTTTACTATACTATTTATCATATTACTCATTTAAAGCACCTTCCTTTAGCACTTTACCATCTTCTATTATTATTACCCTCTCACCCATTTGTGCTATAGTTTCATCATGTGTTATCATGACTAAAGTTTGTGAGTATCTTTTAACCATATTTTTAAGAAGTGTTATAACTTCATCACTAGTTTTTGAGTCTAAGTTTCCTGTTGGCTCATCTGCTAGTATTATAGATGGTTTAAATGCTAATGCTCTAGCTATAGCAACTCTTTGTTGTTGCCCTCCTGATAAAGTATTAGGTAGACTATCTTTTTTAGTTTCTAATCCTAAATTTTTTAATATATCTTCTATAAAATCTACATCAACTTTTTTACTATCTAGTCCAATTGGAAGTACTATATTCTCCCATACATTTAAACTAGGTATAAGATTATAATACTGAAATATAAATCCTATTTTTCTTCTTCTAAATATTGCTAGTTCATCATCTTTTAAAGAAAATATATCCTTATTATCTATATATACATTTCCACTAGTTGGTCTATCAAGTCCCCCTAGCATATGAAGTAATGTACTTTTACCTGACCCTGATTTTCCTACTATACAAACAAACTCGCCTTTATTTATAGAAATTGAGTTGTTGTCTATGGCTTTAACTAAATTTTCATTTTCTCCATAGTATTTTTTTAAATTTTTAGTTTCTAAGACCTTCATAATCCTACCTCCAATATATAAGCTCTATGTTTTACTTTATTAATTAGATAAGTTATACCTTAAATTTCATTAAGCTCTTTTGTAAAACTATTATTTATATTTTAAGTACTAACTAATCTTTATACTTATATATTAACTTCCTATTATTTCATCTTTATGTCATTAAATATTGCATTTTTGCAATAATAAAGAGAAGGTAGTTCCTTTATCTATATTTTTGTTGCATATTATATTTCCACCTTGTGCTTGTAGTATCTTTCTACTTAAGTAAAGTCCAACCCCTGAGCCTTCAGTATTTTTAACCATATCATTATTAACCCTATAAAACCTTTTAAACACATTGTTTATCTCGTTTTTTTCTATTCCTATACCATTATCTTTTATATCAATTCTAAAATAATTTATGCTTTTAGATGTGCTTATATTTATGTGTCCACCCTTTTTGGTATATTTTACAGCATTGTCAACTACATTAAATATTGCTTCTTCTGTCCATTTTGGGTCGTGATATAATTTTATATCTTCAAATTCATCTACACTTATGTTTATATTTTTATCCATAGCTTTTAAATATAATGAGTTTATTGCTTTCACTATCGTTTGCTTTATACTTTTGTTTTCTTCTCTTATTTCAATCATTTTGCTTTCTAATCTTGATATATTAATTAAAGCATCTATTAAATTATGTAATTTACTTATTACACCTTCATTTTTATCTAAAAATATTTTTCTATCTTCTTCATTTATCTCTTCTTTAAGTATAGAATTGTATAACTTTAGGGATGCTAGCGGAGTTTTTAATTGATGTGATATATCTGTTACTAATTCTTTTAAGTCATCTCTTTCGCATTTTAGCTTATTTCTTTCTACATCTAACTTTTTACCTAAATCACTTAGTCTAGATATTACCCCCGAAAATACCCCTTCTTCTATTTCTTCATTAACTTTATAATTATCATTTATAAAATTATCTATATAATCTGAAATACTTTGAGCAAATTCTATAAACTTCTTAAATATAATATTGAATAAGAAAATATTTATAATGACTAATAATAAGCTTATAATTAAAAATAAAAACACCAATTTATTAGAATAATCTTTAAAGTTATTATCTTTAAATATATTATTTTCATTGTATCCATATCTATTTATTATTTCTTTTCCTTTTAAACTTATATCTTTATTATCTTCTTTAAGTGCATCAATAATTTCTAGCTCTTCCCCTGGATATTTAACTATCAAAGCTCCTATTATCCGATTAGTTACATCCATTTGTTTATTATAAATTAAGTTTAATTGATTTATATGAATTATGTTCAAAATTATTATAGATATTATTATTAATACACTACTTAAGATAATACTTCTCTTAATAATCGGTTCTTTATTTATAGATTTAATCATTTTTCTACACACTCCTTAGCCCACATATATCCTACACCTCTTATAGTCTTTATATATATTGGACTTGAAGTGTTATTTTCAACTTTTTCTCTTAACCTCTTTATATTTACTGCTACTGCATTATCATATACAAATTGACCATCCTGTTCCCATATACACTCTAATAATTGCTCTTTTGTAAGTATTTGCATGCTATTTTCCATCATATATTTAAGTAGTTTGTACTCATTTTTAGTTAGTACTATTTCTTCGTTATTTTTTATTATTTTTATATCTTTTAGATTGAATTTAATATCTTCACATACTATATATTGGCTACTACTTTCATTATCCTTAATTCTTTTAATTAAAGAATTTACCTTAGCCATAAATATCATTAGACTAAAGGGCTTAGTTATATAATCATCCGCTCCTACATTATATCCATTTATTATATTAAATTCTTGATCTAATGCACTTAAAAATAGTATTAATACATTACTATTTTTTCTTATTTCTTCACAAAAACTAAGCCCATCTCCATCAGGTAAGTTTATATCAGATATTATCAAATCAATCTTATTACTATAAAAATATGTTTTAGCTTCTTTTATATTATAAGAAGTAAACACATTATATCCTTCTTTTTTAAGCATAAAGCTTATCCCCTCATTTAATGCTTCATCATCTTCTAACAGTAATATATTTCTCATGTCCCCTCCAAAACCACTTTTTATCTATATTATACCATAATGCATCTTAGTAAGATTGTAATACTTGCCTTCTTATTATCGAAATTGATTTAACTTAATAAATAATTTAGATAATTTTATAATTTTTTAAATTTTTCACATTTCATTTATTTAGTATATTAATTAATTAAATAAGATATTATATTAGTAAAACCATTTATAAACTTTAAAATTTTTAGTATACATTTCTTTTTTATTTATATTTTAAGTAGTTTATATGTATTATATTGTCTTTTTAAAGCGATTTTATTATAATTAATTTAAATAAAAAGCCTTCTAAATTTTTACAAATGAAGACTTTTTCAAGCACATACATAAAATTTATATATATCACAATTTTAAAAGAAGTATAATTTCATATGTGCAATAAAAAAGAGGTAAAGGTTACATATAATTAAATTAAGGAGATAATATCATGGAACCGATTAATATTAAAAGACAAGAATTAGAAAACATCTATGGAAAAATCAGTCCATTTGAATTTAAAAATAGACTTTTAGAATTAGCAACTAATCCTTCTAAGAAAAGTACTCGTACTTTGCTTGATGCAGGAAGAGGTAATCCTAACTGGATAGCACATGCTCCTCGTAACGCATTTTTTACTTTTGGGCATTTTGCTATTGAAGAAAGTAAACACACTTGGAGTAATGGCCCTTTATCTGGTATGCCAAGAAAAAAAGATATATCTAAAAGATTTTATACATTTTTAGATAACAACCCTAATCTTCCAGAGATAAATTTTCTACGTAAAATGGTAGAGTTTTGTGTATACGAACTAGGATTTAATTCTGATGATTTTTTACACGAAATAACTGATGCAATAATTGGGGATAACTACCCATTTCCAGATAGAATGCTTATTCATATAGAAAAAATAGTTAAAGCTTATTTAGCTAGAGAACTAAAATACGACACTTTAAAAGGTGGAGATTTTGACGTTTTTGCTGTTGAAGGTGCTACTGCTGCAATGTGTTATGTATTTGATTCATTAATAGCTAATAATCTACTTTTAAAAGGTGATAAAATAGCTATAATGACACCAGTATTTACACCATATTTAGAAATACCTCATCTACCAAGATATGAATTTGATGTTGTATATATAAATGCAGATGAAAAAACTCCTGATGGAAAACATACATGGCAATGTACTGATAAAGAACTTGAAAAGCTTTGTGATAAAGATATAAAAGCTCTATTTGTTGTAAATCCTAGTAATCCACCATCAGTGGCTATATCTCCTGAAAGTACTAGTAAAATAGTAGATATAGTTAAAAATTATAATCCTGATTTAATGATTATATCTGATGATGTTTATGGAACTTTTGTTCATGGATTTAAGTCTTTAATGTCAGAATTACCATACAACACAATAGGTGCTTATTCATACTCTAAATACTTTGGTGTAACAGGTTGGAGATTAGGTACTCTAGCACTACATCACAACAATGTATTTGATAAACTTATAAATGAACTTCCATACTCTATAAGAAAAAGAACTAATAAAAGATATGCTGATATGAACACTAATCCTGAAAAAGTACCATTTATAGATAGATTAGTTGCAGATAGTAGACAAGTTGCGCTAAACCATACTGCTGGTCTTTCTACTCCTCAACAAGTTCAAATGGCATTTTTATCATTAGTTTCTCTTATGGATAACGATGATTCATATAAAAATCTTACAATAGACATATGTAGAACTCGTAAAAAGTTATTATTTGATAGTCTTGGTATGGATTTAGAATTTGATAAAAATGATGCATCATACTATACTCAATTTGATGTATTAGATTTAGCTAAAGACTACTATGGGAAAGATTTCTCTTATTACTTAGAAATAAATTACAATCCTGTAGATATATTATTTGATTTAGCAGAGGAATCATCAATAGTTTTACTAGGTGGTGGTGGATTTGCTGGACCTAAGTGGTCTATAAGAATATCACTTGCTAATCTATTTGATGATGCTTATTCTGAAATAGGTCACTCTCTTAAAAAAGTACTAAATAACTACTTTAATGAATATAAAAAAGCCTAAAAACACAAAAGAGTAATCTTAATTTATTAAGATTACTCTTTTTATATAATTATTTATACTTCAAATACTTTATTCCATATTAACTTAACTAAAATTATTAAACCTATTAAATAAGTTATTTTTAAAAATATGCTACTACTAAGTAAAAAATGGCCTAAGGCTATTACGCCAACAAACACCATGGCTTTTATCATAGTTCCTATGTTTGATGCCGTATTAGTGTTTTGATATTCACAAGTAAATGGCATATGCTTTTCATTTAACTTAAAAGTAATCATTGATGATAATACAGTAGCTACAAATCCTATTGCTAAATCTATTATAACTTTTGGTGATAAAATTATTATAAATCCTATACTCATTAGTATAAATAAAGGAAGTACCAAAAGATATATACTAGCTTTAAAAGTTCCTGTATATATATTTTTCTTATTATTTATGGGAAGTATATCATATATCCAACTCGCTTCATATTCCTTAGAAAATTTAAGAGTTGTTAATATACTTTGGCTCATAAGTACAAAAAAGTATATTAATAGATATGCTGGCTCAGATCTTAGTTCTGCTAGGAAATTATTACCGCTCCTAAAGCCACTAATCATCATTAAAAACGGCATAAATGCCCCCATAACTAATGATGGATATACTTTTGTTTTAAATTCTCTATCTTTTTTAAGAACATCATACACAAAGTTAAAGAATGCTCTTTCTTCTTTATTTTTACATATTAATTTACTAACTTTTATACTTAATTTTTCTTTACATTTTTTATTGACATAAGTATTATCATTTAACTTCTGAAGATTATATTCAAATCTTGGTATTAGCTTTACATATACAAATATAGATACTATAGGAACTACAATAGCTAATCCACTCATGATTATAATTAAATTGTTTACATCTACATTATATAAAAGATTAAAGCTTGAACCAAACCACATAGGAGGAAGTAGTAAATTCCACAACTTTGGCTCATATACAAATTGTAAATCTACAAAGGTAAATGCTCTTGCTATAACTTGATATCCTAGTATAAATACTAATATAAATAAAGCTTGAAAAGCATTTAATACATCCTTTAACCTTTCTCCACTAAATAATTTTAATATAATAAAATACATTATAGCAGTAACTATAATCATAAATACATTTATTAAAAATATATTTATTATAAATAATAATATAAACTTAATATCATATCTAATACTACAAAGTATAGCTGCTACACTTATTGCTAGACTGAGTAATGTCATATATATGAATATATGTGTAAATTTAGCTGCATTTAATGTTTTTGCATCTACGCCTTTAGTTTCTAATATATCTTTATCATTTATGTCAAGTATTACACTTGAAAAATCTGATACAAATACACTTAAAATCATGACCATAAAAAAACTAAAATATACACTCATCTTTACAATAGGGTTAATATCTAGTGTTATAATAGGTGCTGATGCTAACCCAACAATTGCATATATTATTAAACTTATATAAAAATTATTTTTATCTTTACTTTCTTCATTTCTACTTATATTGTTTTGCCCACGTCTACCATCCATTATAAGTTTATGCTTGACTATGAGTCTCATTAAACTATAATTTACACCAGCTTTAGTATATAAATATTTAAATATATCTAGTATTTTTAAAACAAAAGAGTCTTTCATGCTACACCTCTTTTAATACTTTTATAAATTCATCAGATAGATTTGAGTGTTCTTCAAATCCTGTAAGCTGGTTAAATATTTCTTCTAAAGAACCATCAAAGTTAGTATTTTTTATTTCTTCAAAGTTACCATCTGCTACAATATTTCCTCTATCAAGAAGTATTATTCTATCACTTATTTTTTCAACAACTTCCATTATATGAGATGAATAAAATATAGTCTTTCCTTCTTGCTTTAATTTGTACAGTATTTCTTTTATTAAAAGTACACTATTAGCATCAAGTCCACTTAATGGTTCATCTAAAAATAGTATGTCTGGATTGTGAAGCATTGAACTTATTATAACTACCTTTTGCTTCATTCCTTTTGAAAATGATGATAATCTAGACTCATAAGCATGTTCTATCTTAAGTATTTTCATAAGCTTTCTAGCCTTTTCATCACTCTTTTCATAACTTAACCCATATACTTGTCCAATAAAAGTTAAGTATTCTTTAGCTGTTAAGCTTTCATAGACTTTAGCTACTTCAGGAACATAACCTATTTTATTTTTGTATTTATTATTAATATCTTCTATATCCTTTCCAAATATATATACGCTACCGCTATATCCCTTAACTAATCCTAGTAGTATTTTTATGGTAGTACTTTTACCTGCTCCATTTGAGCCTATATACCCTATAATATTTCCCCTATCTATATTTAGATTAATCCCTTTTAAAACTTCTTTTTGACCGTAATTCATCCTTAGGTCTTTTATTTCTATAACATTCATATTCTACCTCCCTGAATACGTTTTACACTTAATTATAGCATAGGTATATATATCTAACAAACTAAGTTAAATAAACAATTTTAAAAGTATATAATCCCTTAGCATATAAAAAATACTACCTAATTAGGTAGTATTTTTTATAATTTATGCTACATCTTCTATTTCATTATCAACTTTATTCTTAAGTACTATATTAGCTACTATATGTATAGTCATTCCAACTGCTATAGCGATAACTAAGTCAAATACTATAGTTAATATAAATGTAGCTAAAAGAACCACTACATCCTTTTTAGGTAAGCTCATCATTTCTTTCATTTCTTTCCACTCACCCATATTATAAGATACTATTATTAATATGGCAGATAAAACTGTCATAGGTATCATTTTTGCAAGTGGCATTAAAACTACCATTATTAAAAGAAGAGTTATTGCATGTACCATACCTGATATAGGACTTTTCCCTCCATTTTTTACATTCGCTGCTGTTCTTGCTATTGCTCCAGTTGCTGGTATTCCACCAAATAGTGCAGAGGCTATATTTCCAAGTCCTTGTGCTACAAGTTCCATATTAGAATCATGCTTGTCATTTATCATATTATCTGATACTACACAAGAAAGTAGTGATTCTATTCCAGCTAATACGGCTATAGTTATAGCTGGCTGTATTAAAGATACTATTTTATCTATACTAAAACTTGGTACACTTGGTACTGGTATGCTTGCTGATATGTTAGTATATACACTTCCTATAGTATCTACATTTAAGCTAAAAACATTTACAACTACTGTTGAAAGTATTAATGCTATTATAGATGCTGGTACAGTTTTATTTATCTTTGGCCAGTATATCATAATTAATATACATGCTATACCTACTATGAAAGTCATCATATCAAATGTGTTTATATTATGTATGTAGCTTTCTATTTTTCCTATAGCTTCTGCTGGAACGTCATTTATTTTAAGACCTAGTAAATCTTTGATTTGAGTTATAAGTAAAGTTACTGCTATACCACTAGTAAATCCTACTGTAACAGTATTAGGAACATATTCTATAAGATTTCCAAATTTTAAAAGACCCATTATTACAAGAAGTATACCTGCCATAATAGTTGCTGTTATAAGACCATCCATACCGTACATTTTCACAATACCATAGACTATTACAACAAAGGCTCCTGTTGGACCTCCAATTTGGACTTTACTTCCTCCAAGGAAAGATATGATAAATCCTGCAAATATTGCAGTAATAAGACCTTTTTCCGGTGATACACCTGAAGATATAGCAAGAGCTATTGATAATGGTAATGCTATAATTGCTACTATAAATCCTGCTACTATATCCTTTCTCACTTGTTCACCACTTAATTCATTTTGCTTAAACATTGTAAATAATTTTGGCGACATATTCTGTTTTTCCCTCCAATAAATTTCATCCTTATACATAATACTCCTACTTTACAATAAAGTCAAAAAAATTTCTTATATTTATTTTAAAAATTTTATGCATTCCAATTTATTAGTTTTCAAATTATGTTTTTTATAATTTTTAGTGGTATAATATGCTTATGATAATTTTGTGGAGGTGTCTATTTTGACTAAAATATTTAGACGATTATTTATATTCTTATTTATATTTTTTATATCATCTATAATGATACAAAATATAACTATTTTTATAATTCCAATAATTTGTGTTAACCTATTTGCTATATATTATTCTATAAAAGTACCTATTAATAGAAATCATTCTAAAAAACAAGTTACTAATATAATAAATGTTGACTGTAAAGAAATTACAGATTATTCTTTTTTAGCACTTTTACTTATATTTTATATACTGCCTGCATTAAATGATTTTAGATTTAATACCTTATCTAACTTTTTTAATGCTTCTTTTAAGCAACAGTTTATATTTTTAAGTTTATTAACTTTTATATTAATATCTTTACTACTTTTATTTGTATCTATACTTGAACATAATAATATTAAAAATAAAGTATTTGATGAAGGCATAATATTTAATGATGGAGTTTTACATTCTTGGGATGAACTTACTGGTTACAAATTTGGTTATTTAGTTGCTGGTTCTAAATATGTAGATCTTACACTAGATTATGGTAGTATATCTAAGACTCTTAGAATAAATAAAAAAGACCTTCACATATATGAAGATTTAATGAACAAAAAATATTTTAAAATTGCTTAAATTTATGTGTTTTTATATAAAAAGGGTACATTTATAGATTAAAATTTAAATCTATAAATGTACCCTTTTTTATTATTTTAAATAAATTAAGTTATATTTAAAATTTTACTGATATACTCCTAAATTAATATTTATTTAATCATTATAATGTTTTTCATGTCTAAATTTAACTTCAGCTTTTCACTAAATCATAATTTCTAAGATCGGCTTGTATTTTGTCTCATAATATCTCCTTTATTAATTTATTATCTATATAATTGTACTATAAACTCACATTTATTTAACAGAGACGAATTTATTGTCTTTTATATAAAATCTCCACAAATAATCTTTAGCTTCTTTAGCATAATCTATATTAACTCTTTTACTGTGTATTATTTCAAAATCATTACTGCTATATATTTTCTTATTGCCTTCATAATAAAAATCACTTATAAAAAGTTCTTCACCTAGTATACTTTTACTATTTAAATCTCTTCCTATATTAAGTGCCATGCAAAGCTTTCCTGGGCCATTAGTAATATTCTTTTTTTGATATGAATTTAAATCTTTATAATATTTTTTATATCTATTAAAAGATATCTCATCTATTTCTTTAATAGGTTCTACTGCTCTTATAAGTACACATTCTGGTATATTTTCCTTATTTGCAGATATATTTAAACAATTGTACATTCCATATATTAAGTATACATATATATGACCGCCTTCTAAATAAAGAGGTGCTGTTCTATTACTTTTTTTATCATTATATACATGTGATGCTTTATCATTTTTTCCCATATAACTTTCTGTTTCTACGATTTTTGTGACTATAGTTTCATTGTTGCATTTTCTTATTAAATATTTACCTAATATACCTTTAGCCACTTCTATGCCATTTTTATTGAAAAAATCTTTATTCAACTATTATGCCTCCTTATTTTTATATATTTTAATGTCATATGATTAGTATGTATCAAATTGAATAAATTTAATATCTATATTAGCTACATTTAATTTTACTATAAAAAAAGAGTACACTTCTATTTAGACTAAGTACTCTTTTTTTATTATTATTTTTATAATTCATCATTTAACTTATATCCTACACCTATTTCAGTTATTATATATTCTGGATTTGCTGGTTCTTTTTCAATTTTTCTTCTTATCGTTGCCATAAATACTCTTAATGATTTTATTTCACCTCCAAGCGTACTTCCCCATATTTCTTTTGCAATAAACTTGTGTGTAAGGACTTTACCATGATATCTTACAAGTAAAGATAATATATCATATTCAATAGGAGTTAGATGTATTTCTTCATTTTTAATTGTTACCTTCCTTTTGTCAAAATCTATATATAAATCTTTATAATCAAAATTATTTTTAATTATAGCCTTAGGCTTATTTTTTTGCGAATGTCTAATAGCTACTCTAACTCTAGCTAATAGTTCAGCTACAGAAAATGGTTTTGTTATATAGTCATCTGCTCCCATATCAAAAGCTTCTACTTTTTCTCTATCTTGTTCTCTTGCTGATACTACTATTATAGGTACATCACTTAGATTTCTTATATTTTTTATGACCTCTATACCGTCTATATCTTCAAGACCTAAATCTAGTAATATGACATCTGGAGAGTAAGACATACAAAGAGATATACCTTCTTTACCAGTTGTCGCTTCTTTAACCATATAGTCTTGTGTTGTTAGTGATGCATTTATAAATTTTCTTATTGTATTGTCATCTTCTATAATTAATATAAGATATTTATTCATTTTATTTCCCCTCTGTCTAATCTTCTTTTGGAAGTATGAATTTAAATGTTGCTCCTTTGTCTTTATTATTTCTTACACTTATATCACCTTTATGGGCATTTATTATAGACTTACATATGGAAAGACCTAGCCCAACTCCTTTTCTAGAATCGCTATATTTTATTTCACCAGTAAAAAATCTATCAAAAATATTATCTATAACATTTTCACAAATACCCGGTCCATTGTCTTTTACCTCAAAAGCAATGTATTCTCCCTCCTCATAAACCTTTATATTTATTTCACACTCATCTTTAGAATATTTTATGGCATTATCTATTAAATTTATTAATACTTGTTCTATAAGTTTAGCATCCATAGGAACAAATAGTATTTCATTTGGTATGTCTATCTTAAGTTTTATATATTGTATCCTCTTTTTTATATGGGATAAAGTCTCTGATATAACTTCTTCTATCATTTCTGGATTTTTCTTAACTTCAAGCTTTCCTTCATCTATCCTTGTCATACTAAGTAGGTTTTCAACTAACCTTATTAACCATTGAGTATCTTCAAATACTCCATGTAACAACTCATCTATTATACTTTCATTTATTGCATCTTTATTTTTTATGATAGTACTAACTGCACCACTTATTCCTGCAAGTGGTGTTCTTAAATCGTGGGATATTGCTCTTAATAGGCTACTTCTTAATCTTTCACTTTCAATTTCAAGGCTAGCTTCTTTTTGCACTTCTGCTAATATCTCTCTGTCTATAGATATAGCCATTTGTGCTATTACCGCTTCTATTAGGCATATATCCTCATTATCTATCTTTTTACCTAAAGAAGAAATACCTATAACACCTAAAGTCTCATTCATACCAATTATAGGCATATAAAAACCTCTTGATCCGGGTAATGTAGCTGTACCATTTCCGGCAATAGTACTATTGTTAAATACCCATGTAGCTACTGCCTTTTCAGATTCTGATATAAAAATCTTTTCATTTTCTTTGTTTTTTATATTCTTATATAATTTTAATTCTTTTTGCTTCTTATCCTTTATATAACATACTACATTTTTATCAAGACCTACCGAAAGTAATTCTAATCCTTTTTTTATAATTTCTTCTTTATTCGATAATCTCAAGAAGCTTCTATTTATTTCATATAACATATGAGTATTTTGTTCTCTTTTTGAATATATTTCAACTTGCTGTTGTATTATTGATGTAAGTGTTGATGTTATTATACCTACTATACAAAATACAACTAGTGTTATTATATGATTTGGATCATCAATATCTAAAGTATAAAAAGGCTCTGTAAATAAGTAATTTAAAAGGATTACATTTATAACTGAGCTTATTATTCCCGCTGTATATCCTTTTGTAACAACAGATACTAAAGCAACACCTAGTATATAAATTAAATATATATTTTCTTGTATAAATCCCATATATTTTAATACAGAAGATATTACACTAACTACTATTGTTATGCATAATAATTTTATTATATCAAGACTACTTACTTTAATCTTTGATATTAAACTACTTTCATTTTTAGTTATATATCTATTACTGCTTCTTCCTTTATAAGGTATTACATGTATATCTATATAGTCAGCTTCATCTATTAATTTATCTACTATATCTTTTTTAACAAATTTAGAAAATATACTATGAGTTCTATGATTTCTACCTATTATAATTTTGGTTACATTTCTCATTTTTGCAAATCTTAAAATATCTTCCACCATATTGTCGCCATGTAAAAGCACAATCTCAGCACCTAGTTTTTTTGCAAGTTCTAAGTTATTTTCTAACTGTTTTTTTGCTTCTTTTGACATTTCTTTCTGGCTTGGATTTTTTATATGTATAGCTATTAATTTTGATAACGATGCTTGTGATATTCTAGATGCAGTTCTAAGTATTTTTTGAGATGATGGCGATGGTGAAACACATGCAAGTATTGTTTCTGAGGTTGGGATTACTATTTCTTTTCCTTTTGATAGTCTAGTTATTTCAACCTCTTTATTTACCTTTTGTGCTGTTTTTCTAAGTGCCAATTCTCTTAGTGCTATTAAATTATCTTTAGTAAAAAAATTTTCTTGTGCTCTTATTGCTTGTTCTTTTTTGTATATTTTACCTTGATTAAATCTCTCTAACAACACATCTGGTTCTACATCTATTAACTCAAGTTGTGATGATAAATCTATTATTTTATCTGGGATAGTTTCTTTTACACATACATTGGTAACAATTTCAATTATATCATTTAAACTTTCTAAATGCTGTACATTTACTGTAGTATATACATCAATTCCTGCCATTAGAAGTTCCTCTATATCTTGCCATCTTTTAGCATGTCTGCATCCTTTAGCGTTTGTATGTGCCAATTCATCTACTAATATTACTTCTGGGTTTCTTTTAAGAGCTAAATCTAAATTAAATTCCTTTAAAATTATATTTTTATACTTTACTTCTTTTATGTCTAAAACCTCTAGCCCATCTATTAAAGCTAGAGTTTCTTTTCTTGAATGTTGTTCTACATATCCTACTACTACATCTACTCCATTTTCTTTTAGAATATGTGCAGATTCAAGCATGGAGTAGGTTTTACCTACTCCTGCTGCATAACCAAAGAATATTTTCAATTTACCTCTTTTTGACTTTTCTTCTTCACTATTTAATTTTGATAATAAACTTTCTGGATCTGGTCTATTCATATTTCCCCCATTAACTATTTGATTTTTTCTAAATCTAAGTTAAGATTTAATACATTAACTTTATCTTCTCCAAATATACCCATAAATTTCTTTTCTGTATTGTTATCTATTAATTCTAATAATTTTTCTTTCGAAACTTTACTATATTTTGCTACACGATCTACTTGATATATTGCTCCTTTTAATGATATATGTGGGTCTAATCCACTTCCTGATGCTGTAACTAAATCAACAGGTATTTTCTTATCACTATTTTCATCATATTTTTTATATAATTTTACTCTTTCATCTATTACTTTTTCAAAATCTTCTCCTGTTGGGGACATATTACTTCCAGCAGAACTTAATCCATTATATGGATAGTCTGAAGTTACTGATGGTCTTGGCCAAAAGTAATCTGGGCTAGTAAAGTTTTGTCCTACTATTTCTGAACCTATGCTTTTACCATCTTCTTTTA
Organism: Romboutsia sp. 1001713B170131_170501_G6; assembly: GCF_015668195.1. Classification (NCBI taxonomy): domain Bacteria; kingdom Bacillati; phylum Bacillota; class Clostridia; order Peptostreptococcales; family Peptostreptococcaceae; genus Romboutsia; species Romboutsia sp. 1001713B170131_170501_G6. The sequence continues at coordinate 174,716 of NZ_JADPFC010000004.1, forward strand.
TTATACTACCATTTGCCTTGTACGGTACAAATATTTGTGCAAAAGCTGTTACTGTAACTGGATACAAAATTCCTGTTATTACTGTCATTATTATAAATATTAAAGATGCTTTTTTTATATATTCCATATTAAACTCTCCTTATTTAACTATATAAACATAATCATGCTTATAAGCATATCTATTAATTTTATAAATATAAATGGTGTGATAATGCCTCCGACACCATATATCATTAAGTTTTTTGATAATAACTTACTAGCAGGAAGCTCTATGTATTTAACTCCCTTTAAAGCAAGAGGAACTAATGCTATAATTACAAGTGCATTGTATATAACAGCACTCATTATTGCACTTTCTGGGCTAGATAGATTCATTATATTCAATTTATCAAGTTGAGGATATATACCTATAAATAGGGGTGGTATTATAGCAAAATATTTTGCTATATCATTTGCTATACTAAAAGTTGTAAGAGCTCCTCTAGTCATTAATAGCTGTTTACCTATTTTTACAATCTCTATTAACTTTGTTGGACTTGAGTCTAAGTCTACCATATTTCCAGCCTCTTTAGCAGCTTGAGTTCCTGTATTCATTGCAACTGCAACATCTGCTTGTGCAAGTGCTGGGGCATCATTACTTCCATCTCCTGTCATTGCTACTAAATGCCCTTTTCTTTGATATTCATGTATTAAATCAAGCTTAGCTTTAGGAGTTGCTTCTGCTAAAAAATCATCTACTCCAGCTTCTGCTGCAATAGCTGCTGCTGTTAATGGATTATCACCCGTTATCATAATAGTCTTTATTCCCATTTTTCTTAGATCGTTAAATTTTTCAGATACACCTTTTTTTAGTATATCTTTTAGATATATTACGCCTAATACTTTTTCATTTTTACAAACTACTAAAGGAGTTCCTCCCTTTTTAGATATTGACTCTACTATCTCATCACATTCCTTTGGGTAATTACCTCCCATATTTTCTACGAATTCTTTAATAGCACTTGCTGCCCCTTTTCTTATCTTGTCTTGACCTATATTAGTACCACTCATTCTAGTTTTTGCAGAAAATGGAACAAATTCAGGATTTTTAACATCTAAGTAGTTTCCATTTATTGCTTTCTTCTTTTTTGCAAGTATTACTATACTTCTTCCTTCTGGAGTTTCATCTAGTGTAGAACTTAATTCAGTATAATAAACAAACTCCTCCATATCTACATTTTTAAGAGGTATAAATTCACTTGCCTGTCTATTTCCATAAGTTATAGTACCTGTTTTATCTAGAAGTAAAATGTCTACATCACCTGCTGCCTCTATAGCTCTTCCTGATGTTGCTAATACATTTTTATTATTTAATCTACTCATTCCTGCGATACCGATTGAAGAAAGTAGTGCTCCTATTGTAGTAGGTGCTAGACAAACTAATAAGGCTACTAAAGATGTTATAGAAACTACACTTCCTACTCCATTTTGATTTACAGCAAATCTACTAAATGGATATAATGTAATTGTAACTACTAAAAATATTGCTGTTAACGCTATTAGTAAAGTTTGAAGAGCTATTTCATTTGGAGTTTTTTTTCTTTGTGCTCCTTCAACCATAGCTATCATTTTATCTAAGAAACTTTCACCTGCATTTGATGTAACTTTTACTATTAAGTAGTCTGATACTATCGTTGTTCCACCAGTTACTGCGCATCTATCTCCACCAGATTCCCTTATAACTGGTGCACTCTCACCTGTTATAGCACTTTCATCAACAGATGCCACCCCTTCTATAACATCTCCATCTGCTGGTATCTGGTTATTTGCTTCTACTAAAACTATATCTCCTTTTTTTAGTAAATTAGATGGAATCATTTCAAATTCACTATTTATATTACACTCTTTGAGCTTTTTAGCTAAAACGTCCTTTTTAGCAGCTCTTAAGCTACTTGCTTGTGCTTTTCCTCTACCTTCTGCTATTGCTTCTGCAAAATTTGCAAATAACACTGTTGACCATAAAAATATACTAATTGTTATAGTAAATAATGTATTGTCATTTGTTATGTTAAAAATAGATAAAACACTTATAATACTAGTTATTATGGAACCTACATAAACTATAAACATTACCGGATTTTTTAGTTGATTCTTGAAATCTAATTTTTTTATAGAATCTTTAATAGCCCCTTTTAAAATATCTTTATTTATGAAAGTCTTATTTAAATCACCCATAATCTTATCTCCTTATATTAAAATATCATGCTCAAGTGTTCTGCTATTGGTCCAAGTGCTAAAGATGGTAAGAAACTTAATGCACCTATCATAAGTACTACTCCTACCAATAAAAATACAAATAGTGTATTGTTAGTGGCTAATGTACCCGAACTTTGTGGAACTATTTTTTTGCTAGCTAAAGACTCTGCTATATTTATTATTAATATTATAGGTATAAAGCGAGCAAGTAACATTACTGTACCTGTTAATAAATTTACGAATACATTATTTGCACCAAATCCTGCGAATGCACTACCATTATTGTTTCCTGTAGAGCTTAATGCATATAATATTTCTGAAAATCCATGAGCTCCACTATTATTTAATAAATCACTTGCATTTGGTAACATACAAACCATAGCAGTTCCAACTAAAACCAAGACTGGAGTAGTTATTATTAAAATAGATGCCATCTTCATTTCAAAAGGTTCTATTTTCTTTCCTAGATACTCAGGAGTTCTACCTACCATAAGACCTGATATAAATACTGTTAATATTACAAACGCTAACATGCCATATAATCCACAACCAACGCCTCTAAATACTACTTCACCTAGCTGCATAAGTAGTGTTAAAATCATTCCTCCTATTGGTGTGAAAGAGTCATGCATAGAATTTACAGAACCATTAGATGCTGATGTTGTTGTTACCCCCCATATAGCAGAATTTGTAACGCCAAATCTAACTTCTTTTCCTTCCATATTTCCTCCAGACTGACTATCATCTATCTCACTGTATATATATGGATTATTTACTAATTCTGGAGTTGACTTGTATTCATAATACATAGTTGTTGCCATAGCTATTACAAATATTACTATCATTGCAGATAAAAGTGTGGTTCCTTGTTTTTTATCTTTTACCATATCACCAAAGGTAAAACATAATGCTGCTGGTATTAATATAATTGATACTACTTGAGCCATATTTGATAATAATGTTGGGTTTTCAAGTGGATGTGCTGAATTCGTTCCAAAGAATCCCCCTCCATTTGTTCCTAATTGTTTTATTGCTATTTGGCTTGCTGCAGGACCTCCTGGAATAATCTGAGTATCTACTGTACTTTTATCATCTAAAACTATTTCTTCTACTAAGCTTACTTCTTGGTAAGGTTTAAAGTTTTGAACTACTCCTTGAGTTGTTAAGAATATTGCAAGTACCATAGATAAAGGTATCAGCACATATAAAGTCGATTTTATTAAATCTACCCAGAAGTTTCCTAGTTTAGAGCATTTAGTTCTCTTAAATCCTCTTATTAAAACCATAAGTACACTTATCCCAACTGCTGCTGATACAAAGTTTTGAACTGTTAGACCTAACATTTGAGACATATAGCTTAATGTAGTCTCTCCACTATATGCTTGCCAATTTGTATTAGTTATAAAGCTTGCTGCTGTATTAAAAGCTAAATCCCAATTTGCATTGCTTAGTTTTTGTGGATTTAGTGGTAGTATATACTGAATCATTTGTAAAAACATAACAAAGAATAAACTAATGACACTAAATGCCATTAAACTTAAAATATATTCTTTACCTGACATTTCTTCATTTTCATTTATTTTAAGAACTTTATATATCCATTTTTCTATAGGTTTTATTACTTTACTTAGAAATACTCTTTTACCTTTAAATACCTTGGATATATAAATTCCCAACGGTTTTGCTAGCAATAAAACTATTGCTATAAAAAATATTACTTGAATTACAATGCTATTCATTTTTTCTCCTCCTAATTTTTGTATATAATTATTCTATTATTTTTTATATAAAATGAATGTTAATATAATTCCATATACATTAAGATTGTATAAAGATTAAATAAAAAAGTACCTAGATTAATCTAGGTACTTTTTGCTATTTTTTATCATTATATATTTTACTACTATCAGAAACATTTTTTAAAGTTGACGTCCACTCATTATTAGTAGCATCTTTTTTATTTCTATTAGCTTTATTAGTTACACATTCATTAGAACCTGACCATTGGTTATTTCCTTCGCATTTTTTGTTATTATTCATAATGTCACTCCTTAAAAGTAATATCGTTTATATTTTTTCTTATTTGTATATTTTAATACTAGTGCTTTTTAGGATGCTTTGGTATTTTATATATTTTTTCTTTCCTAAGTTCCATTATAAAAGATAGCATCATAAGTACTAATATTATACTAAATGGAAGTGCCGTAACTATTGACATTGTTTGAAGTCCTTGAAGTCCTCCACTAAGAAGTAGTGCTACTGCAACTAATGCCTGAAGTATTCCCCAGACTAATTTCACCTTATTAGTTGGTTCCATAGAACCTTTAGCACTAAACATACCTAATACAAAAGTTGCTGAATCTGCCGATGATACGAAAAAAGTAAGTATAAGTATTGTTGCTATTATGCTTATAATATATCCAAATGGCAAACTCTCTAACATTACAAATAAAGTTGAACTCATATCTGCTTTTAATGCTTCAAGTAGTGCTAGATTTGTATTTATCTCTAAGCTTAATGCAGTTCCTCCAAATACAGCAAACCATATACAACTAAATAAAGATGGTACTAATAATACTCCTATTATAAATTCTCTTATAGTTCTTCCTTTAGATACCCTTGCTATAAATACACCAACAAAAGGTGACCAAGCTATCCACCATGCCCAGTAAAATAGTGTCCAATTGGCTATCCAATTTGATTCTTCAAATGGTGTTAGTCTTAAACTCATAGATATAATATTTTGAAGATAATTTCCTAAATTATTAGTAAATACCTCAAGTATATTTGCTGTTGGTCCTAGTATAAATACAAATATTAAAAGTAATATAGCTATACCTACATTTATATTACTAAGTATTTTAATTCCTTTTTCAAGACCAGTTGTTGAAGATATTAAAAATAATATAGTAGATATTATTATTATTATTATCTGATTAAGTATATTTATATTTATTCCAAATAAATTGTTAAGTCCTCCGTTTATTTGCATGGCTCCAAGACCTAAAGATGTAGCAACTCCAAATGCTGTTGCTATTATTGCAAGAATATCTATAAACTTAGATTGTGGAGAATTCAAATCACCTCCTATAATTGGAGATAGAGTCTGACTTATAAGTAACTTTTTGTCCTTTCTAAATCTAAAGTAAGCTATAGTAAGTCCTACTAAAGAGTATATAGCCCATGCATGAAGTCCCCAATGAAAAAATGAAAAAGTTATAGCAGCATTAGCAGCTTCAGGCGTAAGTTTTGGTATTCCTGATAAAGGATAAATATAATGATCTAAAGGTTCTGCTACTCCCCAAAATACAAGACCTATCCCCATTCCTGCGCTAAATAACATTCCAAACCAAGTTATATTGCTAAATTCAGGTCTATCATCTTCATGTCCAAGTCTTAGTCTACCGTATTTACTAAAGGCTAATGTAATCATAAATACTAATACTAAAAATGTGATTATAAGAAACATCCATCCAAATTTATCTGTTGTAAAAGCTAGCGCAAGTGTAGCTGTACTTGCTAAAGAATTTGGAGATATAAGTCCCCACAATACAAATAACCCGATTATTGCTACGGATATATAAAAAACCATATGAAAAACTCCTTATCAAATGTATTTCTGATTTAGTTTCTCTTAAATCTATATTTTGTATACTGATTTTTATAAAAAAAGAGTACTTCTAAGAAGTACTCTTTTACTCTATCCGAAAAATTTAAGTAATATCCCTGCAACAACAGCTGAACCTATAACACCAGCCACATTAGGCCCCATGGCATGCATTAATAAAAAATTTGATGGATTATCTTCTTGACCTACCTTTTGAACAACTCTTGCTGCCATTGGTACTGCTGATACTCCTGCTGCCCCTATTATAGGATTAATTTTGCCTTTACTTAATTTACACATAATTTTACCAAATAATACACCTGATGCTGTTCCTACTGAAAATGCAATTAGGCCCATTAGTGTTATTCCTAGTGTTTTAGGATTTAAAAATGTCTCTGCATTAGCTGTAGCACCAACTGTTAATCCAAGTATTATAGTCACTATATACATAAGTGAATTTTGTGCTGTTTCTACAAGCTTTGGTACTATATTGCTTTCTTTTAGTAAATTTCCAAACATTAGCATCCCTATAAGTGGTGCTGATGTCGGAAGTATACCTATAACTAATATCATTACAACTATTGGGAATAATATCTTTTCTTTCTTTGATACGCCTCTTAGCTGTTCCATTTTTATATTTCTTTCTTCTTTAGTTGTTAGTAATTTAATTATTGGTGGTTGTATAACTGGAACTAGTGCCATATATGAATAAGCTGCTAATGCTATTGGTCCTAGTAAATGTGGTGCTAAAATAGATGTTAATTGAATCGCAGTTGGTCCATCAGCTCCCCCTATTATACCAATTGATGCTGCTTCTAACCCATTAAATCCTAAGAATATAGCTCCTAAAAATGCAAAAAATATTCCAAACTGTGCTGCTGCACCTAATAGCATTGTCTTTGGATTTGCAATTAATGGCCCAAAATCAGTACTTGCCCCTATACATAAAAATATTAGTGGTGGAAATATACCAAGCTTTACACCTTGGTATAAATAGTATAATAATCCTCCAGTTGAACTATCACTTGGTGCATTCATAAGTCCAGTTCCTGGCATATTAGCAAGTAACATACCTATAGATATTGGTATTAATAAATATGGTTCATATTCCTTTTTTATTGCAATATATAAAAATATACAAGCTATAACTATCATTGAAATTTCTTTGTAAGTCATCATAAAAAATCCTGATTCAGTAATAAACTTCCCTATTATATCTCCCATTATAAATCCCCCTAATTACTTAAACTATTTTAAGTAAACTATCTCCAAGACTTACATTTTGACCTTTATCTACACTTATAATTTCAACACTTCCATCTGTAGGTGATACTATTTCATTTTCCATTTTCATAGCCTCTAGTATAGCTATAACCTGTCCTTTTTTTACATTATCCCCTTGTTTTACTAATACGTTTACTATAGTTCCTGGCATTGGTGCTTTTATAACTTTGTCATCTCTTGTATTGTTATTACTTTCTCTGATTTTTTCTTGATTTCTATCTTTTTTAATCTCTATATTTTTATTAACTTTAAATTCTTTTTCTGTATTTGGTAAAACCTCCTCTATTTCAACTTCATATACTTTCCCATTTACTGTTATATTATATTTTTTACAACTCATATTCTTCCCCTTTTCTATATTTATATAATCTTAAGTTTAATAATTATCTTACTCTTTTTATACTTTTTATACGAAGGTTTGGATTAGTATTGCTTCTTGCCATTATAGATGCTGCTAGTGCTGCTACTATTTTTTCTTCATCATCTTCTTCATTAGTTAAAGCTATTTCATCTTCATTTAAGTTTTTATCTTTATTTTTAAATATAATCTTAAAAGAACTAAGTATTAGTGCTATTGATAAGAGAATTATAAATACTATTGCCATACTTATAACCGTTACATATATACCGTCAATTATAAATATTTTATTATCCATCCCTACCCCCCATTTACATAGTTAAATTAATATAAATTACCTCTTCAGTCTCGTTCTTATTTTCACATTCTTTATATTTTTCTTTTAAAAATTTAGGCGCTACTTGAGGAAATAAAGCATAAGTTAATACATCTTCATCACATTTAGCTAAATAACCTAATTCTTTTTTTATTTTTTCAAACTCAGGTTCTATTAAATCTGCTGGTCTTATATCTATAGCTTCTTCATCCCCTATTATTTTTTCTTTTATATCCTCACTTATTTTAGTTGGAGACTTTCCATAATTTCCTCTCACATAATCTTTTATTTCCTTTGGAATAAGTTTATATCTTTCACCACTTATAACATTAAATAATGCTTGTGTTCCAACCATTTGACTCATAGGAGTAACTAGTGGTGGATATCCTAAATCAGCTCTAACTTTTGGCACTTCCCTTAATACATATTCATATTTATCTAATGCATTTTGACTATTTAATTGTGATAAAAGATTTGACAACATTCCTCCAGGAACTTTGTATTTTAGAGTTTGTGGTTCTGTTAATAATACCTTTGGATTTAATATATTTTCTTTCATATATTTATCTCTTATTGGTTTTAAATATTCAGCTACTTCTAAAAGCTTTTGAGTATTAAGACATGGGTTTCTATCCATTCCTGCAAAAGTTAGTGCAAGTGACTCTGTTGGCGGCTGTGATGTTCCTCCACTAAATGGAGATATAGCAGTATCTATTATATCAACTCCTGCTTCTACGGCCTTCATGTATATCATATCTGCAATACCACTAGTACAATGAGTATGGAGTTGTACATCTAAATTAGTTATAGACTTTATCTTCTTTATTAAATCATAAGCTTCATAAGGCATTAATACTCCTGCCATATCCTTAATACATATAGAATCTGTCCCCATATTTTCCATCGTCTTAATTAAATTTAAATAGTACTCTGTCGTGTGCACTTCACTTGTTGTATAAGATATAGCACATTGACAGTGACCATTGTATTTTTTTATAGCCTTTATAGATGCTTCAAGATTTCTTACATCATTTAAAGCATCAAATACTCTTATTATGTCTATGCCATTTTCTATAGATAATTTTATAAACTTATCTACTATATCATCAGCATAATTTCTATATCCTAATAAATTTTGTCCCCTAAGTAACATTTGAAGTTTAGTATTTTTAACATTTTTTCTTATAAGTCTTAACCTTTCCCAAGGATCTTCATTTAAAAAACGTATACATGCATCAAATGTAGCTCCTCCCCACACCTCTAAAGAGTAGTATCCTACTTCATCAATAGTTTTAAGTATTGGAAGTATTTCTTCGGTTTTTAACCTAGTTGCTATTAGTGATTGATGTCCATCTCTTAATGCAGTTTCTGTAATCCTTAGCTTTTTCATATAAATGTTTTCCCCCTTTCCTTACATTACTTCGACATTTTTTTGTTTACTTTCAATACAAAATATCTTTAATTCTATACCATAAATAATTAATATGTTTTTATATATATAAATTACTTATTTAATATTTATGTGCTAAATACCTAAAAAAGTAATCTATTTTTATATTTTATATTTATTTTATTCTCTATATATACTAAATATCCTTTTACAATTTATACCACTTTTTTAGTTTTTAATTATATAAATTTATATATATTAATTAATAAAAAAACACCTATAAAGATTTATAGATGTTTTTATTAATATTACTTTTTAATATTATCATTTTTATTAATATTGTTATTGTTGTTATTATTATTGTTATTATTGTTGTTATTATTATTGTTATTATTATTGTTATATTTATTAGTATCTATTCCTAATGATCTATTCATATCTTCTAATAATTTTTCAAATTGACTTTTTGTACCTTCATCTGTTTTTGTTGCTTTATCTACATCTCTCATAAAGTCTTCTTTTGATTTACTTAAATCTTCTTTTGATATTTTATCTAAATTTTTTAATTTTGTATCTATATTATCTATAGTTTTTTCGCCTTCTCTTATAAGATCCTTATTCATTTTATTTAATTCTTTATCATCTGTTTTTACATCATTTTTTAAATTATTTACAAAAGCTTGAGTTTTATCTCTTGCATCTTTATATGCCTCTTTTACATTAGATAAATATTTTTCATTTCCTGGGTACTCATTTGTTTCATAGTACTTAGCTACATTTTGTGGAGATAAGTAAACTTTATAATTATTCAAATCATTCATATAATCTCCATAAAATCTTGAGTACTGGCTTACATAATCATTGTCTCTTACAGAAGTATCATCTCCTGTTGGAGTCTCTACTTTTGTACCTTTTGCATTTTCGTTTGCCTTTTTGTCATTGTTATTACATGCTACGACTCCAAGTGATAACATTAATGAAAGTCCTATTGTCATAAGTTTTTTTAGTTTCATATTTTACCTCCAATTTTTCTTTATGTAATTATTTACTCTACTATTATTTACTAAATTTAAAATATTATTATAAAAAATTTAACATTTTAAATTTCTTATTTTGCCATAATTGCCATAAAAATTAATCCATATTTCTGTATTATTTTTATGATTTTTGAACAAACTTTTAGTAAAAATATTATGATAAAGTTTGTATTTAATTTAAGTTATATAACGATAATAAAATATTTATACCTGATACTAAACGTAATATTTTACATATACTAAAAATTATTAATTAATAAAATTTTTAGTATTGAAATTGATTATCATTTATTTTATAATGTAATTAGTTGATAATAATTTTCATTAGGAGTTGATAATTTTGAACTGTTATTCATGTAAAAATAATATAAATTCATCATATATAAAATGGTTACTAGAAATACTAGGTCCTGTACTTATGGGTTCTAAGCCTTGCGAAATACTTAGTATTCCTAGCTTTGATAAAAATAAAGACAGTAAAATAGACGATATAAAAAATCACTTTAACTTATGTAAAAAAATTGATTATATAATAATAGATAAAAAGGAAAAGGGACTTAAACTATTATTTATAAATAAAGATTCCTTATCTACTCAATTAAATAATAAAAAAATTCATAACTTTTTAAAATATTTAGGTTATCCATCTAATTTGGATATAGATTTATATCTTAACCACTTGATAAATAAATTAGAGGGAAATAATTTTCCAGATGAAATAGGTATATTTTTAGGATATCCACTTAAAGATGTCGTAGGATTTATGGGTTATGGTAGTTATAAATTTCATAACACTAAATATTGGAGAGTATATGGAGATCCTAAACCATCAGAAGATTTGTACTTTAGATTTCTAAATCATAGAGAAAAGTTAAGAGATATGTTAAAATCTCAAAGTGTAAAATATATACTTTCATCTTTTTAAAATAGTTAACCCAAAATACATAAATATACAACAAAAAAAAGAGCTTTCTTTATAAAGATAGCTCTTTTTTATATTTCATCTACTATATCCCAACATTTGACCACGCATAAACCCATATACTATTTCTTTAGTAAATTTTAACATGTAATCTCCCCCTATACCCCCTTGTTATTTCTTTTATAGTTCTATTTATTTGCTAGAATTCCTTTTTATTAGTTACACTTACTATACCCACATTTTAAGCATACTCCACATCCACCTGATGGTATTATAGATTCACTTTTACACTCTGGGCATATAAATTTTTCATTTTCTATTGTGTCTATATCTTCATATAAATTTTCTTTTTTATTATCTTTTGGCTTTTCATTAACTAATATCCCACTTCTTTTACAACCATCTCTGTATATAGTTATCCCTTTTAAATTATTTTTCCAAGCACTCATATAAATATTATATACATCATCTACAGTAGCTTCATGAGATAGATTTATTGTAGATGATATAGATGCATCTATATGTTTTTGCCATGCGTTTTGCATTTTTATTCTATCTTCTGGATTTAGGTTCATAGCTGTTACAAATATATTTGGCAAATCTTTTTCATTTCCTATATTATATTTATCCATATACTCTTTTACTATAGGAGTGTATACCTTGTAATATACGTCCTCATCATGCAAGCTTTCTGTTTTTCTTATATATGATAAGTTAAATATTGGCTCTATACCGCCACTTATACCAAGCATAGTTGATATAGAACCTGTAGGTGGTATTGTTAATAATTGAGAGTTTCTAAGTCCATATTTCCTAATTAGATTCTTAACATCCTCATTGACATTTTCTTTAAAGAACTTTGAATTAAAAACTACCTTTTCATCATACTTTTCATAACTTCCATAATCTCTTGAAAGAATTGCTGATTGCTTTAAAGCCTCATTTAACATAATCTTTGATAACTTTTCACATAAGTTTATAGAATTTTCACTTCCATATACTAAATTTAACTTTATAAGCATATCTGCTATTCCCATAACACCTAAACCTATTTGTCTATAATTTTTTACACTTTCTTTTTGTATATCTAGTGGATGAAGATTAAGACCTTCTTCTAACACTTCATTTAATCCTATAACACAATCTCGTACAGTTGATTTAAATTTATTAAAATCAAAAACTGCCTTTTTTGTAAATGGCTCTACTACAAACTCTGCTAAATTTATGGAACCTAGTAAACAACTTCCTCCAGCTGGTAATGGCTCTTCTGCACAAGGATTTACACCTTCATATCTAAAATTTTTATCTTCACTTAATAAGTGATTTTTCTTTATATTATCCCAAAATAAGATACCTGGCTCTGCATAATCCCAATTATTTTGTATAAGTTTCATAAACAAACTATATGCATCTACTTCTTTATTTATAATTTCATCAGTTTCTTTTACTAAAAATTTGCAAATAAACTTTTCTTTACTTTCTACAGCTCTCATAAATTCATCATTTATTCTAACTGATATATTCGCTTTGGTTATTTTATCCAAATTTGTTTTTATATCTATAAACTCTTCTATATCCGGATGATTTACATCCATTGATATCATTAGAGCTCCTCTTCTTCCCCTTTGTCCTATAAGGCCTGTTGTCATAGAATAAAGATCCATAAATGATACAGCTCCTGTAGTAGTCTTTGCTGCATTATATACCCTTGAGCCTCTTGGCCTTAAGTTTGATATATCAATTCCGACTCCTCCTCCATAGCTAAATGTTCTAGCTAAATATTTTGCAGTATCAAATATAGACTCTATATTGTCTTTCGGTCTAGATAATACATAACAATTAGAATAAGTTACTTTTATCCCATGCTTATTAAGGCCTCTATTTGCAAGTATTCTCCCTGCAAATAAAAACTTCTTCTCTCTTATAAGCTTTTCTATCTTTTTATTTCCTCCAGATACTCTTACTAGCCACTCATCGAAGCTTTCATTATTATATTGATATTTATTTGACCATATAGACTTTTGAAGTTCTTCCATTTTCCACTTAGAATATCTTATATTTGCTCTTTTTTCTCTATATAATATGTACTTTTTAGCTACATCTTTTCTATTTGATTCCATAAGATATAACTCTACCATATCTTGTATTTCTTCTACATTTATAGGTTTATTTGCATTAATTATACTTCTTTCTATCTTGTTAGCTATATCTATGGCTAACTCTTTATCTTCATCAAACTTGCTATTTATGGTTGATTTATAGATAGCATTATATATTTTATCTTTATCAAATCTCTCTTTTGTTCCATCTCTTTTTATTATATTTTCCATTAGTTAATCCCTCATATTAGCATTTTATATTTTGATTATTAAAATTATTTTTAATCATTAATATCTTTCCTTAATCTAGTTTAAATTATTAATATAAAAAACTATTTTATTTAATCTATATTACACCTGGATTTTACTACTTCTTTATAATATAAAAAAGAAGCCTGTCGGCTTCTTTTTTATTTTCCTAAGTAATAATTTAATATATTCTTAACCTTAGGTACTACATATTCACTAGTAGATTTATTTATATTCTCTACTATCATAGATATAGCTATATTAGGTTCATCTTCATTTACTGCAACAAACCATCCATTTTTAATACCACTATTATCATCTTTACTATTTTTTATTTCAGCAGTGCCAGTTTTACCCATTATATTTTCACCTTCTATTTTAGCTAGATATCCTGTTGAATCTTCATCATTTATAGCACCTTTAAAACATTTTTTTAATTCTTTTATATATTTCTTATCTATAGCATTTTTATATACTTTACTTTCTTTGTTTTCACTTATAACAAGTCTTGGTACCATTATATTTCCGTCATTAACTAAAGCACTATAATAAAGTACAACATCTAATGGAGTCATTAATATTTCCCCTTGGCCATACCCTGTGTCTCCTAAAAGGATTTCATTGTCTAATTTCCCATTATTAGATATTTGAGAATTTTGCATAGGATATTCAAAAGTAATTTTTTCTCCTATACCAAACTTTTTTAATCCTTTTATATACTCTTTTTCTCCTATTTTTATAGTCTTATCTGCAAAATATATATTGTCAGAGAATTTTACTGCATCATATAGATTAACAGGTCCTTTTGTATCTTTTACTCTTGTTACGCTATAATCACCCCAACTGCTATCTTTTTGCCAGCTAACTCCCTTTATATCCATATATTCATTAGGATTTATAACACCACTTTCTAATCCAATACTAGATGTAATTAATTTTATAGTTGAACCTGGCGAGTAGGCATTATTAGCTCTATTTTCAAATTGTATGTTATTTTGATTTTTCCACTCATTAGCTATTTCTTTAGTCTTGTATGTAACTAATGTATTAGAATTATAAGATGGAGAACTTACCATAGCTAATACTTCTCCATTTAATGGATTAATTACTATAGAAGCTCCTTTATCTCCTTTTAATTCGTTATATATATTATCTTGAAGCTTAGAGTCTATAGATAGTTTTATATCTTTTCCGTTTATAGGATTTGTTTTAGCTATTTCTATTTTCTCATTTCCTCTTTCTAGATAAATCTCTACTCCATCAATTGCTCTTAGTTTATCTTCATATATTTGTTCTAGTCCTGCTTTTCCAATCTTACTAGTCTGTGAATATCCTTTACTTTTTTCTAGTTCTTCTTTTGTTATATTTCCTACATATCCAATTAAGTTTCCAAAAGCTTCACTATTTTTATACACTCTAGACACTTCTTCTTTTAGACTAATTCCTTCTATTAATTTGATATTATTTATTCTATCAATTTCATATCTTGATACATTTAATAGATGTGTTAGTTGATTACTTGGCTTATCTTTTATTGTATCTTCTATATACTCTTTACTTATATCTAATATTGTTGCTACCTTGTCTATATTTTCTATTTTATTTTTATTAAATACTTCTGGGTGTATATAAACTGAGTTTACATTAGAATCTACGGCTAGTTCTTCATCATTTCTATCTAATATTTTACCCCTAGTAGCCTTTATATTCTTTACTCTTATTAAATCACCTTTTTTCATATTAGGTAGTATTAGACTTTCATCCCATATTATTTTATATCTATTATCTTCCTTGACTAAATTTATATTTAAATTATCATAATCTAATTTACCTGCTATAGTATTCATACTCATATATGCTATTATATTTAAATCTTTATCTATCTCTTTTACATCTACCTTTATATCTTCTACATTTATAGCACTATAAATATTTTTATATCTATCTGTAAACTCTTCAAATGATATCTCTTCTTTAGATTTATTAGATATATTTTCATATAAATTATCAAATTTTCTTTCATTCAAATCCTTAGCAAAACCACTTATGCTTTTTTGTACTTCATCTTCATTACTACATCCTGCTAGCGATAGCGTAGTCATTATAATTACCCCTAAAAATATAAGTATTTTTTTTAATCCCCTCATTAAAATTCTCCTTATTTAAAATATTTAGATTTTATTTTATTTACTTCATCATGCTTTATAGATATTGCTTTTCCAACCTCTCCCCCTAGTATATTCCATACATAGTTATGAACTTCTACTGCATTATCAAAATCACCTTTTTTCCAGTTTAATAATTGTCTATTTAGGTATTCCTTAACGTCATTATCTTTTACATATCCTAAAGAAGTTATAGCTATATCTACACTTTCAGGTGTTATCTCTACTATTCCATACTTTCTATCATCTACAGCTTTTATAATACTATTTGCCATTTCATGTATAAACTGTATACTTTGATATTCACTATTTGGCATATATAAGTTATTTACTTGTACGTTATCTTCCTCTTTTATATCTTTATTTTTTTCTTTATCTAAATCTTTAAGTTCTTTATTTAAGTCTTCATCAGTTTTATTTACCTTGTAATCTGTAGTTTCTACTACTTCAAACTTTATGCTACCATTTTCATCTAACTTGGCCTTTGGTATATATTTATCTACTCCTATAAAAGATGCAATTTCATCTACTTGCAAAGTATCATTTATAGTTTGGAAGAAATTTTTAACTGGTGGTAGCTTATGTGCAAGCACAGGATTATATATGCCAACAGATAATATAATACCTAAACTTGCTGCTATATACATAAATTTCTTTTTACTTTTTTCTATCTTAATATCTTTTTCTGCATTATCTATCGCATTTTTTATTAAAGTATTTAAATCATCTGGAATCTCAATTGATTCTATTTTTTCTTTATCTATGTAAAAATCCTTAATTTCTTTATCTATATCTATATCTATATCAATTAAATTATTTTCAACTTTATTTTTTTTACTCATTCTCATAGCCCTCCTTTAATAGATTTTTCATGTCTTTTATTGCTTTTCTTAGATGTGTTTTTATAGTATTAATAGGACGGTCTAGTATATTTGATATTTCTTCTAATTTTAAATCTTCTATATATCTAAGTATAATTGCATCTTTATATTTATCTTCTAATTCATCTATAGCATTGTATAAATCTATTTTAACTTCAACTCTATCATCTATTAAAATCTCTTTTATATATGAATTTTCATCATGTCCTAAATCTATCATTCCATTTTTTCTTAAATGATCATTTGTTGTATTTATAAGTATTTTACTTATCCAAGTTTTAAAATATTTAGGCTCTTTTAATTTTCTTATATTCTTGTATGCTTTATATACTGTTTCTTGAAATATTTCCTTTGCATCTTCCTCATATTTACACCTTATATATATTTCCTTATATAGTCTTTTTGAGTGCATATTTATCAACTTCTCAAAAGCTTCTTTATCACCTTTTATTGCTCTTTCGGCTAGTATTACTTCATCCACTTTTTTACTCCCTTCATACTTTCATTTATGATTACATTTATTAGACTCTAGGTTTTAGTAAAAAGTTTTAACTTTTTTATTTTTTTCACTTATTTTTATAAAAACATAAAAAATTCGCTTCGCCTAAGTCACTGCGTTGGCGCTATACTTCATGTCGCCAACGACTTCGTCCGTTGCTAAAAATGTCTTTTTTACGCTCTGCAAACTGATTGGTGTTACTTAACTTCAATAGTTATACACAGTTTTTAAAGTATCATAGTTTTCTTAAGCGTAAAAAATACTAGAAAATATTATTCTAGTATTTTTAGTAAATATTAATTTATAAATTTATCTTTTATATTTTTGTAACTTTATACTATTATAGTTATATTAACCTTCTCATTTTTTAAGTTCCTAAATTTTAAATATTATTAATATCTATATTATATCAATTTCCTTATTTCTTATCATAGAGCTATACTTATAAAATATATATAATAATTCACAACCATTTTACTAATCATTGTATATATTCATTTTTTCTCCTCTTGCAAAACCTATTACTATAATACCTAATTCTTTTGATAATTTCATAGCCATATGAGTTATAGCTGATCTTGATACTATATATTTGATATTTAAATTAAAGCATTTTAATATTATTTCGGATGTTATTCTTCCACTTGTAAGTATTAACTTATTATTTATATCTATATTATCTATTAAACACTTCCCTATCACCTTGTCTAATGCATTATGCCTACCTATATCTTCTTTAAAAAATAATATTTCTTTAAAGTTACTAAGAGCTACACTATGAACACCACCAGTATTTTTAAATACTTCTGACTTTTCATTGAATTTATTTATAAGCTTGTTTATATTTTTATAATCTAAAGTATCTATATTTAAAATGTCATCAGATTTTGTTTTTAACTTTTCTAAAGACTTGTAATATATACTTCCCTTGCCACAACCACTAGTTATAGCTCTTTTTTCATTTAACTTATTATCTATATTATTTTTATTAATTATTTTTATATCTACATATCCCTCTTCTTCAAATACATTGATACTATTGATATCACTATATGAAGTTATTATCTCATCTGAGTACAAAAATCCTACTGCTAAATGTAGTAATGAACTTGGAGTACATATTAGCGTTATATATTCATATTCATTTATATATATAGTAAATAAATACTCTACCACTATATCATCATCAATTTCTATTATTTCACCATTTATATATCTTTTTATTTTATATTTTTTAACCACATCCATAGGTATAAATTCCCTTTTTATAATAATCTAGTTCTTCTTTTGTATTTATGTTTATAAACATGTTTTCATTAAATTTATACTTTTTAAATTCATCTTCTTTAACATAATGTACATTTTTATTATTTCTTTCATAAAAACTTATTATAGACTTTCTATCTGATTTTAATATATAATCTTTCATCTCATATCCTAATTTTTTTTTATAAGCACCATGAAAAAGTTGAATTTTATCATTTAATAAAGATATATAAATATGAGATTCATTTTTATCTTTTATGTCTTTATTTACCATTTCTTTAATGTATTTTATGTAATTATCATCTATAACAGGCATATCACAAGCTAATATATAAGCATATAAGCTACTACTATTTTTAAGCCCTACACTTATTCCAGCCAGTGGTCCCATCCCCTTTATTTCATCCTCTACAACTTTGTACCCTAAATCTTTGTAATATTCTTTTTTATTAGTCACTATTATTATTTCTTTAAAGTGTTTTTCTAGCTTTTTAGCAATTTCTAATATTAATCTCTTTTCATTTATTACTAAAAATTGCTTATCAAACCCCATTCTACTACTTTTTCCACCAGCTAGTATTATAGCTGTATTTAGATTATCCATATTAATCACCTTTATATTAAAGTAGTGTTTTAAAAATAAGGATATAAATTAACTTATATCCTTATTTACTATACTTTAAGCATGCGCTAATTCTTTATTTCTTATTTTTTCTACCTTTATAGCACATACCTTTAAATCCGGTACCTTACTTACTTTATCTAGTGTAGTATTAGTAAGGTAATTTGCAGCTCCATCAGCAAAGTGGAAAGGCATAAAAAATACATCTTCATCAACTATATCAGTTATTCTTACATAAGTTTCTATTTCTCCACGCTTTGAAGATACCTTTATTTTTTCATTTTCTTCAAATCCTAATTTGTTAGCTGTTATTGGATTTACTTCTATATATGAATGTGGTGCCTTTTCATTGAGCCCCTCTACCTTACCTGTCATAGTTCTAGTATGATAATGATATAGTATCCTACCATTAATCAATGTATATGGGTATTCTTCACTTAAGCCTTCAAAACTTAATGTATAATCACAAGGAATAAATGTTGCTTTACCTTTTGCAAATTTATCTATATGTAATATTTTAGTGCCTTCATGATTAATATTAGTACATGGCCACTGTAATCCTTTTTCTTCTATTCTTTCATAATTTATTCCAGCATACGATGGTGTTAACTCACTAATCTCTTTCATTATCTCTTTTGGAGATTCATAGATTTTATCATATCCTAATTTGTTCATAACCTCCATTAATATAATCCAATCGGATTTTGAGTTATACACAGGCTTTATAGCTTCCCTTATTCTTTGAACTCTTCTATCTGTGTTTGTAAATGTTCCATCTTTCTCTGCAAAAGATGCAGCAGGTAAAACTACATCTGCAAGTTCTGCTGTTTCAGTTAAAAATATATCTTGTACAACTAAGAAATCTAGTTTTTCTAGTGCTTTTTTTATATGATTTATATCTGGATCTGATATCATAGGATTTTCACCCATTATATATAAAAACCTTATATCACCACGTCCTATAGCATTAGTTATCTCTGGAACTGTTAAACCTACTCTATTAGACAATTTTACTCCCCATGCATTTTCAAACTTTTTAACAATATCTTTGTTTAATACACTTTGATACCCTGTAAATACATTTGGTAAAGCTCCCATATCACATGCACCTTGCACATTATTTTGACCTCTAAGTGGATTTACTCCTGTATATTCTTTTCCTAAGTTGCCACATAAAAGTGCTAAATTTGATATACTCATAACATTTTGAGTTCCTGTTGAATGTTGAGTTATACCCATAGAGTAAAATGTTGCACTGTTATTAGTTGCATATATTCTAGCAGCTTTTATAATATCATCTTTATCTACTCCACATATTCTGGCACCTTCTTCAGGTGTGTAATCTTTAATTAATTCTTTTAAAGCTTCATAGTTTTCAGTTCTTTCTTTTATATATTTATCATCTTGTAAATTTTCAGATATTATAACATTCATCATAGTGTTTAATAAGGCTACATTTGTTCCAGGATTTATTTGTAAAAATACATCAGCTCTTTTAGCTAACTCTATTTTTCTTGGATCTGCTACTATTAATTTCGCGCCTTTACTTACTGCTTGTTTTATCTTAGCTCCTATAACAGGATGATTTTCTGTTGTATTAGAACCTATTACAAATATAGATTTTAAATCACTTACCTCTTCAATGCTATTTGTCATAGCACCACTACCTAATGTAGTTGCAAGACCTGCAACTGTTGAGGAATGTCAGAGTCGAGCACAATGATCTACATTATTAGTTCCCATTACTCCTCTTATCATTTTTTGGAATAAATAGTTTTCTTCATTGCTACATCTTGCTGAAGATAATCCTGCAAAAGCATCACTTCCATAGTTTTCTTTTGTTTTATTAAAATTTTCTAATATATAATCATATGCTTTCTCCCAAGTAACTTCTTCAAATTTTCCATCTATTTTTATTAGCGGGTTTTTAAGTCTATCTTCATGATTTATAAATTTATATCCAAATTTTCCTTTAACACATAGTAATCCATCATTTACTTCACCAAATACTGGTTGAGATCCAACTACCTTATCATTTTTAACTAATAGTTCTAATTGACACCCTACTCCACAATAAGAACAAGTAGTCTTTACTTTTTTAGTATTATAAAAATCTGCATTTTTAGGAACTAATGCTCCTACTGGACAAATTGATACACAATTACCACAAGATACACAACTAGATTCATTTAGATTTTCTCTAAAGAATGGAGTAATCTCAGTTTCATAACCTCTATCAACTGAACTTATAGCACTCACTTCTTGTAATTCTTCACATACTCTTACACATTTTTTACAGAGAATACATTTATTAGGGTCATAATAAAAAAATGGATTGCTGTCATCAATAGGCAATTTTTTTGGCTTGTTGCCATATTTAGGTTTGAAATTATTTAGATATATACTTGAATAGTCTTGTAATTTACATGAACCCGATCTTGAACATGTTGTGCACTCTAATGGATGGTCTGATATCATAAGTTCTAATATTTCTTTTCTTGCGCTTTGTACTTTCTTGCTATTTGTTAATATTTCCATTCCCTCTTTTACTATTTTTCCACAAGCTACTTCTAAATTTTTGCTTCCTTTAATCTCTACTACACACATTCTACATAGTCCGCTTGGATTTAATCTTTCATCATTACAAAAATTAGGCAATTCTATTCCTATACTTTTACAAGCATTAAAAATCGTGGTTCCTCTTTTAACGCTAACTTTAGTATTATTTATAATTATATTTACCAAAGTATTACCCCCTATTGAAATTTAACTACTTTAATATTTTCAACCATATATACTTCTATTCCTTCTATAATATGATGTTTTATATTAATTTATGAAAAAAAAGCCTATGAAAATACATAAGCTTTTTATTTATTAGGTTTTTTATATACACTTTTATAAATGAATTCTGTATCTATTACATTTCCATTTGAATCTTTATATTTTCTATAAGTTTTCGATGCATCTAAACCATTTTGTTTGAATACTTCTACGTATATTTCTATATTCTTTTTATCATTATCATTTCCATATATCCTACAAGTTAAAGTTCCATTTCCTACTATTGTTTTTACATATACAGGATGGTTATATTGATTTTTAAATCTAAAATCAGTTCCACCGTCATTTACCATAGCATCTCTACCTATTGGAACATAAGTTGATAATAATGAGTGATTAGTTATTGAAGTTAACTTAAGCCCAGATTCTAAAACTGCATTATATAAAGTACTAGAAACCTGACATACACCTCCGCCTAATCCATCTTCTAGCTTTCCATTTATAATAACAGGCGCATCTTTATATCCATTAGATTTATTTCTCACTCCTGTATGTTGATTGTATGAATATTCTTCTCCAGGCATTAAAAGTACATCACTACTTTTATTTCCTGCTACTCTTATATTGTGTACCCTCCCAGTTAAAGATGTAGAAAACTTAGTTGTAAATTCTCCTAATAAAGTATTTATACTTTTAGCATCTTCAGTTTTAACATGAGGTTCTTTTATATTTACCTTTAAATTTATATCACTAAAATCTTTGTTCTTTATATTATTTAATATAACATCTTTAGTATTTGCTATGTCTAATTCTTTACCAATTGTTGATGGTGATGTACTGATTCCTCCATAATTTGATATATAAACTTTTGCATTAACCATATCAATATTTATATCTTTTGATATCTTTTGTATTTTTTCACTAAGTTTAGACTCATTGTAATTAGAATTTATGTTAAACTCTTTCTTATCCTTTTTTAGTGATAAATATCGTTTTATATTTTCTATATAACTATCTGTTTTAGTGTAGTTATAAGCTTTATCAATTACATTTTTTGTATCATAAGTTAAATCTATATCATTTGGTGATATCTTATATGATTTATTTTCATATAAAAGATTTATATCATTTGGTGATATCTTTTCATTTACAATCTTAATAGCTTCTTCTTTTGTCATATCAGATACATCTATATTTTCTATATATATATTTTTTGCTATCTTATCATTATAAATATAATTTTTATTAAAGTAGCTAATCATAATTCCAAGTATAAATATTGCCCCTATACTAAATATAATAGCAGTTTTCCTCTTATTTTCTTTAAGTCTATAAGACCTAGATGATTTTTTTTCTTTACTCATTACTCCACCTCATTTTAAATTGTAATTAAATTATATTTGATTAAATTTTTTCAAACAAGATTAGAATAAAATATGTAACTTTATTGTTACATTTTATCTGAATTTACAGATTATTGGATAATGATCTGAATAGTCTATCTTATCTATATAATAATCATCTATAGTTATTAGTTTGTCTGAGAATATATAATCTATTCTGGCATCATTTTTTATAAATGTTCCTTTTTGGAAATTTCCTGTATAAATAGCTACATCATTATACGTATTTATACTTAAATTTTTCTCATTTAAGTCTCCGCATATTATAATCTTATTCGGTAGTTTATTTGAATAATTTAATATCTCATTTATCTGAGTATACCTTTCATTTTTATCTAATCCTAAGTGTGTATTTATAACATTAAATTTTCCATTTTTAGAAAATATGTTTGTATATAAAAATCCTCTTTGTTCTTTTTTACTAGTTAGCAACACGTGTTCGTGTACATCTATTTCATATTTAGAAAAAGTACATATACCATACATCATATTTTGATTTATAACATTTGCACAAAATACTCCATCCATATTTAAATTTTGTTTTAACTTTGCAAACTGTGGATATAAAACTTCTTGTAGACAAATAACATCAAATTCTTTACTTTTTAAATATTTAGTTATCTTATTTAAAGTGTTTTTATTATTTAAATCACTAGCCTTATGTATATTATATGTTACCATTTTCATACTAAAGCCTCCTTAATTACACTTATTTATAAAATATTAAAACCTAGCTTAGATATATTATCAGCTAAGCTAGGTTATTTATTAATGCTTAATTTCTTTTTTAATTTTTGTAAACTTTCCCTTATTACCTATAAATATAAATCCTGTTCTATTATACAATTCATTTAACTCACTTAAACTTACTTCCCCATTTTTTAAATTAGATAATGTTATCTCCTTTATATTTCTAGTAGTCATCATCCTTAGTAACACTCCTTTTTAAAATCTTTATATCTCATTATATTTTTAATTTTTTTTAAATATTACTATTTTTTTAATTTTTTATATATTTTAATTTTAAAACAATCGTTCCTTTATTTTTCTTACATTTTAGATTATATACCAAACAGTCGTTCTTAGCAATAGCAAATATACATTTTTTGTTATTAATATTATTTTTTATTTTTTTATTTATATTTTACTCTATTTTTCATAATTTTTTATTTAGATACTAGATTTTGTCTAATATTTATATGTTTTTCAGAAATATTTGAATTTTAGTGAACATCATTGTTGCAATTTGAGGAAAACCATTCCTATTTGTAATATTATCTTGCCTTGATTTTATTGTTTATTTCTTCTTCTCGTACTACTATTATATTGAGGGAATATTAAAAAAAGGGGGATGAATGTGAAAACTACAGTTAACAAGACCATTCCATTTAAGCAAAGAGATAACAATAAAAACAACGATGTAAAATCTAGCGATAAGACTAATGTTTGTGGTAAAGTCATTCCTTATCCTAGGTTTAAAAAGAAAAAAGAAAAAAGTGTTAATTTTATCAAGAATAATAAAATATTTTTCATTATACTTTCTATAATATTATTCTTTGGTTTGATATTTTTTATAGACTCAACTCTTTTAAAAGGTAAAATCGGTCCAACTGGAAGACCTTTATCAATTAATAAACAAACTAATATTGCTGTTTCTGATAAAGAATTCAACACTTATTCTAAAATTCTAGAAAAAGATATAGTTAGTATATTATCTATAAATAGTAAATATAATATATCCCCTAATTCTATGCATAAAAATGGAAATAGAGTGTATGTTCAAGGTGATATACACATAAACGGAAAAAATAGCCAACCTTTTGATGCAATACTTAAAAATAACAATACTAGCTCGATTGTTATAAATGGAGATGAATATGTAAAATAAAATATAAATATATAATCTTAAAAAACAAAAATAGGTAAAAAGCAATTAATTGCTTTTTACCTATTTTTTATATACTTATTATTTCACCTGCATTATTAGTATTATATCCACCTAAACTTTTAACATTTTTTAAAAATTTATTATCTTTTATTATTTCCAGTAGATTTTTTATAAACTCAAGTTCTAGATATTCAGTTTTAATAAGTAAGTCATATTCTTCTTCACATATAGGTATAAACTCTAAATCAAATACTTTAGCTGCTGAATATACACCTAATCCACAATCACAATCATCATTTTGAATCGCTTTAGCTAATGACATATGAGTTAGTTCTTCTCTTTCATATCCTTTTATCTCACTCTTTTTTATATTTTCTTTTTTTAGTAAATAATCAAATAATACTCTAGTTCCAGAACCTTTTTGTCTATTTATGTATCGTACATTAACTAAATCTTTAATTCCTTTTATATTAAGTGGATTCCCTTTCTTAACTATTAGACCTTGTGTTCTATTTACAAATTTTATTATAGATACATCTTCGTCTATATATTTATTTACATAAGATTTATTATAAGTTTCATTGTCTACATCAAATAAATGTATCGGAGCTATGTGGCATTCACCCCTTTTTATAGATAGTATTCCTTGAAAACTACCAACATGAGTTGAACTAAGCTTAAATTTACCTTCAGTTCTTTTAGTCAATTCATTATTTATTAGATCCATAACTATATCATGACTTCCTATAGATACTATTGTTCTTTCTATTTTGCTTATATCATTTAATAGTTGTACATCTATATAACTACCCTCTTCTATTCCTTCTATATTTTGAGGTATTGCTATAACTCCATCGGCATGTACTAAGCTAGTTACGGTTCCTGCTCCTCTTTTTATAGGAGTAGCAACATATTCATTATTTATATTTCCTATTTTAACTCTTACAAATTCTTTATACTTTAATGAACTCATTATTCTCTTTGTAAGTCTTGCCCTTATAACATTCCTTCTTTCTATATTTTGATGTGTAAGTTTTGATATTACTTCTTTTACTATATTCTCCATTACAACCCATCCAGATACAGGATATCCTGGTATTCCTATTATAGGTTTATTTTGACCATACCCAAGTATTGCAGGTTTACCGGGTTTTATAGCTAGTCCATGTATAACTACTTTTCCTAATTCTTCTATTATATCATATGTATAATCTTCTCTACCTTGTGATGAGCCTGCATTTATAAGCACCATATCGCACTCACTTAGTGCTAATAGCACACTTTGCTTTATTTTATAATAATTATCTTCTACTATTGGATAAATAATAGGTGTTGCTCCATACTCTAAGATAAGACCTTCAAATAATTTAGAGTTAAATTCTATAATATCTCCTACCTCTGGTGCTTTATGTCTATCTATTAATTCTGTTCCTGTTGGTATAATTCCTACCTTAAAATCTTTAAATACTTTCACTTTGTCTACCTTTGCACTTATCATAGATGCTATATCTTGAGGTCTTATTTTATGAAAGCTTGGAACTATCATCTCTGTTTCAACTATATCTTCCCCTAAGCATCTTATATGCTGCCAAGGAGTTGCCGGTTTATAAATTTTTATTTGTCCATCCTTTTTCTCTAATAAATCCTCTACCATTATAACTGCATCAAATTCCTTAGGTATAGGATCTCCTGTATCTACTTCTATATATTCTTTATCTTCTTTTAAAGTTATTATATTTTGTTCATTAGCCATAAATGTAAGTTTTGATTTTACTGCTACTCCATCCATTGCAGAACAGTTATAAAATGGAGATGATAACTTTGCAAAAACAGCATCACTTGTAACTTTGTTTAAACTTTTATCTACATCTATAAATTTAGTATCTATTTTTTTTAGACTTAATATTTCATTAATATATTTTTTTAATCCTTCTTCTAATGAAATATTAGATAGATATCCCTTCATATCCTTCCCCCTATATTTACTATGATTAAATCTTTAAAAAGTATATACTTTAACTATATCTCCATTTTTTATACCTTCTAATTCTCTATCGATTTTTACATATCCATCACACTTTGCAAACTGCTTTATAGTACTTGATTTTGAAAATATAGGTACACATACTAGCCTATTGTCTTTTTTCTCTATATTTACACCTAAATATTCTTCTCGTCCTTTAGCCTTATGATAGTTGTATGTAAATTCACAAAGTGTATATTCTTCCTTATCTATATTATATAAACTTTTTATATATTTCTTAAATATTGCCTCTATTACAAAGGCACAAGATAAAGGATGACCTGGAAGTCCCATTACCAATTTATTACATATACTTGCTATTATAGTTGGCTTTCCTGGTTTTATAGCTATACCTTCTACTAAGACTTCACTATTTTCAAAGCTTTCTATGGCTTTTAATGTTTCGTCTTTTTTACCTACAGAGCTTCCTCCCGATATTAAAATTATGTCACATTCATTGAGAGCTTTTTGGATTAAATTTATTATGTCATTAAGATTATCTTTTGCTGATGGGTATATGATAGGATTTAAATTTATGTTTTTTAATTGACCATATAGTATGTATGCATTTATATCTTTTATCTTAGTTTCTTTTATATCTTCACTTATATCTAATATTTCATCTCCCGTTGATATTATACCAACAGTAAGTTTTTCATAAACATCTACTTCTTTTATATTAGCTCCTGCTAATACTCCAATATCTCTTTCATTTATAAGATGTCCTTTTTCATATAATACTTCATTTTCTTTTATATCTTCTCCGACCTCTACTATATTTTCATTAAATGATATAGAATTTTGTATGAGTATATCTTTTTCATTTAACACTTCACAATATTCTATCATTACAACTCCCTGTGAATTTTTTGGTACCATAGCACCTGTTGGAGTATACACACAAGTTTCTTCTTCTAATAAAGTATTACAAATTTTTCCCATATAACTTTCGTCTATTTTTTTTAAGCATACAGGATTTGATTCACTAGCTAAAAATACATCATTAAATAATACTGAATATCCATCTACTAATGATTTTCTAAAGTGAGGTACATTTATATTTGATTTAATATCATCTGATATATATCTATTTAAGCCATCTATTAAACTTACTTTCTCAGAAATTATATCTTTTTTAAATTTATTTTTCATTATTTCTAATACTTTATCTACTGTTGTTACATCAAATAATTTCATAACTATCCCCTTTTAATAACATTAAATAGCAATACTAACTCCAAGTATTGATTTTGCTAGTATTTTTTTATCTTTATCATTTAAAATATCTTTTTCCATTAAAAGTTTGCAAAAACCTAGCTTTTCACATTCTTGTAATGTTTTATTTTTCTTAAAAAATTTACCTTCATTTATAAATAATGGTTTATAATACGAATAGTTATTTATAATATCTTCAATAAAATTTTCTAAATCTACTATTTCTGTATCAAAAGTCTTTTTGTATGTGTCTATTCCTCTAGCTAATGTTATACTGTCTAATCCATAAAAGTTTGATATATTATTTATATCGCTTGCTTCTTTTTCGCTAAATCCGTATCCTTTTATTTTGCTCAAAGATGTATTTTTACAATTTAGACAACATCCATAACAAGTATTATTCTCATCATACCAATTAATATTTGACTTATTAGTTATTTTTCTAGCTATAGAATCATTATATTTTTTTAATGTTGATATATCGTATGGTATTAAATTTTCTTGTTTCTTTAGTACTATAGCTTTTATATTTTTATCTGCCATTAATTTTCCTAATCCATTTTTTCCACAAGATTTATTATTTCTAAATATTATTTTAGAGAAATCTATTTTTTTAACTGATGCCAATCCTATTGATGCTATTTCTAATTCATTAGTACTTAATTCTTCTTTTATAGACTCAACAACTTTATCATAATCTTTATCTATTAGGTGACTTGCTTCTTTTATTTTTACACTTTCCTTATCTATATATAAATATATAGGTGTATCACTTTCTCCTTCAAACACTAAAAAATCATACCCATTACATTTCATAAAATGTGCAAAATGACCTCCAGTTTGAGATAAAGAATTTTTATCATATACCTTAAGTTTGTTAAGTCCTACTACACCATAACCTGCTAAAGATGGAGCTTCAAATACTAAATTATTATTACTTAAATTTATTTTGTGTTCGTCATACTGATGCACTGACTTTACCTTTTCGTTTTTTAAGTTTATGTATAGAATTTTTCTCATCAGTTACCCCCTCCCCTAATGTTAATTATATCACTGTAGAATTAAATATTATGTCATTTTTTAGACTATATATTGTAAAATTCTATGTTTTATAAAAAAATATGGGTAAATATGATATTATATATAAATAGAGATTATTATAATTTCCTCTAGATTGGAGAACTAAAATGAAAGATAAATACATTATTTATTTTATTAGTAGAACAAAAGCTAATATGATAAAATTCATAGAAAATAAATTAAAAGAAAATGACTTAAATGACTTAATACCAACTCATGGCAATATACTAACTGCGCTTTATGAAAGTGATAAAAAGCTTACTATGAAAGAAATTTCAAAGAAAATTGGTAAAGATAAATCTACAGTTACTTCTTTAGTTAATAAACTTATAGATTTAGGATATGTAAAAAAAGAAAAATGTACTAAGGATAAGCGTGTTACTTATATAAGCTTGACTCAAAAAGCAAGAAATATTGAAGATAAATTTAACTTTATATCATCTCAAGTCAAAGAAACGGCTTATAAAAACTTTACTAAAGAAGAAAAGGAAGAATTTCTTAGATTGCTTAGAAAACTTAGCTCTAATTTTAAAATTGAAAATGATAAGTATATATAAAAAGTGCCTCTATAAGAGACACTTTTTTTAACTAGTCTATAAATGTAACTACTTCTTCAAGTGGTTTACGAGGTGGCTTAGGAGGTGTATTTTCTTCAGCTACACCTAAAGATATCATAGACATTAATTCAAATCCTGGTTTATCAAATCCTATTAACTTTTCTATTTCAGTTTTTGCATGAGTAGGTCCTGTCATATAGCAAGTTCCATATCCCATTTCTGTTGCTGCTAGTAAAAAGTTTTCAACTGCTGCACCTATTCCTTGAGCTGCTGATTGAGGAGATACTAAAACATCTAACACTTCTTGAGGTGCGTTATTTTCTTTTAATATCTTATATTCTATCATTTTGTATTCTGATCCATATACCATTATTACTACTGGAGCATTTTTAAAACATGTATAATATTTAATTACACTCATATGTATTTTTCTATCTTTTTCAGTTTTTGCTAATTCACCTATTTTTTCATGGCTTTTAGTTACTATATCGGCCATTTCATTTATTACTTCACGGTTAGTAAGTACTACAAAGTGCCAATTTTGTTGATGCTTTGGAGATGGGGCTTCTGTTGCTGCTTCTAGCATTTTTAATATATCTTCTTTTGGTACTTCTTCATCTTTGAATTTTCTTACACTCTTACGATTGTATATAAGGTCTAAATTTGCCATTTTACTTCTCCTTTTGATGTTTTATATAATTATACTATATACATATGCTATAGTATTATCACTAATTTAAATGTAATTGCTTATTATTCACAAATAGTTTGTCATCAAACTAATTGTATACTAAAAAATAGTTTTATGTCAAACTTTTTTATATTTTATATAAAAATATCCTATAAAATGAATTTTTTTAATTCAATTTACAGGATATTTTTTTCATTATTTAATTTTAATGATTATATTTACAAATACTTAAGCTAATATGTTTTATCCATTTCTATAATATTATATTCTCCATATAATAAGTCTATAAAAAGTACTTTGTTTCTTAATATTTCACCTTTGTTAAGTAGCACCTTTATAGTTTCACTAACTTGTATAGATGCCACTAGACCTGGAGTAAAAGAAGGATTACCTAATTTATTATCTATTTCTTTTTTATATTTATATATATCCTCTAGATTATTATCTCCTGGGTATATGGTGCTAACTTGACCGTACCATCCACTTATAGCACCATGAATTAGCGGTATATTTAAAGTTTCACAATACTTTTGAAGTACAAACCTAGTTTTTATATTATCTAATGCATCTATAACTACATGACAATTATTTATAATCTTTTCACAGTTATTACTATCTAGATGCTCACTAACTATATCTATGTTTACATTATTATTAATTAATTTGATTCTTTCTTTAGCCTCTATAACCTTATTTTGCCCAATATTATTTTCATTACACAATATTTGCCTATTTAAATTACTTACATCAAATATATCTTCATCTACTAATTTTAAATAACCTATACCTATTCTTGATAGCATTTCTATTACATATCCGCCTAACCCACCACATCCTACTATACAAACTTTAAAGTCTTTTAATTTATCATTTTCAGACTTAGTTAAAGTTCCTATATTTCTTTCATATCTTTTATCCATCATCCACCACCAACTGGTGGGAATATAGATAAAATATCTCCGTCCTTAATCTTTCTATCAAATCCTCCCTCCATACCATTTAGCAAAAGTATAGCGACTTCTTCTTTATTTATATTAAGGATTTTTAATATGCCAATTATATTTATATCTTCTGTAATTTCTAGTATTTGTTTTTTCTCTCTTCCCTCTCTAAAGGTTGCAAATAATCTTATTTCTATTTTCATACTATCTCCTTAGTAAATTTATATATTAATTTCTTGCAAATATATTTCCTATATACTCTTCAAGACCTAATGTTTTTAATGTTTCATCTAATGGTATTCCATCTTCATCCCAACCTCTAACTTCATAATATTTAGGAAGTAGTTCATCTAGTCTATGAACATGACCTTTAGTTGGTCCATTTGGAATTGGGTCATATATCAGTCTATCTGGTAAAGTATCTTGGCTACTATCTATTCCTGCTTTTAAATTAAATATTTTTTCTAAAGTCCATATTCTATCGCCTGCTTGAAGTAATGTTTCAGGTGTATATATCTCTCCACATACTGCATTATACATATCTACATAATCATTAAGTCCTAGCCCAAAAGTAGTAAATACACAAATTCCTAGGGAGTCTATAACAGCAGTCAAGTCATGAAATACTTTTGCATAAGCTGGTTTACCTTCTACTTCTAGTTTATCTAATTTTTCAGGTACTCCTAGTATTTCTGGATTTATCATATATCCTTTTATATGACACCCTCCTCTGTTATTAACTGCATAAGTTATACCGTGACCTTGTATTCCTCTTGGGTCATATGCTGGCAATTCTTGTTTTTTAACAGTCATAGAGTACTGTGTTGCATCATACTTTTCACACAATCTATATGAACCATCTGCTAATAAATCTCCAAACCCTTCTCTTTTAGCCATTTTTTCAGTCCACTTAACTACTGCTTCAACATCTCCCCAATTAAGAGATAATTTATCATCTTCAATATCTTCATCTTTTATATATCCTCTTTGATAAAGTTCCATAGCCGTTGCAATAGTTGCTCCTGCTGATATAGTATCTAGACCATATTCATTACAAAGCATATTTGCTTCATTTATAGCATGTAAATCATATACATCGCAATCTGATCCATAAGACCAAAGAGTTTCATATTCAGGCCCTCCTACCTCTTTTCCATTTCTTAACTTAACTACTCTACCACAAGCTATAGGACATCTATAACACGCATGCTTTTTAACTAAAGTATTTTCAGTCATTGTCTCTCCACTAATTAAATCTGCTTTATCAGTATACGACTCTTGGAAATTTTTAACTGGGTGTACTCCATTTTCATTTATTATATTAACTAAAACTGCGGTACCATAAGTTGGTAATCCACCTCCAGCAACTGGATCATTTCTAAGTATATTTACCTTTTCAGCATTTACTCTATTAGCTAATTCCTCATTAGCTACATTTACCTTTTTACTACCTTTTACAACAATAGCCTTTAAATTTTTAGAACCCATTACAGCTCCTACTCCACCTCTACCTGCTGCTCTATCTACATCGTTCATAATTGCTGATATAAGAGATAAATTTTCTCCCGCTGGTCCTATGCAAAGTACATTAGCTTTACTATGTTCTTTAGATAATTCCTCAGTTATTTCACTAGATACCATTCCCCAATAGTCACTAGCATCTTTTATCTCTACTTTATCATCTTCTATATATAAATATACTTTATCATCAGATTTACCTTCTATTATTAACATGTCATATCCTGCATTTTTAAGCTTAGTTCCCCACTTCCCACCTGAGTTTGATATAGCTATTGTTCCTGTAAGTGGAGATTTTGTTACTACCATATACCTTCCACTTGTAGGCATTTTGGATGCTGTTAATGGACCTGTAGCTATTATAAGCTTATTTTCAGAACTTAATGGTTCTACCATAGGATCTACTTCATCAATAAAAGTTTTTACTCCAAGACCTCTAGCTCCTATATATTTTTGAGCTAATTTTAAATCTAAGTTTTCTACACCTATAGTCTTTTCACTTAAATTTACCCTTAATACTTTTCCATTATATCCATACATAAATTTCTCCTCCTATTTTTACTTATAGTAACCAAAAAGCCTATCTAAAAGTAACCATACTTTTAGATAGGCTAAAAATCCACATAAAAAGGAAAGGTTACTACACTTTTCTCCTTTCCAACAGGAGGCATAAACATTTCTATTTATACCCTACCGTTTTATTAACCATAGCATAGCCTTAGGTTAATAAAATCGGAGAATTTATATTTAATTAAATAGTAGTATTTAAATTGGTAAATGTCAAATACAATCATATGCTAAACCATTTTTTTATTCCTTTTTCAACTGGCTTATAATATTGTTTTATTCCGCCTTCTAGTATCTTAGTATCTATACCTAAACACCTTGAATAAAAAGCTACTATTGGGCTTCTAAGTCTTCCTTGTGAACATCCTATAACTATTGTTTTTTCTTTATTATTAGATAACCTAAGTAAATCTTCTCTAATAATTCTTCTATTTTTTATAAGCCCTATTAATATTATAGGAAAAGCTATCATAATATATTTTTTTAATAACCTATGCTCTTTTTCATCTATAACAGGTATATTATATTTAAATAATGGCATTTTTTCAAATTCTTCTTTAGACCTAACATCAATTGTTACTTCATCTTTTATATTTTCTAATTTGATATACATTCCACCTCAACCACTTTTTTAAATTTTTCTGTATTATACCATAATAATATAGTTTAATCTTTATTATATACTATTATCTATTATAGACTATAGTGATTTTTTATTACACAAAAAAGCCGTAAAAATACTTTTTACGGCCTTTGTATTACCTATTTTTCATAAGCATACTTCATATTACTTGCTTCATATTTATTTAAGTTAGTTGAACTCATTTTTCTGTATATTATAATTAATATAGCACCTATTATTATCGTTCCTATAGCTAAAGTTATTATATTTGACAAATTAAATCCTACTGTAAATAATGTTCCTACTTGATATACATAAAATCCTCCTATCCACGCTACAAAGAATTGGTATAAAAATGATATTAAAGTCATCTTACCCCCATATTCTTTTTGCATAGTAGCAAGAGCTGCTATACAAGGAGTATATAATGATGTAAATACTAAGAATCCATATGCTGTTACTGATGTAAATAATGTTGGTAAAACTGTATTAACATCACCATATAGTATTTCCATAGTAGATACAACAACTTCTTTAGCCGTTAGCCCTGTTAATATAGATACGCCTGCTCTCCAATCTCCAAGACCAAGTGGTTCAAATATAGGAGATACTATATGTCCAAGAGATGATAAGAAACTTTCATTTATTTCAGGAGTAAATCCACTAAAGCTAAATGATGATAATACCCATATAACAACAGACATAGCAAACATTATAGTTGTTACTCTTACTAAAAATCCTTTTGACTTTTGCCATGTGTTTTTAAATAATTGGCCTATTGTTGGCAATGAATATCTTGGTAATTCCATTACAAATGGATAATCTTCTTGAGTTTTTTGAGTTTTGTTTATAAATAGTGCTACTAATATAGACACTATAATTCCTAAAATATATAATGAAGTAGTTACTAATGCTTCATTTTGTGTAAAAAATATTGATACAAACATTGCATATATAGGTAACTTCGCTCCACAAGTCATAAGAGGTGCTATAAGTGCTGTTATTTTTCTATCCTTTTCACTTTCTAATGTTCTAGTTGCCATTATTGCTGGAGATGAACACCCTATCCCCATAACCATTGGTATAAATGACTTTCCTGAAAGTCCAACTTTTTTCATAAGTGAATCCATTAAAAATGCAATTCTTGCCATATATCCGCTATCTTCAAATACTGACATTCCAAATGATAAAACAAATATTAACGGGAAAAATGATAATGCTCCCCCTAAACTATTTATAATACCA
Source organism: Romboutsia sp. 1001713B170131_170501_G6 (assembly GCF_015668195.1). Lineage (NCBI taxonomy): Bacteria > Bacillati > Bacillota > Clostridia > Peptostreptococcales > Peptostreptococcaceae > Romboutsia > Romboutsia sp. 1001713B170131_170501_G6. The sequence continues at coordinate 210,180 of NZ_JADPFC010000004.1, forward strand.
TCTACTATTAATGATTTAAACCATTCGCTTGAATTAACTAACATATTAGATGCTGGATTTGCTATATTATTTTCTATAAATCCTCCTGTAAATTCCTGTAGTGGTCCACCAACCCAATTAAATGTAAACTTAAACAAAATATATAATAATCCTATAAATATTGGATATGCTAAAAATTTATTAAGTGCTATTGAATCTATTCTATCGCTAATACTTTGAGATTTTTTATTTTCACCTATAATACACTTATTTACTATTTTTTCTAGCTCTTTGTATGTACTAGATTCATCATACCAGTTATCTTCATATATTACTGGAGACTTGTGTACTTTTTCTATCTCATTTGCAATTAAATTTGTATCTATCTTTTTCTTAGCTACCATAGGTATTACACTTATACCTAGTTCTTTTGATAATTTATAACAATCTATCTCTACCCCCATATTTTTAGCTGTATCTATCATATTAACTACTAATATTATAGGCTTTTTATATTTCATAAGTTGAGTTGTTAAATAAAGATTTCTAGATAAATTCGATGCATCTACTATATTTACTATTACATTTGCATTATCATTTTCTAAATACTCTTTTGAAATGTTCTCTTCATTAGAAAATGTATCCATTGCATAAATTCCAGGTAAGTCAACAATTTTTATATTATCATTTATATTACCTTCTTTTTTTTCTATAGTTACTCCTGGCCAGTTACCTACACGTTGCTTAAGACCTGTTAAGCCATTAAATAAAGTAGTCTTACCAACATTAGGATTTCCTAATAATGCCACACTAATCATAATTTTCCCCCTAAATACACCTTGTTATTTTGATACGAATATAGATTTAGCATCCTCTATTCTTATAGCTAAATCAAATCCTCTAAAGTTTATTACTATTGTGTCTTTAAATGGTGAAATCTTCTTAACACATATCTCTGTACCTTTAGTACATCCCAATGCTAACAATCGTTTGCCTAAAACATCTTGGTATTTAACATTTTTAATATAGGCTTTCTCTCCTATATTTAACATTGCTACATTCATATGTTTCCCCCTTTATTGATTTTAATATTTATTATCATTTAATTAATATTATTTAATACTTAAAGTTATTAATTTATAATATATAATTAAAATTACCTAAGTTTTATTTTGTTTTAGTAACTTATTACACTTACATTCATTACAGTTTCCTAAGCATTCATCAACCATCTCTAAACATTCTAAAAATGCACACTTACTACTATTTTTATGCCTAATTATAGGTATATTTTTCTTTTTGGCATGCTTTTGCACTACATCTATCATTTTATGAGATACTACTGATGTAAATATCACAAGAGCATCTGGGCTTCCTATTGATTTATTTAACTTGCTTGACATGTTCAAGTAAACTTTAGTTTTATGCCCTTTTTCTTTTGCTAAATTTATGTAATCTTTTTTTAACTTTTCATTACCTCCAACTATTACTAAGTTCACAATATTTCACCTCTCATACTTCTATATTTAAATAATAGTACTTTAGTTATTGATAGTCAATACTTATTGATATTTATTTTCATTTATTAAATATTTTTTTTGACTTAAACTATATAACAACTATTTAATTAAATATAATAAGAAAAGCTATAAAATATAGACTTAAATCTATATTTTATAGCTTTCTTATTAATGCTTATTTCTAGAACTTTATTATTATAAAATACTACCTATTTTTTTATACTGTCCTTTACTGCTTTACCTACATTCTTTCCAGTATTTAATGTTTCTTTTCCTACATTATATCCTGTTTTAATAGCTTCTTTTCCTACATTTAAAGTTCCACCAACAGCTTCTTTAGCAACATTTCCTACACCATTTATAACTTCTTTACCTATATCTCCAACTGGCTTTGTTACTTTCTTTACGGTCTTATCTAATTTATTTGCCAATCTTCTCAACTCCATAAAATATATTAAGGGAATTCCCTTAATATATTTTATGACTTATATTTGCACATTGTTACAACCCTATATTAGGGTATAATATAAAATTTCCATTTGATTATTTAAAATATATAGTTACTTAAATTATATAAATTTTAAATAAAATATAATTGCTTTTATCAAATGTAAGTACAATTAAACCTATAAATACTACTATAGCTAATAAGCTCATATTATCAACTTTGTTCAATTACCCTTATCACTAACATTATTATAAGTATTGCACTAAATTCAACCATATACATGAAGTTTTTAATAACCAATCCAACTATGTAATATAAACCATTTGAATAAGTTTTTGCTACTACTCAAAAAGTTACTAGTACTGCTGATACTTTTATATCCATCCTTATTTTTTAGTTTTAAAAAGGTATTTTTTTATATTTCTATATTTTAAATAAAAATACCTTGTATTTAATAAATACAAGGTATTTTTATTTAAATTTTTATAAATAGCTTACTTCTCATATTTTATATATTTTCATATTAAAAATTAGAATTTATCTTTTCTATTATCTGCTCTTTTGGCATAAAACCTACCATCTTATCAACTGGCTTTCCATCTTTAAATATCATAACTGTAGGTACAGTACTTACACTATATTTTCTTGCAAGTTCTAAGCTTTGATCTATATCTACTTTACTAAAACTAGCTTTATCTCCTATATCTTTTGCAGCTTCTTCAAAAACTGGTGCTAGCATCTTGCATGGCCCACACCAAGTGGCAAAAAAATCAACTACAGCTATACCTGATCCATTTTCTATTTTAGAGTTAAATTCTTCATCATTTATTATTTTCACTAATTCTTCCATATTGATTTATACCTAACTTAATTAAGTATATCTCCTTTCTATTTTTATTATAATTTTATTTAAATTTTGTATTATATGGTTGCATTTCATCATATGTCAAAGCTTTAGGCTTTTGTTTATAATGTATTTTCTTACTAACTGATTCATTTTCATTTTCTATAGCATTTCTTATATCTGTATATGTTTGTGCATGATTAACTAAATCAGTTAACTGTGGATTTTCATCTAATATTCTTTTGCTATTATTTACTTTTCTCATATAAACATCCCTTTCTTTTCTTTTTATTAGATTTCCACCTATGTTTTTTTTAATACATACTTTAAGCTAATTATAACTTAGCAATAAATGTATTAAAAAAACGCATAAATCTAAATGAATAGATTTATGCGTTTTAATTTTTTATATCCCAAAATTATTGATATCTATTGTATACATAAGTTATCAGTAATTTTATACTTACTATAAGATTCATATATAAAAAAACATCTAGTATATAGATGTTTTACTGGTGCCCAGAGGCGGAATCGAACCACCGACACGGGGATTTTCAGTCCCCTGCTCTACCGACTGAGCTATCTGGGCATTTGGCGGAGAGGGTGGGATTCGAACCCACGGTGCCGTTAAGCATCACTGGTTTTCAAGACCAGCTCCTTAAACCACTCGGACACCTCTCCAACAATTTTTTCCTTTTCACATTTATTAATATACCATGTTTTTTTACATTTTTCAATAGTTTTATATATTTTTTCTCTGTATTACAAAATTATGTAAAATAGAAATAATCATTTCAAATGCTTATTTCTATTTTACATAATAATTTTTTAATAATATTATTTTATACATAATATGGTATATTATAAACTAAAAATCTTTCATTAACATCTTTCTTGTATAACTTATCTAACTTTACTTCTTCTTTTAATATAAATGGAGTTTCATTTTCTAGATAATATATATAATCATCACTAGGATAATAAAGTATTAACTCAACATACCTTTCATGTTTATACACTGAGTCTAATATATTTTCTACTATCTTTCTAAATATTTGTACTGAAAATGGATTAAAAAAGTAAAATTTATTATCTTTACTATTTATTTCATAATCTTGTGCATAACAACATTTAAAATCTATTTTTTCTTTACCTCTCTTATGTTTGCTTATGTATGATTCTTTATTTTTAATACATTTATTATAGTAAGTTTCATCCATTTCTATTCCAACTACATTAGAATTAAATCTATAATTTATATAAAAGTTTAGACGACCTTTCCCACACCCAAAATCAACTATAAAATCTTCTTCATTTAAGCTGTATATTTTAAATAACTCATCTAAGCATTCATATGATGTAGCTTGATATGGATGATAATGCCTTATTTTTTCACTCCATAACTCTTCTCCTAAGGTATCTATATTTAATAATTTTTCATATTCTTTTTCTGTCATTTAATTCATTTCCTATCTAAACATGTTATTTTGTAAAAACCCTATTCAAATTAGTAATTCCATCTAGATATAACCTTTATACTTTCCTTTGATGGATAAAAATATTTATCTTTTCCCTTTTTTCCTACTGCAAATACAGAAAATCCTTTTATATAGTTTTTATCTTCAAATACAATTTTATAGGCTTCAAAACATCTAGCTTGTTCTTTTGTATTTTCTACATTGGATACTTCACTATTCCATGGATGTGTTGCTGCGTTATCTTTTCTTGGAAATCCTAATTCAGCGAAGTAAATCTGCTTATTATATTTTTCATAGAATTTATGTATTTCTTCTACCACATTTTGATTTCTATTATATATAGTAGTAGAGTTTAATGCCTTTACTAATTCTTTTACTGTATTTTCTTTTTTATCACTAAGTTCAAAGTAGGCTGCTATGGATATAAAATCTACTTTAGAAAATACTTTATTATTTAATTTTTTATAATAATCCTCATTGCTTTTTTTATCCCAACTAGCTGTATACCACCATGTAGTCTTATATGTTACCTCCCCCCTAAATCTTTCTCTAACAAAATTAACTATATCACACCAGTTATCCTCATATATTTCTAACTTTGAGAAATTTGATGCTATAATCATTATATCTACACCGTACTTATTTGCTATATCCTCAATTAAGATATTTAATATATTTTTCCAATCTTTAAAGAATTTTTCCTTATTTTCTGGATTATAATCGGTTTCATATTTACTTCCATTAGCTATCCATGGGTATGCTTCTAGTATAACATTTATATCTTTTGATTTTAGTGTTTTTATTAATCTTATGGCCTTTTCTTTACTATAATTATTTATTTTCATATTATTTGAGTTTAAATCTGGTATTTCTATAACTATAGGTACATTAACAGTATTCACTTTCAAATCATCTATGTCTTTTAAAGCTTGTTCTATTTCATAATCAGTTGATAAGTTAACAGATTTTATCTTTTCAGTTATAGTGTTGTTTTTATTAGTATTTTTCATAACAAAAAAAATGCTTAATATTACTAATAAAGTAATTATTATTAATATATTTTTTTTCATAGTTCTCCTATCTTTTTTAATATAAAATACTAAGCATTAGTTCTAAAGCTTAGTATCTTATATTTATATATTATTTTTTATATTTTAAAGCTAATAAAATTGTTGCTGCTATAACCATTAAAAGTAATACTGCTGCAACTATTAGAAACTGTTTGCTTTCATTATCTAATTCATTTACTTCTTTTAGCTCTTTATTTTCATCTACATCATCTAACTTATAATTTAAATCTTTTATATTTCCTTCTCTATCAATTACTATAGTATCACCTTTTAATGACTTTATAAGATCTAAATCACTTAAATATTTAGTACTTAATGCTAAATCCTTCATTTCTGTTGATGCAATAACCATCATAGCCTTATCTTTATTATATGGTGATTTTGTAAGTTGTATAGATGATAGTTGTTTTGAATACTCTCCTATAAATTTTATCTTTTCATTGCTTTCAAATCCTACATAATCTTTATTAAATTTTAAATTTAGATATTTATTAACATCTTTTATAGTTAAATTATTAGTTGGGGTTCCTATTATTATTAAATTTCTTTTTCTATCATCTGATTTTAAATCACTTGATTTTATAAATCTTATATCCCCATTATTATATTTAATACTATGACTTATATAAGATATTATACTACCTATTTGCGTTAATTCTGTTGAATCTAATTTATCTGGTACTACAACTGATATATCATTAAATTTATCATCCTTAACAAATGGATAAGGATAATTTTTCATAGTTAAATTATCAGTATCCTTATAATCAAATTCTATAAATGATTCATTTGATATATATGCAAATGGGTTATCAGTATCTCTAGTTACACAAGCTAAATCTAATAGTTCTAAATTAAATACAATTTTGATTTGATAATAATTTTGATTTAAAGTTTCTTTTGGAAGATTAAGCTCTACAGTATCATTATTAGCATTTTCTTTTGTTAGTTTCTTACTTCCTATAGGTATATTATTTACATATACAGTTACTAAAGATCTTTCAAAGTCTAAATTTTGACCATATCTAATATTTAAATTAATTTTACTACCTTCTTTTACTTCTTTACTTTTAGGTATACTTACATCTATTGTTGATTCTTGTGTAAATGGTCCTTTCAATATAATATTTTCATAACCTAAATTTTTAAAATTCAATCTATTTTCATTTTTATAATTATCTATATCATCTACCTCTGTATTTTCACTTATAATTATGCTATCTTTATTCAATTCATTTACTAAATCTTTGCTATTTATAAGTTTGCTAGCTTTTTTAAGTAATCCTTCATTATTTGATATTATAATAAGCATTTTTTTATTTTTATCAAATATTGAGTTTGTATTTTTTATAACACAATTTTTATCTAAATTTTCCTTTTCTTTTGATGTTAATAAATTAAGTATCTCACTTGAAGTATTCCTTTCACTACCTATATATATAACATTTTTATCCTTATTTTTAAATTGAGAGTATAGATTTATATCAAAATTTACATTATCATTTGTTATTTTTTCTCCAAAACCACTACTAAATATCATAGCAGAAGTTAGTTCTTCACTTGAATAATTATCTGGTATTAATATGCTAGTTTCTAATTCATTTCTTCCATTTTCATTTATATAAGTGTCTTTATACTCACTTATTAAATTAGATGCTATCTTATAATTGTAAGATACACTTATATTTGATTCCTTATGTACTACTAACCAGTTAGCTGTATTTGAATCATCCCTACAAATCTTATCAGAAATGGTTTTATAGGCTTTTATCTCTACTTTATTATATCCTGACTTTATTAAATCTTTTGGTATGTCTATATTTATTTCTTTTTTATATTCTTTATTTCCATTTAATCGCTCTGAATGGATTGGCACATCATTTACAATTATTGTTATTGTAGAATAATTTACATCTAATAGTTCACTCTTTGTAAATACTAAGTTAATCTTCGCATTTTCAACTAAAGCATTTTTAGAAACTTCAAAATATTTATTAGTACTACTAATAACTCCACTCATAGTTATATCATTTTTAAATTTAAAATTGTTTACATTTGGCTGTGCAAAAACTATATCACAGCTTGTAAAACTAATAATTAGTGATATCATTATTGCTATTAATCTCATTTTATTTTCTCCTAAAATCGTTCTGTCTTATACCACTTAACTTCCCTTTTGTGTATGGCGTCAGAGAAGTAGCCAATCATTCCTTTTATAGCTACAAATAGCCACATTTGAGAGTATGTAAAATACATAAGTCCAACTAAAAATATATTGCTTAAATTACTCTCTCCTTTTTCCATACTAAGCGTTATAGATACCTGTATTATAAATAGTATGTATGATAATATCCATATAGTAAGAAAATCAAATGGAATATTTATAGTTACTATTTTAAATATTCCTAGAATAAATATTATATCTGATAATACAACAGATGTTAAAAATAGAAAGTATACTGAAAAGAAGTATAGTATATCAAATAGCACTCTATTTTGTTTACCCTTAAATAAATTAGTAATATACTTGACTAATACATATATATTTCCCTTTACCCATCTTGTTCGTTGCTTCACCCACACATTTACAGTTTCTGGTTCTTGCTCCCAGGTTACTGCTTGAGGAACATATGTTATTCTTTGTCCCATTTTATAAATCCTAAAACTTATTTCTGTATCCTCTGCTATTGCTTTTGTATCCCATCCCCCTAATTTTTCCATAGTACTTTTTCTAAGTACAAAATTAGTTCCTGGTATAGTACAAAGACCTAATAGTTGCTTTCTACCTGCCTGTGCTATCCATTGAAAGCTTAGAGTTTCTATGTTTATAAACTTAGTTAATATGTTTTTATGCTTGTTTCTAGTTCTAAATTTTCCTATAACAGCCCCTAACTCTTCATCTTTAACAATAGTCTGTATCAAATATCTTAGTGCAGTTTTTTCTGGTGTATTGTCAGCATCATATATTGCAATATATTCTCCCTTAGATATTTGATATCCTATATTTAGTGCATTTGATTTTCCTTTACCACCTGTTATATTATCTGTATTTATGATTGTAAAATTATAATTTCTATATCTATTCTTTATGCTTTCTAATATTTCCTTGGAATTATCACTAGAATTATCATTTATAACTATAAGTTCCATTTTATCTATAGGATAATCTAGTAATAATAAAGATTCTACGGTTTTACCAATTACCTTCCCTTCATTATGTGCTGGTACTAATATTGATACAAATGGATAATCTTTTAATCTTTCATCTTTAAATTTAAGGCTCCTTAAATAATATGTATATCCACTTATAGCTAATATTATGTTTATTAGGAGTATCCCCCATATAGATGCTAAAGAAATTAAAAATATATAATCTACTAAACCTATCATCATTATCTCCTTGTAAAATTTCGTCTATTTATAATCTTAAATACTATAAATATTAATATAAATATTAACAATACTACAACAACAAACTCTATAACTATATCATTTAACTTATTTATAGACTTGTTAAATACTAAATTATTGTTATTTTTGCTTATGGATTTAGACTTATCATAACTTGTTATTATATTCTTGTTATTTGATTCTATTTTTATATCATCTATATTTATATAGTTGTTCTCTTTTTTTAAATCTAAAAAGCTTACATTTTTAGATTTAAAGTATTCTATACATTCTTTTAAATAGTTTGTGTCTACATTAGTATGGAAAAAAAATCCTCCACTATGACCTCTTACCATAGATAGTTTATAATAATTATATTTTATTTTATCTACTGCTAATTTGTCATCTTTAGCTATATATCCTAAATTTTCCGGTATTAGTGTATTAAAATTTTTGCTATCTTTTATTACATATGGAAATGTACTCATCTTAAAAACTTCACTATTGTTTTGATATCTACCTATATATGTAGATATATATTTTTTAATTTCTTTATAACCATCTTGAGTTATAGCATATTTTTGTGGTTCAAACCCTAGTGGATATATATCATTTTCTATACATAATCTTAATCCACTTAATAATCTATTTTTTATATATATGTTTACATCTTCATTTTTGCTGTTTAATATTTCTTTATTGAAAAATTCATACTCATCTTCATTTGATTTTTCTTTTCTACTATGAGAGTACCCATTTAATATAACGCTCCCACCTTTTTCTTGCATATACTTCATTGTATTTATAATATTTTCGTCTAAAGTTTTAGTACTTTTACCTAAATAAGCAGGCGTTAAAGATACTATAAATGGTACATTTTCTTTATATAAATAATTAGCTAAATCCTTTAACTTTTTTGTATCACTAAGAGGATTTACATCATCTATCTTTACAAATATTTTACTTTCATCAAAAGAAATTCTTTTAAAGAAATCATTTAAAGTATCTTCAAATATATAGGATTCATACATATCCCAATTAGATATATAATACAAATTTTTATCTTGCAATATATATGGGTATGTATTGTATCCATCACTCATAGTAGAGATAATTTTACTTTTATTATTTGGTTGTATTATGTTATAATCGCTTTCATTTTCTAATATTATATCGTCACCTTTATAGTTTAAGCTTGTTATATTATTATTTTTAGATATATACTTTATTGAATATTTATTATTATGTTCTAATAAATTTTCAATTTTATCTCCTATCCAATATATACTTTTATTGTAATTATTAATATCTTCTAAAAACACTTTATTCCCTATATCATTGTTTATATTTATAACAAATATATAGTCATAATTATTTAAGTATCCTTTTTTATAATCATCTATATTAATATTGTCTACTTTGTTATTGAATACATATAACAACTCACTAAGGTGATTTACTTTATCAATATTAGACTTAAAGTTTTTTCTAGTTTCATAAACTATAAGGGATTTTTTATTACTATTATCATCAGCATAAACTCTATTTGAACTTACTAAAATTATGTTAATTATAATAGTTATTCCTATTATAAGTTTTTTTTTAAACATCATATTGTAATTCCTCTTGTACACATGTTTTATATTCAATAGGAGACTTTATATTTTTTTTATACTCTACTACTGCTATTTTTGTATCTATATTTATGTAATTTTTATTATCTCTCAAGCTTAAACTAAGTTCATCTATGCCTGCTTTTATTCTTTCTTTTACTATATTAGCACCAAACTCATCTGTATTTGGCATTATGATAGCTATAGTGTCATTTTCTATTGCATATCTTTCATCTTCTATTCTTGTTGACTTTATAACTACATTGCTTATATCTTTCATCAATTTGTTAGTTTTAACTTCCCCAAGTATGTTCTTGATTTCTTTATAGTATGGTAGGTTTATAAGCATTAAAGTCAGTGCATTTTCATGCCTTTTAGCCTTACTCATCTCTCTTTCTAGATTCATGTAAAATGCTTTTATATTAAATAATCCCGTATCCTCATGTATAGTAACTAAATTTCTATATTCATTTTCTAGCTTAAGATTGGATTGTTGAAGATTGTTTACACTATTTGTAAACTTTCCTGTTGTATAAGATATTATTGGCATAAATATCATCCATATATAAGACATATATGTTATTTCTATATTGTTCATTAGATTCATATAAAATATATACGCTGCATATATAAATATAGATACAGATGTTGCTATAAGCCCTACTATGATTCCCCCTGTATAAGTCATGATTATAGTAAAAAATGTTATACAAAACATTATAAAGCTTAAACTTTGTGTTTGAAATTTAACATCAAACACAAATAACATGGTAATTATAAACAATTCTAATATTAGTCCTAAAAAATACCCATCTATCTTTTTAGAAATTCTATTCATATTTTCACTACTTTCTTTTATTCATTTTGCTACTTTGATTTAATTTTGATGTAGTTTTTTTCAATAGCATCAACGATATATTTGCTTGCAAGCCCGTCTCCATAAGGATTTGAAGCCTTCGACATCTCATTGTATAGCTTTTTATTAGTTAATAATTCCTTTGTGTATTTATATATATCATCTTCATTTGTACCTACTAATTTTAAAGTTTTAGCCTTAATCCCTTCTGGCCTTTCAGTAGTTTTTCTTAATACAAGAACTGGTTTGCCAAGAGATGGAGCTTCTTCTTGTATTCCTCCGCTATCTGTTAGTATTAAATATGACTTATTTAATAAATTATGAAATTCAACCACACTTAAAGGATCTATTATATGTACTTTTTTATTTCCTTTGAATTCTTCTTTGACTAAATCTCTTATTTGAGGATTTAAATGTATTGGATATACTATTTCTACATCATCAAACTCCATAGATATTTTATTTACTACTTTAAATATATTCTTCATGTTGTCACCTAGATTTTCTCTTCTGTGACATGTTAGAAGTATCATTCTGTTTTTTCCTATTTTATCAGTTATTTCACTTTTATATTCCTTATCTATAGTGATTTTTAATGCATCTATTGCAGTATTTCCAGTTATATATATAGTTTTAGGGTCTTTTCCTTCTTTTATCAAATTTTCCTTTGACTTTTCTGTTGGTGCAAAATGTATATCAGCTATAACAGATGTTAACTGTCTATTTAACTCTTCCGGAAAAGGAGAATATTTATTATAAGTTCTTAAACCTGCCTCAACATGTCCTACTTTAACTTGATTATAAAAAGCAACTAAAGATGATATAAACGTTGTAGTTGTATCTCCATGTACAAGTATTAGATCTGGTTTTACTTCTTTTATAACCTTGTCTAAACCCTTCATTATATTCATGCTTATTTGAGATAGAGATTGATTTGACTTCATAATATTTAGATCATAACTTGGCTTTATATTAAATGTGTCTAGAACTTGATCTAGCATTTCTCTATGCTGTGCTGTTACACAAACTATAGACTCTATATTGTCTCTAGATTCCAACTCTTTAACTAAAGGTGCCATTTTTATAGCTTCAGGCCTAGTTCCAAATATAGTCATTACTTTCATTTATTTCACCCCTTTATATTAGTAATAACTTGTCTTTACATTATTAGTATCTCTACTATATTACATTAACCATAATATTATGTCAAAGTTTACCGTTATTTATTATTTTTATAACATACTATTTATTTAATTTTTATACTTCTAAATTTTTTATCTATTATAAATTAAGCATACCCTTAAATTATTGATACATAAAAGAGTATGCTTATCTTATTTTTGTGATTCATATAGCTAAAATCATCTATCTACATAAATAAGTATTCCCATCAACCGATTGTATAGCACCTAATCTATTTGATTGATCAATTACGTATATAGTATATATTCTATCTGGGTTTAATTTAACCCTTAATGGAAGAACTACGTTTTTACTTTCACCTATTGCTATTTTTACATTATAAGTTCCTGGGCTTACATCTACATAACTAGTTCCTTCTCTAAATCCAATATCTTCAAAGAAAGTCTCTCCATTTACTAATAAATCTACCGCTGGTGTATTTGGTGATAAATGTATAACTCTAAATGTAGAATATTCGCTTGATGGTTGTTTTTCTGCATAGTCTTTTATAACTAATAAAGATAAATCATTTAAGTCTCCTGTCGCTGACACTGTATACATCTGTCCTTCATCTACTTCAAACATTTGATTTATAACTGGATTTTCACTAGTTCCAACTAAGTATATACCTACCGTATGTTCTCCTTCTTCTAACTCTACATACTCTGTAAATTCCATAAAATCTAAACCGCTAAATACAAGTGTTCCGTCAACATAAACATCTACTTCTCCTATTTGTGGAGCTGCATGAAGTACTCTAACTAAAGACTTTCCTTCTTTTATTTGTAAACAATCCATTTTAAATCCCCCTTGATGACAATATTCATTCTTTATATAATATGTGTCCATTATTTTATTTGTTACTGTATAAGTTGATTTCATATCTTCTCATTTTTTTAATGCAATATTTTTATAGATAAACTATTATTAAAATATAAAGATGCTACATTAAAACTTAATTAAATTGAGGTGATTGTTATAAAAACTTTAGTTATACAAATAGATGTTAATTCTAATAAGTTAAAGAATATATCTAATATAGAGAGATATATAAATTTAGCTATTAATAAATCTAAGATAGACTTGGTTATACTTCCTGAAATGTTTTGCTGTCCTTATGATAATGATAATTTCCCTGTTTATTGTGAAGTAGAAGGAGGAAATCTTTATAATATTTTATCTAATATAGCAAAAAAATATAATATATATTTGGTAGCTGGGTCCATTCCCGAAAAGGATAATAGTAAAATATATAATACCTCTTATGTTTTTGATCGATTTGGAAATAAGATAGCAAAACATAGAAAAATACATCTATTTGATATTTCTATAGATAAAGGTCAAAAATTTTTAGAATCCGATACATTATCCTCTGGAAATGATGTCACAGTATTTGATACTGAATTTGGAAAAATTGGTCTTTGTATTTGTTATGATTTTAGATTTTTTGAGATATGCAAAATAATGGTTGATAAAGGCGCTAAAGCTATAATAGTTCCTGCATCATTTAACATGACTACAGGACCTATTCATTGGGAACTGCTGTTTAAATCTAGAGCTGTTGATAATCAGGTTTACACAATAGGATGTTCTTCTTCTCGAAACAATAATTCTTCTTATATTTCTTACGGAAACTCTATTTTGGTTTCCCCATTTGGAGAAGTTTTAAATAGATTAGATGAAAAAGAAGGCTACTTTATAGCAGATATTGACTTTTCATATGTTGAAAAAATAAGAAATGAACTACCTTTATTAAAGCACCGTAGGAATGATTTGTATAATATATCATATAAAGATAATTCTAAATCATAAATTTATTTTAATATATTACCTTAATTAATCTTACCTATAATTATTATACTAAGCTTCTATCTTTGTAAAAATCTAATATATAGTTAATAATAGCTATCAACTTACTTCCTACTTCTATATCTTCATCACTTGCTAACCTTATATATATTCTTAACGCTTCCCAAAGCTTTTCTTTATCTAGATCTTCATTGCTTATATTATGAAGATCTCTTATTACTTCTATAAGATTTATTTTTTTACTTTTATCTATTGTGTCATGATTTTTAATATAATCTATTGAAGATCCTATTAATTTAGTTAATTTATTTTTATATTCTCTTATACTTAATTCTTTTTTGTATCCTACTAACTCTTTCATTAATTTTTCTAAATCAGATTTTGAGTAATTCCATACTCTCCCGTCATATTTTTTTATATTTTCTATATATGAATCATATTTATCTATTAGTTCTTCTAATCCTATAACTATTTCTAAATAGTTATTTTCTTCAATTAAGTTTTTACATCTATTTATATCCTTATCAATCTCTCTTATTGTTTTATTCACATTTAGTCCTCTTTTCTATTTTAATTATAATTTTTATTATTTATATAATATATCAATTTACTTAGTTAATAAACATCTTTTATTTTACTGTGATCACTTACCATTATAACTTTTTAATGTTTTAGTTTATATAATCTATTAATATACAAAAAAAATTACTTTTAACAAAAATAGCGTAGATAAAATATCTACGCTATTAAAAATATTTTGTACTTTAATTTTTTTCTTTATATTTATAAATATTATATAAATTATATATATTTATAATAATTATAAGTGCATTAGATATAGCTACTGGGTATGCTTTTACATATAATCCATAAACTACAAATAAAAAACATCCTATAGAATTTATAATTCTAAGCTTTACTATAGATGTCATCGTTAATGATATAACTATAAATAAAGATGCTGAATATCCAATCCATTCAATAGGGTCAAAGCTAATCATAAAATTATCTCCTTTTTATTTCTTATAATTATTATTTGATATTTATATTTTTATATAACTATTTTATTATTATAGTAGTGTTAGTAGGTATATTATCATACATCCATTTAGCATTTTCTGTAGCTAATCTTATGCATCCCATACTTATAGCTACTCCAAGCCTATCATCTATTACATAAAGTCCCTTAGGATCATATAGTATTGAGTGGTAATAGTAATCATCTACTATATTCATTGCATATTTTGCTGAACTTTTTCCTACAGTACTACTCCAAGTGTACAGTATCTTAAATCTATCATTCTCTTTTTTCAATATATAGGTAAGTTTATCCTTAGTAGATGTAATTATAATATAATCTGTATCGCTAGTTATATTATTCTCATTTACAAACTCTTCCATATTTATATCAAACTTGCTGTAATCTATTTGTCTATAGTATCTATTCATAAATAATATTTCACCTTCTCATAATAATATTTATTATAAATATGATAATTCTAAGCTTTATGTGATATTTCAGTAAGTATTCAAATAAAAAAGTGAAGCTTTAAACTTCACTTTTAAGTATTATTATGTTTCATATACTTATATGTTTTAACTATACATCTAGCTTGATTTATAGTATATACTGATATTTCATAGGATGATGTTATTATAAAAGTCGATACTACTCCTACTAAGAAATCATAGTCTCCTAATGCCATAATCTCCTCCAGTACTGCTTTTATTATATTATATGAAACTATAATTTTATAGTTACATTAAGCTGCTTCTTTTTTCCTTTTATTAGCTTTATTTAAGTTTGGTACACCAAATGTTATAGCTATTATTCCACAAGCTAACATTAACCAAGGATAATGTAGATATTTAATTAGTTCAACAGGAGATATTCCTACCATTCCTGCAGCTGTTAATACTTGTGCACCATATGGAACTATACCTTGCCAACAAGATGAGAATATATCTAGTATACTTGCAGTTTTTCTATTATCTATCTCAAACTTTGTAGCTATATCTTTTGCAAGTGGCCCTGCTGTTACTATTGCTATAGTGTTGTTTGCTGTACATAAATCCACTATACTTACTAATGCTGCTATACCAAACTCTGCACCTTTTTTAGTTTTTATTTTACTGCTTATAAAATTAAGTATAAAGTCTATTCCTCCATTTAATTTGATAAGCTCTACAAGTCCTCCAATGATTATAACAAGTAAACATAATTCATACATTCCTGCTATACCACCTGATATAGCTTCTATAAATCCAAATAATCCAAATGAATTTGTAAACACTCCTATACCACCTGCAAATACTACTCCAAAACTAAGTAAAACAAATACATTTACTCCACATAAAGCTCCTACTAAAACTCCTAAATATGGTAAAACTTTTATGAAATCATAACTATAATTTTCTCTACCACCTAAACTATACCCTGATGTTATAACAGCTAGTAATATAGCAGTTATAATAGCTGCTGGTAAAACTATTAAGAAATTTACTCTAAATTTATCTTTTAATTCACATCCTTGAGTTTTGGTTGCTGCTATTGTAGTGTCTGATATCATAGATAAATTATCTCCAAACATAGCTCCACCTACAACAGCTCCTATTACTAAGGGTGCTGGTATTCCTGTTTTAGCTGCAATTCCTATACCTATTGGCCCAAGTGCTGCTATTGTTCCCATTGATGTTCCCATAGATATAGATATAAAGCATCCTATTACAAATAACCCTGATACTAAAAGATTAGGAGGAAGAATTGATAAACTTAAATTAACAGTTGAGTCAACACCTCCCATTGCCTTAGCTACACTTGAAAAAGAACCTGCAAGTATAAATATCATAATCATAGATATTATATCTATATTACCTGCGCCTTTACAAAATACTTCTATCTTTTCTCCTAAGCTAACTTTTCTATTAAGAGAAAATCCTACTATAGTTGCTATTATAAATGCTACTATTGCTGGCATTTTATAAAAATCCCCAGTTATTACTCCGCTACCTAAAAATACTACTAAAAATACACCCAGTGGTAATAATCCTAATACACTACCTTTTTTTACTTCTTCTTTCATAACATACCTCCCTTTATATTAAAACTTCTAAAGAGTATAATTTTAATTAATTTAAATATAACTGATATTTTTTAATAAAAAAAACCTGAGATAACTCAGGCTTTGACAGCAAAAATTATACTCTCATCTTTCAGCTTACGCTGCAGGATTTAGCACCCGTATAATAATACTGGTTGCTGGGCTTCATCGGGCCAGTCCCTCCGCCACTCTTGATAAGAATTATTTAATTATTTATATAATAGTTAATTTTCACAATTTTGTCAATATTATTTTTAATTATTTTAATAAACTTTATTATAAATTATATATATTAATTTTTTATACATTTTAGTTTTCTATTATATGTTAGTAAATAAAAAAGTCATAATTAAATTATGATTTAATTATGACTTTTATGACTATTTATTAATAAATACAGATTTTAATATATTTAATATTTCGGTAAATATTTCAACATTAGATTTTACATTTTCTTTAGCTACTATTATATCTGCTGTTACATCTGTTGCAACTTCAGAAACGTCTTTTACATTTTCACTAATATCGCTGATATTATCAACTAAATTAGGTAATTTACCTACTACTGTATGTATGTTATCAGAATTTATTGATACTACTTTATTAATATTTTTAATAAATTCATTAATATTTTTTAAAGTTATTATTAAAAATATTAATGCCCCTATACCTAGTAATGCTAGTATTATATATATTACATTTAAATCTATGTACATAATGTTATTCTCCATAGCAATTATTCTTTATCCTTAGATTCTTCTGGAGCTTGTAATAATTCTACAACCTTTGTATCCACTACGTCTTCATTATCTTTCTTTTTATTATCTAAATACTCTTTTATTCTTCTCTTAGATTCATTTACATTTGTAGTAAACTTTTCTTTTGTTTTAGCAGCCTTTTCACTTACATTTTTATTTATATCTTTGGCTGTATTTTTTATATCTTCTCTAGTTTCTTTTCCTGACTTAGGAGCTAATAAAACTCCACCTAGTATTCCTGTTATAGCACCTGTTGCAACACCTAGTGTAGCTATTTTTACTTTTTTATTTCTTTCTTGTATTTTCTTAGCTCTCTTCTTTTCTTCTATCTTCTTTGCTAAACTCATGATCATCACTCCTATTGTTAATTTATTATATTGTAACATTTCTTACCATTTTTTTGAAGATACGATTTTTTTCAACAAAATATTGTTATCTTATAATACATATATACCTAAATTAGTAAACTTTAAAACAAAATAATTTATTTTTCTATTTATTTTTTAATATTTTATCTAAATTAAATTTTATAAATTAAATTTACATTTTATTTATACATATGCACATAATAATATAATAATTATGGAAGGTAGGAATTGCTATGAAATACAAAAATATTAAGAAATTTAATATATTACTTTACATTATTTATGTTTTCTCTATAATATTTTTTCTATTTAGCAAAGAATATGGAAAAAGCGGAATTAGCTTAATTTCACTTATAATTACTTTCGTACTTACTAAAGCTTATTTAAAAAACTTAGCTATACTTGATTACTCATTGTACATAATTGGAAACATTTTTATATTATCTTCTTTTTTGCTAGGTTCATGTTATAGACTTTATGATATAATCCCATTTTATGATGATTTTCTTCATTTTTGGTCTGGATTTATATCTGTTAAAATTGGTTTTAATATATTAAAAAATACTAGTTGTAAAATTAATAAATTTTTAATATGCATGATTCTGTTCTTCTTTGCTATGGGTATATCAGCAATTTGTGAAATATGTGAATACTTATTAGATGTTTTATTTAAGATGAGTACGCAATCTGGTGGTTTAAAAGATACCATGATGGATTTGATAGATGCTTCATGTGGTGCTTTTTTTATGATTATATATTATTATAGAAAATATTTAAGGTAATATATTATATTAAACCAAATACTCTCATCTAAAATAACAAAGCTACTTAACATATGTTAAGTAGCTTTGTTTATATTTAATATATCTTTTTGCAATAATCATTGTTGACTGTAAATAAACGATGAATTAATAGATATTATACTATAAAAAGCAAATTGCTTAACCTAGACTTTTAATAACTTCTTGGTTTACTTAAAAATTCTTGAACACGTAAATTTTCTTTTACAACTTTAGCTTCTTGTTCTTCTTGTTCTTGTTTTAATGCGTCTTCATATTTAATGTATTCTATTCCTGCTTCTTCAAATAGCTGTTGTCCTAAGCCTGTAGGATACTCCCCTTTAAATATTACTTTTTTTATTCCTGCTTGAATGATAGCTATTGAGCAAAATACACAAGGTTGAGTTGTAGCATACAGCGTGGCTCCTTCACAGCTTATTCCATGTTTAGCACATTGTATTATAGCATTTGCTTCAGCATGTCCAGCTCGACATAGTTCTAAGCCTTGCCCCGAAGGTATACCTCTTTTTTTTCTCTCACAATAGCCGATATCTGAACAGTGAATAGTTCCAGCAGGGCTTCCATTATAGCCTGTAGCTATAATTTGCTTTCCTTTTATAATTACAGCTCCTACTTGCCTTGAAACACACGTACTTCTAACTTTACTGTCTTCAGCTATATCCATTGCCCACTCTGTAAATAATTTTCTCATATGATATGCTCCTTTTGTTCATTTATTATTTATAAATACCTTTATGTGTCAAAAAATCCTATAACCTTAATTAAATCTAATAATTGTACCCGCATCTATGAAATTTTTTTATTTTCTTAAAATCATCTTAACTCACATGTCATTATTTTTTCAAGAGTTATTATAAATTTGTAATATTTAACTACTTATTTAACATAAATGTATATAATATATTTTTTTAGTAATAATATTACTATCCCTTTAATCATACTCCTTAGTCATTAATTTTATATAGCTTTATTTTTCAGTTTATTATCTAAAAAAGACAGAAATAAATTCTGTCTTTTTTAATGTAAAAATAGCCCTTAAGCATCTACTTAAAGGCATAATATATATTTATATAACATAAAGTTTTGAGATTATCTTATCGTATTTACCTCTAGCTAAGCAAATACCACCTGCATACTTTATATATTCTTCTTCGCTAAGTTTTCCTTCTTCAACTTCACTAAATCTATCAATAATATTAGAATTATCTAAAAGGTCTTCTACACTTTCTAATATACAAATTAGATTTATCTTAAACCCATCTGAGTTTAGCTTTCTTTCTTGTTTTTCTTCTTTTAAATACACTACTTCATGTTCTTTATCTAACGTAACTTTTACGAAATCTGAAAGTCTCTTTTCTGTTGGTAATAATACTGAATATTTTTCCATATCTAAAAATATTTCATACAATTCTTTTAGCCTTGCTAACTCTGAACTCATCCTTAATCTCCTTTATATAGCCTACCTATTGATCGTGGTTATACTTTGTAATTTCATTATAATTTCATCTACTTAATTCGTCAACTTTTTACACTAAAATGGTTTTAATTACTAAAAAAAGCATTGAGTTATTTACTGACTTTCAACTCAATGCCTATTAATTATTTATTTTTTTTATTATATTCTCTTAGTAATTGTTCTTCACCAATTTCTACTAATCTTCTACTCATTATACCACCTAAGTTTCCACCTATACGTCCATTTTTATATGATGTATCATTAGATCCATCTATATTACTACTTGATATTCCTAACTCATTTGCAACTTCTAATTTCATTTGATTTAAAGCCTGCTTAGCATTACTTATTACTGGTTTTTTAGACATTTTAATACCTCCTTAAACTTTCTTATATATTTTTATCAAATTTAATTGATATTATTATGTATTTTTTGATTTATAAGATTATTAAAATGCTCTTATCTAATATAAAAACATTGAACTAAAAAATCACTTGGTTTTATCCAAGTGATTTTTTTGCGCTTAAGGAAATTATGATACTTTAAAGATTGTGGATAATTATTGAAGTTAAGTAATACCAAGCAGTTTGCAAAGCTTAAAAAAGATATTTTGAAGTGCTTCGCCAACACGTCGCTCAAGCAACGGATGAAGTCGTTGGCGGCATGAAGTGTAGCGCCCACGCAGTGGCTTGAGTGAAGAAAATTTTTTATATTAAGAAATCTTCATCTTCTAACTCTTCATATACACCTTTTTGATATCCATTACCTTTAGTTGAGAAAAAGTCGTGATTTTTAGTTTCTGTGCTTAGCCCATTTAATACTATTGGGTTTATTTCACTTACTTTATAATATTCATTAAATCCTAAATTTTCTAACGCCCTATTAGCATTGTATTTTAAGAAATTTATAACTTCACCTTCAAGACCACTATCTTTATATATAGTATTTGTATAGTTTATTTCATTTTCCATTAAATCTGCAAGTATTTTATACATTCTATCTTTTAATTCTTCTTTTTTGACTTCATCAAACTTTTCATATATTTCTTGAGAAAGAAGCCCTATATACTTTCCATGTAATGATTCATCTCTAAGTATAAGAGATATTATTTCCCCACTTGCAACCATTTTACCTTGGCCTGCTAGATATAGTGGATAGAAAAATCCTGAGTAAAATAAAAAGCTTTCTAAAAATACACTTGTTACCATAGATAAATATAAACTTTCTTCATCTTTTGTATTTTCATATTGAGCTAGTACTAAGTCCGCCTTTTTCTGAAGTGTTTCTTCACTTTCTATCCATTTAAATAATTCTTCTATCTCTTCATTAGAAAGCAGCGTCATAAATATAGATGAGTAACTTTTAGCATGTATTTCTTCCATAGTTCCCATAAAAGATAATACTGCTTTTCTTTGAAGGTTATCTGTAAGACTCATCATAGATGGAACCCCATCATTTCCTTGTTTAGTATCTAGTAATGTAAGTCCACCTAATACTTTTTTATATAATTCTTTTTCTTTTTCATTTAGTTCATTAAATACTTTTAAATCTTTTGAAACTGATATTTCTTCTGGTAACCAAAATTGTTTTACATTTTGTTCCCAAAAGGCCTGAGTAAATCCATCATCTTCTTTATTCCAGTTTACTGCTTTGTGTATTTTTTCTAATTTAAATGTCATAATACTCCCCCTTATACTGAACACATAAGACACTCATTATTGTCTCTAGTCATTTTAGTTCTTGTATAGTAAAGACTTTTTAGTCCTTTTTTGTAAGCATATATATATAATCTAGCTATATCTCTAGTTGTTTTATCATCTGTTACGAATAATGTTGTTGATATACCTTGATCAACATGATTTTGAACTGTTGAAACTATATCTATAACTTTTCTCATATCCATTCTATATGCAGATTGATAATAAAGTATGTTTTCATTAGTTAAAAATGGCATAGGATATATAGTTGTAGAATCTCCATATGTTCTAACTTCAACTGGCTCTGTAATTGGCATTATGCTTGATGTTGCATTTTGAACATAACTAATACTTTGAGTTGGTGCTATTGCTGTTAAATATGCATTATATAATCCATATACTTTTACTTCATCTAATAAGGCTTCCCATTCTTTAGTTGTAGGTATATGTATACCTTCAAACAATTTTTTTACTTTATCTGTATTAGGTAAGTATGAATTTTTGTAGTATTTTTTTAATATATTACTATCTTTTCCTTTTGCATATTCTGATTTTTCAAACCCAATAAATGTTTTATTTCTTTCTTTAGCTATATTCATAGATGCTTTTATAGCAAAATATCTAACCATTGCAAAAAATACATTACAAAAGTCTATTGCTTCTTCTGATGTATATAGTATATTTTCTCTTACTAAGTATCCATGTAAATTCATAGCACCAAGACCTACTGCATGTGAAGAATCATTTCCATTTTTTATTGTTGGAACTTCATTTATACTAGTGTTATCAGAAACAAAAGTTAATGCTCTTATTGCAGTATCAATTGTACTTTCTATATCTTTATTGTCCATTACATTAGCAATATTTAAAGAACCTAAATTACAACTTATATCTTGGCCCCATATATTTTCACCAGCATATCCTTTTATATTTGATGGTGTTTGGTATTGGAATATTTCACAACATAAATTAGACATTTTAATTTTACCAACGTCTTTTAATATATGTTCTCTATTTGCAGTATCTAAAAATACAACATATGGGTATCCACTTTCTTGTTGCATCTGTGCTATCTTTGTTAACATCTTTCTAGGATTTATTTCTTTTTTTCGTATATCTTCATCATTTTTTAAAATATCGTACCATTTTTCCATATCCATCTCATCAAGATGTATATTATATTTTTTATAAACAGAATGAGGATAAAATGCATACGCTACCTCATTTTTTTCTGCTAATTCCATAAACTTATCTGGTATTAATGCCCCTAAGGATAATGATGCTAGTCTTATTTTTTCATCTGCATTTATCTTTTTGGTATCCATAAGTAATTCAAAATCTGGATGAAATACACTTAAATATACAGCCCCTGCACCTTGCCTTGCTCCCATCTGGTTAAAGTAGGTAAATGACTGTTCTAGCATTTTTGCAACCCCTACCACACCACCAGCTGCACCTTCTATATCCTTAATAGGGTCTCCCGAAGCTCTTAATCTTGATAAGTTAAGCGCTACTCCACCACCTATTTTTGATAGATGATTTGATGATGATATTGCATATGATATACCTTCTGTACTATCTTCTATAGATATCAAAAAGCACGATACCATTTCTCCTGCCCTAGCTCTACCTGCATTTAAAAATGTAGGTGTTGCTGGTTGAAATTCTTGTTTTATTAGCTTTTCTGCTAATTTTTTTACTAAGTTTTTATCACCATTTCCAAGTGCTAAAGATACTATTAGTACTTTATCATTATAGCTTTCTAATATTTCCTTATTATCATTTGTTTTAAGTGCATAGTTTTGATAAAACTTATTTGCACTCATATATGAGTTAAATTTAAATCCATAGTTTTTTATAATTCTTTCTATTTCTTTTATAAAGTCTATATCATATTTTTCTATTACTTCTTTAGAATAGTAATTATTTTCTATTAAATATTCTAACCGTTCTTCAAGACTATTAAATATCTTTGTTCTAGGTTTTATATATTCATTTATATAACTGTATAATGCTTCTTTATCTTTTTCTAATTGATATTTTCCTTCTTTATTTTTTATTATGACTTGATTATTTAGTTCTATCCAGTTCATTTTTCCCACCTTTTATTTAATGTTTTTCTAATCATTATCTACCACTTATAGATATAATATTTAAACCTAATACTATATATTGTATATACACCAATAAAAGTATTCTTAATCTATTATTATATTTTATTTTTTTTATTCTTTTTAATATATAGTTTTTTCAACACATATGGCATTGATTTTTTTATAATTACTATATATATTTACAAATAATATTTATTATGGTATTCTTAAATTAAGTGGGAACTTATATTTTATATAAGTATTACGCTAGCCCAAATAAAGGCACCTATCTTTTGATAGGTGCCTTTCCGTTTTTATAAGTATAAAAAATTTCTTTACAATACATAAATAAAGAACTACAATGTTTTTGAAAAGATATCTAACTAACTAGGGGTGCCTTTTGGGCTGAGAAATGATAAATTCATTAACCCTTCGAACCTGATGTAGTTTATACTACCGTAGGAAAGTTACTTTTGTGTTTATTAATAGCTATAAAACAAATATAGTCTATTTATTAATACATATTTTAAGAAGCTTTGCCTTATGGTAAGGCTTTTTTTATTTATTAAAATATAATAAGGGGGATTTTAATATTATGTATACTACTCAAATGGATGCTGCTAAAAAGGGGATAATTACTAAAGAAATGGAAATAGTAGCAAAAAAAGAAAATATGGATGTTAATATTTTGAGAGAGCTAATATCTAAAGGTAAAGTAGCAATACCTGCTAATAAAAATCATAAATCTTTAAATCCTGAAGGTGTAGGCGAAAAACTAAGAACTAAAATAAATGTAAATTTGGGTATATCAAAAGATTGTTGTGATATTGATGAAGAAATGAAAAAGGTTAATTTAGCATTAGATATGAAAGCTGAAGCTATAATGGACTTAAGTTCTTTTGGTAAAACCAAAGAATTTAGAAAAAAACTTATATCATCTTCTAATGCTATGATAGGAACTGTTCCTATATACGATGCTGTTGGTTTTTACGATAAAGAATTAAAAGATATAACTGCTAAAGAATTTTTAGATGTAGTAAGAAATCATGCAAATGATGGTGCAGACTTCGTTACTGTACATGCTGGTATAAACAAAGAAACTGCATCTGTTTTTAAAAGAAACAAAAGACTTACTAATATAGTATCTAGAGGTGGTTCTTTAATGTATGCTTGGATGGAGCTTAATCAACGTGAGAACCCTTTTTATGAATACTTTGATGAATTACTTGATATATGCGAAGAATATGACTTAACATTAAGCCTTGGAGATGCTCTAAGACCTGGGTCTATAAATGACTCTTCAGATGCTTGTCAAATAAAAGAATTGATGATATTAGGTGAACTTACTCTAAGAGCATGGAAACGAAATGTTCAAGTAATAATAGAAGGTCCTGGACATATGTCATTAGATGAAATCGAGGCTAATATGTTACTTGAAAAGAAACTTTGTCATGGTGCACCATTTTATGTGCTAGGTCCTATAGTTACAGATATAGCTCCTGGATATGATCATATAACAAGTGCTATTGGAGGTGCCTTAGCTGCTAGTTATGGAGCTGACTTTTTATGTTATGTAACTCCAGCAGAACATTTAAGGCTACCTAACTTAGATGATGTTAAAGAAGGTATTATAGCTACTAAAATAGCTGCTCATGCTGCAGATATCGCAAAGAAAATTCCTAAATCTAGAGATATAGATAATCAAATGAGTAAAGCTAGGCAAGAGCTTAATTGGGAGAAAATGTTTGAACTTGCTATTGACCCACAAAAAGCTAGAAGATATAGAAACGAGTCAACTCCTAAACATGATGATAGCTGTACAATGTGCGGTAAGATGTGTTCTATGAGAAATATGAATAAAATAATGAGTGGTAAAGACTTAAATTTATTAAGAGAAGATAATTAGTTACATACTTAATTTAATATTATAAATATCTATTATATTCTTTGCATAACTAAGTTTCATCATATTTTAATGATTTACAAAAGAATACATAAAGTGGTATACTGTCCTTTATAAATATATATTTTGGGAGGAATATTAATGGCATTTATAATATTAATATTAGGTTTTATTTTCCTTATAAAGGGTGCTGACATATTTGTCGATGGTGCTGCTTCAATTGCTAGAAAATTTAATGTTCCAGCTATGGTTATAGGTCTTACTATAGTAGCTATGGGTACATCTGCACCTGAAGCCGCAGTAAGTATTACATCATCATTAGCAGGACAAAATGATATGAGTGTTGCTAACATCGTAGGCTCTAACTTTTTTAACATACTTGTAGTGTTAGGTGTATCTGCAGTAATTGCAAAGTTACCAGTTCAAAAAGATACTATAAAAAAAGATACTCCATTTTTAATAGGTATAAGCTTTATGTTGTTACTATTTTCACTTGATTTACATATAAATAGATTTGAAGGTATTTTTTTCTTAATAGTATTTGCCTACTTCTTAATAAATACTGTAAAAAGTGCTAAAAACTCTAATAATGAAGAAGACTTATCTGGTGGTGAAAGTGCTATAGCTATAGAAGCTGAAGTAAGTGAAGATGTTCCTATGTTTAAAACAATTATATTAAGTTTAATTGGTATAGCAGGAATTATCGTTGGTGGAGATATGGTTGTTGACTCTGCTACAACGATTGCAACATCATTTGGTATGAGTGCAAACTTAGTTGGACTTACAATAGTTGCAGTTGGTACTTCACTTCCTGAATTTGTTACTTCTATTATGGCTATAAAAAAGGGTGAAACTGAAATAGCTATAGGTAATGTAATAGGCTCAAACGTATTTAATATACTTTTAGTTTTAGGTTTAGCTACAACTATAAGTCCGATATCTATAAGTACATTTGCTCTTATAGATATAATATTTATGACATTTATAACAGTTTTACTTTATATCTTTATGAAAAAAGATAATTGTCTTGTAAAAAAACAAGGTTTTATATTAATAGCTTTATACATAGTATATATGATATATACTATAGTTAGGTAAGCTAAAAAAGGGAAGAACATAATCATGTTCTTCCTTTTTATTCGCTTATTATATTTGTATTATTTATATTTTCATATTCTAATTTATTTATTGCAAATATAATTCCAAAACTTATAATAGAAATTATTATTGAGCATATAAATATAGCTTTCATTCCATATAAGTCTATTATATTTCCATATATAAGTTTTATAACTGATGACCCAATTCCTATACAAAAAGTGTATATAGTCATGGCTGTAGTATATAATTTTTTTTCTACTACGTTTCCTATAAAGTCAAAAACAGTTATAGTCATTATAGCTATTGCTACACCATGAGAAGCTGATGCTAATATAAATAATGCTATATTATTTGTAAATGTATATATTATCCATCTAATAAAAAGTGCAATTGCACTTACAGTAATCATTTTTGTGTTTCCATATTTTTGTAAAAGATCTTTTGTCTTAACCATAAAATAAAGTTCTGGAGCTACCATAAATACAGTCAACATTCCTACAAGTTCCTTACCTGCTCCTAAGTTTAATAAATGTATACCTTGGTAAGCACTTACCCCATCACTTAAAGCAACAATACTTATACTTGCTAAAAGTATTAACACATATTGTTTATTAGTAAATAATTTTTTTATATCTACTTTTAAATTTAGCTTTTCTTTAGACTCCATTTCTTTAGGTGTATTTAAATATGGAGTTATAAATAAACATAGAAGCATACTAAACATAAACATATAGAAAAATGCCAAATCATTTCCTGTTAAATTCATTATATGACCACAAATAAAAGCAGATAGTGCATATCCTATAGAACCTAATACTCTTACTTTTCCATAATTTTTATTTTGTTCTTTACAATATGAAGTTGTTATAGTATCTGCAAGTGGCAATAATGAATTTCTAAACATTTCAAAAAATATCGCTACTATAAATATCGGTATAAAAGACGTTGTTTTTGAATATAAATACCCTAGTAAAAATGCTACTAATACATTTATCCATAATATAAGCTTTTGTTTTTTTATAATATCACTTATAATCCCCCATATAGGTACAAGTGCTATACCAATTATAGATGGTATTGATACTATAATCCCTATTTGCGATGGACTAAAGTTTAATGTTTTTTCTAAGTATACAGGTAAATAAGTCATAAATGACCCTAATCCTATAAACATACATAAGTATTTTATATAAAATTTAGACATAATATTCCTCCTCTTATAAGACTATACCATAATATTGTTAGTTTTTGTATAATCAAATTTTTTATATTTTTTAGTAAATTTAGGTATATTTATTATCATTTAAGGTAATTATTTAAATAAATAAAAAAAGTGTGTACATTTACTTAAATAAGTGTTACACTTAAATTACAGTAAATCAAGAAGTAATCTTGATGTAGGTTTATAGGAGAATTGAAAATGATTCAAGGAATAGTAAAATGGTTCAATAGCGAAAAAGGATTTGGATTTATATCTGTAGAAGGTGGAGATGATGTATTCGCTCATTTCTCAGCTATACAAGTTGATGGATTCAAAACTTTAGAAGAAGGTCAAAAAGTAAGCTTTAATATAGTTGAAGGTGCTAGAGGTCCTCAAGCTGAAAACATAACTATATTATAATCATATAGATACGTTTTAAAGACTCAAATTTATTTGGGTCTTTTCTTATGTTTAAAAATAATATTTTTTATTTATTAGCTTTAATAATTATAAATTATATAAATATAGGATTAATAAAAAATGTCTATGTGTTTTTTACATAGACATTTTTAGAAATACAAAAATATTTATATATACGATGTTTTATAAGATATAATTTTAAGTATCTTTTTTATCTCTAGTTACGTCATTTATCCAATTACCACTTTTAACTCTTATAAACCCAACTATACCTTTTAATATTTCATCGCTTTTTAATAGAAAAAATACAATAGGTATTGGTAAATTAAATACAAATGCACTTATAAATCCAAGTGGTATAGATAATCCCCACATAAATATCATTTCATATTTAAATACATACTTATTATCTCCTCCGCCTCTTAAAACACCCATCATAAGATTTGAAGATAAAGACCTAAACAATGCTACTATAGCTGTTGCTGTCATTATTTCTTTTGATATTAATTTCGTTTCTTGTGATATGTTATAAAATCCTAATATTACATCTTTACAAAAATAAATTATTAAAGCTGATATAATCCCAACTATTATACTTAGTATACTTATTGTATTTGCATATTCTTTTACTTTGTTATAATTTCCCATACCTATAGTATTACCTATTATAACTGATGACGCACTAGATAATCCTTGTATAAATAAAGTTGCAAATTGATTTACTACATTATTTATGCTATTTGCTGCAACTACACTAGTCCCCATCCTTCCAACTATTATAGATATCATAGATGATCCTACTGACCAGCATAGCTCATTAAAAAATATGGGAGATGTTACTTTTATATAATCATTAAATATTAATTTATCTATTTTCAAAACATAATTTAATCTATATTTTACTTTACTTTCTTTAAAAATTATATATATAAATATTATAAAAAATTCTATTATCCTAGATATAACAGTTGCAATAGCTGCTCCTTTAATTCCTAATGGACTTATCCCAAACCTTCCAAATATTAATATATAATTTAAAAATATATTTATAAATAAAGATATACTATGTATAATCATAGGTATCTTAACAGTTTTAACCGACCTAAGCAATCCAACAGTAGAAACTGTTAATGAATAAAATACATAACTTATACTAACTATCCTTATATACTTCTCTCCCATTGATATAACAGCTACATCATCTGTAAACAACTTCATAAATGCACCTGGCATAACCATAGCTACTAATACAAATAATATTGATAATGCTATACTTAGCCAGTATGTAATAGTAACTATCTTATGTATTGATTTTATATCTTTTTTTCCATAATATTGAGAACACATAACGTTAGAGCCTCCAGAAATCCCAAACATTAATACCATCAATATAAAAAAAAGATGATTAGCTATAGCTGCTGCTGATAGCTCTACTTCACCTAATCTACCTAACATAACAGTGTCTGCCATATTAACAGATACTGTTATTAGATTTTGTATAGCTATTGGTATTGATATATCTATTATACTTTTATAAAACAATTTATCTTTTGTCATATACACTTATATTCATTCCTTTCACAAATACATATATATCTTTTGTATTATTTAAAAGTTAATACATGTACTTATTTACTTATTTAGGTATATAAAAAAGACTAAGATTTAATCCTAGCCTTTTTATTATTAATCACATCTATATGTAGTTTTTCGTATTTTTGATTTTATATTCTAATTTTTAGCCAAACATTATATCTATTATATCATCTACTGACATTTTACTAAGAATATTTCCACCATCTATATTGCTATCTATAAGTTCTTTTACTAATTCTTTTTTCATTTCTTGTAATCCTATAATTTTTTCTTCTACTGTGTCTTTAGATATTAGTTTTATAACATTAACAATATTTTTTTGCCCTATTCTATGAGCTCTATCACTTGCTTGATTCTCTACTGCAGGATTAAACCATGGGTCAAAGTGTATAACGATGGATGCACTAGTTAAATTTAAACCTGTACCTCCTGCTTTTAACGATATTAAAAATACATTATCATCATTTTTATTAAAGTCATTAACTAGCTTAACTCTATCTTTTGGATTAGTTTTTCCATCCAAATAGCTATAGCTTATATTTTCGTAGTCTAATCTATCTTTTATTTTCTCTAATACTTTTGTAAACTGTGAAAATACCAATATTTTTTTATCTTTATTTTCTTTTAATAATTTTACAAGTACCTCTAATTTAGAGTTTTTTATTTCATAGTTTCTAACCATTAGTTCAGGGGCTATTGCTAGCTGTCTAAGCTTAGTTAAGTAAGATAATACAGACATATTATCATTTATTTGAATTTTATTTTTAGCTAAATTAAGTAAACCTAAGTATGCCTTTTTATGTTCTTTGTTAAGCTCTACATAATACTTTTGCTCGATCTTTTCTGGCAATTCATTTATAACTTCTTTTTTTGTTCTTCTTAATAAAAATGGTTTTATAAGCTTTTTTAAATCATCTATATTATCTTTATTTAAAAATATTTTTTTAAACTTTGATTTATCATATAAATATCCTGGCATTACAAAATCAAATATAGACCATAACTCTATTAAGTTATTTTCTATTGGAGTTCCAGTTAATGCAAACTTAACTTTTGCATTAATTTTTTTTACAGACTTAGCTATTATAGAATCTGGATTTTTTATATTCTGGGCTTCATCTATTATACAGTAATCAAATTTTATATTTTTATATTTTTCTATATCATTTTTATAGGTTGTATAGGTTGTAAGTATTACATCATAACTATCTATATTGTTTATAACATCATCTCTTTTAGATTTATAGGCTACACCTATTTTTAGATTAGGAGAAAATTTTTTAAATTCCTCAAGCCAATTATAAATAAGAGATGTTGGTGTTAAAACAATGGCTTTTTTATTTTTATTAGATTGTAAAAAAGCTATTGTTTGTATTGTTTTACCTAAACCCATCTCATCTGCTAAAATTCCTCCAAATTCATATCTAGACAAAGTTTTTAAAAATTCATATCCTTTAATCTGATAATCTCTAAGTGCTGCATTTATATCAGGTAAATCAATTTTCAAATTTTCTATTTTTTTTAGTTTATCAACTATATTGTCTATATGATGACTCCCTTTTATAATAAAATTATCATTATCTTCTATATATTTTTTTAGATATAGTGATTTATTATTGTCTATTTTCATAGAAGTAAGATTTTCATACATCCCCAAAGTATCTATCAGTTCTAATGATTCTTTTAAGCTTTTCTCACTTAAATCCAAGTAATTTCCACTTTTAAGTCTATATAGTTTATTGTTTTCTTTATATGCATTATATATATTTTTATACTCACATTCACTTATTCCATCTATTTCTAGCCTTGCATTCATATAACCATCTTTTGATGATAATATATTAAAGGTTATGTTTGGGTTTAACTTTGTACCTTCTTTAATTTCATATTCTTTGTCGTTAATTAAATCTTCTATCCCCTTTAGTACTATAGCTACTATATGAGAGCATAAATTATTAGGTTTTATACTTTGTAACTCTGAAAAGCAATCACAACTTACATTTGATATTTCTCTAGTTTTAGTATTTATACTTATCATTGATGTATAATCTCTTCTTCTTTGTTCATCTAGCACAGTTCCATAAAATATATATTTACTACCATTTTGTTTAGCATAATTATTTAAAATTACTCCGTTTTTATATATGTAATGTCCTAAATTGTATTTGTTTCTATCTGTATATGTTTTTAATATTTCTTCTATATTTATATTCATTTTATCCACCTTGTTTAATTTTTGTAAGTTTAATTTATCACTATAAAAAAGGAAAAGCTACCCTTTTTTATAAAAAATAAGTGCAGGGCGTATCCTACACTTATTTTTTACTTAATATATACTTAAAACTGATGTTAAACTAGGATCATTTAATAAATAATCAAAGTAACTATGAGCTGAAGTATATCCAATTCCATACTTTTCATTTTTATCATCTACATTTTTATATTCTTCTAAAGCACTCTTTACTGTATTATAATCTTTCATATTATTAACTTTATATATATCTCTTTTATCTTCAGGTATATTTGATACATAGTTAGGCTTCATAAAATATCTTGCGTCATCTACTTTATGTTCATCACTAAGCTTTTTTAATACTTGACCATTTTTTCTGTGCATTATATGATCATCATATTTATAGTGATGTGCTATATGTGTAACACTTCCTAACTTTTTTTCAAAGTTTAGTATGGTTTTTTCCATCAGATCATAATGAATTCCTGGTTTTTTAGCTTCATCTGCTAGTATTATTACATTATCTTTTTTTACTCCTAGTTTATTTAGGCATGCTTTAAATTCATTATTTCTTAATCTTTCTTTTTCTTTTCTATCTATTCCCTTAAATTTTGGGTTATTTTTAAACACATTAACTCCCGACCCATCTGATACTAAAGTTACATATACATTGTCCGTTCCACATTCTTTAATAGCATCTACTATGGCAGTTCCTCCCCATAAAACCTCATCATCTTGATGTTGTGGGTAAAATACCACATGATCTTTAAATCTTTTAATATTGCCATTATTATACTGAGAATATGCTGTATGTACACCAAATATTACTAACACAACTATTATTATCCCCATTATTTTTTTGTCTTTTTTATCTTTCATTTTCACACCACCTACTATTTTTATTTTTTATGTCGAAAATAGTCGCTTTTAAGTTTATTTTATCTTAGCATACTTTACATCTAAATTATATGAACTTTAATATATTGAAATTTTTTTGTTACCTTTTTGAAATTTTTTTGTTACTTTTTAAATGTTTTTATATAAATTAAGCTTTATATTCTTAATAATTTTAATAATTGAAAAGAAATAGGGGATAATTAGCCATAGCACTATTTATCCCCTATTTCTTTTACTCTATTTAATAAAAACTTATATTTTTTATTACTTTGCATCAAAATCTATATGAAACTTTCCTTCTGGTGAATTTATATCTAAATAAGATAAATTGAAATTTTCATCCATTACGTCTATTTTATATTCAAATAAAACATCATCCTCTTTCTTAGACATAAATATGTAGCTACCATTATCTTTATCTTCTATTTCATCACATATTTCTTCATATATTTCTTCACCACTTACACTTCTTTTGTATCCAGAATTTTTTATTTTCTCTTCTATTAATCTGTATATTTCTTCCATATTAAACTTCCTTTCTAGTTAAACTACTATATATTATGTTTTTGCATAGTATTTATTAATTTATAATTATATCACTTTAATATATAACATAACAATATTTATAAAGTTATTTTCTCTAATATAAGTTTATTTAATCTTATATATTATTGCTAAATTATACTATATATAATATGCTTATCTAAGGGGTGATAATATGAATATATTAGAAAATGATAAACTTATAATAGAATCTAAAAATAGCGGTGCTGAACTAACTAGAATATACTCTAAGGATCTAAAAAAAGAAATACTATGGAATGGAGATAGCACTCATTGGTCAAGACACTCTCCTATATTATTTCCTATAGTCGGCAGATTAAAAGACAACAAAACTTATATAGAAGATAAGTTCTATAGTATGAGTCAACATGGATTTGCTAGAGATATGGATTTTGAAATTATTTATAATGATAATACCTCAATAACTTATAAATTAATATCTAATGATGAAACTAAAAAACTATATCCTTATTCTTTTGAACTTCTAATAAAGTATACTATTGTTAATAATAGCATAAATATTAATTGGAATGTTTTAAACAAAGATACAAGAGATATGTATTTTTCAATAGGAGCACATCCTGCATTTAATATATATGATGATTTGTGCAATTACTATCTAGAATTTAATTCTAGAGATATAGTAAAAAAAATAAACTTAGATGGTCCTTATTTTAATAGTTTAAAAGAAGTTTATAATTTAAACAATTTAAGATTAGAACCTAAGATTTTTGAAAAAGATGCATTAATATATACTAATATAGATAGCATTAACTTAAAATCTAATAAATCTAAAGATTACATAAACATTAATTTTAAAGATTTTCCACTAGTTGGAATATGGACACCTTACTACAAAGATACAAACTCTACTGCTCCATTTGTATGTATTGAACCATGGTTTGGGATAGCTGACAGTGTAAATTCGGATAAAATATATACTAACAAGGCTTATATAAATAAACTTAAACCTTTAGAGTCATTTAATAGTTTATATACTATAACTATAGAAAAAGAGTAAGAATTAACTTACTCTTTTTCTATATATTAATTATGTTTATTAATTAATTTTTTATATGGTTTTTGTATAATTATATCTACAACTTCTCCTATTGCTATATAAATTAATATTTTTGGTTCTGTAAAAGTTATATAAATAAATATACCTATTATAATGACTATTAATCCTATAATTTTTATTAAAATCTTTTTATTGTCTTCATCATAGTCTAAATCGTCTAAGCATCTGTCAAAATCTTCTTTAGCTCCTAGGCTATAAAGTCTTTCACATACAAAAGCTACCCAAAATAGTTGCATATTTACTCCATAAAACAATTTATATGCAACTAGAGCTAATATAGAAAATAATAAAGATGAAATAACTACATTATCCTTACTCTTAGCTTTCACTTAAATCATCCTTTCCATATATAAAATATCATACAATATTACTTTTTTCTACATAATTTCTAATTTATATTAGAAAAATAAAGAGCTGCCTTATAAAGCAGCTCTTTATTTTTATCCAATTATAGCATCTTTAATTTTTCTATTTATGTTGTCCATATACTTTTCTCGTTTTATTTTGTATTCACTATAAGAGTCTATATTTCTACATATACTATTTATTTCATTTCTAACTACATTATTTATACTATCTAAACTTTGTTCATATAATATCTCTATTGAATCTATTTGTATTAATGTACTTGCTACTTCCATATATATATCATGTAATATATATTTGCTATCTGATTTAAAATTAAGCTCTAGCTTACCTTGATGTTTTATAGGAACTATTTTTTCTTTTATAAATAATATAAAGTTTTCAAAATCCTTTTTATTATTAAGAGGTTCTACTTCAAATAATATCCTAAAGAATAAGTTCCATATAAATTCACAGTTTAGCTTACTCATTATAAAATTACCTAGTTTTTCACAAAATTCATCTTCAAATTCAGGACTTTTCCCAAATTTTATTTTAGAATTAAAGTCTATATCCTTCTTTGCAATCTCATTTAGTCTCATAAGACCTTGTATTGTTGCATCTTCACTTATATCTAAACCATCTTTATTCTTGTTAAATGAGTAATTTATAATAGTTTCACAAGGCTTTTTAAAATCTACTATAAATCCTATGTCTTTTTCCATTTTTTCAGCAAAAGTATCATATGCAATTTTAGCTAAAAACTTTTCCATAGACTTTTGCTTTAAGGTTTTATCTTTTGAAGTATTTTCATTAAAAGATTTATAAACAGATAAAAGCTGATTGTCTATCATTGCTAGATTATTTTTTATTGATGCCATAACATCACTTAAAAATTTATCTACCATTACATAAGTATTATTTTTATATATAACTTGATGTTCTATATCACTCCAAAATATATTTACCATGGATTTTATTTGTATTTCAAAATTTATTTTGTTTTTTCCATATATAAATAAACCATTTATTCTATATATTTCAAATCCATTTTTTTGTTTTCGTGGCTGCTCTTTATCTAACCTTATCTTAACCTTGTCATTACTTTTATTATAAAAATATATATTATCATCTGTAGTATCAAAATAAGATTTTAATACTTTATATATTAATTTCTCTTCTTCTATAAATCTACACTCTAGTCTTACACCTATTAAGTCTGATAGATTATGTATAAGCTCTTGTGGTTTCTCATATCTTTTTAAATATCTATTTCTTATTATTTTTTCTCTTAAACTATATTCTGTTTTTACTCTTGAGTTAACATTTAAATATTCTTGATCACTAGATTCAAGTATATTTTCAAAATAAGTCTCTAGTTCTTTTGATAGCATATTTAATGTAGGTGTTAAGGAGTTTAATAAATCAATTGACTCGTCTATAAATTCAAATTCTTTAAGGCTCATAATATTCTCCTATTTCTTTTTAGTACTTAAATTTTACACAAAAAAGGGACATTTATCAAATGTCCTTTTTAAATTTTGCTCTATATTCATACCAAAATGGGTATTTTCAATATATTTAGTAAATACTCATTTTAGTATACATTATTTATTATTTTTCCCTTAAGTATTTTAAATTCACCTTCATCTATTACACCTAAGTCGTATAAATTTTTTATCTTTAACAATTTATTTTCTACATCATAAGATAAAATTTTATTAGAATCATTAGTTTTATAATTTTCTTTTAAATTATTATCAGCAATTGGCTCTACATTATTACTTATAAATGTATTTTCATTTGTAAATATTTCTTTACTACTTATTATGTCTTCTACTTCTATAGTATTTATATCTCTTTGTAATATATTATTGTCATATACTCTTACACTTTGAACTCTTACTAATTTTTCTATATAATTTTTTATCATAAGACTATTTCTAAGTTTTAAATTATCACTTTCGTAAAGACTATAGATTACTTCTTTTAAGCTATCTTTTGATTCTTTACTTAATATAAATCCTTTATTAGTTAGTATATCTAGGCATATTTCATACAATTCAATATTTGTATAGTCCTCAAAGTCTAACCATATAGGGAATCTATAATTTAAAGATTCATTTAATAAAACTAGTTCTTTCATTTTATCTTTTTGGCCAGATAAAACTATTTTTATTTTACTTTTATTATTGTCTATAAATTTTAAAAGTATAGAAATTATTTCTTTGTAATTATTAATATCCAATAATAGGTGAGCCTTATCTATTAATACTATTTTACCTAAAGATTTATTTAATATATCTTCTAATTTTAATCCACTATTTATTTCGCCTATTATTTCTCTTATATCAATTTCTACTATATTCTTAGACTTTATCATATCCCTTGAGTAATACATTTCTGCTAGTATGTTTAAAATAGATTTTTTACCTGTTCCTACATTTCCTGTAAATACTATATTACTATATTTGTTTATATTATTTTTTTTGCCTAGTTTTACTCTCTTTTCTTGTATTTTAATAAGTTTGTATTCATTTCTTAAAAATTCTTTTGCTTTTTCGTTTCCTTTAAGAGATTTAAGTTTTTCTTCTAAATCAAACTCATATTCTGATACTTTAATTTTTTCTATATCTTTAGTTGTAATTAGATTCATTTCATAAGTACTTATATTTTCTTCTGCTATTCTTATACTTTGGTTTCTTATTAGATTTTCTACATAGTTTCTAACCATTCTACCATTTCCTGATGTAGAATCTGATTCTTCATATA
Source organism: Romboutsia sp. 1001713B170131_170501_G6 (assembly GCF_015668195.1). Lineage (NCBI taxonomy): Bacteria > Bacillati > Bacillota > Clostridia > Peptostreptococcales > Peptostreptococcaceae > Romboutsia > Romboutsia sp. 1001713B170131_170501_G6. The sequence goes on from NZ_JADPFC010000004.1 coordinate 248,756, forward strand.
TATCTTCAAAACTCTTTTTAAGAGATACATATGCATTTTTAGATAATTTAAATCCTGTTGAGTCTATTAAATTAATAGCCATTTCTAATAGTTCATTTGGGTTGTAATCTTCAAAAGTTGTCCAAATTGGAAATCTTGATTTTAATCCTATATTAACATCAAAGAAATCTTCCATTTCTTCTTCATATCCTGCAAGTATTACTACAACATCTTTAGAATAGTCTTCTATAAGCTTAAGAAGCGTTTCTGTAGCCTCTCTGCCTAATGAATCATTAGCTAATGTATAAGCCTCATCTATAAATAAAACTCCTCCTATAGCCTCTTTAAACTTTGCTTCAGTTTTTTTACTAGTTTCACCTGGTATCTCTGATATAAAACTTGATCTATCAGTTTCTATCATCTGACCTACCTTTAAAAGACCCATGCTATTTAGCATTTCTGATACTAATCTTGCTATACTAGTTTTACCTGTTCCTGGATTACCTACAAACACCATATTTAAGTTTTGCTCTATTTTAGTATCTATTCCTGCTGCTTTTCTCTTTTCTTGTGCAACTATAAGCTTATATTGACTTCTAAGTAGGCTTTTAACTTCATTTAAACCTACTATGTGGCTTAATCTTTCTTCTAAATTAAATTTTGCTTTTGCTTTAAAGTTGAAATTGTCTCTTTCTAGTAAATCTATTTCCTTAGTTTTATCATTTATATATTTTTTAGATGAGTCTAATATAGCATTTTCAACTATATTTCTTACAAACCTTGCATTACCTAAATCGTTCTTACCGCTTATTTGATTTTTTGCAAATAAATCTATTAATTCATTTTTTACGTTTTTTGCAATTCTATATCCTTTTGATTTTGCAATATTTAAAGCTATTTCATACATTTCATAAGGAGTATAGTCTTCAAAATGTATAGTATTTAAAAACCTAGATTTAAGACCTGGATTAAATGATAAAAATTCATCCATATCCTTTTCATATCCTGCAAGTATTACAACTAAATCATCTCTATTGTCTTCTATACCTTTTAATAATGCATCTACTATTTCTTTTCCTACTTTATCATCATCACTCTCACATAATGAGTATGCTTCATCTATAAATAATACTCCTCCTATAGCAGAATTTATTATATCTATAGTTCTTTTAGCTGTTTCTGCTGGATTTTCTGTTACAAAATCAGCTTTACTAACTTCTCTATATATTCCCTTAGATAATATATTAAGTGCATTTAAATATTCAAAAGTCACTCTAGCTGCATTAGTTTTCCCTGTGCCTGCATTTCCTGCAAATATCATATTTAACGATATATTAGATGTTTTTAGTCCAAGTCTCTCTCTAATTTTTTGTACTTTATAGTTATTTTTAACGCTTATTAAAAACTCTTTTAAATCCTTCATTCCTATAATAGAATTTAATTTATATTCAGCTTCTTCTAGTGTAGGTGTTGAATAATCACTAAGTGAGAATATTTCATTTTTTATATTGCAATATATTTCGTTATTATCTACATATATTAATATTGTACTATTTTCAGTTATATTTTCTTTTATAATCAAGTTCGTTAACGGTTTACATAGCTTATAAGATACATATTCACTAATACCAAAATTTGAATCCTTTTTATATGTTTCCTGTAAGTATTTGCAAATTCCAAAGTATTCTTCGTTTTGATCATCTTCTTTTACATCTAATACTATTTTTACGTTGTGATTTTCTTCTTTTATTTTTATAGTTTCTAGAACTTCTCTTTTTACTATTTTATTTCTTTCCTCTTTGTTAAGAGGCTTAGTATATAATACTTTATCTATGTTATTGCTAAATGACTTAGTAAAGTGTTCTTCTATATTAAATTTATCATCATTAGTTGTATATACTAAGAACTTATTATGACAAACTATATTGTTTATAGTGTCCTCATCTTCATCATTTGCTTGTATTAAAAATTTATTTTTTATTATGTAATTATTGTCTAAGTTTAAGCAAGTATTTGGATATACATTTGATAATACATTTAACATATCTTCACTAGCTTTTTCACTATTTTTAAATAGTATACAAGAAGAATCACTACTTAATTTTTCATATAAATCTGTTAAAAATGCACTGTATCCTAAATTAAAATTATATGATGCTAAATCTATTTCTTGTATCTGTGTATTATCTGTAAAATCCGAATTATTTAAGTATTCAAATATCCTTCTTACACTAGTTTTTTTAGCAGTTTCTTTATCCCCTATTAAAAATAATATTCCTTTTTCTTTGTTTATAAATTTTTCTTCAAAATACTCACATATTTCCTTAATAAATTTTTTTTGACCTATAAGCTCTCTGTTTAATTTTCTTTCTATATAATTAAATTTTTGTTTTATAACATCTTGTTCATTTTCCATATGCTTCACCCTTTAATGTTTTATTATGTATTTATAAAATTTGTATATAAAACTTACAAAAATAATCCATAAATTAATTTTTTAATATAAGTTATCTTTTATGTCCTTAAGATATTCTTACCCCAAAATTTAGGTTTTATATATAAAAATATAATTTTTTACAAAAAAATCCTCATAGATATCTATGAGGATTTAAAACTGGTGACCCATCCGCGACTCGAACGCGGGACACCCTGATTAAAAGTCAGGTGCTCTACCGACTGAGCTAATGGGTCTTATATAATTTAATTGTATAAGTCTAGTATGTAACTTGTATACTAAAAACTATCTAATCTATAGTATAACAAATTATAAAATTTGGTGGGATTAACAGGGCTCGAACCTGTGACCCCCTGCTTGTAAGGCAGGTGCTCTCCCAGCTGAGCTATAATCCCAAAATGGTGACCCATCCGCGACTCGAACGCGGGACACCCTGATTAAAAGTCAGGTGCTCTACCGACTGAGCTAATGGGTCATTTGTTTTGTTGACTTCTCTCAACCACAAATATTATTATATTCGCTTTTTTTTATTTCGTCAACACTTTTTGTATATTTTTTCAAATTATATTTTATTTTTTTCTATATCTGTTGATTTTTCTGCTTTTTTATCATAAATTTAAATTTAAAAATTAAAAAGAGTAGTAACCTACTCTTTTATTATTTGTTTAATACTATTTTTTTATGTTTAGAATTTATTACCTTTGAAAATAAAGTTACTCCTAAAAGCTCTAATACACTTATTATAACAATAGTTCCTCCTGGTGCTATATCTAAATAAAAAGATATTAATACTCCACTTATTATAGCTATCTCACCAAATAATACTGAATAAAATATTGATTGTTTAAAACTTTTTGCTACTTTTAAGCTTGTAGCTACTGGTATTGAAATAAGGGATGATACTAATAATACCCCAACTATTCTAAGTGTTATTGTTATGCTTGCTGCAACTAATATCATAAATATTGTGTTAATAAGTTTTACAGGTATTTTAGAAAATTTAGCATTTTCCTCATCAAATGTTATATATAATAACTCTTTAAATAATAAACTTACAAATAAAATAATTATAATTGCTACCATAATGATTATTTTTATATCTTCACTGCTTACTGTAGCTATACTTCCATACATAAATGAGAATAAGTCAAAGTTTGTATTTGATATACTTATAAGTATACCTGATATCCCAACTCCTAAAGCCATTATTATAGCTATTGACAAATCAGCATATTCTTTTAAATAGGTTCTTAATCTATCTATTATTATAGCTGCTATACTTGATGCTACTAAAGATCCTATTAAAGGATTTACACCTACTATAGTAGCTGATGCTATACCTGATAGTGCTATATGTGATAGACTATCTCCTATTAGAGATAATTTTTTAAATACTATAAACATTCCCATTAATGGACATATAAGCCCAACTATTAAGGAAGCTGTAAGTGCCCTTACCATAAAATCATATTGAAAAATTTCCAAAATATTGCCTCCCCACTTTAACTACTAAATAAATTAAGCATTATAGATTCATCTATATCTTTTTTGCTATTTTCTATTAATTCTATTTTTTTATTTTTTATTAATGCTAATTTTTTAACTTCTTCTTTTACTATAAATAAATCATGAGATACTATTATTATAGTTAAATTTAATTTTTCATTTAACTCTTTTAGTATTTTATAAAATTCTTTTTGTCCATTTACATCTATTCCAACTGTTGGTTCATCTAAAAATAGTATTTCAGGTGATTTTACAAGTTCTCTAGCTATAAATACTTTTTGTTGTTGACCTCCTGATAAGCTTCCTATTAATCTATCTTTATACTCATACATTCCTACTAGTTTTAAAACTTCATCAACTTCTTTTTTGTATTTTTTATTTATTCTTTTAAACAAACCTACTTTAGATACTAAACTTAATGATACTACTTCTTCTACTGTTATAGGAAATGAACTAGAAAATGAATTTGATTTTTGGTCTACATAGCCAATTTTATTCCATTCATCAAAGTTATTTATATTTTTATTAAGTAAGTCAATACTTCCTTTAACTGGTCTTAATTTGTTTATCATAAGTTTAAGCAAAGTACTTTTACCAACACCATTTTGCCCTATAATACCTATGTAATCACCTTTGTTTATATTTAAGTTTATATTATCTAAAATAACTTTATCTTCATATCCAAAGCTTACATCGTTAAATTTAATTACTTTATCCATATTTATCCCTACTTTAAAACTAAATTTAGTGTTTCTAAGTTTTTATTCATTAAAGATATGTAATCTTTATTATTGTCAAAATCCTTTTTACTTATATTGTCTATTGAATATAGTACTGTTGTTTTTATATTAGCCTCATCTGCTATAGTTTTTGCTACATTTGGATTTACAAGACCATCAAATAGTATGTATTTTATATTATTCTTTTTTGCATAGTTAGCTATTTCACTTATTTTGCTAAGAGATGGTTCTTGATTTGGACTAATTCCTGTTATAGATATTTGATTTATGTTATATTCATCACATAAATATTCATAAGCACCATGAGATACTATTATACTCTTATTCTTTTTATCTTTTAAATTTTCATCATAATTGCTTTTTAGCTTTTTTAATTTTTCTATATATTCATTGTAATTTTTTTCATAAAAGTCTTTATTTTTTTCATCTGCTTTAATTAAAGCATTTTTTATGTTTTCACATTCTTTCATAGCTAAATCTACATTTAACCATACATGAGGATCATACTGACCGTGATTATGAGATTCATGACTCTCTTTTTCGTGATTTTGTTCTTCATCATAAGTAAGTGGTTTTATACCTTCACTTGCATCTACTATCTGTAGTTTATTTTCACTTTTTATTTTATCTGCAAAGCTATCTAAGCCTAATCCATTTTTTATAAGTAAATCAGCATTTTGAATATCTTTCATAAGCTTTGGCGTTATTTCATAGTCATGAGGTTCTACTCCTGGTGGAACTACATAATTTATATTTATCTTATCTTTCCCTATATTTCTTGTAAAATCGTATATAGGAAATACTGTCGTATAAACATTTATCTTCCCATTGTCTTTAGCTGTATTATTGCCACTAGAACAAGCTACAGCACTTATCATTGTTATTACTGATAAAAATACTAGTAATATTTTTTTCATATATTTCTCCTTCCATATGTAAATCTTTATAATTATATCCAAAATTTATTTATTTAATCTATACTATTTTTAATTGAAAATAAATATCATTACCAAATATTTTATACTTTATTACTCATTTAGTCAATATATTACATTTTATGTTATTTATAATAACAATAATAGATGTTTATATCAACTGATTTTATATATATTTAAAATTTTAAACTCTTTCTATATATACTTTATTCAGATGTTTTATAATCTATTATAATTTATATTAATTTAATTTATATATAAGAAATCCATACAAAAAAAAGCTATAAACTATGGTTTTTAATTCCTATAGTTTATAGCTTTTTTATATCTTGTGCTAATTAAATAGCTTATATTTTATTGTTTATATTAAAATTATAAACGAGTATCCCAAGAATCACAGAATGCATCAACTGAACTTACACCTTTAAATTCAGATTTACCCATTATCTTTTGTATTACTTGATGTATAGTATTTTCGTTATCTGTATATGCATTTATATATGTTGGTACCATTGGTACATCTATTAAGTGGAATGGGTTATTTACAGATACACATACTGTAGGTAGTTCTGTAACATACCAAGGAATATCTGGACCCATTGGCATAGCCCATGTTATACGACGTACATTACTTTGAGAGAATCCTTGTACATTTACAAACAGCATTACTGCATCAAACTTATCAACAAAATCTTTTATTGGAGTCATAGCTAATAATTGCTTTCCATTTAAAGATGTATTTGGATCAAATACTTCTACCTCAAATCCTTGTGCTTCTAACTCATTTTTTACTTTATCTTGTAAGCTACCTGTTCCTGCCATTGATACTTTAGATGCAAACCCTGTTGAGTCTACAGTGTATAGCATTATTCTTTTGTGAGTTTCTGGCGTTATTGGTAGTTGATTTTTAGTGTTTTTAACTAAAGTTATAGCTTTATCTGCTACATCTTTTGCTACTTCTAAGTGTTTTTCACATCCTATAACAGATAAATTTTCTTTTGGTGGCATTAATGTATTTGATTCTTTTTTCTTATGTAATTTTAACATAGCTTTAAATGCAAGTACACGAGTAACAGCTTCATCTAAACGCTCATGAGTTAATATTCCATTTTCAAGTCCTTTTTTCATAGCTTCAACATCTTCATCTTTATCTCTATAATAAAGTATCATATCACATCCTGATGCTATTGTTGTAGGTATCATATCTTCTCTTCTTATCATAGAAGTAAGCCCTACCATATGAGTTGCATCAGTAAGTATTAATCCGTTAAATCCTAATTGCTCACGAAGTAATCCTTGTAATAATTCAGGTGCTATAGTAGCTGGCATTATCTCGTTATCCTTTATGCCTGGCTTTAACTTTCTTGAGTATTCTGGAAGTCTTATATGTCCTATCATTACAGATTCAACACCTGCATCTATCATTCCCTTATATACTTTACCAAATTCATTATCCCACTCTTCACAACTCATCATATTATTAGTTGTAACTATGTGTTGATCACGCTCATCTAATCCATCTCCTGGGAAATGTTTCATACAACAAGCAAGACCTGCATCATTTGCACCTCTTAAATATTCTTTTGACATTTCAAGTACAACATCTGCATCACTTGAGAAACAACGGCTAGATACAACACAGTTTCTCCAGTTTTTATTTATATCAACTATAGGTGCATAAGTCCAGTTACATCCTATAGCAGCAGCTTCCTTACATCCATAATATCCTAATTTGTATGCATTTTCTTTATCTTGTGTAGCCCCTATTGTTACATGGTATCCTATATGTGTTCCACCACCAATACCACCATCTCCTCCAGCTTCTATATTAGCTGCTATAAGTGCTGGTATTTTACTAGTATTTTGTATAGTCATATTTTGTTCATATAACTTATCTGCTGGCATATTAGAATATCTAAATCCTCCCATGCCATATTTATTAATACGTTCTTTTATCTCTTCTTCATTGTTATTCCAAAGCATATCTACAAATACTTGTCCTATCTTTTCATCTAAAGACAATCCCGCTAATGTATCTTCTACCCACTTGATATCCTCATCTTCTAAGTAAAATGGTTTTGCTTTTAAATCTATTTTCATTTTAATCCCCCTTTTGATAAATGTCCTTTTAGATTTATAATAATAAGGTATATAAAATTTATATACCTTATTTAATTACTATTTTTTGATATTAACTAATTCTGAATTTAATACGTATATAAATTTATCACTTATCTGGCCACCTGCTAATTCTGCTAATTGATCAATTGTCATACCTTCTAACATACCTACAGTTGGGCCCTCTAGCATTTGTCCAAAATATTTTTCAATTATAGATTTAGTTTCTTCATTAGCCATTAATTCTTTAAATTTACATTTTGTTGAATATACATCATCTGTAATATTAAGTTCTTTAATTTCAACATCATCAAACTTGTTTTTATCGTCATTAAACCAATTTGTAACTACTCCACCTTTATCTTCTGGACAGTCATAAATAGAATTTCTTTCATCTACTTTATTAAATATAGCAAAATCTGTGTAAACCTTACCTTCACTCTCTGCCACTACTTTTACTTCATTTTGTCCATCTACTAACTCTATATTTTCAAAGTTAAACGTATAATTTCCACTTAATGTAGCTACTTCTTTATCGTTTACAAATAAAGTTAATTCATTTAAGTTAGAGTATACTTTAACATTTATAAATTTATTTTCTCTATCAATATATCTTTTACTATTTATATGAATAAATTTTTCATCTGACCAAAGTGATTTATACATATAAAATGCGTCTTTTTTAACTTTTCTATCAAATGTTATTAAACCTTTATTATTTCTTCCTTTAACTCCACCTTCATCTCTAAAATCAGAACCAAAGTCAAAGAAGTTCCATACGTATGTACCCCATACAAATTTTCTTTCATTAAATATCTTCATTACTTTTTCATGATATAGTGCATGATACTCTTCTGTATAATCCTTTACTTGTGGATTATCTGTATGATATTTAATTATTCCTTCTGCACCATATTCTGATATACCTATACAAGTATCTGGATTTACCTTATTAAAATCATCTAACCATGGAGCAAATTCTTCAACCTCACCTTGATACCATCCATAATATTTGTTATAAGCCATTATGTCTGTATAATTATGAAACTCATCTTCATTTTCAACCATCATAACTTGTGCTTGAGTAGTTAAACGAGTACTATCTTCTTTTTTAGCTAATTGGTGAAGTTCTTTAACTAAAGTTCTAAGTTCGTCAGTTATACCACCTATTTGTATTTCATTTTGTACTCCCCACATAACTATACTTGAATGGTTATAGTTTTGACGTATTAATTCAACTAATTGACTCTTAGCATTTTCGCCTTTTAAATCAGTCTTTGACATAACTGATATAAATGGTATTTCTGCCCATATTATCATACCCTCTCTATCACATAAATCATAGAAATATTGATCGTGTTGATAATGAGCCAAACGTATTGAATTAGCACCTACTTCTTTTATAAGTTTCATGTCTTCTTCATGATCTTTTTTGCTTATTGCCCAACCTTTACCTTTTCTATCTTGATGTCTAGAAACACCATTTAACTTCATATGTTCTCCATTTAAGAAGAATCCTTCTTTAGCATCAAATCTATAGTATCTAAACCCTGTTGGTATTATTAATTCATCTAACACATCATTATCTTTCATTATGTATGCTTTTACATTATATAAATATGGATTTTTTACACCATGCCATAGTATAGGATTTTCTATATTTATTGGTAGCGATATTTCCATAGATTCATTTGGATTTAATAATATATCTTTTGCATTGTATTTTACAACATTTCCTTCTTTATCTAATACATCTATCCATAATTTTATAGCTTCTTCTTTTTCACAATCATTTTTTATTATTGATTTTACAGTTATACTTGCACTTTCTTTAGTTATATTATCTTGAGATACATATACTCCTAAAGAACCTTCGTTCATTAATTCAAAATGAGTTTTTTCTGTAACAACTAGATTAACATCTCTGTATATACCACCATAGAATGTAAAATCTGCCCATATAGGATATACATCATCAACTATAGAGTTATCTACTTTAATTGCTATTGTATTGACTTTTCCATACTCTAATACATCACTTATATCAAATCTAAAAGTAGAATATCCTCCTTTATGCTCTCCTAAATGTTTTTCATTTAAGTATACATTTGTTATACTATTTGATCCATTTAATTCTATATATATTTTCTTATTTTCATATTCTTTATTTATAAATATTTCTTTTCTATACCAGCAAGCGCCCTTATAAAAATCATTGCCGCCGTCTATTCCATCTATAGCATTCCAAGTATGGGGAATGCTTATGTTTTCCCAAGTGCTTAAATTAATGTCTTTTGTATAGGCTTCTTTAATATCTTCTTTTACAAATTTCCAATTATCATTGATGTTAATAATTTTTCTCATAATTTCTCCCCTTTGTAAAACATTTTCCTAAATTTAATACTAGTATACCACAAATTCCAGTTTATTGGTATACTAGTATTAAATTTATTTTACAAGTCAACTTAACGACTTTTCAAAAGCTATTATTAAACCTTCTTTTTTATTAATAAATAAAATTACAAAGAATCTCATATATTGCTACATGAGATTCTTATGATTAAAATACTTTACTTTAAACTTAAATTAATATGTTTACAAAACACTCAAATAAAATTTAACTTTAAGCACCTTGTTTTTCTTTTATACTATTTAATCCACTTTGAACCTCAACCATTTTAGCTGCATCTAGTGGGTAGAATTTCATAGCTATTATAGATGCTATATGTCCAAATATTGGTACTATATACATACAAGTCATTATTAACCAGAAAAACTTAGTATCTGCTGGAGTATTTGGAACTATTACTGCATTTGCCATACCGATCATAGCAAGTCCTATACCAAGTAATGTTGAACTAAATGATGATATTAGCTTATCTATAAACGAGAATAATGTACCCATCATACCTGGAACAAATTTTCCTGTTCTATATGTTTCATAGTCTGCACAATCTGCTATCATTGGTATAACTATATTTCCTGATATTCCTGCAAATGCACCTTGAAGTATTGTTATAGATAAGAATAATATAGTATTTAAATTTATATTAGTCATAGATACATTATCAAATGGTTGTATTATAATCATTGCAAATAACATTGCCATACTTAACCAAGTCCCTGCAACAAAAGCTTTCTTTTGTCCAAGTTTTGATGCATATCTAACTCCAATTATTGTTATAATTATTGTTACTGGAGTTGTTATAATAGTCATCTCACCTTGTAAACTAATATTCATTAATACGTTACCAAATAAATACATCTTAGTTGCATTAGCAAGGGTACTTGCTAACTTATCAGTTGAAGCTGCTATAACTAGCATTTGTATAGCTCTATTTGATTTTATTATTGGCCAGTAATCTTTAAACTTAACTTGATTTGATGCATTTTTAACTCCGTAGAATTCTTTTTTATCTCTCCCTGATATACCTATAATTGCAAGTATTGTCATTACAAATGAAGTTGCTCCAAATAATATTGCTGCCATTTTCCACATTTCAGGATTTAATAAACCATTATCATATCCATCAGCAAACATTGGAGGTAATATAGAAGTTATTACTAATGCTGATACTGAAAATAATATAGCGTTATATATTGAATCAAATATTGTAAATAATGGTCTTTGCTTAGGGTCATTAGTTAATGAAGCTTGTGCTGCTTTTGTACAAGCTGTTTGGAATGTATATCCTATTATATATATTACATATATTCCTAAAAGTACTGGAAATCTCATTGGTTTACTAAGATTTGGTACTACCCCAAATATTAAGTAAACAGTTACTAATAATATAATATTTCCAATTAGCATAAATGGTCTATATTTACCAAACTTAGTTTCAGTCTTGTCAATCATATATCCTATTATTGGATCTGTTATACCGTCAAATATTCTCATAGATGTTATAACTATACCTATAGTTACTGCAGCTATACCTAATATATTTTGACTAAATATTGCCAAGTAAGTCATTATAGACATTATTACATTTGTAGCAGTATTATTTAAAGCGAAAAGTCCTATTTGCCATAATTTAGCGCTATTGTATTGTTGTGTTGATACGTTAGACATCTATTATTCCCCTCTCGATTATCAATTCTTTGAAATTGTTTTCCCAATTTGTAAAAAAAATTACTAACTAAAATCTATCTTCGTATCCTAATGCTCTTAAATTTCTTGCACTTATTTCTAAGCTTTCAAATGGATCTTTTCCATATGTATCATCTTGTTCTATAAATATATGCTCAACCCCTGTTTCTCCAGCTAAATCTATTATAGCTTTCATATCTAAGTTTCCTTCGCCTATTTCAGCAAATTGAACCATTAATGCCATGTTTGTCATTATTTGTTCCATTCCACCTGACATGTCTATAGTTTGAGCTATTCTATAATCTTTTATATGTATTATTTTTATTCTTCCTTCTAGTTTCTTTATCCACTCTAGTGGATTTACTCCTCCCCTTTGTAACCAGTGGACATCAAGTTCAAATCCTAAATATTTAGGATCACTTTCTTTAGCCATTATATCCATTATGTACTCACCATCATATTTAGCAAATTCAACATGATGATTATGATAGTATAATTCTAATCCTTCTTCTTTTAATCTTTTACCCATTTCATTTAATTCTTTAGTATACTCAACTATCTTTTCCTTTGAACCTAAACAATCAAATGATATCATACCTATTCTTATATACTTACAATTTAGTGCTTTAGTATCTGCAACTATTTTGTCAAAATCATCTCTTAAATTTTCCATTTTCATAGTTGGCATTAAAGGCTTTATAGATGCACTTGTTGCGCATACTTTCATATCTAACTCATCTAAACATTTTTTTATTTCAGATACATTTTCTTCAGTCATAGGTATTTGAGATAATTCTACTGTTGAAAATCCTATTTCTTTAACTTTTTTGAAAGTTTCAGTTATACCTATTTCTCCTACTTTTCCTCTAAGCATCATCATTTGAACGCCTATTGTTGGTTTTGTCATAATATTTACCCCCATAATATTTGTTTATTATCCTTAGATGAAGTTCTTATACTATCTATAATTTTTATAGAAGGTATGGCGTCATTTATAGTTATATAATCTTTAGTGTTATTTATTAAGCAATTATAATAATCATTTATAATTTCTTTATGACTAGCTCCATAATAATGCTTACTTCCACTAAGTTTATCATCTTCTACTATTAAAACTTTTTCTCCATCCACTGATTTATATAATTTACTATCTTTTATAGTAAATTTACCCTTTTCAAGTATTACCTGTATCTCAACACTAGAGCTATCACTATATGCTATTGTTGCAAAGAATAACCCTTTAGCCCCATTTGAGAAATTTATACTAGCACTAGCTGTATCTTCAACTTCTATATTATAATCTAATAAGTTACTAACCTGACCTTTTATAGAATCTATTTTACCACCTAATAATTGCATTAAATCTAATGTATGTATAGACTGATTTATCATAACTCCACCACCAGCTAACTTCATACTACCTCTCCATGGTTTTATGTCATAATACTCTGTTGGTCTACTCCAAGTAACTATCCCCTTTATACCGATTACTTTTCCATATTCTTTAGAATTTACTATATCTAATAAGTGCTTTGTTGTTTTGTTGTATCTATTTTGTAGACATATACAAATATTAGAATCTGTATTGTCATGTAATTTTTTAAATTTATTAGCTTCTTCAACGTTTAAACAAAGTGGTTTTTCTAGGAGTATGTTAACTCCTAGATTAGCCACTTCTTTAGTTACAGGATAGTGAAGGTAGTGTGGTAAACATATATGAACACAATCTAAGTTTTCATTTTTTATCATCTCATTATAGTCTGTATAGAATTTAGCATCTTTTACTAAATCTTTTTTATTTTCATCTATATCACATACTGCAACTAGCTTTGCATTTTCGTTTGATTTAATTGCATGAAGATGAACCATAGAAACATCTCCTAGACCTATAACTCCTATTCTTAGTGCCATATATTTCCCCTTATTTTTCCTATTTTTATTTATGCATTAGCTTTTTCAGCTTCTATTCTCTTATTTAATTCTTCTAAGTATAAATCTTCATCAAATGGTAATTCTATATCTTTTCCTGTCCAGCTTGATAAGTGCATTGCATTTGATAATATAACTCCATTTATACCATCTGTTCCTGGTGCTAATAATTTTTTACCTTCTAATATAGCTTCAGTGAAGTTTATCATAACATTTATATGTTGGATTCCCCATTGATCTGGTATTTCAAATTCTTCAACTTCGAATAAGTCTCCCATACCTTCTCCTCTGAAAAGATTTGCAACATCAGCAAAAGTTAATCTCTTGTTTAATTCATTTTCGCTTTCTTTCATTCTCTTAACTGTTACTTTCTTACTTCCTTCAACTACTATCTTACCTTTATCCCCGTGTATTTCAAATCTATCAGTTCCTAATATGTCATGTGTACAAGTTATAAATGTTCCAGTAGCTCCGTTTTCGTATTCAACAAAAGCAGTTACGTCATCTTCAACAGCTATATTTCTGTGAGAACCAAATTGTAAGTTAGCTCTTACTTTAGTTGGCATTCCACATATCCATTGCCATAAGTCTAATTGGTGAGGTGCTTGGTTAGCTAATACTCCTCCACCTTCTTTAGACCAAGTAGCTCTCCAGTCACTCATATCATAGTATGCTTGTGGTCTCCACCAAGTAGTTATTATCCAGTTAGTTCTTCTTATTTCCCCTATTTCACCGTTATCTACTATTTCTTTTATTCTTTGATATAATGGGTTTGTTCTTTGATTAAACATCATACCAAATACTAAGTGTGGCTTAGACTCTGCTAATTCATTCATTTCTCTTATTTTCTTAGTGAAAACTCCTGCTGGCTTTTCAACTAATGTATGTAAATCTCTATTTAATGCTTCTATAGCTATTACTGGATGATCATAGTGTGGTGTAGCTATTAATACAGCATCTATTTCTTTACTATCTAACATGTCTATGTAGTTATCAAAGAATTTTACATCTTTAGGTAACTTTTCATTAGCCCATTCCTTTTTAGCTGGGTTTATATCACAAACTGCTGCTAACTTAGCTCCTGCTACTTTTCCTTCTGCCAACCAACTAGCATGAGATCCACCCATTTGACCTATTCCAACTATCCCAAATCTTACTTGTTTCATATCGTCCCCTCCAAATTTGTTTAATCTAAACTCAATTTTTCCTAATATGTTTACTAAAGATTTATATTGAAGTGCATAAGCACTCTTTCCGTCTAGCCCTTTGTCCTCTTTTATTATTTCATTAACATCTTCTAATTCTAAGTCTTTTAATGAATCAAATATAACTAAATGTGGCTCCATAGTTATAAAGCCTTTATATCCATTTTGTATAGCATCTGTTAGTATTTCTTCTATCTTACCTTCACCAGTTCCGCATACTACATTTTGATTATCACGTCTATTTGCATCTTTTATGTGGTAATATACTATATATTCTTTTAATAATTCATAGCATTCTTTAGTGTTTTCCATACACTGAACAAAGTTTGCAAAGTCAAATATAGCTTTAAAGTTATCTGAATTTACACTTTTTAATATATCTAAGCATCTAGAAGATATATCTCCGTATATGTCTTTTTCATTTTCATGAAGTAGTATTATATTATGCTTTTTAGCTATTTCTGTAAATATACTTAATTTTTTTATAACTTCATCTCTATAATCATCAGGATTTTTACCTTTTGGAATATAGAAACTAAACATTCTTATATACTTACACTCTAGTATACTTGCCATTTTGCATAATTTTTCTAATAAATCTACTTGCTTATTAAAACCTTCTTCATCATCTATAAATACTTTTCCTATAGGTGATCCTATAGAAGATACTTTTACTTTATATTCTTCTAATTTTGGCTTTATATAAGACTTAAGTTCATCTATACTATATTCACTAAAATTTTTTTCATTTACCCCTCTTATTGATATATACTCCATACCAAGTTCTGTTACTGTTTGAAGTTGTGTATCAAAATCACTGCTTATTTCATCTGAAAATCCCGATATCTTTATATTTTCTAACATATGCTCCCCCTATAAAATGTTTTATCCTAAGAAGTATTTGTTTGAGTTATTAAAACATATATCTTCAATTATTTGACCTAGAATATCTAAGTCATTTGGATACTCTCCATTTTCAACTAAGTTACCTATGTAATTGCAAAGTATTCTTCTAAAGTACTCATGTCTTGTAAAAGATAAGAAACTTCTAGAGTCTGTAAGCATTCCTACAAATTTACTAACTAATCCAAGTTGTGAAAGTGCCATTAATTGTCTTTCCATTCCGTCTTTTTGGTCATTAAACCACCATCCAGAACCAAACTGTATTTTACCAGCTATACCTCCACCTTGGAAGTTACCTATCATAGTACCTAATACTTCATTATCTTTTGGATTTAAACAGTATAGTATAGTTTTAGGTAGCTTATCTTCTACATCTAGACTATCTAATATTTTTGATAATGAATAAGCTATTTCTCCATCATCAATACTATCAAATCCTGCATCTACCCCTACTTTGTTAAACATTCTTGTATTGTTATTTCTAAGAGCACCTATATGAAGTTGCATAACTAGATTTTTCTCGCTATACATCTTTCCTAAGCTTATTAATGTAAAAGTTATGTACTTGTAAGCTTCTTTATCGCTTATAGTTTCACCAGATAAAACTTTAACAAATATTTCTTCAACTTCCTCTATTGTTGAATTTTCAAAATAAACTCTTTCTAAACTATGATCTGTTATATTACATCCATTTTCTACAAAGAAGTCTAATCTATTTTTAAGTACTTTTAAAAGCTCACTGTATGTTTTTATTTCTATATTTTCTAATTTTCCTAAAGCTTTTATATAATCTATAAAACCTTCATTTTTTATCTTAAGTGCTTTGTCTGGTCTAAATGTTGGTCTTACCATACACTTAAAACTTTCATCTTCTCTTATTTTTTTATGATATATTAAATCATCTGCTGGATCATCTGTAGTTCCTATGTATACTACATTTGACATTTCTATTAGCTTTCTTGCACTTAAGTTATTTTCTTTTATACTAAGATTTGCTTTTTCCCATATAATCTCGGCTGTTTTTTCACTTAGAGTTTCTTCTATGTTAAAGTATCTTCTAAGCTCTAAGTGAGACCAATGATATATAGGGTTTCCTATTAAATAAGGCATCATCTTAGCAAATTCATTAAACTTTTCAAAATCAGTAGCATCTCCTGTGATGTACTTTTCATCTATACCAAAGCTTCTCATAGCTCTCCACTTGTAGTGGTCATGGTATAACCACATTTGAGTTATATTTTCATATGTTTTATCTTCTGCTATTTCTACTGCTGGTAAATGGCAGTGATAGTCAAATATAGGCATTTTTGCTGCGTGGTTATGATATAGTATTCTTGCTGTATCACTATTTAATAGGAAGTCTTTATCCATAAACGTTTTCATATTTACCCCCATATATTTCACTTAATTAAAATTTTGACTTTATTTAACTTATACTAAATATTTTATCATAAAATATTTTTAACAATATTTGAATTAATTTTCTTTTTTTAGACTAATTTATTCAATTTATTTATTTTTATTTATAGCTTCTATTAACCCGTTTATATAAACTGCTCCTAAAGCTCTATCATATAATCCATATCCTGGTCTTCCTGTTTCTCCCCATATCATTCTTCCATGGTCTGGTCTATATGGTCCTTTAAAGTCGTAATCGCAGTATGCTTTTACTATTTCATAAAAATCAAGCGATCCACACTCAGATAAATGAGCTACTTCATTAAAGCTACTTTCTCCTGTTATTAATACGTTTCTTAAATGAGCAAAGTTTATTCTATTTTTTTCTTTACCAAAGTATTCAACCATTTTTACTACATCATTAGTGCTTGTACATCCAAGTGATCCTGTACATAAAGTTATACCATTGTATTCACTATCATAAAGGTTTATAAATCTTTCTAAGTTTTCAAAGTTAGTTATTATTCTTGGAAGTCCAAATATACCCCATGGTGGATCATCTGG
>NZ_JADPFC010000005.1:0-165227 GCF_015668195.1 Romboutsia sp. 1001713B170131_170501_G6
TACCTGGTTGATAGGTCGAAGGTGTAAGTGCAGTAATGTATTTAGCTTATCGATACTAATAGGTCGAGGACTTGACCAAAATAAACCTAAAGGTTTATATCGCCAACCAAATCATTATTAAATTTTAATAAGGAAGATTTCGGTTGCTAAAAATAAATGAGTAGCTCTAAATGATATACAGTTTTCAGAGTATTAACTCTAAAACTTAATATATAAGTTAATCGAAAGATTATGTGGTTATTATAGCAAAGAGGATACACCTGTTCCCATACCGAACACAGAAGTTAAGCTCTTTAGCGCTGATGGTACTTGGAGGGCGACCTCCTGGGAGAGTAAGACGTAGCCACGTAATCTTTTTTTATTGTATAAAATATTAGACATATAGAGAGATAGCTATTTGAAGCTATCTATTTTTTGCGCTTAAGGAAATTATGATATTTCAAAAACTATGGATAACTATTGTAGTTAAGTAATGCCAATTAGTTTAGCGAGCGTAAAAAGATACTTTTAGCAAAGGACTAAGTTGTTAAAGACATGAAGTGTAGCGCCCACGCATTGGCTTAAACGAAGCGAATTTTTTTATTTAATAGATTTATTGTCGTGATATTTAAAAAGGTATTTAATTTAAATAAGAGAATATTATTTAAGATATATAAAAATGAAGGTTATGTAAATACATAAGTGGGGGTGTAAACGATGGCAGATAAAAGACTAAATAAATTAGCTAAGTTATTAGTAAACTATTCAGCAGAAGTAAAAGAGGGAGATTTTGTATTTATATGTGCTGATGAAGTAGCAACACCTTGGGCTATAGAAGTATTCAAAGAAGCTACTAAGGCAGGCGCACATGTGGAGTATAGATTAGAATCTGATGAAATTAATGAAGTTAGACTTAAATATAGTAGCGAAGAGCAACTTAAAGAAGAAAACTTTTTATATAAGAATCTATTAAGTAAAGCAGATGTATGGTTAACTGCATGGGGAAGTAGGAATACAAGAATATTATCTAATATAGATCCAGAGAGAATTAAAATAGCTCAGCAAGGAAGTTCATCATGGAGGAAAGTATATTCTGAGAGATGTGGAGATGGAAGTTTAAGATGGTGTGGAACTCAATACCCAACTCATGCAGATGCTCAAGAGGCATGTATGAGTCTAAGTGAGTATGAAGACTTTGTATATGGCGCTGGACTTTTAGATAGTGAAGACCCTGTGGCAGAGTGGAAAAGAATAAGTAAAGAACAAGAGAGATGGATAAGATATCTTGATACTAAGGGTGAATTACATATATTATCAGAGGGTACAGATATAAAGGTAGGTGTGAAAGGTAGAAAATGGATAAATTGTGATGGGAAAGTTAACTTTCCTGATGGAGAAATATTCACATCACCAGTTGAAAATGATATAAATGGTCATATAACATTCTCATTCCCTGGAATATTTGGAGGAAGGCAAATAGAAGGAATAAAATTAGAAGTAAAAAATGGTAAGGTAGTAAATGCAAGTGCTAAAAAAGGAGAAGAGCTATTAAAGCAATTACTAGAAACTGATGAAGGGTCTAGTTTCTTTGGAGAAGTGGCTATAGGTACAAATTATGGTATAAAAAAATTTACTTCAAATATGCTATTTGATGAAAAGATAGGTGGAACTGTTCATATGGCAATAGGAGATTCTATGCCAGAAGCAGGAGGTAAGAATAAATCATCACTACATTGGGATATGTTATGTGATATGAGAAGTTGTGGCAAAATATATGCTGATGGAGAGCTGTTCTATGAAAATGGAAAGTTTATAGATGAAATTTTATGTAAGTACGAATTATAAATAAAAGCAGGTAGAGGTTTAGGTTATATTCTAAGCCTCTTATTTTTTATAAAATTTTATTTCGTTCTAAGAGAGGATTGAGATGATTTATATATTAAGTAATTTAACTTAAAAAATAGTCAAAGTATTTAAAAACAAGGTATTTAAGCAAATATAAGATAAATTAATAATATAGTGTAAGTATAAAATATTATATCGGATTATAGATTATATGCTAATATTATAGTATATAACGAAGACAAGGGGGCTGACTATGGGTATAATAGTAAGTTTATTAAACCAAGGTGTAGATGAAAAATTAATAAATGATGCAATAAAGTTTAAAGAATTTTATAAAATAGAGGATAGTCTTAAGTATAGGATATCAGAGTCAACTAAATATTTTTATGGAAAAGATATATGGAATATGGCTATATCAGCTATATTAGAAGGAGAAAATATACTATTATCTGGCCCAAAGGCGACAGGAAAAAACCTACTAGCAGATAATTTATCAGAGCTATTTGGAAGACCTCAATGGAATACATCCTTCCATATAAATACAGATAGTACAACTTTAATAGGTACGGATACATTTATAGATAATGAAGTTAAGCTAAGAAGAGGTTCAGTATATGAATGTGCTATAAATGGTGGATTTGGTGTATTTGATGAAATAAATATGGCTAAAAATGATGCAATCGCAGTACTACATTCAGCATTAGATTACAGAAGAGTAATAGATGTACCTGGATATGAAAGAATAAATCTTCATGATGCTACAAGGTTTATAGGAACTATGAACTATGAATATGCAGGAACAAAAGAATTAAATGAGGCATTAGTTTCTAGATTTATGGTAATAGATATACCTGCTGTGGAAGAGGAAAAATTAATGTTGATATTAAAAAAAGAATTTGAAGATGCAGATGAAGAAAAATTGATCCAATTTGGAGGTATATTCTTAGACTTACAATTAAAATCACAAAATGGAGAAATATCTAGTAAATCAGTAGATTTGAGAGGATTAATAGGGTCACTAAAGGCTATTAGAAGAGGGTTAAAACCATCGTTAGCGGTTAATATGGGAGTAACAAGTAAAACATTTGATATATATGAGAAAGAGATTGTAGGAGATATTATAAAGACTAGAATACCAGATAAATGGGAAACTAAAGATATATTCCCTAAAATAAATACATATTAAAGTAGGAAATAATTATGAAATGGGTATATGGGGATTATGAATTTGAAAATAGAATTAGCAATCTATCTTGGACTGTAGCAGGAGATTATAGTGATGATATTCAAATATCTAACAATGAATATTCATCTAAGGATATTACCTTGTATTTTGCTACTATGGCAGGAGGAAGACATAAATACATAGATTGGAGTTTAGTAAAAAAATATTTATTAAGTAGAGCTAAAATGGGATATGATATTGATGTTATATCTGATTTATTGCATATAACATTAGATAGGTTAGTTGAAGAAAAGATTATAAAGGAAAGACCAGGTATTGAAGATATAAGATTAAATGCTTACAAAGATATTTTATCAAGTTTTAGTAAAATACATAATGAAGATATTTTACAAAAAATAAAATACTTTTTAGTCTTAGAAAGGATGGGAAAACATCCAGCTATAGACGGACAAAGTAGAAGGATAGTAAATAAAATAAATAGAATTAATCTTAATGAGAATATAGTTAAAATACTTAGAGAAATAGATGAAATTTATATAAGTTATTTTAACGATACTTCAAATAAATATGATAATGAAAACTATGAAAATGAAAGAGTAGTAAATTCAGATATAGATTTTGACACATTTTCAGATTTTATGTATGAAGAACTTTATAATAATGAATACAGTGAAACTATAGAAAATCAAATAAGTGAGATATCATCATCTATGCTAATCGAAAGTGTAGGAGAAGTTGATATTGAAGGTTCAAAACATAGTTCTAATAATATTTTATACGTTGATGAAGAAACCTTAGATAAAATATATAAAAAAATAGAGCATTATTATGGAAAATCATATATAAGTGATTTAGAATTAAAAAAAATAGAAAGTAAAAGTTGTAGAGGAGTTCATGAGGGATGTAGAGTACATTTTACTGATGGCGTATTAAGAAGTGAATGTAGTAATATAGCCCAGATTAAATATGCGACTAGACAAAAAGAAAATAATACTCGTAAATTTAGAGAAAACATAAAAATATATAAAAGAAATATATTAAAATTAAAGGAAACTCTATTGAAAATATTAGTAGAAGAAAATGAGAAAGGTAGAATTTTTTGTGATAGTGGAACCATATATGCAAATAGAGCATGGAGAGCAACTAGAAGTAATAATAACAAAATTTTCTATAAAGATATTGAAAATGAAAAGGGTAGATATGTAATAGATATACTTTTAGATTCTAGTGGGTCTCAAACTAGGAACCAAGCTAATGTAGCTATACAAGCATATATAATATCAACAGCCTTAACTAAAGTTGGTATACCAAATAGAGTTATGGGGTTTTCAAGTCTTATGGATTACACTATACTAAAAAGATTTAGAGATTATGAAGATAAAATAACCAATAACGAGAATATATTTGAATATTTTTGTGCTGGTAATAATAGAGATGGACTAGCTATAAAATCTATTTGTGAAGGTTTATTAGAAAGAGAAGAAGAAAATAAAATATTAATTGTATTAAGTGATGGAAGGCCAAATGATGTAAAGATAGGCAAAGATAGAGAAAGAAGTATAAGAGGAGAAATGTCTTACAAAGGTATGGTTGGAGCAAAGGATACTGCATCAGAAGTAAGAAAAGCTAGGCAAAAGGGAATAATGGTGCTAGGAGTATTTACAGGAAATGAAATAGATTTAGAAATAGAAAAAATCATATATGGTAAGGACTTTATATATACTAAAGACATTCAAAGATTCTCTGATGTGGTTTCCATGTATTTAAAGAAGATAATAAGAAATTAAATAAAATAAAAGTGAATATAAAAGTACGTATAGAATATAATTATATATAGACAAGATTAAATAAGTTAATAATAAGAAAAAATTTAAAAAAATAAAAGGAATATAAAAATATATAACGAATATAATGTAATATAGAAAAAAATATATATTATAGGTTCTTAAAAGAAGATTAATAGGGAAAGAGGTTAAAATCCTCTACAGCCCCCGCTACTGTAATGCTGATGAAATTTCTATAACCACTGTAATATTAGATTACGGGAAGGAGAAAGAGTAAAATGAAGCTAAGTCAGGAGACCTGCCTAATAATATTAAGTGATTTCTTCGGGGATGGAGAATGTCTTTAAGCTACTTATATAGTTATTTATGTAGATAAAGTCTAATCCCTATGGATTAGGCTTTTTAATTGTAAAAAATCTAAAGTTTTATATAAAAAAAGTATATAAGATTAAGATGTATGATATAGTATGCATTTAAAAGAGATTTATAATGTATAAGTCTTAAAAATTAATTTGCCTTAAGCCTAAATTTAATATAAATTTTATATCTAAAGCTTTATGCTTAAAAAGCCCTTATTATATTTAAGGGCTTATTTTTTATATATAATAATTTGATATTAAGGATAAAGCTGTCGATAATTCACACTGATAAAATACATTAATTGGTATGAAAATATAATAAATATTTAAAAAAACACATGAATCATAAGTGAAGTGAATTTTTTATTTAACATAAATAGTTTACATGTGTAAAGACATATAATACAATTTAAATGTAAACATAATTTATCAGGGGGAGATTTAGTATATGTTAAAGTTAAAGAAGAGATTAATATCTACAATAATAGTGGGAATCATGTCACTAGGTATGGTTGGGTGTAGCAATGATTCAAAAGAAGAGGATAAAAATTCTAAAGGTGGTGAAGAAAAGTTTTCTGTAGGAATAGTGCTTGGAGAAGGAGGGGCTAATGACCAAAGCTTTAATCAATCATCATTAGAAGGACTAGAAAAAGCAAAATCAGAACTAGGCATAGATGGCTCATACTTAGAATCCAACCAAGATGCAGATTATGCACCTAATATAGAAACCTTTATAGACCAAGAACGTGATGTAATTATAGGTGTGGGGTATACAACAGCAGAACCAATGTTAAATGCAGCAAAGCTTTATCCAGATAGAAAGTTTGTAATAATTGATCATAATTATGAAGAAGAAGGACAAGAAATACCAGACAATATGATATGTATGACTTTTGATGAAAGAGAAGCGGCATATTTAGTAGGCATAATAGCAGCTAAGATGAGCGAAACTAATAAAGTTGGATTTATAGGTGGTATGGAAATACCAAATATAACTAGATTTGAAGAGGGATTTAAAGCTGGAGTAAAATCGGAAAATAAAGATGCAGAGTATTTATCTCAATATGCAAATTCCTTTGATGATGCTAGCTTAGGTAAATCTATAGCTAATCAAATGTATAATAATAAAGTAGATGTAATATTTTCAGCTGCAGGTGGTGTTGGAACTGGTGCAATAGAGTCAGCTAAAGAAAAAGATAAATATGCTATAGGAGTAGACATGGACCAAAATAATCTAGCTCCTGACAATGTAATAACTTCAGCTATGAAAAGAGTTGATATTGGTGTTTTTGATACAATATCAAAGATAAAAGAAGGAAAATTAGAAGGTGGGAAAGCCGTAGTTTATGGATTAAAAGAAGAGGCAGTTGGAATAGCACCAAGTACTGGTAAGAATGTACCTAAAGAAATAATTGATTATGTTAATAAAAAAGCAGAAGATATAATAGAAGGAAAATTAGAAGTAAAATAATACATAAGATATAAAATGGCTATTTAAAATAATAACTTGCAACTTAAGAAAGCATAATTTGTAAGAATTATTATTTTTAGATAGCCTATTTATTTTAAATAAAATACAAGGATAATATAAAGTATGATATAGTATAAGTTCACTTAATAAATAAATTATATTTTTATAATATCTATTTTAGAATGATTAGATTATGGAGATTATCAAAATATAGGATTGATTTAAAGTTTGAATAAATATTTATTATAGATTAAAATATAGTTATAGGAATAGCGACAGGAGGAAAATTATGAATTTAGATACATTAAATCCTGCCCAGAGAGAAGCTGTAGAAAAAACAGAAGGACCGGTACTTATACTAGCTGGAGCTGGGTCAGGGAAGACTAGAGTTTTAACAACAAGAATAGCACATCTTATAGAAGATAAAGGTGTACAAGCACCAAATATATTAGCAATAACATTTACAAATAAAGCTGCTAATGAAATGAGAGAGAGAGTAGAAGAAACTTTAGGAACGGATACAAAGGAAATGTGGATAAGTACTTTCCACTCTTGCTGTGTACGTATACTAAGAAAAGATATAAATAGAATCGGATACAATAGAAGTTTTGTTATATATGATAGTGCTGACCAAGTTACCTTAGTAAAGGACTGTTTAAAAGAATTAAATTTAAGTGATAAAGTATTTGAACCTAAAGTAATAATAAGTACAATATCAGGGGCTAAAGATAAGCTGTATAGCCCAGCACAATTTAAAGATATGCATAGACACGATAATAGAATGAGTAAGATTGCAGATGTATATGCACTATATCAAGATCGTTTAAAAAGAAATAGTGCCCTAGATTTTGATGATTTAATATATAAGACAGTAGAACTTTTAAAATCTGAAGAAGAAGTTTTAGAATTTTATAGAAGCAGATTTAAATATATAATGGTAGATGAGTATCAAGATACAAGTAAAGCTCAATATGAATTAATAAAATTATTAGCAAGAGAACATCAAAATATATGTGTTGTTGGAGATGATGACCAAAGTATATATGGATGGAGAGGTGCTGATATAAGAAATATACTTGAGTTTGAAAGAGACTACGATGATGTTCATGTTGTTAAGCTAGAACAAAACTATAGATCTACTCAGGTTATACTAGACGCAGCAAACACTGTTATATCTAATAATATAGAAAGAAAAAGAAAGAAACTTTGGAGTGAGAAAAAAGAAGGAGAACTAATAAAGATACAACTATCTGAAAATGAAATAAGTGAGTCTGATTTCGTTGCAGATATGATAGCTAAAATAGCAAGAGAGCAAGGTAGAACTTATAAAGATTTTGCTGTACTTTATAGAGCAAATGCTCAAGCTCGTCCAGTAGAGGATGCACTTAATAGAAGTCAAATACCATATAACATATATGGTGGAACAAAATTCTATGAAAGAAAAGAAATAAAAGATTTACTAGCATACTTAAAGGTTATACAAAACCCTCAAGATGATATATCTTTAAAAAGAATAATAAACGTACCTAGAAGAGGTATAGGTCTTAGAACTATAGAAAAAATAGAAGATAGAGCTAGTTTAAAGCAAGAGAGTATGTACTCTGTACTAATAGACATAGATACAAATTCAGATATATCAACTAAGGCTAAAAATAGCATAAATGGATTTGTCGATACAATAGGAACTCTTAGAACCATAAAAGAAGTATATCCTGTAAGTAAGCTTATAGAAAAAGTATTAGAGACTACAGGGTATATAGATGAGCTATCTAAGGACAAAAGTGAAGAAGCTCAAGATAGAATCGATAACCTAAAAGAGTTTATATCTATAGCATTAGAATTTGAGCAAAGTAGCGAAGAAAAAGATTTACAAACATTCTTAACAGGTGTTGCACTTTCATCTGAATCTAGTGAAGATGAAGAGATAGAAAAAGTATCATTAATGACTATACACACATCAAAAGGATTAGAGTTTCCTGTGGTATTCTTAATTGGTATGGAAGAAGGATTATTCCCAATATCTAGAGCAGTAAGGTCAATGAGTGATTCAGATATAGAAGAAGAAAGAAGACTTTGCTATGTTGGTATAACAAGAGCAAAAGAAGTTCTTTATATGACATTAACTCAAAGAAGAACTTTATATGGAAAGACCAACCCATCAATAGCATCTAGATTTATGGAAGAATTACCAGAACAATGTATCGAGAAACTTAACAAAGTAGAAAAAGAATTAACTTATTCAAAGGCTAATTACAATGTATTAGATAAGTATAAACAAAAATATATGAACAATATGAATAAGTCTACAGTTGCCAAAAAAGTAAATGCAACTATAAAAGATACTAAAAAAGAAACTGATATAGACGATATAAAGCTAGGAGCAAAAGTACATCATCCAAAATTTGGAGAAGGAACTGTTGTTGGTATGATGGGTTCTGATGTTACAATAGCATTTAAAGAACAAGGAATTAAAAAAATAAATAAAGAATACACAACATTAGATGTATTATAGTAAATAAAAATAAAGGGTATATTTATATATCCTTTATTTTTATGTAAATAATATACAGCTAGAAAACTTAAGGTTAACTATATAATACATTAGAACTCACTAAGCTAATGATAAATGTAAATATAGTAAATCTTTACTTTAAAGATTAAAATACTCTGTTTAAGATTGGTAAAATTAGTATTATAATATATTTATAATGTAGAAATACACAAATTTACATTTACTAGGGAGGCTACAAAATGGAACAAAAGAGATTTGCTAAAGATTTAATAGATTTTATTTATAAAAGTCCAACATCATTTCAAGCAGTAGAAACATCTATAAAGCTTTTAGAGGATAATAACTTTAAAGAATTAAAATTAGATGATATATGGAACATAGAGGCAAATGGGAAGTATTATGTAACAAAAAATTCTTCTGCAATAATAGCCTTTGAGGTTAACTCTAATAACATAGAAAAAGAAGGATTTAGAATAATAGGTTCTCATACTGATTCACCTACATTTAGAATAAAGCCAAATGCTGAAATGTGTTCTGAAGGTACATACTTAAAATTAAATACTGAATGCTATGGGGGACCAATATTAAATACTTGGTTAGATAGACCTTTAGCCATAGCTGGAAGAGTTGTATTAAATGGAGAAAGTATATTAAAGCCAGTAGAAAAAATGGTAAATATAAATAAACCAATATGTATAATACCAAATGCAGCTATTCATTTAAATAAAGGGGTAAATGATGGATATGCACTAAATAAGCAAAAGGATATGTTACCTTTAGTAGGTCTTATAAATGAAAGTTTGGAAAAAGATAACTTCTTATTAAATGAAATAAGTAAGTCACTAGAAATAAATAAAGAAGAGATAGTAGACTTTGATTTATTCTTATATGAATATGAAAAAGGTTCTTTAATGGGTCCTAATGAGGAGTTTATATCAACAAGTAGATTAGATAATTTGTCAATGGTACATGCTAGTTTACATGCACTTATAAATGCTAATGGTAAAAATGGCGTAAATGTAGTAGCTGCATTTGATAATGAAGAAGTAGGAAGCTCTACTAAACAAGGTGCAGACTCTAATATGTTATTAAACATACTAGAAAGAATATGTATATCTTTAGGTAAATCAAGAGAAGAATTCTTTACAGCATTATATTCTTCATTTATTATATCAGCTGATTTAGCACATGCAGTGCATCCAAACTTAGGAGAAAAGCATGACCCAACAAACAAACCAGTAATGGGCAAAGGACCAGTTATAAAGATAAATGCAAATCAAGCATATACAAGTGATGCCCAATCGATGTCTATATACAAAGCTATATGCAAAGAGGCTAATGTTAAGTATCAAGAATTTGTAAATAGATCAGATGAAAGAGGAGGAAGTACTATAGGGCCAATTTCATCAACACATATAGATATACCATCTGTTGATGTAGGTTCACCAATACTTGCAATGCACTCTATAAGAGAATTAGGAAGTGTAAAAGATCATTATAGTATATATAAGACATTTAATAAATTTTATGAAATATAAATAGGAGATGAGACAGATGAAAATAGGATTATGCCTTTCTGGAGGAGGAGCTAAAGGAGCTTATCAAGCAGGAGTTATAAAGGCTCTTTATGACAGAGGGTTAGACTTTAGTGCAATGTCGGGAACATCTATAGGAGCAATTAATGGATATTATATATTCACAGGAAATGTTGAAAAGTTAGAGGATATGTGGACAAATATAGAAATAAACCCTGCAAACGATATCAAAATAATAGATAATACTGTGGATAATTCTTATGTGATAGAAGGACTAAAAACTTTAGAAGCAAGCAAAGAAGCTAAAATAGACTTTTATGTTAATTATATAGAAATAAAAAATAAAAATCTAAATGAAAATGTAATAAACATAAAAAATGTAGATAAGTCTAAAGCTTTAGAAAGTGTTAAGTATAGTTCTTTATTACCATGTAACCCAAAAGCAACTTTACCACTAGGACAGCAGTTTATGAAAGATGTAAGTGAAGGATTATATGATGGATTTAATCTTGATGGAGGATTAGTTAATAATACATTAATACAGCCATTAGTAGAACAAGATTTAGATAAAATAATAATAATAGATACACATACAGAATATGAACTACCTGCAGAAATAAGCGATAAATTTGGTGAAGACAATATTTTTATAATAAAGCCTAAAAAACCTTTTGAAAAAAATGCTACATTAAGATTTGAAAAAGAATTTTGTAAAAAAATATACAATGAAGGATATGAAATAGGAAAAAATTTTTCTATGCACATATAAAAAATTTCTTATAATAAGTAAATATTAAAATATGAACATTTCTATGTAAATATATAGAATTGTATCAAAAACATTGAATAAACTGCTAAATATTAGTATAATATAAAAGTTCCTTAAAAAGAATATAAATTATGGAGTTGATATAAATAATGGCAACTAAGAGAATAGCAGTTTTAGGTGGGCCTAGATGTGGTAAAACTACATTAATACAACACCTATACGTTGAAATGAAAATAGCAGGATTAAATGTAGGATATGCTTTAGAATACTCAACGGATTATCTAAAAGATAAGGGTATGATAGAGACTATATCTGAACAATACGGAATATACTTAGGGCAAAAGAGAATAGAAGATGAGTTATCAACATTTGATTACGCTCTAACAGACTATGCTACTTTCGTACCTTACATATATGGAAGATTTATGTTAGGGAATAAGGAAAGAAGTAAAAAAGAAATACAAATACTTAAAGATTTATACTGTCTAGCAATAGAAGATATACAAAACTATGACACTATAATATATGTGCCAAGAGAGTTTGGATATGTACAAGATGGTGTAAGATGGCAAGATGAAGAAATCGCTCTTAAAATAGATGAAGCTATATTAAGTTTCTTAAAAGCTGAGAATGTAAACTTCATAGAAGTTAAAGGATCTACAAAAGAAAGATCTAAGCAAATATTAGAGTTATTAGATATAAAATATCAAGATACTCCACAGTTAGATGGAGAGGAAAAATAAGCTACTATTATATAGTAGCTTATTTTACTTATACAAAAATAATTATTTTATAATTCAAATATGTAGAGAATTATTTCAAAGTTAGTATATAATAATAAATAGAAAATACATAAAGATAAGAAGAAAGGAATTAAAATAATGGAAACTAAAAACCCAATAGTAACTATAGAAATGGAAAATGGAAAGAAAATAGTAGCTGAATTATATCCAAATATAGCTCCTAACACAGTTAAAAACTTTGTAACATTAGTAAATCAAGGATTCTACAACGGAGTAGGATTCCATAGAGTAATAGAAGGGTTTATGATACAAGGTGGATGCCCTAATGGAAATGGAATGGGTGGACCAGGATACTCTATAAAGGGAGAATTCAGAGGAAATGGATTCACTAATAACTTAAAGCATGAAGCTGGAGTATTATCTATGGCTAGAACTATGGCTCCAAACTCAGCTGGATCACAATTTTTCATAATGCATAAAAACTCTCCACATTTAGATGGACAATATGCTGCATTTGGTAGAGTAATAGAAGGAATGGACGTTGTTAATGAAATAGCTACAACTGCGACAGATAGAGCTGATAAGCCTAAGACTCCTCAAGTTATGAAGAATGTAACAGTAGAAACATTTGGAAAAGATTATTCAGATGTTGAAAAGTGCTAGTTAGATTCCAAAAGGTAAAAAATAACTATTTACAATCTAACTAAATTATTTTAAAATATTATAAGGTCTAATCCTGACCAAAACACACAAAACACAAAAATTAAACCATATTATTAATCTACATTATTTATAAGTAGACTATTTAAATTTATAACATATGAAAAAGGAGCTAATCTACATTAAAGATAGCTCCTTTTTCTATATATTAAATATATTGTAGTAAATAAAAAAGTATTTATAAAAGATTATAAAATCATTATAAATACTTTTTTATATTATTATAAATTATTCTTAATAGCAGAAGTTAAATTTGGAACTAATTGTTTCTTTCTAGAAACAACACCCTCAGCAAATACTCCTTGATGAGCTTCAACATTAAATGCTTCAGATATTACTTTATCTTCAGCTTTGTATATTAAGTAAGAACCTTCTTTTATTATGTCAGTTATAGCAAGAACTAACATATCGTAGTCAGTAGAGTTTATATAAGATAAGAACTCATCTTTTTTAGCAAATATAGAATCTATATCTAAAGTGAATACTTGACCTATACCAACTCTTTTTCCACTCATATCAAATTCTTTAAAGTCCATATTAACTATTTCTTCTATGCTGTATTCATCTAATGAAGTACCAGCTTTAAACATATCCATAGCATAGCTTTCCATATCAACATCAGCTATTTTACTTAACTCCTCACAAGCTAACTTATCTTTTTCTGTAGTAGTTGGAGATTTGAATAATAATGTATCTGATAATATAGCAGATAATAAAAGTCCAGCTATATGTTTTGGAACCTCAACATTATTTTCTTTAAACATGTTGTAAACTATAGTACAAGTACATCCAACAGGCATTACTCTAAATGATATAGGTACATCTGTAGTTATACCACCTATCTTATGATGGTCAATTATTTCTACTATATTAGCTTTTTCTATACCGTCTGCACTTTGAGCATATTCATTGTGATCAACTAAAACTACATTTTTATCAGTTAAATCATCTGTATTTAATATTTGAGGAGCTTCAACGTTGAAGTGATTTAAAGCATATTGAGCTTCTTTTCTTACCTCCCCTAAAGCATAAGCAGTAGCTTCTTCACCTAATTGATTTTTTAGGTAAGCTAACGAAATTGAAGAGCATATAGAATCTGTATCTGGATTTTTATGCCCGAAAACTAGTAATGTCATACAAAAAACTCCTTTCACAAAATTATGTATTAATTAAAAAAATAAACCTCTATATAAGAGAATAAAACACTATATCTATAACTAATAGTACTAATGCTTAATGTACTTTATAAATATATTTGTTAATGACAAAGATATTATATCAAAATAACTAAAAAAATTGTTCAAAAAATAAAAAATTTAAAAAAGTATATTATATTATGGCCAATTTTAATAGTAGTGATAACAATCAGAGTATTACAGTAAACATATATGGTAGATTGGAAGAATATTAAAATAAGTAAATTAGAAATTATGATAGTAATATTTTATATAATAGAAAAAGTGAAAATAAATAAATAGTTTGATTAAAAATTAACTATTTGAGAAAAGTAAATTATAAATACTTAAAGTAAGATTTTAAAATAAATTTAACTTTATAAAAAAAGACATAGAAAATTGAAATAAAAAATAAAAACGTTTTCATATGATGGTAAAGATAAAAATTTAACAAAAAATATTGACAGTTTTATTTATGTAATGTATTATCTAATTATAGATAGTTTGTTAAATAACTAACACAGTTTTATATAAATTGCCTGGGGGGAAAACATAATGACTAAAGATTTAAAAAAAGTTAAAAATGTAAAAGAAAAGCAAGAACTGACTGTAGAAAGTATGATAAACGATTTAGTAACAAAAGGAAATAAAGCTAAAGAGGAAATGTTAAAATTAGACCAAGAAGCAGTAGATAAGATTGTAAAAGCTATGGCTAAGGCTGGTCTTGATAAGCATATAGAACTTGCACAAATGGCAGTAGAAGAAACTGAAAGAGGAATATTTGAAGATAAAGTAACTAAAAATATATTCGCTACAGAATATGTTTATAATAGTATAAAATATACAAAAACTGTTGGTGTAGTAGAAGAAAATGATGAAGAAAACTACATGATGGTTGCAGAACCAATAGGAGTTATAGCAGGTGTTACACCTGTTACTAATCCAACTTCAACAACAATGTTTAAATCATTAATAGCTATAAAAGGAAGAAATCCAATAATATTTAGTTTCCATCCATCAGCTCAAAAATGTTCATCAGAAGCTGCTAGAATTTTAAGAGATGCAGCTATAGAAGCTGGAGCTCCAGAAAATTGTATACAATGGATAGAAGAACCATCATTAGAAGCATCAAGTGCTTTAATGAAAAATAACAAAGTAGCATTAATACTAGCTACTGGAGGACCTGGAATGGTTAAGGCAGCTTATTCTTCAGGAAAACCAGCGTTAGGAGTTGGAGCAGGAAATGTACCTTGTTTTATAGAAAAATCAGCAGATACAAAACAAGCTGTTAACGATTTAATATTATCAAAAACATTTGACAATGGAATGATATGTGCTTCAGAGCAAGCAGTTATAATAGAAGAACCAATATACAATGAAGTAGTAGATATAATGAAGGGATACAACTGCTACTTTGTAAACAAAAAAGAAAGAGAATTATTAGAAAAAACAGTTATAAATCCAGAAACTAAAACATTAAATCCTAATATAGTTGGGCAAAGTCCTTACAAGATAGCTCAAATGGCAGGATTTGAAGTGCCTAAAGATGCTAAAATGCTAGTAGCTGAAATAGAAGGGGTAGGTGTGGATTACCCACTATCAAAAGAAAAATTAAGTCCTGTACTTGCTTGCTTAAAAGCTAAAAATGCTGAAGAAGGAATACAAAGATGTGTAGAAATGACTGAATTTGGTGGATTAGGTCACTCAGCAGTTATACATTCAGAAAATGATGATATAATATTAAAGTTTAGCGAAAGAGTAAGAACAGGAAGATTATTAGTAAATGCGCCATCTACTTTCGGAGCAATAGGAGATGTATATAACGTGAATACACCATCATTAACACTAGGATGTGGATCTATGGGTAACAACTCAACTACAGATAATGTATCAGCGGTAAATTTAATAAACCTTAAGAAAGTTACTAAGAGAAGAGTAAATATGCAATGGTTTAAAGTACCTGAAAGAATATATCATGAAGTTGGTTCTATACAATACTTAGAAAAACTACCACAAGTTGAGAGAGTAATGATAGTTACTGATAGAATGATGGTTCAATTAGGATATGTTGAAAAATTACAATATCATTTAAGAAAAAGAAGAAATCCAGTTATGATAGAGGTATTCTCTGATGTAGAGCCAGATCCATCTGTTGATACAGTATTAAATGGTGCTGATGCTATGAGAAAATTCAAGCCAGATACTATAATAGCTTTAGGTGGAGGATCTGCAATGGATGCTGCTAAAGGTATGTGGTTATTCTACGAAAACCCAGAAGCAGATTTTGAAGATTTAAGACTTAAGTTTATGGATATAAGAAAGAGAATATATAAATTCCCTAAATTAGGAAGACAAGCTAAGATGGTGGCTATACCAACTACTTCAGGAACTGGTTCAGAAGTTACGTCTTTCGCAGTTATAACTGATAAAGTTAATAATATTAAATATCCTTTAGCTGACTACGAGTTAACTCCAGATGTAGCTATAATAGATCCTACATTTGTAATGTCTGTACCAGCTGCTGTTACTGCAGATACAGGATTAGACGTATTAACTCATGCTATAGAAGCTTATGTTTCTGTAATGGCAACTGATTATACAGATGCTTTAGCTATGAAAGCTATACAAATGGTATTTGAATATTTACCAAAATCATATAAAGGTGCAGATACTCAAGAAGGTAAAGAAGCTAGAGAAAAAATGCACAATGCATCTTGTATGGCAGGGATGGCATTTGCTAATGCATTCTTAGGAATTAACCATTCATTAGCTCATAAGTTAGGATCAGAATTCCATATACCTCATGGTAGAGCAAATGCTATATTATTACCATATGTAATAGAGTACAATGCATCTATGCCAACTAAGTTTGCTGCATTCCCAAGATACAAATCTTTCGTAGCAGACAAGAAATATGCTGAAATAGCTAAGATGTTAGGATTGAAAGCTAACACTACAGAAGAAGGAGTTAAGAGCTTAGTAGAAGCTATAAGAAACTTAATGAAAGAATTAAATATGCCAATGACTATAAGAGAATGTGGCATAGAAGAAAAAATATATATGGGAGCTATAGAAAAGTTAGCATTAGATGCTTTTGATGACCAATGTACTCCAGCTAACCCAAGACAACCACTAGTATCAGAGTTAGTAGAAATATATAAGACAATATATGGAGATAAGAAAATTAAATAAATAGTTTGAGAATTCAGAAAATATATTGACTATTAAAATATATAATAATACAATTGAAATATAAAATAAAGAGGGGCCTATTAAGGCCCCCTCTTTATTTTATAGACTTGTACATAAGAACTTTTTCATATTCATTTTTTATACTTATTATAGAATTAGAAATATTAATTTCAAAATTGGCAAAAGCAGAGAATAAATCAATGTCTCTCATTAAATGAATAGTAATAATATCGCTCTCTTTGTTTAATCTTAATATAATAGACCTAACAAATGGAAATTGTACTCTTGAATTAAAGAAATTTGTATCTTCTAGTTTAATATCTAAGCTACGATAGTTTAAGTCTATAAATAAGTCTAAATCATTTTCTTCTTCTCTTATGACTCTGTACTCAAAGTCTGTATCTAAGTTTAATTTACCGAAAGTTACCATTTTACAACCTCTTCTGCGAAAGTTTTTTTATATATTATACAGCATAGAATGATGGCTAACTACATATTTGTTAAATGTTTTGAAAAACAAAAAGCCTTCGTTGGGGGAACGAAGACTTAATTTGGGGGAGATTGAGTTAAATATTTAATTTTATATTACTATTATGGACAGATAAATTTAATCTATACATAGATTTATAAAATATTTTTAAATCTATCTCTTCTTATTTATAAACTTAGGGCCAAGGTATTTTCTTATATCATCATCAGATGAAAAATCATCTATAAGAATTTCTCTACCACTTTCTTCTAGTACAACTAGAACTTCACAGTCACCTTGTAAGAAGAATTTTCTAACTGTTTCTTCTCTAACTTCCCTAACTTTAGTTATATTTTTCTTTTGTTTTTCATAATCCTTTGTATAATAACTATCCATCATGTTTATTATTTTTGTATATCTAGTCATGATTACCTCCTGTATATTAAATTGAAAATTTATTTCTTAAGTAAATATGTTTCTTCACTTAACTAATTCGTATCACACTAATAAAAAGTGTGATATAATAAGTTTTTGTATTAACCTAATAATTATAACAAGGAGTAATAATAATGGCTAGTATAAATAGAAATGATATTTTAAATTGTATAAATTATTGTAAGGAAAATAAACTGTTTGATAAGTTAAATGATACTTACAAATCACTACCAAGTGGAGATTGTACTGGCTGTGGTAATTGCTGTATGGAATCAGTAGGTATAAATCTAATTGAATTTATTAATATATATAACTACTTATTAGACAAAGATGAATTAAGAAAGACAAGTTTAAGTAAAATTATAGACTACTATTTTTTAGAATTTACTAAAAAAAGTGCATGTCCATTTAAAGATGAAAATAACAGATGTTTAATATATGAAGTTAGACCACTAAATTGTAGAATTTTTGGCCATTGGAAAAAAGAGGATTATAATAAAAACTTATCAAATATAACTACAAGGAATAGAGAATATAGTGAGCTTATGAAATCAAAGTATGGGTTTGATATAAGTGAAGAAGTTGTTAATTACAAAATTAAATACTGTGAGGATTTTAAACCTCAAAACGGATATTTAAATAAATCGACTAGATTAAGCTTTGCAGATGAGCTAATGATACTAGACTCTAAGTTATATTCTAAAGGAATTATAGATATAGATTTTAAAGATAGAGGTATAGTTGAATATTTTATAGAAGCTTTATTAAAAGATGATACTGCTTACAATATAAAAATAAGATTATCAAAAGATGAAGATGTAAGAGAGATAGCGTTAAAAAGATTAAAAAAGATACTATTATAATTAGGTGATTACATGGAGCTTAAAAAAATAAAAGGAAACACATTTTATATAAAGGGCGGAACCAATACTGGTGTTTATATTTTTGATGATAATAAAGCTTTGGTAATAGATCCTGGGCTAGTTGGTTCAAGACCTAAGAGAATTATAAATATGCTAGAAGAAAAAAGTATTAAGGTAGATTTTATAATAAATACACATGAGCATGATGACCATTATGGGGCGTGTAACCAATTCAAAGAGTATTATAATGATATTTGTATATTATCATCAGAGGAAGCTAAATTATATATAGAAAAGCCTTATCTATTTGGTAAATATATAATGGGTGGTAAATATAATAGATTTTTTGTAGATAAATTAAAAAATAAATCATTAGATGAAATAAAAGTAGATAAAATAGCAAAAGAAGGAAATCTGTTATTAAATAATGAAGAATTTGAAATAATAGATTTAAAGGGACATACTGAAGGAAGTATAGGAATATTAACTAAAGATAAAGTTTTATTTATTGGTGACCTTCTGATAGGATTAGATATGCTCAAAAAGTATGATTTCTTATTTTTGTATGATATAAAGAAAGAAATAGACTCAATAATGAAATTAAAAGATATAGATTTTGATTATTTAGTCTTAGGTCATAGTAAAGAAGTAATAAGTAAAAAAGATTCTGAGTTTATAATAGAAATGCATTTAAATGCTATTGATAAGTATTTAAATAAAGTAAGAGAAGATTTAAATACACCAATAAAACTAGAAGAATTATTAAAAAAAATTATAATGGATAATAATTTAAAGTGTAATTATAAAGAATATCATTTTTTTAAGTCATCTCTAGTTTCGATGATAAGCTATTTAGCTGATCTAGATGAAATAGACTATATATTAAATGATGGAGAATTGCTTTATTGTACCAAAAAAAAATAAATTATGCTAAAATAGATATGTTAAAAAGACTCAAAATAAGATAAAGGGTGAGTACGATGGAATTTGAAAAATGGGATGAAATACTAACACCTTATGACCATGCCGTAGAAGAATTAAAAGTTAAATTTAAGAATATAAGAAAAGAATTCTTAGCAAAAGGAGAATACTGTCCTATAGAGTTTGTAACAGGAAGGACTAAAAAAATAGCTTCTATAATATCTAAATCAAAGCGTCTAGGAATTGAAGATATAGAAGACGAGATGGAAGATATTGCAGGTATAAGAATAATGTGTAAATTCGTAGAAGATATATATACAGTAGTAGAACTTATACAAAATAGATGTGATATGAGTATAGTATATGCAAAAGATTATATAAAGAACTTTAAGGATAGTGGATATAGAAGTTATCATGTTATAATAAAATATCCTATAAATACAATAGCAGGTTCAAAAGAAATATTATGTGAAATACAAATAAGAACTTTAGCTATGAACTTTTG
Source organism: Romboutsia sp. 1001713B170131_170501_G6 (assembly GCF_015668195.1). Lineage (NCBI taxonomy): Bacteria > Bacillati > Bacillota > Clostridia > Peptostreptococcales > Peptostreptococcaceae > Romboutsia > Romboutsia sp. 1001713B170131_170501_G6. Next base: position 20,464 of record NZ_JADPFC010000005.1, read on the forward strand.
GGCAACTATAGAACATTCTTTAAAATATAAATATGAACATTACATACCAGAAGAATTAGCAGTTAGATTAAGAAGAGCATCTGATGCAGCATTCTTACTAGACCAAGAAATGAGCGAGATAAGAGAAGATATAATGAAAGCTCAAGTTATGTGCCAGGTAAAATCGGTTACAGTAAGGGATGTACTTAGTAAGATTCAAGAATTATACAATCTAGGAGAAACACATAAAGCACTTGTATATCAAAGAAGACTAGATAAAATAGACAATGAACAAGACATAGAAGAGATATTACATCTTCAAAGTGAGATAGATAATTTATTAGAATTTTACAATAACAATAATAAAGTGAGATAGAGGTTATCCATATTCATGGATAACTTTCTTTATATAATAGTATAGTAATTGAATTTAAATTTAAACTATAGATATTAATATAGAATATATAAGAAAAGTTACATAAGAAAGGAAAATAGACATGAACTTATATGCAATAGGAGATTTACACTTTTCAACATCAGTAGATAAGCCTATGGATGTTTTCGGAAAGAATTGGATAGGTCATGAGGAAAAGATAATAGAAGACTGGAAAGAGAAAGTAAGTGATGAAGATTTAGTATTAGTGTTAGGAGATACTTCTTGGGGAATAAATCTAGACGAGGCAAGAAGTGATTTAGATATAATAGATAATTTACCGGGGGAAAAAATATTTATAAAAGGTAACCATGATTATTGGTGGACTACTGTAACAGCATTAAATAAGCAGTATGATAATATGAACTTTTTACAAACTAATTTCTATGAATACAAAGATTATGCTATTTGTGGAGGAAGAGGATGGATATGTCCTAATGATTTTAAGTTTGATGAAAATGATGCCAAAATATATAAGAGAGAAGAAAATAGGATAAGAATATCTTTAGAAGCTGCTAAGAAGAAAGGGCATACTAAGTTTATAGTTATAACCCACTATCCTCCTACTAATGATAAACTTGAAGAATCATTATTCACTAAATTATATGAAGAATATAAAGTTGAAAAAGTTATATATGGACACTTGCATGGAAAAGAATCATTTAAGATGGGATTAAGAGGTATAAGAAATGGAATTGAATATATATTAGCATCTTGTGATTACACTGATTTTAAATTAATCAAAATATTAGATTAAGAATCTTAAAATTGTAAATACTATTATATATGGTTAGAACTTGAAAATTGGGGGATTTTTGTTTAAATATACAAAAGAAGGAGATGTTAATAATGAGATGGATATTAGTTTTCTTATTTTTGTATCTTATCCCCTTGATAATATTATTTAGAAATTACAAAAATTTGAGAAGAGCGTATATATATAGTAGTATTTATGTTGTACTAGTTACGATGATAGTAGCAACAAATCTTTATATGAGTGGGTTAAATAAAATCAGAGAAGCTATATACTATTACAGTTATGTTAATGATGAGCCATACGAATATAAGGATAATGAAGATAAAGAAGAGAATATGGATAAAGTTTATGAGGTAGATAAGCAAGACAGTGAAATATATGAAAGCAAAGAAGAGAAATCAAAAGAAGTATCATTAGAGCCAAAAGAAATAGAATTAGAGGAAGATAAAGAAGCAGAGGTTATTAAAAAAACTGATAAAGAAATAGTAAGTGATTTCAAAAAAGAAATTTATAATATAGAAAGAAAAGCATTAATTCCTATGAGGGATTGTATGCCTTATACAAAAAATATATCTGAAAGTATAAAAAAATTACCAACTATAGAAAATGATTTAAAATATGCTAGCAAAAAATGTAAAGAAGTTATAGAAATTTATGAAAATATGGATATCCCTAGTCTTTCAGACGAACAATACACTATGGTATTAAGCAACGCAAGAGATGATGTTAAAAAGGCTTATGAGCTAAGGGAAAAGGCTATGAATGAATCTATAAACTTAGTAGAAAGTAAGAATCCAAAATATATTGGAAAAATAACAGAGTATTTAAACTTATCCGATGAGCATATAGCAAATTTTAAGGAGAGAATAGATAACCTAAATCTAAATATTAAATAAGAAAAGCTTATCTTTTATGATAAGCTTTTGTTACTATATAAATATACTATAATGTATAAATTTTGATTTATAATATAACATATGATATAATTTTCGATTATAACGTTAACCAGGAGGTATGTATGGGAAGATTAAATATATGTATAGATATAGATGGAACTATAACAAGTCCATATCATTTTATTCCGTACTTAAATGAAATATACAATAAAAATATAAAAGAAGAAGAATGTGTAACTTATAATTGGGAACAACTATATGGTGACACTATGGACGAAATATTAAATAAATTCCATAGTAGCTGTATGCATTCTTATGAAGAAGCAGAAATAGTAGAATATGCTAAGGATGTTATAGAGAAGTGGTTAGCTAATAGTCACAACTTATATTTTGTAACAGCAAGAGATAAAAGTCTTACAGAGATAACTACAAGATGGTTAAACAATAAAGGATTTTCTGATATAGATGTTCATTTATTAGGTAGTCACGATAAAATAGCTAAGGCTAAAGAATTAGAATGCAATATATTTATAGAAGATAATCCATCAAATGCAATGCAGCTTGCAAATGAAGGTATGAAAATATTACTAATAAATACCAACTACAATCAAGGTGTTGAACATGATAATATAACAAGAGTAGACACTTGGAAAGACATAGATAAATTCATAGAATTGTATAAGTAAACATAGCAATTCTATAGGGGGAGGTGGTCTTATGGTCGAATTAAAAGTAGAAAATCGAAAAGGCAATATAAGTATAAATAGCAATGATGTTAAAGAAATCATCAAAATAAGACCAGATATAGAATATATAAGAGATATATCAAACACAATTAATCAAGATAATATAATGGCATTTGACTGCAAACTATCTCAAGATGTATTTAATATGCAAGACATAGAAGATGTGTTAGATGAAATAGGAGAAGACTTAGACGAAAGTTATTTCCAAGTATTATTTGAAGATGTAAGAGCATATTTAAAGGATGCTACAGATGAGATTGAAGAAGAACTTCAGGATAAATATTTATTTGATAATGTAAGATGTTTCTTTGATATTTATAATATAGACGAATCTTTTACAGATTTTAAATTTGTATTTTTAGTTAGCTTTAAGGATATAAAAATAGCATCATTAGCTAACCTATCTAAAATAGTAGGAAAAAGACAGTTAGTGGGAGCATCAAAATTCTATAGCTAAAAATTATAAATAATATAAAAGGCTAATATAGAAATAAAAAAGAGCATCTTTATATAAAGATGCTCTTTTTTATTTAATTTTTAAAAGGAATTAAGCTTTATTTATTGATCCGAATAATTCCATTTTTTCTTTAACAGTAGTTTTTATAGCTTCAAACCCTGGAGCTAAAAGCTTACGAGGGTCAAATCCTTTACCTTCTAAGTCTTTACCAGCTTCTATATACTTACGAGTAGCATCAGCAAATGCTAATTGGCACTCAGTATTAACGTTTATTTTAGAAACACCTAATGATATAGCTTTTTGTATCATTTCAGCAGGTATACCAGTTCCTCCGTGTAATACTAATGGCATGTTTCCTGTAGCATTATTTATAGCAGCTAAAGCATCAAAGTTTAATCCAGCCCAATTTTCTGGATATTTACCATGTATATTACCTATACCAGCAGCTAGCATATCTATTCCTAAATCTGCTATTAATTTACATTCAGCTGGATCTGCAACTTCACCAGCACCAACAACACCATCTTCTTCTCCACCTATAGAACCAACTTCTGCTTCTAAAGAAAGACCTTTAGCATGAGCTAATTCAACCATTTCTTTAGTCTTAGCTATATTTTCTTCGATTGGATAGTGAGAACCATCAAACATTATTGAAGAGAAACCAGCTTCCATAGCTTTTTTAGCTCCATCGTAGCTTCCGTGGTCTAAATGAACAGCAACTGGAACAGTTATATTTAATTCTTCCATCATTCCTTCAACCATATTAACTATAGTTTTAAAACCACACATATATTTAGCAGCACCTTCAGATACTCCTAATATAACTGGAGAATTGTTTTCCTGAGCAGTTAATAATATTGCCTTAGTCCATTCTAAGTTATTTATGTTAAATTGACCTACTGCGTATTTTCCTTCTCTAGCTTTTTGTAACATGTCTTTAGCTGAAACTAACATATATAAACCCTCCATACAATTAATTATTAAAAATAATCAAATATAAAATTTACCCATCAATTAATATTATAACCCTAATACAAAAAAAGTACATAGTAAATTGTAATAACTAGCAATTAAAAGTATAATAATATCTATAACTAAATAAATTTTAAAGAAAAGAGAGGAATTATATATGCCACAAATAAAAGTAAGAGGTATAAATGAAAATGATATATGTAAAATAAGTGAAAATATGATAGATAAATTAGTGGAAGCAGTAAAATGCCCTAGAGATTACTTTGAAATAGAATGTATAAAATCTGTAGCTATAAGAGATGGAAAAATAGCAGATGTATATCCATTTGTGGAAGTAGCTTGGTTTGATAGAGGACAAGAAGTTCAAGACACAGTAGCTAAAATAATAACAAATAGTATAAGAGATGGATTAAAAGTAGAAAGTATGGATTTAGCATTTACTGTTTTTGAAAAGGAAAAATACTATGAAAATGGAGAACATTTTTAATGGCTAAAAAATTACGTATAGATAAAATACTTTCTAATATTGGATATGGTAGTAGAGCGGAAATAAAAAAATACTGTAAGCAAGGTATGATATCTGTAAATGGAAAAAATATAAATAATCCAGGGATTCAAGTTGACCCAGAAAATGATAAAATACTTTTTAATGGAGAAGAAGTAAACTATAGAGAATTTGTGTACATAATGTTAAATAAACCAGACGGATATATATCGGCAACTTTTGATAAGCATGACCCAATAGTATTAGACTTAATAGATTCATCATACTATGTTTTTGAACCATTTCCAGTAGGTAGATTAGATAAAGATACGGAAGGGCTATTGGTATTAACAAATGATGGACAACTTGCACATAGGGTATTATCACCAAAAAAGCATGTACCAAAAACTTACTATGCTAAAATAGAAGGAATTGTAACAGAAGAAGATATAGTTGCTTTCTCAAAAGGAGTTATGCTTGATGATGGATATGAAACTATGCCGTCACAACTTAAAATATTAAAGAGTGGTGAAATATCAGAAATAGAACTTACTATACATGAAGGAAAATTCCACCAAGTTAAAAGAATGTTTGAGAGTGTAGGTAAAAAAGTAGTATACTTAAAAAGACTGTCTATGGGAAAATTAGTGCTAGATAAAAATCTAGAGCTAGGAGAGTATAGAGAATTAACAGAAGAGGAAATAAAATTATTAGAAGAAAGATAATAATTGAGCGGAGGTAGTTTTAGTGAAAAGAAGAGACATAATAGAATTTGAAATAGATAAAATGGAGTTCGGTGGAACTTCTGTAAGTTTATATGATGGTAAAGATGTATATATGAAGGGCGGAATAACTGGACAAAAAGTTAAAGCAATAGTTCAAAAAGCTAGAAGCAAAAAAGCTGAAGTTAAAATGCTAGAACTTCTAGAAAACTCACCGCTAGAAACAGAAGAGCCATGTAAACATTTCAATCAATGTGGGGGATGTAGTATATTATCAGTTCCTTATGAAAAGCAACTTCAAATAAAAGAAAGACAAGTAATGGATTTATTCTTACAACAAGAGTTATTTGGATTTAAATTCTTAGGAATACAAGGAAGTCCTGAGCAAAGAATGTACAGAAATAAAATGGAGTATACTTTCGGTGATGAAATGAAAGATGGTCCACTATCTTTAGGACTTCATAAAAAAGGAAAGCATATAGACATAATAACTGTTGATGGATGTTACTTAGTAGATCAAGATTTCATAAAGATACTAACTTCAACAGTAGAGTACTTCAATGAAAAGCAAATACCATACTACAGAACATTCAACCACAAAGGATATTTAAGAAACCTTGTAGTTAGAAAAGGTATAAACACCAAAGAAATGATGGTGAATATAGTTACATCTTCTCAATTAGACTTTGATATGACTGAGTATAAAAACATGCTTTTAAATTTAGGTTTAGACGCAGAATTAGTAAGTATATTACACACTATAAATGATGGACTAGCAGATGCAGTAAACTGTGATGAATTAAGAGTTCTTCATGGAAGAGATTATATACAAGAAGAAATATTAGGGTTAAAATTCAAAATATCTCCATTCTCATTCTTCCAAACAAATACTAAAGGAGCAGAAGAACTTTACTCTATAGCTAGAGAATTTGTTGGAGACCATAGCGATAAAGTAGTATTTGATTTATATAGTGGTACTGGTACTATAGGACAAGTTATGGCAGGAGCTGCTAAGAAAGTTTATGGTATAGAAATAATAGAAGAAGCTGTAGTAGCTGCTAATCAAAATGCAAAATTAAACGGTTTAACAAACTGTGAATTTATAGCAGGAGATGTTGCTAAAACAGTAAATAAATTAAAAGAAAAGCCAGATTTAATAATAGTTGATCCACCAAGACCAGGTGTACACAAGGATGCTATAAGAGATATATGTGGATTTGACTCTAAAGAAATAATATATATATCTTGTAATCCAAAAACTTTAGTACTAGATTTAGTTGAATTTAAAAACTACGGATATGAAGTAGAATTAGTTAAATGTATGGATATGTTCCCAAATACACCACATGTTGAAACTGTTGTTAAGTTAAAAAAAGCTTAATATAGATTATATAATAAGGCTACCTATAAATTTAGGTGGTCTTATTTTGAGTGTAAAGAAATTAAAAATTTTGTATACTTTGGATAATTTGACTTTAAATATTAATCAAAGACTATATAAAAGATATAATAAAGGAGTATTATCATAAAAATTACCTCAAAGGAGTTTATAAAAATTACAAATTAATATATTATTAAATGTATATACAACTAAATAGGTAACAAATTCAGGCTTAATGTCAAAGGAGGAAAATTATGGGTCAACCTATATATAAAGTAATAGAGAACTATGTAAAAGAATTAATTAATTCAGGAAAATTAAATCAAGGAGATTTAATACCATCAGAACATCAATTATGCGAAGAGTTTAATGTAACAAGAATGACTGTTAGATCAGCACTTAATAATTTAGTTAAGGAAGGATATATAGCAAGGAGGAGGGGAATAGGCAGTATAGTTTTAGGAAGTAAGGTATATGACAATATATCTTCTATAAGTGGGTTTACAAAAGAGATGAATAGCAAAGGGTATAAAGTGTCAAGTATATTGGTTAGTTTAGAAAAAATAGAATCAGATGATGAAATATCTGAAAAGCTAAATATAAATGAAGGTGATTATGTTTGGGAGATAAAGAGAGTTAGATTAGCAAATGATAAAAGATTATCGTATATGATTACATATATGCCAGATAAACTATTTCCAAATATAAATGAAACTCATTGCATGGGTTCCTTATATGAATATGTTGAGGAAGTTAGTGGCCGTAAGATAGCTATATCAGAAAGAGAAGTAGAGGCTGTTATATCTAATGATGAGTTAGAAGAAAATCTAAAATTAGATAGAAAAGAACCATTATTATATATAAAGCAAGTTTGCAGACTTGATAACGGTGAAGCATTTGAATACTCTCATACATATCATTATGGTTATACTTTAACCGTTAATGCTATATCTAAATAAAAATACATAGGATGTGAAAATGTTTTCTTGAAATGTCTATACATTTAATATATAATAAATGTATAGACATTTAAAATTTAATAAAATATATTTTGGGGAGGTACAAAAAATGATAAAAATAATGTTAGCTTGTTCAGCGGGGATGTCAACTAGTTTATTAGTTACAAAAATGGAGGCTGCAGCGAAGGAAAAAGATATAGAAGCAGAAATATGGGCTATATCAGAAGTCAACTTAGACAAAGAAATAGGAAATTGTGACGTTTTATTATTAGGACCACAGGTTAGATATATATTAGGTAAAGCGACAGAGATGGCTAAACCACACAATGTACCAGTAGAGGTTATAAATATGATGCACTATGGAACATGTAATGGTAAAGCCGTATTAGATAGAGCAATGGAATTATATAATTCAAAGTAAATTAAAAAGGGGGATAATCAAAATGGAAGTATTAATGAACTTTATGGAAAGACATTTAGTTCCAATAGCATCTAAGGTTGGCTCACAAAGACACTTAGTAGCAATAAGAGATGGTTTCATTGCTATGATACCAGTAACTATGGTTGGAGCATTTGGATCACTTATAAAGAACTTACCATTAAAACCTTACCAAGATATGTTAGCTAACACTACAGTTGGTCAACAAATATTTACATTGGGAGGTGACTTATGGTGGGGGTCACTTGCAATGATGTCATTATTTTTAGCTGTATCAGTAGCATATTCCTTAGCAAAATCATATGAAGCAAATGGTTTACAAGCAGGACTTCTAGCATTATGTGGATTTTTAGTGTTATCTCCTCAAACTGCAGACATAGTAACTGAAGCAGGAGAGGCAGTTTCAGGATGGGGGTTTGTACCTTGGGGTTATGTGTCAACTAATGCACTATTTACTGCTATGGTAGTAGCAATAGTAACAACAGAAATTTATGTAAGATTATCTAAAGTAACTTGGTTAACTATAAAGATGCCAGATGGTGTACCACCAGCAGTTTCTAGATCATTTGCAAAATTATTACCAGGAGTAATAGCGTTATTTGTAATAGGTATAATAGGTATAATAGTAAAACTTTTATCAAACGGATTATTTATAAATGATTTATTATCAACATATTTAGCGAAACCTTTAACTGGTATGGCTGACTCTTTAGGAGGGGCTGTGTTTACAGTATTGTTTATCCATGTTCTATGGATATTTGGATTACATGGTGCAAACATAGCACTTCCTGCAGTAGAGCCAATATTAATGGAATTAGGAGGTAAAAATGCTGAGTTAGCGTCAGCAGGAGCAACAGAAGGTTACCATGTATTTGCAGGAGCATTTTTAGATGCATTTGTATACTTAGGTGGTTCGGGGATGATACTTGGGTTAATAATAGCATTAATAATAGCGGGTAGAAGACGTAAAGAAATGATAGCTTTAGGTGGACCACCAGCATGTTTCAATATAAGTGAGCCTATGATATTTGGTATGCCAATAGTATTAAATCCAATATACATGATTCCATTTGTACTAGCGCCAGTATTATGTACAATAACTTCATACTTAGCTATATCGAGCGGAATGGTAGCACCAGTTTTAATGGCAAAAATTCCTTGGATAACTCCTCCAATATTTAGTGGAATAATGGCTACGGGGCATTGGACTGGTGGAGCATTAGCAGCAGTTAACTTAATAATATCTATTGTTGTATATTTACCATTTGTAGTTGCAGATGAAAGAATGGCAAAAAAAAGATTAGCAAAACAACAAGGTTAGTTAAGAATCATAGAGATTGGGTGGTAGAAAATTATGAAAAAAGGTCTTAAGATAGTTACAATAGGGGGAGGGTCAAGTTATACTCCTGAATTAATAGAAGGATTTATAAAAAGATATAGTGAGCTACCAGTTAAAGAACTATGGCTTGTAGATATAGAGGCAGGGAAAGAAAAGTTAGAAATAGTAGGTAATCTTGCCAAGAGAATGATTAAAAAATCTGGATTAGACATTAAAATTAATCTTACATTAAATAGAAGAGAAGCTTTAAAAGGTGCAGATTTTGTGACAACTCAGTTAAGAGTTGGATTATTAGATGCTAGAATAAAAGATGAAAGTATCCCTTTATCACATGGAGTAATAGGTCAAGAAACTAATGGTGCAGGAGGGCTATTTAAAGCCCTTCGAACTGTACCAGTTATACTAGATATAATAAAAGATATAGAAGAATTATGCCCAAATGCATGGTTAATAAATTTTACAAATCCAACAGGTGTAATAAGTGAAGCAGTATTTAAATACACAAACTTCAAAAATTATATAGGATTATGTAATGTTCCTATAGGTGTTAGAAATGGAGTTGCAAAGCTATTTGGAGTAGAAAATGATAGAATATATATGGATTTTGCTGGACTTAATCATATGGTATATGGGCTTAATGTTATTCTGGATGGCAAAGATGTTACAAAGGAAGCAATAGATAAGTTTGTAAGTTCTAAAATAAGTATGGAAAATATAAAGGCAATAGATTTTAATTCAGAGTTTGTTAAAGCATTAGGTGCTATACCTTGTCCATACCATAGATATTATTATAAAACTAAAGAAATGTTAGATGAAGAATTAGAAGAATTTAAAAAGGGTAAGGCAAGAGGTCAAGTTGTTAAAGAATTGGAAGAGCAATTATTTGAACTTTATAAAGATAAAAGCTTAGATGTAAAACCACCTCAACTTGAGAAAAGGGGAGGAGCATATTATAGTGATGCAGCTTGTAACTTAATAAGTTCTATATACAATGATAAAAGAGATATACAAGTAGTTAATACATTAAATAATGGAGCTATAAGAAACTTTAGAGATGATCAAGCTGTTGAAGTTAGTAGTGTAATAACTAGCGAAGGACCAAAACCTTTATCAATGGGATATCTTCCGCAGTGTACTGATGGTTTAGTAAGTGATATAAAAACTTTTGAAATACTAGCAGCCAAAGCAGCTGTATATGGAGATTATGAAAGTGCATTATTAGCACTTTGTATAAATCCATTAATACCTTCAGATGATTTAGCAAAAATTATATTAGATGAGATGTTAGAGGCTCATAAAGAGTACTTACCTCAATTTAATAAGTAGGTGAAATTTATGACTAAACTTATAGTAAATGCAGATGATTTTGGATATTGTAAAGCTGTAAATTATGGGATAATATCAGCATATAAAGAAGGTGTAGTAAAATCTACAACAGTTATGGCTAATATGCCAGGATTTGAACATGCTATGAAACTTTTAAAGGAAAATCCAGGTTTAGCATGTGGAGTCCATATGACTATTAGTTGTAATAAACCAGTACTTTCTAATTTGGAAAGCCTAGTAGATGAAAATGGAAAATTTTTTAAGCGAATCACTAATGATGTAATAGATAAGATGAATTTAGATGAAATTTATGAAGAACTTTGTGCTCAGATAGAAAAAGTAAAGAAATACACTGAAATTTCTCATCTTGATAGTCATCACCATGTTCATACTTTAAAGAAATTACAGCCAGTTATTGAAAGAATAATAGAAAAATACAATCTACCAATAAGAGGTGGATTTGAATATAATCTAGAATACTCAAAAGTAGTACCTATGTTAGATACTTTTTATAGTGATAATGTAGAAATTGATTACTTTAAGAAGAATATAAATACTTTAAAAGAATATGACACTTTAGATATAATGACTCATCCAGCATATTTAGATGAATATATTTTAAACTCTACATCTTATGCGATGCAAAGAACAAGAGAGCATGAGATATTGACATCAGAGGAAGTTAAAAAGTATTTAAATGATAACTTTGAGTTAAGTAGTTATAGGGACATTTAGGAGGTTTTTAAAATGGATGAAAAAATATTTGAAATATCATTTGGCATAATAGGATATGCAGGGGATGCAAAAGGATTAGCTTTTGAAGCAATATCTGAAGCTAAAAAGGGGAATATAGAAGCAGCAAGAGAAACTATGAAAAATTCTAAGGAAGTAATAACTAAGGCTCATAGATTCCAAACAGAGCTTATACAAGGTGAGGCTAGTGGAAATAAAACAGAAGTAAGTGTTTTATTAGTTCATGCACAAGACCACTTAATGAATGCCATGAATTTTCAGCAGTTAGCAGAAGAGTTTATAGATTTATACGAAAAATTAGAAAGTAAGTAAAATATTTTTTAATACAAAAGAGTATTGAATTTAATTCAATACTCTTTTGTATTTTATAAAAAGTATACTGCTTATATTATTTAAGATAGTTTGTCATAAATTTTTAAATATATATTAATTTGTATTAATATACTCAAATTATGATATAGCAAATTGTGTAAATTAAAGGAGTATTAATACTTAATGAAGAAAATATACTAAGTAAATGTAAAGTATATCAAGGGGGGACATTAATGAAAAAAGGGGATTTTATATGGGGAGGAATTCTTATTATCTGGATACTTATATTAGTTATACCAGTTAGTAGGGATTTATTCATTACTGTAACAGGAGAGTATCCATATATAAGTGGATTTATTAAATTTGCGGTCTTAGCTACAATGGGAGAGTTACTAGGTATAAGAATAAGTTATGGGTACTGGAAGCAGCCAAATGGAATTATGTTTAGAGCGATAGTTTGGGGTGTAATAGGCATTGTTATAACATTAGGATTGCCAGTATTCTCTAAGGGTGTAGAAGCTGCTCAAGAGGTAGGAAAGCTTCCTTTTAAAGAGTCTATTTTTGCACATGCATTTTTGACAAGTGCGATTATGAATATATTACAATCACCAGCAGTATTTTTATTTCATAAGTGTACAGATACGTACATAGATATAAGACATTATAAAAATGGAGGAAGAGTAAGTCTTAGAGATATAACAAATAAAATTGACTGGTATACATATATTGATTTTACAGTATTAAAAACCATACCATTTTTCTGGATACCTTGCCATACGATTGTATTTTTATTTGAACCACAATATCAAGTTATAGTGTCTGCATTTGCATCTATAGCACTAGGACTTATACTCGCGATGGCAAATAAATCAAAATTAAAAAGTTTTTAGTAGAATAAAAATATAATAAATTCAAAACATAGTAATGCAATTATGTTTTGGAGGAATTATAAATGAATAAAAGAAGAAATATAAGAGTATTTGTAGCATCAATATGTATAACAGTACTATCTTTAATACTTTTATATAATACTGAGTTAGTAAATATATCAAGTAAAGTAAAAGCTAACATAGTAGATAGTATAAAAACAGTGAAAGTTACTGAAGAAAGAAGTAAAATAGAATATAAAAATTTATCAATAATAGTTAGAATGCCTAAATTATATTGTGATAATAAAAATGCTGAAAGATACATTAATTCTTTTATCAGAAATAATATAAATAGTTATATAAATCATAAAAGGCAAGATATAGAATTACAAAATGATAAACAAAAAACTAGTATATTATTAGAATATAATTTAGCGTTTCAAAGTAAAGATGTAATCAATATAGTTATAGTGAAAGAAACTAAAATTGGAAAAAATAAATTTTCGACTAACAAAGAAAGTTATATTTTTGACTTAAAGACAGGGCAAAGAATATATATAGATAATCTTTTAGGAGAAAATGAAAACTATAAAGAATTAATAAAATCTTATATAAATAAGACTATAGATGAAAAGAAAATAGATATAGACAAAAACCTAGTAATTATAGACAAGGAAACTAATTTTATAATTGTAGACGGAGGATTATCAATAATATTGGACCAAAATAAAAATGGTAAGACAAGAGAGTATGAATTTAAAGTCCCATATGATGTTTTTAATAACAAGGTAAAGTCAATAAATACAAAAAATATAATTGCAAATGTAGATACACAAACTATTACTCAAAATAATAAATATATAAATAGTATATTAAATATCCCTATAATAATATCTTCAAATAAAGATATAGACAAAAAAATAAATTACAAAATAAGAAAAGATATAATGGACTTTTATAATAAAGTTTATGAGAGTGCTAAAAACTATCTAGATAATGTTGATGTATCAGAAGATAAATTTGTAGCAAATGTGGATTATGAAGTTAAAAAAAATAGTGATAATATACTAAGTATAAAAGTAACTTACAATCAATATAGTGGAGGAGCTCATGAAGACTATGAAGATATAAGTTATAATATAGACATGAGAAATGGAAAAATATTAAAATTAAGCGATTTATTTAAGCCAAAATCAGATTATATAAAAGTAATAAACAATGAAATTAGAAGGCAAATAGAAGAGTTAGTTAAAAATAATAAGGAGTATGAAGGTGTATATCAATTTGAATCAATAGAAAAAGACAATAAGTTTTATATAGATGACAATAATATAGTTGTTTATTTTGATTTATATAAAATTGCACCATTTGCAGCAGGTATACCAGAGTTTAAAATAAATAATAGTATAATAAGTCACATGTTAAAAGAAGAATACTTAGAGATACTAAAATAAATAATACTAAAAAGCTTTACTATTTATATCTAATAAAAATTAGATTATAAGCAGTAAAGCTTTTGTTATTTGGAAATATATTTTATATCTATATTGTAGGATTTAAAGAAGCTATTTTAGTTACAGCTACATATATTCTAGAAATTTCGTACCATGTCTTAAAATCAACAATACCACTTTTAGGTAGGCCAAAAATTCCTTGAAATACTTTAACAGCCTCGGCAGTAGATTCTCCAAAAATACCATCCTCTTTAACTTTAGGTATTAGAGGGTATGAATTAGAGATTGCATTAAGTTGGTTTTGAATAGTTTTAACATAGTTATTATTAGAACCTATTTGTAAAATTTCACCAGGGAAAGATACAGGAACACCACTTACGATAGGTGCTTTTTCAAATATTATTTGCTCACCATAAAATGATCTTAATATACTTTCATAGTCTTTACCTTCATCTCCAAGATATTTACTTCCCCATTGAGTCATTTGATTTGGGCATTGAGATTTTACACCATCACAATATTGAGCTAAAAGAGGCTGTCTAGAGGTAGGTGGTCTTTTTATAAAAGTATTAAATACATCATCAACTACAACATTAATAGTGTCAAAGAAGTTTCTATTATTAATAAATTTATGATCAAAAGCAGTAGTAGAGGTAATAGTATAGCTATAGCCTTTATTTCTGTACCATTCAGTAAATACTCTATTTAAAGTGAATGAAACTATAGCTATTACATTAGCATAAATAGTTTGTTCAGGCCACGTAGAATATATTTCAGAAGAAGCTACATTTTTTATATAGTCTTTAAATGGTATCCAATAGTTAGGAGCTGAAGTATCTTCGGGCATTCCATCATGAACTACTATAAATTCTGGAACTACTGGATTATCAAGAACAACAAATCCAGTAGGAGGTGGTAGAGGCTTTAAACTACTTTCAGGAATTTTAGGTGGATAATCTCCATATAGAGTATGGTCTGGAATATCAAACACTTGTTCATTTTGTCTTGAATAAGAATTTCTAGATCTAGTTTTTAAAGTAACAGGAACTGTTTGTCGAGCTTCTATAGTGGCTAAGATTTGTGTACCATCTATTAAAATTGTCTCATAACCATCTTTAGATACTTCAACAGTATAAATGCTATATGGTCTTATAGGTGATGAAGGATCTAGTGAATAACTGACATCTGGAGCATTTAGAGCTAAATCTGTAACTTGACCAGAAGAGTCTGTTTTTAAGTTCTCGTAAACTTTAACTGAACTCTGCCCTGAATCAGGAATAGAGTATATATTAACTGTAGCATTTTCTATTGGTTGATTAGTATTGTTGTCTATAACGCTAACCGTTAAGAAACCATCTTGCATGCAATCACCCCTTAAAAATAGTATCTTATTATTTTATAGTATGAATAAACATCTTATTTTGTTAAGGAAAATGGAAATAATATAGATTATATAAAAAAGAAAGAAGTGATTACATGAGTTTAAATATATTTACATTAGCTATAGCACCAACTATAGCTTATATATTTTGGATATACCTAAAAGATAAATATGATAAAGAACCTATAAATAGGTTAGTTAAGTTTTTTTTATTAGGAGTATTTATGGGAGTAATTGCCCTTATTATAGAGTTTATATTATTGAAGTTAAATATATTAACAGGATATACAAGTATCATATACATATCTTTTATAGTAGCAGGTATGACAGAGGAAGGATTAAAGGCATTTGTATTGATTCCAAATCTTTTAAAAGAAAGATATTTTAATGAAGAATTAGATGGAATTATTTATTCTGTGTTTTTGTCATTAGGATTTGCAACATTAGAAAACTTGTTATATATACTAAAAGAAGATCAAAGTACAGTTATACAGGTTGGACTTATTAGAGCAATAATATCCGTACCAGCTCATATGTTATTTGCAATAACTATGGGATATTATATATCTAAATATAAATTTAGTACGGACAAATTTAAAAAAAGAGAATATTTAATACTATCTGTATTAATACCAATTTTAATACATGGAGTTTTTGATTTTATATTGATGATAGAGTATAGATGGTCTATTATATTGTTTGTGGTTTATGTGCTTTTTTTAGGCAAATTAAACCTAGATAAGTTAGACAAATATATAATCAATTCAAAGAATAGATTTAAAAGAAGAAAAAAGAGAATTAGGAAGGACGATAAGAATTGACAAAGTTACCTGAAAGATTTTTAAGTGATATGAAGGAAATACTAAAAGATGAGTATGATGAATTTATAAAAACATATGATGATAAAAAAACTACTGGTCTTAGAGTTAATACATTAAAAATAAGTAAAAATGATTTAGATAAATTAGATTTATTTAAGCTAGAACAAATACCTTGGGTAGATGAAGGATTTTACTATGATGAAGATATAGACAGACCGGGTAAAAATCCTCTACATGAAGCTGGAGCATATTATTTACAAGAACCATCAGCTATGAGCGTAGTACCAAAGTTAGATGTTAAAGAAGGTGAAAAAATTCTAGATATGTGTGCTGCTCCAGGAGGTAAATCAACATACATACTATCAAAATTAAACAATACAGGGTTATTAGTATCAAATGAAATAAACCCAACAAGAATAAAGGCATTAGGAGAGAATTTAGAAAGATTTGGAGCTAAAAACTGTATAATAACAAATACAGACTCAAATAACCTAAAGAAGGTATTTAGAGGATATTTTGATAAAATAGTAATAGATGCTCCTTGTTCTGGGCAAGGAATGTTTAGAAAAGATGAAGTTGCTATAAGTGATTGGAGTTATGCAAAAGTATTAGAATGTCAATCTATCCAAAGAGAAATAATAAGAGATGGATATGAGATGCTTAAAAATGGAGGTACGTTAGTATACTCAACATGTACATTTGCAAAGGAAGAAAATGAAACAGTTATAAATGAGTTTATAGAAGAATATGAAAATGCTAAGCTTATAGATATGGAAAGATTATGGCCTCACAAGATAAAAGGAGAAGGTCATTTTGTAGCCAAGATACAAAAAAATGAAGAAGAAGACACAAATACTAAAGAACTAAAAGTTAAAAGATTAGATAAAGAATTAAAAGATTATAGAGAATTTGAAAAGAAATTTTTAAATGAGTCATTAGGAAATAAATTTGACATAAGAGGAGAAAACTTATATTTATTGCCAGAAGAAAGCCCGGAAACTAAAAAATTAAAAGTTTTAAGATATGGACTTCATTTGGGAACACTAAAGAAAAATAGGTTTGAACCATCACATGCATTATCTCATTATTTAAAACCAAATCAAGTTAAGTATACAGAAAATTTATCAATACAAGATGAAGAAGTATTAAATTATTTAAGAGGAAATACTATAAATACAGGACAAAGTAGAGGATGGGTATTAGTAACAGTAGAAAATATACCACTAGGATGGGGAAAAGAATCTAATGGAGTATTAAAGAACCACTATCCAAAAGGGCTTAGAATAAAATACTAAAATAACTATAAAAAGGTACTAAGTTATAACTTAGTACCTTTTTATAGTACATATGTAGATAAACTTATATTAAATTTATAGTTAGATATAATTTTTATATATGTGCTTCAAAAAAGTCTTCATATATATTTAATATGAGCTTTTTTACATAATATAAACCTTCTAGTTTAATAATAAACATATGTGTATTAAAAAAGAGATACAACTAGGAGGAAAATATGAATCCATTAGATAAAAGTAAAGAGTATGTTATATATAAATTTTTACAAAGATATGATTATGATGCAGTAATTGATGTTTTAGAAGAAGTTGGTATAGTCGAAGGAGATTTATATCTATTAATGGAATCTTCTAAGTATGCTATAAACTTTGATTTTAAAAAAGCATCGATTAGTTTAAATAATATGAGCAGTGAGATGTTAGGTAGAAGAGAAATAAAAAGATTAATTTCTAACCTAGAAAATCTAGAAAATGGAGAACCTGAAGACATATTATCAGAGCTTATAGAAAATATGAAGATACAAATTGTTAATGAAGAGTATATTGATTTTTTGGGGAGGTTATATAGATTAAAAGAAGCATTATTTAAATATATATTTGTAAGCACTAAGGAAAATAAAAAATATAAAGTAAGTATGCACGGTTATATGGTATCTAAGAAAAATATTCTATATACATTAAAAAAGAAGTATAATATATATAATGGAAATCTAATAACTGGGGTGACTAACTATATAAATAGGTATATTAAAAAAACAAAAAGAATGGAAAAGGTCGTTGATATATTAAATGGAGAAAGACTAGAAAATTTAATTAAGCTTAGAAATGAAAGCCCAGTTGGACATGGATTTAAAGGGGTTAGCAAAGAAGATATTGAAGAGCTATATGGAAACCCTATGGAAGTAGTGCAGGACTTAGTCAAAGCATGTGAATTACTAGACTTAGGTATAAAAATGAATAAATATGATAATATAAATGAGATGGCTATACAAATGATAGGAAGTTACACCAATTATTAACTAAATTAAAATTTAGGAGGAGATTATTAGGATGAATGAAAAATTAAAAAAAGAATCAATAGAGTGGATTAAGGTAATAGCTACTGCTCTTATTTTTGCATTTATAATAACTCAATTTATAAGACCTACTTTAGTTAAGGGAGAATCTATGTATCCTACTTTAAAGGAAAATGATTATCTAATAATTAATAGAATGGCTTACAAATTAGGAGAACCAGAAAAGGGAGATATAATAGTATTCCATACGAACTTGCTTCAAGATAATGGAAAACCTAAAGATTTAGTAAAGAGAGTTATAGCAACTGGAGGGGATCATATTAAAATAGAAAATTCTAAAGTATATGTAAATGGAAAGCTATTAGACGAACCATATATACATGATAATTATACAGATGGATATATAGACATGACAGTTCCAAAGGGTGAAGTATTTGCAATGGGAGATAATAGAGAAAAGAGTTTAGATAGTAGATATGAAGATGTTGGATTAGTAAATGAAAAAAACATAATGGGTAAGGTAATGATAAGGTTATATCCATTTAATAAAATAGGAACTGTAAAATAGGTGAATTATATGAAAATTGGTATATCGGCATTATTATATAATATAGATGAAGCAATAAATTTATGTGAAGAAATAAATGAAATAAAACATATAGAACTTGGTATAGATAATTTATATGAGTGTGATGAGATATACAAATACATAGACAAGCTTAAAGAATTAAATGTATCTCTAAGTATTCATTTACCTATGGAGTTAAACTTGTGTGAAAATATAGAATTTATTAGAAAATCTTGGGTGAGATTTGTAGAAGAAATGAACTATAAATTAAAAGATTTAAATATTTGTTACTACAATCTTCACTTAGGGTATGTTATATCTGATAGACTAAATAAAAATAGAGAAAAATATTTAGATATATCGTGTAGTATGTTAGATAACATTATAAATAAGACGAAAGCTAATATATCCATAGAAAATACTTATTCTAATAATGGTGATTTATCAAATGTAGGTAACAAAGTATATGATTTTGAATATATATTTAATAAAGTAGAAAATGAGAAATTGTGGTTTTGTTATGATACAGGCCATAATCTAATCAATAGAGATAATTATATAGACAAATTACATAACAAGATGAGAATAGTTCATTTAAGTGACAATGATGGAAATAAAGATATCCATATAGGGATAAATAAAGGTATATTAGATAAAAAAGAAGTTAAAACTATCATTGACTTAGAACCAGACTTCTTAATATTAGAGATAAATTATCATGATATAAAAGAAAGTATAGAATATATAAAAGATATTAAAAAAGAGGTTTAAATACCTCTTTTTAAGTATAAGAGAAAGGAGATTACTATGGAAAATATAACTATTAATATAGAAGGAAATGAAAAAGTTTATAAAATAGAAAAAGGTTCTCCAGGAGTAAAATTAGAAAGTATAGTAAAGGAAATAGATAAAGACTATAAAGGATACATAACATTAGGAATTATAGACAACAAATTAAGAGAATTAAATTATAGTATAGATAAAGACTGTAAATTA
The DNA here is from genome assembly GCF_015668195.1 of Romboutsia sp. 1001713B170131_170501_G6. Taxonomy (NCBI): domain Bacteria; kingdom Bacillati; phylum Bacillota; class Clostridia; order Peptostreptococcales; family Peptostreptococcaceae; genus Romboutsia; species Romboutsia sp. 1001713B170131_170501_G6. Next base: position 40,819 of record NZ_JADPFC010000005.1, read on the forward strand.
AGTTTTTTAGATACAACTAGTGAAGATGGATTAAGGGTGTACTTTAGAACTGTGTCATTTATATTTATAATGGCTTGTAACGAAGTATTTAAAGATAGTCGAGTAGTAATAGAACATTCTCTATCAAAGGGATTATATTGTGAAGTTCATAAAGATGGAGAATTGGTTGAAGAAGATTTAGAAGCTATAAATAAAAAAATGAAAGAAATAATAGAATCTAATTATAAAATAGAAAGAATAGACACTAACAAAGAAGAAGCAATAAACATATTTAAAGATAATAAAATGTATGAGAAAGCAGAACTTCTTAAATACAAGGAACATGATGATGTAAAGATATATAAGTGTAACAATCATATAAATCATTTCTATGGATATATGCTACCATCTACAGGATATATAAAGACATTTGATTTAAAACCATATAAAAATGGAATAATAGTATTAGGTCCAAGTGAAGAAAATAAAAATACACCAACTAAATTTAAAGAACAACCTAAATTATCGAGTGTATATCATGAGGCAGAGAATTGGTCAAAGCTTATGGGTGTAAGTAAAGTAACTACACTTAATGAAGTAATAGAAAAAAATGAATATGGAGAAATTATAAGAACAGTAGAAGCTCTACATGAGAAAAAACTATCTCAAATAGCAGATATTATAAAAGAAAAAAATAAGAGAGTTATATTAATAGCAGCTCCTTCATCATCAGGTAAAACAAGTTTTGCTCATAGACTATCAATACATCTTAGAGTTAATAATCTAAATCCTGTATCAATATCTTTAGATGATTACTTTGTTAATAGAGAACATACTCCACTAGATGAATTTGGAAATTATGATTTTGAGTCTATATATGCAATAGATTTAGAAAGATTTAATAAAGACTTAAGAGATTTATTAGAAGGAAAGGAAATAAGTCTACCTAAGTTTAATTTTAAATTAGGAATAAGAGAAGAAAAAGGAAAGAAGTTAAAAATAAAAGAAAATCAGCCAATAATATTAGAAGGAATACATGGATTAAATCCTATGCTAACATCATCAATACCAGATGAAGATAAATTTAAAATTTATATAAGTGCCTTAACTCAAATTAATCTAGATGATCATAATAGAATACCTACAACGGATTTAAGATTAATAAGAAGAATGGTTAGAGATTATAATTTTAGAGGTTATAGCGCAGAAAAGACAATAATGCAGTGGCAATCAGTAAGACGTGGAGAAAAGAAAAATATATTCCCATATCAAGAAGAAGCAGATATAATATTTAACTCTGCATGTATTTATGAATTAGCAGTATTGAAAAAGTATGCAAAACCATTACTAGAGGAAATTGATAAGGAAAATAGTTCGTATATAGAAGCTAATAGACTTTTAAAGTTTCTTCAATATTTTGTTGAATTATCAGATATATCAGATATACCACCAACATCAATATTGAGAGAGTTTGTAGGTGGAAGTAAAATAGTTGATTAATACTACAAAACCCCTGATGTTGACAGAATATCAGGGGTTTCTGTATTATATATTTATTAGACATTTGGAAACGTAATTAAATTAGGAGGAGAAGTATGGAAAAGATTCTTGAAGAAGTATTAAATTCAAATAGAAAATATACAAATTATGGACAGGTAGCAGGATACATACCAGAACTAAAGAAAGCGAAAAGAGATGATTTAGGTATATGTGTAATAGATAAAGACAACAACATATATAAAGCTGGAAACTGGGATACTAAGTTTACTATTCAAAGTGTATCTAAAATAGTTGTTCTTGCAATGGCATTGATGGATAATGACTGGCAATATGTTTTTTCTAAAGTGGGTAAAGAACCTAGTGGTGATCCATTTAACTCAATAATGAAATTAGAAACAAATGATACTAAAAAGCCAAGTAATCCAATGATAAATGCAGGTGCTATAGTAACTACATCTTTAATAAAAGGTGCTAGTTTAGAAGAAAAAGAAGAAAGGATGTTAAAGTTCTTTAGAAAATTAGCTAAAAATGATAATTTGGGAATAAATTATGATGTGTATAAGTCAGAGAAAATGACCGGAGATAGAAATAGAGCGATGGCTTATCTTTTAAGAAATGATGGTTTTATACAAGGAGACGTAGAAGAATTATTAGATTTATACTTTAAACAATGTTCGATAGAAGTTGACACCCTAGATTTAGCAAGAATAGGAGTTAATCTTGCATCTTATGGTGTAGATATAGAAACTGGTGAAAGAATAATAGATGAAAAAGTGTCAAGGATAGTTAAGACATTTATGGTTACATGTGGAATGTATGACGCATCAGGAGAGTTTGCTATAAAGGTTGGGATACCTGCAAAATCGGGAGTTGGTGGAGGAATACTAGCATCTGTTCCAAATACTATGGGTATTGGAGTATATGGACCAGCCCTAGATAAAAAAGGAAACAGTATAGCTGGTATAAAAATACTGGAAGAATTATCTCAAAAGCTAGAACTTAACATATTTTAAATTATAGAATTTTTTGACAACTACAAGTCCTTAATATATAATTATCTTATAAATAAAATAATTTTTTTATAGGGGTGGGGGAATGAAGGAAGTACTAGTACTTAGGGACTTAGAATGTATAAAAGCAATTGCACATCCTAGAAGAATAGACATTTTAAAAACATTTGATAAATTACCGCTATCAGCAAAGCAATTATCACAATTATTAGATGAACCTCATGCAAAAATTAACTATCATATAAAAACTCTTTATAAGGTAGGAATTTTGGAGTTAGTAGAAGAAAAGATAAAATCTGGAATAGTAGAAAAATACTATTATCCGAGTGCAAAAAATATAGTTATTGGGCAAAAAATTCTTAATTTTTCACTAACAGATGAAGAACAACTTAGTATATCTAAGTTTGAAAATATGAGCGAGTTATTTTATAGTGCAGCAGAGGGAAATAAATTGCTTGATGAAAGTATAGTTGAATATCAAAATATATCACTTACGGAAAGTGAACTTATAGAGTTAAACAATGCAATTAAGATAAAAATACAAGAGATCGTAGATTCTAGAAATACTGATGAAAGTGAAATAGGATATAACATATCAGTATTGGCAATACCAGTAGAAGAAGCGATTAGCATATAATAAGTATCGACTTTTGTTGATACTTATTTTTTTGGGTATAATTAAAGTATAAAATAAATCAAAATATGATAAACGACATAAGGAGAGTAAATATGATTATAATAGGACCACATATATCTATAGCAAAAGGATATGCAAAAGCTGCAAAGACAGCAGTAGAAATAGGAGCTAACACATTTCAATTTTTTAGTAGAAATCCAAGAGGAGGAAATGCAAAAGAATTTGATGCAAAAGATATAGCAAACTTTCAAAAAATAAGAAAAGAAAATAACTTTGGACCTTTATTAGCACATGCACCATATACTATGAACTTGGCGGCTGCTAAGGATGATGTATATGAATTTGGAAGAAAAGTTATAAAAGAAGATATAGAAAGAATGGATTCTTTAGGAATAGAGTATATATGTTTCCATCCAGGGAGCCATGTTGGTGGAGGTATTGATGTTGGAATAGATAAGATAATAGCAGCGCTAAATGAAGCCTTAACAGGAAATGAAAATATAACAGTCCTTTTAGAAACTATGTCTGGAAAAGGAACTGAAATAGGATTTGAATTTGAACAAATAAAAAGAATTATAGATGGTGTAGAACATAATGAAAAACTAGGGGTATGTTTAGATACTTGTCATATATTTTCAGCAGGATATGATATAGTAAATAATTTAGATGAAGTTTTAAATCAATTTGATGAAATCATAGGATTAGATAGATTGAAAACAATACATTTAAATGATAGTATGATGGGATTTGGAGAAAAGAAAGATAGACATTCAGTAATAGGAGAGGGTAAAATAGGACTAGATGCTATTATTAATTTTATGACACATCCAAAGATAAAGGATTTACCATTCTTCTTAGAAACACCTCTTGAAGATGAAGGTCATAAAAAAGAAATAAAAATGCTAAGGGACATAATAGAAACTAAATAGTAAAGTTTAAGTGGAGGGAAGTAAATTGAGAGAATTAGGTAAAACTAATATGAAAATTAAAAGAGTAGGATTTGGGGGAATACCTATACAAAGAATTACCCAAGAAGAGACTAATAAAGTAATAAATGAGCTTGAAGTACAAGGAATAAACTTTATAGATACAGCTAGAGGATATACAATTAGTGAAGAGTATATAGGAAATGCAATCGAGGGAAAAAGAGGAAAATTCTTTATAGCCACAAAGAGTATGTCTAGAGACTATGAGGCTATGAAAAATGATATAGAAATAAGTCTTAAGAATTTAAAAATAGATTATATAGATTTATATCAACTACACAATGTAAAAAGTGAAGAATATGATGAAATATTTGCAGATAATAAAGCATACAGAGCTTTATTAGAAGCTAAAAAAGAAGGAAAAATAAAACATATAGGAATAACTAGTCATAGCTTAGAAACTATAGAAAAGGTAGTTGAAAATGATAAATTTGAAACTATACAGTTTCCTTATAATATAGTTGAGAATCAAGCAGATGAAGTATTCAAAAAAGCAAATGAGAAGGGCACAGGAATAATAGTAATGAAACCTTTAGCAGGAGGAGCATTAGATGATGCAACTTTAGCTATTAAGTATATATTATCAAAAGATTATATTGATGTTGCTATACCAGGTATGGAAAGTATAGACCAGGTAAAACAAAATAGTGCAGTTCTTAATAATCTAGAATTAAATGAAGAGGACAATAAAAAAATAGAAGAAATAAAAAGCACACTAGGCAAAAGATTCTGTAGAAGATGTGAATATTGCTTACCATGTCCAGTAGGAGTAAATATTCCAGCCAATTTTTTACTAGAAGGATATTATACTAGATATAACCTTAAAGAGTGGGCAAAAGAAAGATATGCATCTACAGTTGGTAAAGCTAATGAATGTGTAAACTGCGGGTTATGTGAAACTAAATGTCCATATAATTTACCAATAAGGGAAATGCTAAAAGAAGTATGCGCTAAACTTGGTTAATAAAAGAGAACTTAATCTATATTAAGTTCTCTTTTTAGATATAAAACCTTATAGCTTATATAATTTTAAAAAAATAATCAAAGTTAAAAACAAAAATTTTATATTATTATTTATTTTTTTTTAAAATGCTATAAGAAACATCATATTCAGAAGTAGGATAAAGTTCTATTTCAACACGAGGATTTTCTTTATCTATAAAATCAAATAATAATACAGGTTTTAACTGTTTATCATTTTTTATTATTCCGCTTTTTTCTATTCCATCACATATACTTTTAGGATAGTTATGCAAATCACCCATACGTTTATTAGGGAAATATAATTTTAAAATAGTTATTAAATCTTCTTCTATAGTTTCTCCATCATATTGTTGGTTTATATAACCTGCTATCATATTCTCATAGGCTAAATATTTAGAGTGTTTACCTTTTGATGGCATCCATGCTTGACCATGGACATTGTGAAGTTTAAAATTAGACTTACTTATTGGTCTACCTGGGATTGTTAATTTAATCAATTTATCACCATCCTTACATCTTAAATATTATAAAGCTAATAAAAAATTAATGGAAGGGAATTTTATGAATAAAGAAAAATTAAAAGAGTACTTTAAATCATTGGGCTTAGATACAGTAGGCATAACAGGAGTTAATGTAAATTATGAATTAGAAAAAAAATTAAAAGAAAGAATAGAAAAAGACCATATTACTGGAATGGAAGAACCTATTTTAGAAAATAGAATTAATCCTAAAAATATAATGAAAGATGCTAAATCTATAATAGTATGTGCATTTCCATACCATATAGATGATGAAAAAGAGTCAAATTTATCTAGATACTGTAGAGGTTTAGACTATCACATAGTAGCGAAGGAATTATTGCAGAAAGTATGCAATTTTTTAGATGAGAATATAGAAGGATTTGAATATAAAATATTTGTAGATAATGGTCCATTGGTAGATAGAGAATTAGCTTATTTGTCTGGAATAGGGTATTTTGGAATAAATAATAATATAATAACAGATAAATATGGTTCTTATGTATTTATTGGTTATATTATAAATAATTATGAATTTTCTTTAGATAAGCCGTTAGGTAAAGAATGTATGAAATGTGGAAAATGTGTAAAATATTGTCCGGGAAATGCTCTTTTAGGAAATTATGATATGAATCCTAGGAAGTGTTTATCATATATAACTCAGAAGAAAGAAGAATTATCTTTAGAAGAAGTTAAAGCAATTAAAAGTAGTGGGAAAATATTTGGGTGTGATATATGCCAGGAAGTATGCCCTCACAATAAAAATATAACAGAAACTAATATAGAAGAATTTATGAAAGATTTAATATTAAACTTAGACTATGAAGAAATTGATGAAATATCAAACAAAGAGTTTAAAAGGAGATATGGGAATAGAGCTTTTAGTTGGAGAGGTAAAAAAATAATAAAAAGAAATATAGAAATAGTATTAGAAAAGTCTTAGTCTTTTAGATTAAGACTTTTTTTGCAAATATATCTACGAAACTTTTACAAGCTATACAACATAAAATGTATAAAAGAGTTTAGGAGGTATACATATGCTAGTGTATAAAAATACATCAGAAATAGAACCTCTAGAAAGTATATTGGGGCAAGAAAGAGCTATTGAAGCTATGGAGATAGGTCTAAAAATAAACAACCCTGCATATAATATATATTTAGCTGGAGAACCAGGAACAGGAAAAACTACTTATGCAATGAAGGCTCTTAAAAAATATTCATTAGAAAAAGATACACATAAGGATTGGTGCTATGTGTATAATTTTGAGCATCCAAGAGAGCCAATAGCTATAGGATTAACAAAGGGATCTGGAAAAATATTTAAAAAGGATATAGAGAAATTAATTGAGACTTTACTAGATGAATTAATAGAAGCTTTTGAAAGTGAAGATTTTGAATTAAGTAAAAATCAACTTGTAGAAGAATATGAAATAGAAAAAGATGCCTTGCTTAAGCAAATAAAGAAATATGGTGAAGAAAAAGGATTTAAGCTAAAAAGTAGCAAAGTTGGAATGGTATTTATGCCTATAGAGGAAAATGGAGAAGAAGTAGATGATGATGAATTCTATAAGTTAAAAAGAGAGTTAGAAAATATGGCAATACAAGTTGCATATAAAATAAGGGATTTAGAAGATGCTGCAAAAGAGGCGTTACTTGATTTAGAAGAGGAAATTGCAAAGTATATTATTGACCCACATATAGATAACCTTAAAGAAAAGTATAAAGAGTATGAAAAGGTAAAATTATATCTAGATAATATGAGGAAAGATATATTAGAGTATGTTTACTTATTCTATATGACTGAAGAAGAATTAAAAGATAAATATGATAAAGAACATTTTATAAAATATAAAGTAAACTTATTTGTAGATAATGGTGGAGATAAAGAAAATGAATCAGCACCCATAATAACAGAAATAAATCCTAGCGTATCTAATTTATTTGGAAAAGCAGAATATGATTATAATAATGGAAGTATAAAAACTGATTTCACAAAACTCATACCAGGTGCAATACATAAAGCCAATGGAGGATATCTAGTATTATACACAGACCAATTGCTTAGATATGGGTTATCCTGGGATATTCTAAAGAAAACTATTCAAACTAGAAAAATAAGTATAGACACGCAAACGTCTATAACTCCAGAAAGTATACCTATAGATGTAAAAGTAATTCTTATAGGTGACAATTATATGTATAATATTTTATATCATTATGATAAAGATTTTAGTAAGTATTTTAAGATATTAGTTGATTTTGATAATGAAATGGATGAAAGTGAAATTAATAGAGATGGAATAGCTAGATTTATAGCATTACAATGTGAAAAAAATAAATTAAAACATTTTACTTATGAAGCAGTAGAAGAGGTTATAAAGTTTTCTATAAGACTATCAGGTGATAGTTTTAAAATATCTACTCAGTTTAACAAGATACTAGAGATTATAATTGAAGGTGATGCTTATGCCACAATTAGAAATGCAGAGTTTGTAGATAAAGATGATGTAAAAAAAGCAATAAATGAAAGAAGGAAAAGACTTAGCAGGATAGAAAGTAAAATGGATGAATCCTTAGAAAATGGATTCACTTTAATAGAAACAGAAGGACGTAGGGTAGGAGTTATAAATGGGCTTTCTGTATTAAATATGGGTGAGTATTCATTTGGTAGACCATCTAGAATAACAGTAACTACTAGTCCTGGAAATAAAGGTATAGTAAATATAGAAAGAGAAGTAAATATGAGTGGTCCAATTCATAATAAAGGTGTATTAATATTAGGTGGATATTTATCTGAAAACTTTGCAACAGACTTTTTATTATCTCTAAATGCATATATATGTTTTGAACAAAATTATGGTGGAATAGATGGTGATAGTGCTACAGGAGCAGAATTATATGCACTTATATCTTCTATAAGTAAAATTCCTTTAAAACAAAATATTGCAGTCACTGGCTCTATGAACCAAAAAGGAGAAATACAAGTTGTAGGAGGAATAACTGAAAAGGTAGAGGGATTTTATTATACTTGCAAGAAAAAAGGTTTAAGTGGGGAACAAGGAGTTATAATACCTAAGAATAATAGAAGAAATTTAGTTTTATGTGATGAAGTTAGTGATGCTATAAGAGACAATAAATTTAAAATATATGAAGTAGAAAATGTAAAAGAAGCTATAGAGATTTTAACGGATATGAATTATGAAGATGTTAAGAAAAAAACAATAGATAGGCTTAAAGAATTTAGCAATATAAATAAGAAGTTAAAAGAGTAGTTTTATTATAAGTTTCATGGGTAAAATATAAAAGGGAGTAAAATTATTTAAAATTTTACTTCCTTTTATAGAATATCAAAATACTGCAACTTATATAAATTAACATATAGATTTAAATTTTAGATATAGATTAATAATTAAAATTTTATACATATATATAGAAATAATATAAATAATAAAGAATATACAAGATTATGAGGGAGTGTAAGATGAAAAATATAAATAAGATTTTAGATATATTAGAAGAAACTTATCCTGATGCTAAATGTGAATTAAATTATACTACGGCATTCGAACTTTTAATTGCTACAATATTATCAGCTCAATGCACAGATGTTAGAGTAAATAAGGTAACAGAAGAGATGTTTAAAAAATATAATACGCCAGAAGCTTTTGCTAAACTAAGTGTAGAAGAAATTAGTGAAGAAATAAAAAGTTGTGGACTATACAAGAGTAAAGCTCAAAAAATAAAAGAAACATCAAGTAAAATTTGTGAGCTTTATAATGGACAAGTTCCAGATAGCCTAGATGAATTAATTAAGTTGCCAGGTGTGGGAAGAAAAACAGCTAATGTTGTACTTAGTAATGCCTTTGGAGAAGATGCTTTAGCCGTAGATACTCATGTATTTAGAGTTGCTAATAGAATAGGTATGGTAAATACAACAACTCCAGAAAAAACAGAATTTCCGTTAATGAAAGTTATACCTAAGAAGAGATGGTCTCATTCTCATCATTTATTAATTTTTCATGGAAGAAGAATATGCAAGGCAAGAAAGCCAGAGTGTGAAATATGTCCTATACAAAAATATTGTAAGTACTATAAAGAAAATAAATAGGACCTCTTGTTTTAAAGGCAAGAGGTTTTTATATTTTTATGAAGAATTAAATTAGAGGACTGTATTGTTGTTATAAACATAATTTCTGTTATAATATAATTTAGAATATTATAGTTTTAAGTGATAAGGCATAATACAATTGAACGTACTTTAATATAGGTAAGTATAGTTGTTATTTAAATAAGTAAGGAGGGAAAATATGTCATTAAATATAGTTTTAGTAGAGCCAGAGATACCTCAAAATACTGGAAATATAATAAGAACATGTGCAGCAACAGGCACAAACTTACATTTAGTTAAACCTTTAGGGTTTTCTCTAGAAGATAAGTATTTAAAAAGAAGTGGACTTGACTATTGGGATATAGCCAATATAAAGTATTATGATAGCTTTGAAGAAGTTGTAGAAAAAAACCCTGAAGGTAAGTTTTTCTTTGCAACTACTAAAGTAAATCAAGCTCACTCAGATGTTGACTATGTAGATAATTCATTTATAGTTTTTGGAAAAGAAACAAAAGGATTACCAAAAGAATTAATAGAAGCTAATTTAGAAACGTGTATAAGAATACCAATGTTAGACATTGAGAAAGCAAGGTCGTTAAATTTATCTAACTCAGTTGCTATAGTTGTTTATGAAGCATTAAGACAATTAGATTATCCAAAAATGAGATAATAAACTAACCTTACTATAAATTAATAAGGGGGAAGTACATGAAAGATATAAAAATAATATGTGATAGTTTATCAGATATACCGAATGAATTAATAGAAAAATATGATATAGAAGTAGTACCATTAACTGTAATCTTAAATGAAAAAGAATATAAAGATGGTGTAGATATATCAAATGATGAGTTTTATAAAACTCTTAGAGAAGAGAATGTATACCCAAAAACATCTCAAGCTACATACGCTCAATTTAAAGAAGTATTTGAAAAATACGTTAATCAAGGAAAAAGAGTACTATATATAGCAGGTTCATCAGTTGCAACAGGAACTTATCAAAGTGCAGTTATGGCTAAAAATGATATAGATGGAGAAATATATACATATGATTCTCAAGCATTTTCTTATGTTATAGGAATACTAGTAGTTGAAGCTGCAAGAATGGCATCAGAAGGATATGACATAAATGAGATAATGAAAGCTATAGAAGAGTTAAGAGATAAGACTTATGTTTTATTCTCAGTAGATACATTAGAATATCTACAAAAAGGTGGAAGAATATCTTCAACTAAAGCTGCCATAGGAAGTATATTAAATATTAAGCCAATATTAGATATAAAAAATGGTCTAGTTGCGCCAGTTTGCCAAGTTAGAGGTAAAAAGAATGTTATATCTAAGATGATAGAATTAGTAAAAGATAATTGTGGAGAAAATTTACAAGATCAAACGATATGTATTGGATATAGTGATGATTTTAAAGAAAGAGAAAGATTAACTGAAGCTGTTAAAGCTGAGTTTAATCCAAAAGACATATTATATTTCCAAATAGGATCTTGTGTTGGTTCTCATGCAGGACCAGGATTAACTGGAATAGTATGTATTAAAAATAAATAGTATAACATAAAAAAGAGTCTTAAGTTTAAGACTCTTTTTTATTTTTTGACTTGTTAATAATTTGATAAAATAAAATGGCTTAAAACTAACATTTAGAAATTGAATAATAATATTTACTGTAAAATAATCTATAAATTATATTTTACATATATATTTAAATTAACTAATAAATTATTGCGTTTAAAGTAAGTCTTAAATACAAATTTTAAAAAAATAATATAATTTGACATAAAAACAAATTTTTATATAGAAAAATTTTTCGAAATAGTGTACAATATAAATAAATAGTACACTATATTTAAATTTGGGAGGAAATACATGAAACTTAAAAAGTTATTAACTTTAGGGTTAACTGTAGTTATGAGTGCTAGTATGTTAGTTGGATGCTCATCTAGCAAGAATGCAGACTCTTCAGAGGCTGCTGAGGGGAATGAAAAAGTAATTAGAGTAGGTATGGTTACTGATGTTGGTGGAGTAAATGATGAATCATTCAACCAATCTGCATGGGCAGGCCTTGAGAAAGCTAAGAAAGAGTACGGAGATAAAATAGAAGTTAAGTACCTAGAATCTAAACAAGATGCTGACTATGTTCCAAATATAGAAACATTTGTAGATCAAGATATGGATTTAATAATAGGGGTAGGATATAAATTAGCAGATGCTATAGAAGAAGCAGCTAAAAATTATCCAGAAAGTCAATTTGCTCTTATAGATGCTTCTTATGAAAAGCAACCAAAAAATGTTACATCTTTATTATTTGAAGACAATGTTTCAGCTTATTTAACAGGATTAGTAGCTGGAAAAATGACTGAAACTAATAAAGTTGGTTTCATAGGTGGTATAGAAGGAGAAGTTATAAATAGATTTGATTACGGATTTAGAGCTGGTGTTAAAGCTGCTAATCCAGATGCTAAAGTAATGGTTCAATATGCAAATAGCTTTACTGATTCAGCATTAGGAAAGTCTATAGCTAACCAAATGCACAAAGATAATGTAGATATAATATTCTCTGCTGCAGGTGCTGTTGGTATAGGAGCTATAGAAGCTGCTAAAGAAAACAACAAAAAAGCTATAGGTGTTGACCAAGACCAAAATAAGTTAGCTCCAGACAATGTAATAACTTCAGCTATGAAGAATATAGATAATGCAGTATTTAACTTAGTTAAGTCTATGATGGATGGTACTTATGAAGGTGGAAAAGTTATAATAAACACATTAGATATGGATGGTGTTGGAATAGCTCCAACTAGTGATAAGAATGTTCCACCAGATGTTTTAGAATATGTTCAAAAAGAAGTAGAAAAAATAAAATCTGGTGAAATAAAAGTTCCACAAAATGAAAAAGAATATAAAGAATTAAATAAATAACATCAAAGGCTATCCTGTAAGAATAGGATAGCCTTTAATATTTAAAAATAAATTATATATAAATTGGAAAGAATAGAAATATATAATAAATCGTATTTTTCATACAATTAGATAAATATGATGTATAAATAAGTTTTAATTCTTATATAATGTACAACAAAAATCGATAAAAAATGACTTTTTTATCAAAAATAGTTAAAATAGTTTGTTATATATACGATATTTTAGTATAATAAAAATGCTAGAAATTTAAATTAAGGAGGGTAAGAAAGAGCGATGAATAATAGTAATATTAACTACAGTCAAAAAGTTGTAGAAATGAAAAATGTAACAAAAAAATTCGGAAACTTTGTCGCAAATGATAATATAAATTTGACTGTACATAAAGGGGAAGTACATGCTCTTTTAGGTGAGAACGGAGCGGGTAAATCTACTTTAATGAACATATTATATGGATTATACCAACCAACATCAGGAGAAATATATATAAATGGCAAATTAGTTGAAATGGATAATCCAAATGTTGCTATAGCAAATGGTATAGGGATGGTTCATCAACATTTCATGTTAGTACAACCATTTACAGTAGCTCAGAACATAATATTAGGTACTGAGCCTACAAAGGGACTTGGAGCTGTAGATATAAAAAAGGCTATAGATGATGTAAAAGCTATATCTGAAAAATATGGCCTATATGTTGACCCAAATGCAAAGATAGAAGATATATCAGTTGGGATGCAACAAAGAGTAGAAATACTAAAAGCATTATATAGAGGTGCAGAAATATTAATACTAGATGAACCAACGGCGGTTTTAACACCACAAGAAATACAAGAACTTATACAAATCATAAGAAACTTAACAAAAGAAGGTAAGTCAGTAATAATAATAACTCATAAATTAAAAGAGATAAAAGCAGCTGCAGACCATTGTACAATAATCAGAAGAGGGAAATACATAGATACGGTAAAAGTATCAGATGTTACAGAAGATGATTTAGCAGCTATGATGGTTGGTAGAGAAGTTAACTTTAAAGTAGACAAGAAAGAAGCTAAGCCAAGTAATGTTGTTTTAGAGATAAATAACTTGACTGTTAAAGATAATAGAAAAATATCAGTAGTAGATGAATTATCATTAGAAGTAAAAGCTGGTGAAATATTAGGAATAGCTGGTATAGATGGAAATGGACAATCAGAATTAGTTGAGGCTTTAACAGGTCTTAGAAAAGCTGAATCTGGAAGTATAAAAATAAATGGAAAAGAATTATTAAATAAAAATCCAAAAGAAATGTTTAATAATGGTATTAAAAATATACCAGAAGATAGACATAAGAGAGGTTTAATACTAGACTTCACAGTAGCAGAAAATACAGTTTTACAAAACTATAAAGATAAGAGATTCTCTAAAAATGGAATATTAAATAAAGCTGCAATAGAAAAATATGCAGATGAAATAATAGAAAGATTTGACGTAAGACCTACAGATCATACTGTTAAATCAAGAGCTTTATCTGGAGGTAACCAACAAAAGGTTATAATAGGTAGAGAGGTTGACAATATAGAGGTAGCAAGAGCTACTACTAAAGAGGCACAATTATTAATAGCAACTCAACCAACAAGAGGTCTAGATGTTGGAGCTATAGAGTTCGTTCATCAAGCATTAGTTAAGCAAAGAGATGAAGGAAATGCAGTACTGTTAGTATCATTAGAACTAGATGAAGTTATGAATGTATCAGACAGAATAGCTGTAATATATGAAGGAAAAATAGTTGGAATCGTCGATGCAAAAGATGCAGATGAAAATACATTAGGATTAATGATGGCTGGAGGTGAAGATAATGAGTAGTAAGATAAATAAGAAAAAACTATCTTTAGCTGATAATACTATTTTATTCTCTCTTATCTCAATAGTTTTAGGACTATTAGTAGGGGCAATAGCATTAATAATAGCAGGATTTAATCCAATAGAAGCTTATTCAGCTATGATAGATGGTGTATTTGGAAAACCAAAATTTATAGCTTGGGCTATAATAAGATCAACGCCACTTATATTAACAGGTCTATCTATTGCGTTTGCATTTAGAACAGGACTATTCAACATAGGAGCTGAAGGGCAGTTTATAGTAGGTTCTTTAGTAGCAACTATGGTAGGAGCTGGGATACAGTTACCAGCAATAATACATGTACCACTTACTCTTTTAGCAGCAGCATTGGCTGGAGCTGTTTGGGGAGGATTTGCTGGTTGGTTAAAATCTAAGTTTGGAATAAATGAAGTTATATCAACGATAATGCTTAACTGGTTAGCATTCTATCTAAGTAACTATATGATAAAAAACACTTGGTTAGCTAGACCAAATAGTGAAGCGTCAGTTAGTATACATGACTCAGCTAGTATAGGTATAAGTTGGTTAAATGGATTAGTAGGACCAGCTACTAAAGTTAACTGGGGTATAGTTATATCGATAATACTTGTTTTAATAATAGCATTCATATTATTTAAAACTACTTTAGGATTTGAATTAAGAGGAGTTGGATACAACAAATATGGTGCTGAATATGCAGGTATAAACGTTAACTCAGCAATATTAAAATCAATGGCAATAGCAGGTTTACTTGCTGGTATAGCTGGAGCTATACAAGTTATGGGTGTATCAAACAATATAACAATATTAGCAGCTCAAGAAGGTTATGGATTTGATGGTATAGCAGTTGCTCTAATCGCAAATAGTAATCCAATTGGAGTTATATTCTCAGGATTATTATTCGGAGGGCTTAAGTATGGATCAACTAAGATGCAAGCTATAGGAGCTCCTTCAGAAGTAGTAAATATAGTTATAGGATCTATAGTATTCTTTATAGCATTAAGTACTGTATTAAGAAACTTATATATAAAAATGAGAGATAAAAAAAATAAAGGGGGAATTGCATAATGGAAGATTTAGCTTTAATCATTAGTACCACTTTAATGTACTCTACGCCCCTTATATTTGCAGCATTAGGTGGAGTATTTTCAGAGAATTCAGGTATAGTTAATATAGGACTAGAAGGAATGATGACAATAGGAGCATTCTCAGCAGCAGCAGCAGGTGTTCTTGTAGGAAATCCTTGGATAGCATTTTTAATTGGTGGATTAGCAGGTGGATTATTTGCTTTAATACATGCATTTGCAACAATAACTTGTAATGCAGACCACACAATATCAGGGGTTGCAATAAACTTATTAGCTCCTGGGGTAGCATTATTTACATCTAAGATAATGTTTGATGGTGCAACAATGACACCAACAATACCAATGGAAAATAAAATACCAAGACCTTTACATGGTCTATTTGAACCAGGAAGTATATTAGATACAATATTTAACTCATATGCAACAGTATTTTTAGCATTTATATTAGTTGCAGTAGTTTATTATGTACTATATAAAACTAAATTTGGTTTAAGAGTTAGAGCAGTTGGAGAACATCCAGGTGCAGCAGATACATTAGGTATAAATGTTGCTAAAACAAGATATGCAGCAGTTATAATATCTGGTATATTAGCAGGTTTAGGAGGAGCATCAATGAGTTTAGCTGTTGTTTCTTCATTCAGACCTACATTAATATCAGGTCAAGGGTATATAGCATTAGCAGCAGTTATATTTGGTAAGTGGAGACCTCAATGGGCAATGGTAGCTTGTCTATTATTTGGATTCTCTACAGCACTATCAGTATTCTTTGGTAATCCGTCATTACCATTTAGCATAAATGAAAACTTATTATCTATGATACCATATGTTGTAACATTAATAGTTTTAGTTATATTCGTTAAGAGTTCTAAAGCACCAGCAGCACTTGGTAACCCTTATAAAAAGGGTGAAAGATAGCCAAAAAAATGATAGCTTTAAGCTATCATTTTTTTTGTGAATTAATATAATATGAATTAAAAATATAAAAAGACATATAATAAAATCTATAAGATATATTGATATAAACAACTATCTTTAAACAATTAGCGAGGTTCCTCTTAAATGAAGAAAGGATCACAAGTTAGATATGAAGACAATAAAAGTGAGTTTATTATCAGAAGAAAGACTTTATGCTAAAAATATTTTTCCTAAAAGTAAAAATATATTAGATGATAATGAAATTATAGAAATTGAATTTGATATTAATGAAAATAACAAATCCACTATAAATGGGATATCTAGTATAGTAATGGAAATTATAAGAGATAAAATATTAAAAGATTACATAGATAAGGAATATAGTCAGGTATATCCAAATGAAAAAGATGAAATATATACATATTCCTTAGAAATATTAAAGACTAAGGAACCATTTATAGAAGAATCAATACGGCAAAAGCTATTAGATTATATAAAATCAAATGACTACATAAATTTAGATGGATTTGTTAACTTTAGGATGAAAAATTTTAAAAAATACATATCAGCCGTAACAGATAGGGCCGTAGAAGAATATATAATTAAAAAAGACCAAGATGAATTTATAAAGGTTCTTAAGTATTTTATAGAAATTCAAGATGATAAAATTGACTTAGTAAAAGTGCATATAAAAGATGAAGATACCTTTCTTCTATATGATAAAAATGGCAATATAATAAATGGAATGAATAATGAAGATATTGTAAACATGGTTATAGAAGAAAACTTAAATTCAGAAGATTTTTTAATAAGTACTTTGCTAAGTTTATGCCCTAAGAAAATAGAAATACTAGATACATTAAAAAATAATATATCTAAAGAAATAATAGAAACCATAAAATCTATATTTGGAGATAAAGCTAGTACAGTATATCAAAATTAAAGCATATAGATAAATTTCCTTGACTAATGTAGATTGTGTTAATATTATACAATAATTAGATAGCTTTATTTATTAAATAAAAAAGCTTATAATTATGTAAGATATGGACAGATTTAATATTAGTAAGGAGATTGTAAAATGGATAATTTATTAAAAGTTTTAATACTTGCGATTATAGGTGGAGTAATAGGATATATTACTAATATAATAGCAATAAAGCTAATATTTAGGCCTATTAATCCAATAAAAATACCTATAATTAATAAAGAAATAATTGGTATAATACCAAAAAGAAGAAGTGAAATAGCAACTAATATAGGTGAGATTATACAAGATGAATTCTTATCTATTGATGAAATACTTAATCAAGTTATTACAGACGAAGATAAGAATAAAATAGCAGAGTATATACAAATTAAAATAAAAAGTATATTAAATGAAAAAATGTCATTTGCACCAAGTTCAATAAAAAATCTTATACAATCTTATGTATCAGATATGATAGAAGAAGAAATAAAAAATAGCATAGATGATTTAAGTAGTGAAATGATAAACAAGGCTAGTAAAAGAATAAATATTCAGCAAATGATAGAAGATAAGATTAATGAACTTAACTTATATGAATTAGAAGAAATAATTCTTAGAGTTGCTAAAAATGAATTAAAGCATATAGAGATTTTAGGATTTGTATTAGGTTTTGCAATAGGAATAGTTCAAGGAATAATAATAGTAATTCTATAATATTATGGTTGATAGAACTATTACTATCTGATATAATGATACTAACTTAATAGAAATTGCGATGAAAAGGACAAGTAAAATAGAAACAATTTTCAGAGAAGATGAGTCACCGGCTGAAAGCTCGTCTAAATATGTCTATTTGAAAACTACCTTGGAGCAGAATTTAGTAGCATATGTGAAAGTATTCGGTTGACTACCTTATAGTCGTCTTAAGAGGGTGTATTACATACATCAACTTGGGTGGAACCGCGAATTTATACTCGTCCCAAATACATATATTTGGGTCGAGTTTTTTTATTTCATGAAATAATAAAAGTAATTTAGGAAATAATATTTAGTTATCAGTATATCTAAATAAATAGGAAATAAATTATAAAAATAATAGAGGAGGTAACAAAAATGGTTAAAGTAACTTTAAAAGATGGTTCAGTAAAAGAATTTGAACAAGGTATCTCTATCATGGATGTAGCAAAATCTATAAGTGAAGGCTTAGCTAGAGCTATAGTAGCAGCATCTGTAAATGGAGAAGTAGTAGGATTAGACTATAAAATAAATGAAGATTGTGAATTAAACTTATTTAAATTTGATGATGTAGAAGGAAAAGATGTATTTAGACATACATCAGCTCATATGTTAGCACAAGCTATAAAGAGATTATATCCAGAAGCTAAACTTGCAATAGGACCAAGCATAGAAAATGGATTCTACTATGATATAGACTTAGAGCACAGATTATCAGCTGAAGATTTAGAAAAAATAGAAAAAGAAATGAAGAAAATAGCTAAAGAAGATTTAGCTGTAGAAAGATTTGAATTACCAAGAGAAGAAGCTTTAGCTTGGGCTAAAGAAAATGGTGAAGATTATAAAGTAGAGCTTATATCAGAATTACCAGAAGGGGAAGTAATATCTTTCTATAAGCAAGGGGACTTCACTGACTTATGTAGAGGACCACATTTACCATCAACTAAGAAGGTAAAATCAGTTAAGTTATTAAATGTAACAGGAGCTTACTGGCGTGGAGATGAAAAGAACAAAATGCTTCAAAGAGTATACGGAATATCTTTTGAAAAGAACAAAGATTTAGAAGAATACCTACACATGTTAGAAGAAGCTAAAAAGAGAGACCACAGAAAGTTAGGTAAAGAATTAGAATTATTCTTCATACCAGAAGAAGGGCCAGGATTCCCATTATTCTTACCAAAGGGTATGGAACTTAAAAATGCATTATTAAACTTCTGGAGAGAAGTTCATAGAAAAGATAACTATGTAGAAATAGAAACTCCAATAATATTAAACAGACAATTATGGGAAACTTCAGGCCACTGGTTCCACTACAAAGAAAATATGTATACTGTAGGTATAGATGAACAAGATTTCGCTATAAAACCAATGAACTGTCCAGGAGGAATGTTATTCTACAACTTCAAGCCACATTCATACAGAGATTTCCCTATGAGAGTTGCTGAATTAGGTAGAGTTCATAGACATGAATTATCTGGAGCATTACATGGATTAATGAGAGTTAGAGCATTTACTCAAGATGATGCACATATATTCATGTTACCAGAACAAATAAAAGATGAAATAAAAGGTGTAGTTTCATTAATAGATAGTGTTTATAAGGTATTTGGATTCGAATATCATATGGAATTATCTACTAGACCAGAATCTTCAATAGGAACTGATGAAGAGTGGGAAGTAGCTGAAAATGGATTAAGAGAAGCTTTAGAAGAGTTAAATTTACCATATAAATTAAATCCAGGAGATGGAGCATTCTACGGACCTAAGATAGACTTCCATTTAAGAGATTGCTTAGGAAGAACTTGGCAATGTGGAACAATACAATTAGATATGCAATTACCTCAAAGATTTGATATAACTTATATAGGTCAAGACGGTGAAAAGCATAGACCAGTAATGATACACAGAGTTGCATTCGGAAGTATAGAAAGATTCATAGGTATATTAATAGAGCACTATGCTGGTAAGTTCCCAGTTTGGTTAGCACCAACTCAAGTTAAGATATTACCTATATCAGATAAATACAATGATTATGCTAATGAAGTTAAAAAGGCTTTATTTGACAAAGGTATAAGAGTTGAAATAGATGATAGAGCAGAAAAGACAGGATTTAAGATAAGAGAAGCTCAACTTCAAAAAGTACCTTACATGTTAATAGTAGGGGAAAAAGAAGAAGCTGATAAGAAAGTATCTGTTAGATCAAGAGATAATGGAGAAGTAGGAAGCTTAGACTTAAATGAATTCTTAGAAAATATATTAAAAGAAATAGAAGAAAGAACTAATGTAGAGTTAGCTTAATAAATAAAAAGGGTATTAATAAAATTTTATTAATACCCTTTTTTTATTAATTTATAAACTGTTTAGTTATTAAAGACTTTAACTCTTCATGAGTCATAGTTTCATTATCAAATAAATGTTTAGAAACTACATGTAGATCATTTATATTATCTTTTAAAAGATTTAAAGTTTCATTGTAACAATTTTGAACAATACTATTGGCTTCTTTTTGAACTTGTTCAGACATAAATGTTTTTACATTTCCATCTATAGTCATAAATCCTAAGTTACTCATACCATACTCACAAACCATTTGATTTGCTATATCTGTTACCTTTTTTAAGTCATCCTTTGCACCTGTTGATTTATGATTAAAAATTATCTCTTCAGATGCTTTACCTGCTAATAGGATTTTCATTTTACCAATTAATTCTTCTTTTGTGTAGATATATCTATCTTCGTCAGGTAATTGGAGAACATACCCTAATGCTTGCCCTCTAGGTATTATTGATATTTTTTGTATAGGGCAGATTCCAAGTATATTACTAACAATAGCATGTCCTGCTTCATGATAAGATACTATTTGTTTTTCCTTTTCTATTAACTTAGAGTTTTTAGATTCAAGTCCTGCAATAACTCTCTCAAGTGCTTTATCAAAGTGATCAGTTGTTATAACATCACTTTTATCTCTAACAGCAAATATAGCAGCTTCATTAGCTATATTTGAAAGATGAGCACCATTAAATCCGTGAGTTTTTTTAGCAAGCAATTCTAAATCTACAGATGGATCAAGAGGTTTATTATTTGTATGAACTTTTAAAATTTCATATCTAGTATGATAGTTAGGAGCACCTATGTGTATATGTCTGTCAAATCTTCCAGGTCTAAGAAGAGCTTCGTCTAAAAGATCAAGTCTATTAGTAGCCCCTATTATTATGACATTTGAGTCTTTAGTGAATCCATCCATTTCAACTAATAATTGATTTAGTGTTTGGTCTTTTTCGTTATTACTTTCAAGATGTCTTTTTGCTCCAATAGCATCTATTTCATCTATAAAAATAATACTAGGGGATTCTTTTCTAGCTTTTTCAAAAAGTGTTCTTACACGTTTAGCACCTACACCAACGTATTTTTCAACAAACTCAGAACCAGTAACATTGAAAAATGATGAATTTGTCTCACCAGCCACAGCGGATGCAAGTAATGTTTTACCTGTACCAGGAGGTCCATAAAATAATACTCCTTTTGGTATTTTAGCACCCATTTTTTTGTATTTATCAGGAGACTTCATAAAATCTACTATTTCAAATAACTCTTCTTTTACTTCATCTAAGCCAGCTACATCACAAAATGTAGTTTTAGGCTTAGTAGAAGCAGAGTCTTCCTTAGGAGATTCTTTTTCAAGTTTAGTTTGAGCAAACACAGGTACTGGTTTGTTAATCTTTTTAAAGAAATTGTCTAACATTTTCATAGTCATACACCTCAGATAAAAAATTATTTATTGGTTTTATAATTTCTAACAAACCAAAAATCATCGAAAAATCATTTGTTTATATTTAAGTATAACCAAAACTTTGTTTAATCATTACTAAGAATATAAATTTTAGGTTAGTTATACATATTATGAGAATTAAAAATTAAAAAAATAATAAAAAAATAGTTGCAAATAATATTTAGAAGTGATATATTATATAGAGTAATTAATAACAAAAGCAAGTAGAAGTCCGCTTCTCACCTTTCGACTTAGGTTGTCTGGTAAATATAAGTTCAAAACTTTAAATATATTATTTTGATATATTTAAGTTTATATAAATTTGTTGACTTATATGGCGGGTGATTATATCATTCGCCTTTTATTTTATATAAAAATTTGGAGGTGTCCTACCATTAGCAAGGAATTAGCAATCAACGAACAAATAAGAGAAAAAGAAATAAGAGTTCTTTCACATGATGGAGAACAATTAGGAATAATGTCAGCTAGAGAAGCTCAATTAATAGCTAACGAAAGAAACTTAGACTTAGTTATGATATCACCTAATGCACAACCACCGGTATGCAGAATAATGGATTATGGCAAGTATAAGTACGAACAAGCTAGAAAAGAAAAAGAGTCTAAGAAAAAGCAAAAGGTTGTAACTGTTAAAGAAGTAAGACTTAGACCAGGTATAGAATCAAATGATTTAAATACTAAGGCTAACAACGCTATAAAGTTCCTTAAAAAAGGAGATAAAGTTAAGGTTGAGCTAAGATTTAGAGGTAGAGAATTAGGACATAAAGATCTTGGAAAAGAAGTAATGCTTAAGTTTATAGATATAGTAAAAGAGTTTGGAGAACCAGCAAAGCCACCAAAATTTGAGGGCAATAACATGGTTGTAATCATAGATCCAAAAAAATAGATGATAAACTGAGAGGAGGAAATAAAAATGCCTAAAATGAAAACTCATAGAGGAGCTGCTAAAAGATTCAAAAAAACTGGAAGTGGAAAATTAAAGAGAGCTAAAGCTTTCAGAAGACATATATTAACTAAGAAAGCTGCTAAGACTAAGATGCAATTAAGAAAAGCAGGAATAGTTAGTGAAGGTGATGCTAGAAGAATAGCACAATTATTACCATACTAAAAATCGGATTAAATTAAAATAGAAATTTTAAAAGAGAAAAACAAAGGAGGTCACAGAGATGGCAAGAGTTAAAAAAGCAATGAACGCTCGTAAAAAGCATAAGAAAATATTAAAGCTTGCAAAAGGATTCAGAGGATCTAGAAGCAAGTTATACAGACCAGCTAATACATTCGTAATGAAGGCGTTAAAGAACGCATATATAGGAAGAAAGTTAAAGAAGAGAGACTTCAGAAAACTTTGGATACAAAGAATAAACGCTGGAACTAGAGCTCATGGATTATCATACTCAAGATTCATGAACGGATTAAAATTAGCAGGTGTTGAAGTTAACAGAAAGATGTTATCTGAAATGGCTATAAACGATCCTCAAGGATTCGCTAAATTAGTAGAAGTTGCTAAATCAAAATTAGCTTAATTAAATAATTAAGTTCATAAAAAGCCTTTGAATTTTATTCAAAGGCTTTTTTTATATACATGAAATTATAAACTTTATACTCTATAAAAAAATAAAAAATTATATAATATGAATACGTTTTGTTAAAAATATGTAAAGGAAGTTTATAAATTGTGAATATTTTAAATAGGCCAATTTACATATCCTTTATTGTTTTTATATAGGTTTTGGAATATAATATAGTAATAATTGAAAAGAAGGATGTATCTAATGAGAAAAAACTTATTAGCTATAAAGTGAGAAGGAGGCATAAATACAGATGAAGACCATATTTAAGCGATTTATTGCTCTTATAAATAAAATGCAACCAACTCAAGTAATGGTTTTAGGGTTTGCTAGCGTTATATTAATTGGAGCGCTTCTATTAAATCTTCCTATAGCAACTCAAAGCGGAGAAAGCATCGGATTTATAGATGCCTTATTTACTTCAACATCAGCTGTATGTGTAACAGGATTAATAATGGCAGATACGGCAACTTATTGGAATGGATTTGGACACGTAGTAATAATACTACTTATTCAAATTGGTGGTTTAGGATTTATGACAATAACCACGCTATTTGCACTTATAACTAAGAAAAGAATAAATCTGAAAGAAAGACTATTAATCCAAGAATCTTTAAATCAATTTGATTTGTCAGGGTTAGTTAAGTTAACAAGGTATGTATTATTAATGACATTTACCATAGAAGGTATAGGAGCATTAATATTATCAACAGTATTTATACCTCAATTTGGGCTATTAAAAGGAACTTGGTATAGTATATTTCATGCTATTTCAGCTTTTTGTAATGCAGGATTTGATTTAATGGGGCCAGTTTCAGGTAAGTTTACATCATTAACATACTATGTAAATAACTTTACAGTAAGTGTTACAATTTCATTACTTATAATATTTGGGGGATTAGGATTCCCTGTAATTTTAGATATAATAAAAAATAGAAAATTATCTAAATTAAATTTACATTCTAAAATAGTATTAATTACAACCGTGTCATTAATATTAGTAGGTATGTTACTTATTTTAGTATTAGAATACAACAATCCTAAAACAATAGGAAAGTTAGGATTTGGTGGAAAAATGCTTGCATCGTTCTTCCAATCAGTAACAACTAGAACAGCAGGATTCAATACAGTCAATTTAACGGCAATGCATGAGAATAGTTTATTTATAATGATAATATTAATGTTTATTGGTGCATCTCCTGCATCTACAGGTGGTGGTGTAAAAGTTACGACTATAGCTACTTTAGTTCTAACTGTTAAATCATTTATACTTGGAAAAGAAGATATAGAAGTAGGATCAAGAAGAATTGGAACATCAATAGTTAGAAAATCATTAGGAATATTTCTTATAGGTATAATTGTTGTTTTATCTGGAACTATAATTATAACTATAACTGACCCAAGTTTTAGTTTAATAGAAGCTGGGTTTGAAGTAGTATCAGCATTTGCTACAGTTGGATTAAGTCTAGGTGGAAGTCCTAATTTAAGTACATTAGGAAAAATATTTATAATGTTATTTATGTTTATGGGAAGAGTTGGATCTCTTACAATATTTATGGCGATAATGTCTAGAAAAACAAAGAATAATCCTCCTATAAGATACCCTGAAGGGAAGATAATAGTTGGATAATATAGCCTTTACTTATAGTAAAGAATAATTTAAGTGTGGAGAGGACGAAGGAAATGAAGCAATATATAGTTATAGGTTGTGGAAGATTTGGAGCATCAGTTGCTACAACTATGCATCTTTTAGGTCATCAAGTGATGGCTATAGATAAAAGTGAAGAAATTATACAAAATATAGCAGATAAAGTAACTCATGCTGCTATAGTAGATGTAACAGATGAGCAGTCATTAAGATCTTTAGGACTAGGTAACTTTGATGTTGCAATAGTTGCCATCGGTTCAGATATAAGAGCATCTATAATGGCTACACTTATAGCAAAAGAAATGGGTGTACCTCATATAGTATGTAAGGCAAAAGATGAACTACAAGCTAAAGTTCAATATAAAATAGGAGCGGATAGGGTAGTATTCCCAGAAAGAGATATGGGTGTTAGAGTTGCACATAACTTAGTTTCTGATAATATACTAGATCATATAGAATTAGATCCAGATTACTCAATTGTAGAGATAGTAACACCAAATAGTTGGGTAGGAAAGACTTTAGTTGAATTAAACTTAAGAGCTAAGTTTGAAATAACTGTATTAGCTATAAAAACAGGTAAGAGCATAAATGTTACTCCAGCTCCAGATGAAGAGTTAAAAGCAGGTAGTATTTTGGTTGTAATAGGTCAAAATAGCCATATAAGTACTATCGCATCAGAAAATGAAGAATTTATTAGGAGAAAGTAATAATGCCTACAATAATAACAGCTAAAGATAATAATAAAGTAAAATATACGAAATCACTACTTAAAACTAAAAATAGAAATAAAGAATCTAAATTTATAATTGAAGGATATAGAATACTAACTCTTGCAATAGAATGTAAGGCTAGTCTAGATTATGTATTTATAAATGAAGATTTTGAAAATAAAGAAGAACATCTTAAATTTTTAGATACCCTAAAAACTAATAATATAAAAATTTATAAAACTACTAATAAAATATTCAATGAATTAATAGATACGGAAAACACTCAAGGTATTTTAGGAGTAGTAAACTTTAAACAAAGAAGTATAGAAGAGTATTTAAAAGATGAGCATAAATTTGTTTTAATATTAGATAGAATACAAGACCCAGGTAATATGGGTACGATAATAAGAACAGCAGATGCTGCAGGGGTAGATGCAATAATTGCATTAAAAGGATGTGTAGATATATACAATCCAAAGGTTATAAGGTCTACTATGGGTTCTATATTTGATATGAATATAATACATGCTACTCAAGAAGAAGCTCTTAGAATTTTAAAATTAAAGAACTTTGATATAGTATCAAGCTATTTAAATACAAACAATTACTACAACACAGTTGAATATAATTACAAAACAGCTTTAGTAATAGGAAATGAAGCTAATGGAATAAATGATGAATTAGTATCAAAATCAGATATGTTGGTCAAAATACCTATATATGGGAATGCAGAATCATTAAATGCAGCTATAAGCTCTGCAATATTAATGTATGAAATAAAGAAATACTTAGTTTAACATCTTGTAAATATTATGCATAGTATGATATAATTAAACGCAAAAACAATATTATCAAATACTATGAAAGAGAAAAGTATTTTGAATTAACTTAGCACAGAGATAAGTACCGTAGGCTGTGAGTACTTTCTAAGTATCCAAAAGAAGTTCCCTCTGGAGTATTAAAGCTGAAATTATAGTAGGCTTTAACGTTAAAACGCGTTAAGTTTGTTAGAGGTGGTTTAATAATTTATAATTATTAAGCTACTAGGGTGGTACCGCGAATAATAGTCTTTCGTCCCTAGATAGGGATGAAGGGCTTTTTTTATACAAAAAACTGCGAAAGGGTGAATTAATATAATGCAAGAAAAATTACTTAATTTACAAGAAGCTGCATTAAATGAAATTAAAGATACTTCTAGCATAGAAGTTGTTGAAAGTTTAAGAGTAAAGTACATGGGTAAAAAAGGTGAGATAACATCAATCCTAAAAGAAATGGGTAAATTATCAGCAGAAGAAAGACCTGTAATAGGTAAAGTTGCTAATGAAGTTAGAGCGGCTATAGAAGGTGCTATATCTTCAAAGAAAGAAGAGTTAAAGTTAGCAGAAAAACAAAGAAAATTAGCAGAAGAAGTTATAGATGTAACTATGCCATCAAGACCAGTTAAGGTTGGTAAAAAGCATCCAATATCTCAAATAATAGATGAAGTAAATGAAATATTTATAGGAATGGGATTCTCTATAGCAGAAGGGCCAGAAGTTGAAACTATAGAAAATAACTTTGATGCATTAAATGCACCAAAAGATCATCCATCTAGAGATATGAGTGATACTTTCTATATAAATGAAGAGTTATTACTTAGAACTCAAACTTCACCAGTTCAAGTTAGAACAATGAAGAGTCAGGAATTACCAATAAAAATAATATCTCCAGGAAGATGTTTTAGATTTGATGCTCCAGATGCTACACATTCACCAATGTTCCATCAAGTTGAAGGACTTGTAGTTGGTAAAGATGTAACAATGGCACAATTAAAAGGAACTTTAGATATGTTCGTTAAGAAGTTATTTGGTGAGCATACAAAAACTAAGTTTAGACCACACAACTTCCCATTCACAGAGCCAAGTGCAGAAGTAGATGTTACTTGCTTTAAATGTGAAGGAGCAGGATGTCCAATGTGTAAAGGTGAAGGTTGGATAGAAATACTAGGAGCAGGTATGGTTCATCCAAATGTACTTAGAAACTGTGGAATTGACCCAGAAGTTTATAGTGGATTTGCATTTGGTATGGGACTTGATAGAATAACAATGCTTAAGTATGAAATAGATGATATAAGACTATTATTTGAAAATGATATGAGATTTTTAAATCAATTTTAATTAGGAGGATTTAAGATGTTAGTACCTTTAAAGTGGTTAAGAGATTACGTTGATATAGATTTAGATACACAAGAATTCGCTGATATGATGACTATGACAGGATCAAAAGTTGAGAAAGTAGAGTTCTTTGGAAAAGAAACAAATGGAGTTGAAGTATGTAAAATACTTGAAATAGAACAACATCCAGATGCAGATAGATTAAAAGTAACAAAGGTTGAAGTAGCTGATGGACAAATACTTCAAATAGTAACTAATGCAACTAACATAAAAGTAGGAGACTATGTACCAGTTGCTAGAATAGGTGCAGTATTACCTGGAGATTTCAAAATAAAGAAAGGTAAGTTAAGAGGAGTATTATCAGAAGGAATGTTCTGTGGTGCAGAGGAATTAACTATACCTTCTCAATACGTTGAAGAACATAAAAAAGATGGGATATATATATTAGACCATGAAGAATCTTTCGAATTAGGAAAAGATGTTAGAGAAGTTTTAGGAATAAACGATGCATTAATAGAATTTGAAATAACTTCTAATAGACCAGATTGTAGATCTATAATAGGGCTTGCAAGAGAAGCTGCTGTTACTGTAGGAAAAGAATTAAAATTCCCAGAAATAAAAGTAAATGGTTCTGATGAAGAAATGCAATTTGAAATAGATATTCAAACAGATTTATGTAAGAGATATTGTGGAAAAGTTGTAAAAGACGTTAAAGTTGGGCCATCTCCATACTGGATGCAAAGAAGACTTATAGAAGCTGGAATGAGACCAATAAACAACATAGTAGATATAACTAACTATGTTATGTTAGAGCTAGGTCAACCACTTCATGCATTTGACTTAGAAGATATAAAATACAATAAAATGACAGTTAAATTAGCTGAGCAAGGTGAAAAGTTTACTACGCTAGATGGTGTTGAAAGAGAATTAACATCAGACATGTTAGTTATAGGAAATGAAGAAAAAACTTTAGACTTAGCAGGAATAATGGGTGGAGAAAATTCTGAAGTTAAAGATACAACTACATCAATATTCCTTGAAGGTGCAAGCTTTGCAAAAGAAAGTATAAGAGCTACATCTAAGAAATTAGGACTTAGAACAGAAGCTTCATCAAGATTTGAAAAAGGTATAGATGTTAATTTAGCAGAGACTGCTGTAAATAGAGCATGTCAATTAATAGAAGAATTAGGATGCGGTAGAGTTCTTAATGGAATGCTTGACTACTATCCAGTAAAAGAAGAAGTTCAAAAGATAACTGTTAACCCTATGAGAATAAACAAATTATTAGGTGTTAACGTACCTATGGACCAATTTATAAGCATATTAGAAAGATTAGAGTTTAAGTGTAACTTAGTATCTTCTGATAAATTAGAATTAGAAGTTCCAAGCTTTAGACTAGATATAGCTGAAGATGCAGATATATTAGAAGAAATAGCTAGAATATACGGATATGAAAATATACCAGCAGCTACTTTAGAAGGAAATGCTACAGCAGGTGTAAAAACTGACAAGCAAAAGTTCACAGATAAGATAGTATCTAGCTCAATAGCAGCAGGTTTAAATGAAATATTAACATATTCGTTTGTAAGCCCAAGAGGTGTTGATAGAATAAACTTATCATCTGAAGATTCTAGAAGAAACTTTGTAAAATTAATGAACCCATTAGGTGAGGAAACTTCAGTTATGAGAACTACACTAATACCTAATATGTTAGAAGTATTATCTACAAATGTAGCTCATAAAGTTGAGGAAGTATCAGCATTTGAATGTGGAAATACATTTACACCACAAGAAGGATTACCAGTAGAAACGAAGAAATATTGTATAGGAATGTATGGAAAAGATGTAGATTTCTTCTCTATAAAAGGTGTCGTAGAAAGTGTATTAAGTAATGTAGGATTCAAAGGATATGAAATAGAACCAGAAAAAACTAACCCAACATTCCATCCAGGAAGATGTGCTAAAGTTATGTTTAATGGAGAATGCATAGGTACATTTGGAGAATTACATCCAGACGTAATAGAAAATTACGACTTAGGACAAAGAGTTTATGTTTGTGAAATGAATGTAGAGTGTGTATTTGAAAATACATCAACAGAAAAAACTTACACTCCATTACCTAAGTATCCATCTACATCAAGAGATATAGCTTTATTAGTTAAGGATGAAGTATATGTTAAAGAAATAGAAGATATAATAAAAGCTAATGCAGGTGGATTAGTTGAAAGCTACAAGTTATTTGACGTATATAAAGGTGCTCAAATAGAAGAAGGATACAAGTCTATAGCATACTCTATAACATATAGAAGTATAGAGAAAACTTTAACTGATGAAGATGTGGCAAAGGTACACGATAAAATATTAAATGAGTTAAGTGAAAAATTAGGTGCAACACTAAGATCTAACTAATACAAGGGGGATATTAGTATGAACAAAGTTACCGTTAAGATACATGGTGCAGAGTATCCTATGGTTGGAGAAAAATCTGAAAAACATATGATAAGTGTAGCAGCATTTGTAGATACAGAGATGAATAAAATAGGTGAGGCTAACAAAAGACTAAGCTCATCTCAAGTAGCTATATTAGCAGCTATAAATATAACAGATGAATTGTTTGATTGTGCAGATACACTAGAAAAAGTAGAAAAAGAAAATGAAGAATTAAAGAAAAAAGTTGGAAATAGTGGGGAAGAATATAAGCTTGAAATAAAAGAGCTTGAATACCACTTAGAAAACAAAGATAAAGAAAATAAGAACCATATATCTAAGATAGAAGAACTTAATAAGTTAATAGAGGAACAAAAGAAAGAAATAGAGCAACTAAAAAATGGAACTGATTTATCTAAACAAGAAGTCGAAGATTTAAAAAATGAGATAAAAGAGCTTAAATCATCTGTTGAAATGGCAGAAGAAAAAGCTAATGTTGCAGAACAACTTTCTTCTAAATTCCAAAATGATGCATATAAGTTACAATTAGAAAAAATCGAAATAGAAAATGAATTAAAATATCTTAGAGCTGTGAAATAAGTTTACTTAAATTTAAAATTAAACCTTCAGGGGGACCTGAAGGTTTTAATTTTAAGACTTAAGGACATTATAAATATAGAAAAAATATTACGTATAGGAGGAGAAGTATGAAAGACATAGAATTATTAGCACCCGTTGGTTCCTTTGAAGCGTTAAAAGCAGCTGTTCAAAATGGTGCAAATGCAGTTTACCTAGGAGGAAAAGAATTTAGTGCTAGAGCATCAGCAAATAATTTTGATAGAGAAGAATTAAGAGAAGCAGTAAAATATGCTCACATAAGAGGAGTGCAAGTTTTTGTAACGGCTAATACATTAATAAAACAAAATGAAATAGAAGATTTTTTAAAGTATGCTAAATATCTATATGACATAGATGTAGATGCAGTAATACTTCAAGATGTTGGGATAGCTAGATTAATTAAAAAAGAGCTACCAGATTTTGAGTTACATGCAAGTACACAAATGGTAGCACACTCTCTAGAGGATGTTAGATATCTAGAAAATGCCGGATTTGATAGGGTAGTTTTAGCAAGAGAAGTTAAGGTAGATGAAATAAAAAATATATGTGATAACTGTAAGGTAGATATAGAAGTATTTGTTCATGGAGCACTATGTGTATGCTATTCTGGACAATGTCTAATGAGTTCTATGATAGGTAATAGATCAGGAAACAGAGGAAGATGTGCTCAACCATGTAGACAAAGATATGAACTTGTAGATGTTTATACTGGAGAAGTAGTAAATAGCAATGGTGATTATTTATTAAGTCCAAGAGATTTAAGTACAATAGAAGAAATAGATAAAATAATAGATGCAGGAGTTCATTCTCTTAAGATAGAAGGTCGTATGAAAAGACCTGAGTATGTAGCTACTGTTATAGAAAGTTATAGAAAAACTATAGATAAGTACTTGCAAACTAAAAAAGTGAATGTTTCAGATGAAACAATCAGTGATTTATACACTATATTTAATAGAAAATTTACTAAAGGGCTTATCTTAGGAGAAGTTGGCGCAGATGTAATGAATTCACAACTTCCAAATAATCAAGGATTATATGTAGGTAAGGTATTAGATTACAATAAAAAAGCTAAAAGACTAAAGATAAGACTTGAAAATACACTTAAAAAAGGCGATGGAATAAACCTTGGTGGTGGAACTATAGGAAGAATTATCAAAAATGGTGAGATAGATACTATAGGATATAAAGGTGAGATAATAGAATTAGATTTTATAGGTGAAGCTAAAAGAAATCAAATAGTATTTAAAACATCAGATAGTGAACTTATGGATAGAGTACAAGCTACATTTACTCAAGATAAAGAATTTGTTAAAAGCATAATAGATTCATATATAAGTGTTAAGTTAGACAAAAAACCAATACTTACATTAGCTGATAAAAAAGGAAATACTGCCACAATAGAAGGAGATAAAGTAGTTGAAAAAGCTATGAAAGTAGCTTTAAACGAGGAAAAAATAGAAACTCAACTTAGAAAATTAGGTAACACTCCTTATGAAATGGATAGCGTAAATATAGAATTAGATGATAATGTAAGTTTACCAATAAGTATACTAAATCAGATGAGAAGAGATTGTATAGAACTTTTAGATAAAGAAAGGGTTAAGATAAAAAATAGAGATTTTAAAAATAGAAGATTATCATATAATCCAATTAAATTTAACCGAGATACGATAAGTAATTTATCTGTTAAAGTTAAAAATTTAGAACAATTACAAAGTGCGCTTGAGTGTGGTATAGATAAAATATACTATGAAGACACCAAAACATTAGAAGAAGCTATAAAAACAGGATTAAAATATAATCTAAAAGTTATATATTCAGCACCTAGAATAATAAGAGACAAAGAATACAAGCAATTAGAAAAAACTAAAAATATAGGAGTAAATTCTATACAAGTAGGTATATGGGGAGCTATAGATTATTTTAAAGGTAAAGAACTAAATATAGATTACTACCTAAATGCATTCAATAGTGAAACTATAAACTACTTCAAAGAAATAGGTGCAACTAATCTTTGTATATCTCAAGAATTAAACATAAATGAAATAAGAGAAACAATAAAGTATACGGATATGAATATAGAATCTGTAGTTTATGGATATACTCCACTTATGATAACAGAATATTGTCCTATGGGAGTAGTAGTTCGTGATTGTAAGAAAGATAAAAGAGTTGCTAAATGTAGTCAAAGCACATATGCACTAAGAAACTCTAAAGGGGAAGAATTTAGATTATCACAAGATTTATTTTGTAGAACAACTATATATAATACAAATGTTACTTGCATGTTAGATAATTTATACGAACTAAATGAAATAGGTATAAATACATTTAGATTAGATTTTACATTAGAAGATGGTCAAACTGTTAAGAAGGTAATAGAGGCATATCAAGAAGTATTAAGTAACAATTATAAATTAGGAAGTAAAGCTACAAAGCTTTATAATGAATTAGATGCTAAAGGTGTAAGTGCAGGACATTATTACAAAGGCGTAGAATAAATTAAATATGTATAGTATGTATATTCATTATCAACAATATTAAATTCATATATTTAGACAAGTTATAATAGATTTAATCTTTATATAGGAGGTATTGGGAAATGAGAGAACAAGCAGTAGGATTGGTAAATAAATATTTACAATCTGAACATCTAATAAAGCACTCATATGCTGTAGAAGCTGTAATGAAAGCTTTAGGAAATAAACTAGAACCAGAAAAATCTGATGATTGGGCATTAGCAGGATTACTACATGATTTAGATTCAGATATGTTAGATTATAAAAATAATCAAGAAGAATCTAAATTGCATGGGATTAAAACTATTGAATTACTTAAAAATGAAGGTTTTGGAAATGATTACATATATCAGGCAATAAAAGCCCATAATGAAGATAATGGAACAAAAAGAATAAGTACAATTGATAAAGCTATATATGCGGCAGATCCAATAACTGGATTTATAACAGCCATAGCTTTAGTTTATCCGGATAAGAAATTATCTAGCGTAAAGGTAAAGTCTATAACTAAGCGTATGAAGGAACTTAAATTTGCAGCAGGTGCAAATAGAGATGCAATGAGAAGCATAGAAGAATTAGGCATTCCATTTGCTGAATTTGCACAACTATCACTAGAGGCAATGCAAGAAATAAGTGATGAACTAGGATTATAGAGATGTAATAGACATAAATTGACTATAATTAATAAATATGATAATATTATCAACAGTATAAAAGTTGAATAATGCTCTGGGTATTAGTATCCAGAGCATTTTTAAATATATATAATATAAAGTTTAGCATAAATTAAATTTAGCAAATTTGTATAACTTAGTTAATATAAAATACTTTTATCATGTATTCTAATATAGATTTGCATAAAATTTATTAATTTAACTTTTGTATATATAAAATAAACTTGAAAGTGAGACGGATATTATGAGCAGAAAAAAAGTCTTTAATGGTAAAAGATTAAAAATAGCTAGAATGTATAGAGGAAAAACTATAGATATGCTAGCTAAAGAAATAAATATAAATAAAAAAGATATAATTGCTTTTGAAGAGGAAAAGTACAAGCCAACGCCAGAAAACGAAATGAAATTAGCAAATGCTTTAAGATTTCCAAAAGAATATTTCTTCCAAATGGATAACATTAAAGTTGTAGTTGATAGTACTCATATAAAGCCAGAATCGAGAATACCTAGAGTAGAAGAAATTTCGTACAAAGAAAAGTTAGTAATGGCACATAAAATATTATCTTTTATAGAAGGGTATATACAATTCCCAGAAATGAATATACCAACTAACTTAAATAGAAACGATGATATTGAGACATTAGCAACAAAAGTAAGAAGACATTTTGAATTAGGTGATGGGCCTATAGGAAATGTGTTAAGTGTATTAGAGTATAATGGGATAATAGTAACAGATACTAATGTAAATACAAAAGGAGCACTAGCATTTACACAAAAACAAACAACTGATAAAAATACTAGATATATAGTGTCTTTAGGAAATGATAAAAAATCAGCGACTACAAGAAACTATGACTTAGCTTATGAGTTAGCATACATGGTTAGTGTTGAAGCTGGGATACAAGCTAAAAAATTCTCAAAAGATGAATTTGCGTGTGCATTTTTATTACCAGAAGAAACATTCTTACCAGATTTAAAAGACGTTAATGAGATAGAGGATTTTGTAGAATTAAAAGCAAAATGGATAGTTCCAATATGGGCTATGATATTAAGAGGATACCAGTTAGGTGTTATTAATTATAAAAAATATATGTACTTAATGAACCAAATGGATAAGCAAGGTTGGAGCAAGAAGGAACCATTAGATGCTAATATAAAAGCAACAAGCCCAGTTTTACTTAGAAAATCTGTGGATATGATACTTGAAAGTGGTATTATGAGTGGTGCTACTTTAGTGGATAACTTAGCAAGTTGTGGATTAAGTCTTTATCCTGATGAAATAGAGTCGTTATTAGGATTAAAAGAGGGAAAATTAGCACCTAAAGTTAAGAGAGATAATGTAACAAAGGTTAATTTTAAAAATAAAAAATAATACAAAAAGAGTAACAAAGCCTAAGTCATAATAAGCATTTGTTACTCTTTTAAATTGTAATAATTTATTAAAAAATATCTAATAGTATATAGTTAAGTAACTAAATAAAAGTTAAAGGTGCTTTACAGGTATTGCAATTTTAGTTATATAATCTTTTGAATTATAAGAAGTCAAACTATCTAATATACAATACTCAAATGATGGACCTATTATTTCATAATTATTTTTAATTATAGCATCTATTAAATTATCATATGTTTTTCCAATATCACAATATTCACCTTTGTGTAAGGCTACAGCATAAATACCTTTAGTTTTTTCAATAATATCTTTACTTTTAAAGTGTTTATAAAGAGGCAAGAAAACATAAGAAGCTGATGTATATTGCTTTGAAAATAAATTTTCGCGTGAAATAATAGTACCCAATTGATAGTTGTAAGGATACTTTTTTTCATTGGCATTTCTAAGCAATTTCTTAAAAGCTATATCTGTTTGTAAAAGCTGAAAAGGAAAATCAACTTTTTGAATAACAAGGTATTCCAAGTCCATTTCACTAAATAAGATTTCATTTTCTTGAAGATCTAAATTTTCTATTGTATCTATTTTATTTTCTAGCCTTTTTATAGTTTTTTGTATATTTTTCAATTGTTGATTTAATTTAAGTTTTTGATTTTTTAAAAGCGTTAAAGCTTTACTATCATCTCTTTTGATTAAAAAATTTTTTATATCTTTTATAGAGATTCCAATTTCTCTTAAAATCAATATACTATCTAGTACTTCTAATTGGTCAGAAGTATAGTATCTATACCCATTGTTTTTATCTACTATATTAGGCTTGAATAAATCAATATTATCATAATAAATCAATGTTTGCTTACTTATATCATGTAGTTTAGCGAGCTCTCCAACTGTAAACTTCATATTCATAATATCACCCCAAATATTTATATTTTAATTGGAATTTTTATATTGACAATATAGTTACTATATCCTTCACAATTATTAATGTCAAGAAATATAAATAGTAAAAAAGAAAGGAAATTAAATGGAAGCTGTATTTTCAAAGAAGCAAAGTTATAAAGAATTTTTAAGGTATTTATTGCCTTCAATTACAACAATGATATTTTTATCATTTTATACAACTATAGATGGATTTTTTGTATCTAGATTTGTAAATTCAGATGCATTAGCATCAATAAATATTGTTATACCAGTAACATGTATTGTATTTGGTATAGCAGTAATGTTAGCAACAGGTTCAGGAGCCTTAGTTGGTATAAAAATGGGGGAGAAAGATGAAGAAGGAGCAAATCAATTATTTTCCTTTATAACATTAGTATTATTAGTTATAGGAATAGTATTTACTATATTAAGTACGATATTTCTAGAACCAATTTTAATGTTTTTAGGGACAACAGAAAGATTACTACCTTATGCAAAAACTTATGGATTAATAACTGTATTAATGACTATCCCTATGATGTTTAAGTTATATTTTGAGTATTACGCTCGAGTAGATGGTAGTCCAAAAGTAGCGCTTATTATGTCTGGCCTAGGTTTAATTCTTAATATAGTTTTTGATTTTTTATTTATAGTTATATTTGATATGGGAATATTAGGGGCTGGCCTAGGAACATACATATCAATAACTATATCAGGAATAATAGGATTAATATACTTTGTTGGAAATAAATCTAATTTAAAATTTATAAAACCTAAGGCTAATTTCAGAGCTTTATTTAATTCTTGTTATAATGGAAGCTCTGAGATGTTTACAGAATTGTCAACAGGTATAACTACATTTTTATTTAATAAAAGTATATTAGTGTTTAGTGGAGAAAATGGTATAGCAGCAATGTCTATTATAATCTATATGTATTATTTCTTTATAGCGGTGTATTTTGGAATCGCAGTTGGAATATCTCCAATGATTAGTTATAATTTTGGTGCTAAAAATAAAGAAAAAGTAAAAGAAAGTATAAAACATAGCTTTGTAACTATTGGATGGAGTTCGATTGTTATATTTATAATATCAATGTTTTTAGGAAAAGATATAATAGGATTATTTACAAAAGATATAGAAGTATACAATATAGCAGCTGAGGGTATAAAGCTATTTTCATATGGATTTTTATTAATTGGAATTAATATATTTATGTCTGGTTACTTTACTGCTATAGGAAATGGTCATATATCTGCAATAATATCAGTATTTAGGTCGCTTATATTTGTTGTAGCAACAATAGTTATATTACCTAAAGTTATAGGAGTAAGTGGTATATGGTTAGCTATACCGATAGCAGAACTTTTAACCGTATTTTTCTCTATTACATTTTACAAGAAAAATGGAGCTGACATTTTATAGTTATAAAGTGTCAATTATATTGGTTTAAATAATTTAACTAATTAAAAAAAGATAGTAATTAATTACTATCTTTTTTTAAATAAAATATCCTAAAATGATAGCATAGGGTTAGAATATTTATTTAACAAATATTTAACACAAAAAATATATACAAAGTATAGAATTTTATGTTATTTTAAACTTAAGGATAAGAAATCGAACCTAACATAAAAAAAATAAATTAAACATAAAATGATTATATAATAACAATAAGATAAAAAAATAAAGTTTTTAAATATAATTTCAGTATTATTTAAAATCCTGCCTATAAAAATTTTAAAACCTTAAATTTAAATTCACCAAACTTAATTAATTATAATAAAGGAGGTAATAATTATTTGATAAACTTAATGATTATGTGTTCATTAGTTCTATTAATATGTATAACATCAAGTAAAATTTTATATAAATTTGGAGTTCCAATTCTTCTAATTTTTATAGGATTAGGAATGTTGGCTGGCTCTGATGGCATTGTTGGAATATATTTTGATAACTATGAATTAACAAGACAGATATGTTCTATGGGATTAGTTTTTATAATGTTCTATGGAGGATTTGGTACTAGTTGGGATATGGCAAAACCAGTTGCTATTCCATCAATACTTCTATCAACAGTAGGAGTTGCTATAACTGCTGGTTTAACAGGAATATTTTGCTTTAAGGTATTTGATACCTCATTATTAGAAGGATTACTTATAGGATCGATAGTTGCATCTACAGATGCTGCATCAGTTTTTGCAATATTACGTTCTCAAAGGTTAAACTTAAAAGGATCTATTGCTTCAATATTAGAGATTGAAAGTGGAAGTAATGACCCTTTAGCATATATGTTGACTATAATTATTTTAGGATTAATGGCAGATAAAGGATATGACACCATAATACCAATGCTTTTAAATCAAGTTGTAGTTGGAATTTTATCGGCTGTTTTATTAGGTAAGCTTACAATTTATTTATTAAGAAATACCAAGTTTGAAATAGACGGATTTTATCCTATATTTGTTATGGGAATAGCAGTATTATCTTATGCTTTAAGTGAGCATTTTGGTGGAAATGGATACCTATCTGTATATATGACTGGTATTATGATAGGCAATAGTAAGATACCACATAAAAAAAGTATGTTCCAATTCTTTGATGGAATTTCATGGATTATGCAAATAATGTTATTTTTCATATTAGGACTGCTATCATTCCCATCGCAAATACCTTCTGTAATGATAAAAGGTATTTCCATATCTATATTCATGATTTGTATAGCAAGACCAATAGCAATTTTCAGTATACTAAGTTGGTTTAAAATTCCTTTAAAACAACAAGCTTTTGTATCTTGGGTAGGTCTTAGAGGTGCTGCTTCAATAGTTTTTGCAATATATGCAGTAACTTATGGAGTTCCTATTGAAAGTGATATTTTCCATATAGTATTTTTTGTTGCTTTGTTCTCTGTTGCGATACAAGGCACACTTTTACCTACAGTAGCTAAAAAGCTCGACTTAATTGATGATGAGTCTCCAGTATTAAAGACATTCAATGATTACAGGGAAGAGATAGGTACAAATTTATTAGAAATAACGGTTCAAAATAATAGTGGTATTGCAAATAAAGCTATAATGGATTCAAATATACCAGAGGATATTCTTATCGTAATGATAAAGCGTAACGAAGAAGTATTGATTCCAAATGGATCTACTCAAATTCTTCCTAAGGATGTATTGGTTATAGCTGGAAATGATTTTGAGGTATTGAATGACTTATTAGATAACAGCAATTCAAATTTATGTATATAAGTAAATTTGTTCTACAGGATATATTTAAATATCGTTCGAAAAATAGTTTTTTGTTAATATAGGGAAAGAATTTTAGAATTATATTTAAATTCTTTATTAAATAATAAATAACTTGATAGGGGTATATGCCCCTATTTTTTTGCTCGTAATAAATTTTTATTAATAGAAAAAATTTAAACTGTAATATAGGTAAAATTTGATGTATCTTATGCATATTGATTGATACTTTACTGTAATAGGCATTATAATAAAATTAAATAAATTACAAAAAAGGGAAATTAGGATGTTAAATATAGCTATATGTGATGATGAAATTAATGTACTAAATAAGACGAAAGACATAATAGAAAGCTATGAAAAACAAAACTTATCAATAGCTACATTTTCAAGTGGGGAAGATTTAATAGCCAGTAATTTTAGTTTTGATATTATATTTTTAGATATTGATATGGGAGGGATTAATGGAATAGACACTGCCAAATTAATAAGGAAAAAAGATAAAAAAGTTAAAATAATATATGTAACTAATTATACTGATTATACATCATCAGCATTTAGTGTACATGCATTTGGATATATATTAAAACCAGTAAATGAAAATCAAATATATCATCAGTTAGACGAAGCTCTTTCATACATGAATGAAGAAATAAGTGAAGTATTAGAGTTTAATACAATAGAAGGGGTAGTTAGAGTTGATTTAAAGGATATTTATTATTTTGAGTATAAACTGAGAAAAGTAATAATGAAAACAAATCAAGATACATATACCATAAAGCAGAAGATATCAGATATAGGAAAAAATATGGAAGAGTATAATTTTGTAATGCCACATAAAAGTTTTTCTGTAAATTTATACAATGTCAAATCTGTAAAAGGATATGATATTTATATGATGGATGGAAGTGTAATACCTTTATCACAAAAAAAATCTACTCAATTTAGAAATAGCTTAAATATTTATCTGAGCAATAAGATAGAGAGAAATAGAAGGGGGTAGATTATCATAGAAAGCTTTATGAATATATTTGCATTTATCGTGCTACCTATTTTGGGGAATTTCTTTTTTACATATATATGTTTTTATTTTATGAGCAAAATAGAAAGAAATATATATACAAAAAAAATATATTATGCTATGGGATATTTAGTGTTTTCTATTATACTAACATGTATTTCATTACTAGGAAATGGATTATTAAATTTTTTAGTTATGGGAATAGGTTTAATTATTTTAGGCCATTTCCTGTATAATAATTCTAGATTATATAAAATATATTACCTTTTATTTACAATATGTTTATTCTTATGTGATATATTATCTTCACAATTAGTAGGGATAGTAATATTAAATTTTGACATTTATATTAAAGATATATTTTACTATCAGATATTACTAGTTGTTTTAATAAGGTTATTAGAATTTATTTATGTCAAATTAGCAGTAGTATTTATAAATAAAAGAAAGATTACTACACTGAAGTTTAAACAAATTATTAACTTTATGATTATACCTTTATTTAGTATGGTTTATATATTTACATTGTTTAATTATGTTCAAATATATTCATCAAGTGAAGACTTAAAGCTATTCATATTAAATGTAGTACTAATATTTGCTATAAATATATACGTAACTTATATATTTGATAATATATCTAAGAATAATGTACTACAAAATGAAATTAACCTGTACCACCAACAATCAGAGCTACAGTATAAGTATTATGATAATTTAGAAAAAAAGTATATGGAATCAAGAAAACTTGCTCATGATATAAGAAACCACCTAAGTACAATAGAAGAGCTTTATAAAGTCAATGATACTAAAACAGCTAAGGAATATACAAATGATATACATAATATGTTAAATGAACTCAACCAAAAATATTTCACAAGTAATAGGGTACTAAATATAATATTAAATGATAAGTTCAATGATATGAAAAAATATAATATAGATATAAATTACAGGATAGGAGATGTAAATTTAGAATTTATAAGAGATATAGATATAACAACAATATTTGCAAATTTACTAGATAATTCAATTGAAGCTACGTCAGAGATAAAGGGCGACAAATATATAAAGCTAGACATAGACAAGTTTAATGAATTGATAGTAATAAATATAATAAATCCTATAATAAATAAGCCTATATATAAAAGTGGAAAGTTTAATTCCACAAAAGAAAATCATAATGGTCTAGGTATAGAAAATATCAATAAGTCATTAAAAAAGTATGATGGAACAATGGTAGTAGATTATACGGAAGATGAGTTTAAAGTAAATATTGTAATACCAATATAAAAAATGGGGGAAAGTATTATGAAAAAAATAAAAATGTTATTCTTAGTATTTTTAATGGGAGTTGTATTAGGGGGATGTACTACTTCAAAGTTAAGTGATGTTTATGATGAAGAAGTTTTAAAAAAAGATGCTCAAGGAATAGTTAATATGCTTTGTGATGAAGAATATGATAAAGTTGTAGATAAAATGAGCGAAAATTTGAAAGATAAAATAAGTGCAGAGCGATTAAAAGAATCATTACAACCTATAATAGATAAGTTAGGAAACTTAAAGTCAATTAGTAAAGAAGGAGTAATTGGAAATGAAGATTTAGCTACAGTAGTAGAAGTTGTTGAATTTGATAATGGCAAAGCTCAGTTTACTATTACTTATAATGAAGATATGAAGCTAGAGGGGTTATATATGAAGTAATGTAGATAAAAGATATGTAAGTCAATTTTAATATATTGATTTATATATCTTTATTTGTATAGGGGATGATATTATGATTTCTAATAAATATGAAAAGATAGTCTTTGGGATAATGATAGCGATGGCTATGGGTTTAATTATATTTCTAAATATGGACCATAGTCCTCATAAAATGAATTTTGAAGAAGATAAAATAAGAGTAAAAGTAGATAGTATATATATAAAGGATATTAAAAAAGTAGAGTTATTGGAAGAGGTATCGATAGGAAATAAAATAAAAGGCACTAATACAGCAACTTATCTAAGGGGAACATTTCAGATAGATAGTGATGAAAAGGGCAAGGTTTATATATATAATAATAGCAAACCATATATTAAAATCACTACAAATGATAAAATCTTAGTATACAATGATAAAAATAGCAATAAAACTATAAAAACATATAATCAATTAGTAAATAAATACAACTTAGGAAGTAGTGCAAGTGAGGTTAAATATAACAATCTCAAGTCTAGCCAAATAAGCTATACTCGAAAA
Source organism: Romboutsia sp. 1001713B170131_170501_G6 (assembly GCF_015668195.1). Lineage (NCBI taxonomy): Bacteria > Bacillati > Bacillota > Clostridia > Peptostreptococcales > Peptostreptococcaceae > Romboutsia > Romboutsia sp. 1001713B170131_170501_G6. Next base: position 83,962 of record NZ_JADPFC010000005.1, read on the forward strand.
GATGATATAGTAATAGCTATATCAATGATGCCTTCAGTTTTAGTTTTTATAGGAATAGGGATATATTCATTTAAAAGAAAAACTCCTATGCACTTCTGGGCAGGGACTACAGTTAAATCAGAAGAAATAAGTGATATAAAGGCATACAATAAAGCTAATGGAATTATGTGGATTGCATATGGATTATCATTTTTATTGATACCATTGCTTGGTTCTATGGTAGGAGGTATAGTTATTGCTATATTATCTCCATTTATGATAATAGGAATGGTACTTTGTTATAGATGTATTTATAATAAATATAAGGTTAAATAGGGAGTAAATAAAAGATGATGAATTGAAATAAAAGGGGAAAATCATGGGATATATAAAATCATACACTAATTTAAGTAATACAGAAAAGAAGGACGTTTATAAATTTATACAAATAAAAGATAATTCAGTTGATTCATTAGAAGAATTGGATGACAAATTTAATACAAAAATATATGAATATGGTGAAGGTGTATTATTTTATTTTGAGGGATATAAAGTAGTTGCAAGTATATGCGTAGTTTTAGAAGTCGCAAAAATATTAAAAAGTGCATATATTCACCAAATAAAATGTATTGAGGGTATAAAAGATAAAGTTGAAATAATAAGAAAACTAGTAGAAGAATCTGTGAGCATATCTAGATTAAAGGGAGCAACAGATATAAGATTAGGAATAAATAAACAAGAAATATCTGATGAGGAGCTAAATACACTAAACTTCAAAATAGAATACAATTCTTTTGAGATGGTATTAAAGAATAGGTGTAAGAAGAATGAATTACTTAAACTAAAAATCTTAAATGAAGAGAATAAGCTAAGATATGTAGATATTTACAATGATTCATTTAGTGACATGCCACATGGAACAGTAATAAATATTGATACTGTAAATAAAAATATGGAAAATAGTAATGAAGATACTAATAGCTATTTTATAGTATTAGATGAAGAGAATAATGAAATTGGATTTATGGAAGTTACTATTGAAAATGATAGGGGGATATTTGATATTGGACTATGTAAAAAATACAGAGGCAAGGGATATGGAAAGAGAATACTAGAAACAGCAATACAGCTTTTAGTAGAGAAGCAAGTTAAAGAAATTGCTCTTATAGTCATAGAACAAAATAAAATAGCCTATGAAATGTACATAAAAAGAGGATTTGAAGTAAGCCAGATAATGGGTGGATGGGCTATATTGTAATTAATTTTTTTAATAAATTTATAAAATCTTTATAAAGCAGAGTTTTGTTAATGTAAAACTCTGCTTTAATTTCGTATAAAATAGTAAAAAATTTTAAACTAAGTTGATAGGATTTTTATATAGATTACGTATTAGTTAGTATAAAAGCTTTTATAAAAGAGAGTAAGGAGGAATTATTTTGCAAGATGAATTGATTATTAAGTATATAAAGAAAAGGAAAGAAGAAGGAATGGAGATGTTAATAGATAATTATAGGGGACTAATAACATCAGTAATTAGAAGACACTTGGGTGTACTTATAAACTATGAAGAGGAATGTGTAAGTGATGTACTTTTATCCATATGGGATAATATAAAAAGTTTTGATAAAAGCAAGAATGATTTTAAAAACTGGGTATGTGCAATATCAAAATACAAAGCAATAGATTATAAAAGAAAGTATATATCAAAAATTGAAACTACTGATATAAGTAAAGAATTATATTACATAGATACTGATTTAATGAAAGCTGAAATTGAAGAAGAAGTAAAAGAAATACTAAGCCATTTAAATGATAAAGATAAAGAGCTTTTTATAAAACACTATTTAGAAGGTGAAAGTTTGGAGAGCATAGCAGTAAGAAGTAACACAAAGGTATCTAATTTATATAATCGATTGTCAAGAGGACGAAAAAGGATTAGGGAGAGTATATCTAAATAGGGAGGTTAAGTATGAAGGATAAGTTTGAAATATTAAATGATGTAAAAATGAATATAGATGATTATGAAGAAATAAAGTTTGATAGTAATGATGAACTTAAAAATAAAATGAAAATGAAGATCAGAAATAGAAATAAGAATAAAAGATTTAAAAAAGGGATAGTAGCAGCTTCATTATTAGCAATTTTAAGTAGTGGCATTATTCTAGATAATAATATATGGGCAGACATAGAAAGATTTTGGTACTCATTAGGTGATATTGTAAATATGAAAAAAGAAGAACTTGAAGATTATAAGTATGATATAAATAAGGTTGCAATAGATAAAAATGTAAAGATTTTGCTTAAAGATGTAATTTTAAATAATGGAAGCTTGATACTAAACTTAAATGTTGATTATAGTCAATTTAATCCATTTAAAGATTTCACAAAGAAGCAACAAAAAGAGTGGTCAGTTGATAAATGGGGAAAAGAGGAAACACTATTAACCGTAGGAGAAACAAACAATATATATATAGATGGAGTTAAGTACGAAGGGCAATTTTGGACAATAGGAGATCATTATCAAATAAAAGAAAAATCAGTAGATGTTGTTATGGAACAAGGAATAGATATGACTATTAAAGAAGGTAATGACATTAATTCCAAACGAGCTAAAAAAGATGAATTTCCTTATGTTATAAACAAAGATAAAATATATAATTTCAAAATTCAAATTAAAAAACTTCATCTTGAACAAGATTGGGAATCTCAATATAAATCTTATGATGAGGTTGAAAAAGCTGGAGGTCCACATTCTGGAGTTATAAGAGGAAACTGGGAGTTTGATATAGACATAAAAGGAGAGGACTTAATAGACAAATCTAAGTTATATTCAATAGATGAAGTCATAGAATTTCCACTAAATAATAAAGTAGCTAGTATAGAGTTTAGTGAAGTAACAGTTTCGCCTCTATCTGTAGAAATAAAGTATAAGTTTTCAGGAATAAATAATGTTGATTTTGATCGTATAAGATTAAAAATAAAAGATGAAAATAATAAGGAAATAAGTCCAGATGGGATGACTGTAAATAATGGTACACATGAAGTAGTTGAGAGGTATAAAAATACATCTAATAACTATAATAAATTAAAAATCGTACCAACTATTGTAGATGAAGAATACAATGTCAAGGAAGTTCTTGAAGATAAAGCTATAAAGGTAAAATTAGATTAAACATAAAATAAGTAGGGTAAATTCCCTACTTATTTTATGTTTAACAAGAAACTAATCTTAGTTATGTTCATTCATTGATTTTAATATAGCAACTAAGTACTCCCAAGTACGAGTAGTTGAAGATATACTTAAATGCTCATTTGGTGTATGAACTTCAAACATGTTAGGTCCAAGAGATATAGCTTGTGCATGAGGCATTTTACCTAATAATAATCCACACTCAAGACCAGCATGTATAGCTTGGATAACAGGTTTTTTACCATTTAATTTTTCATACGTATGAACACATATATCTTCTAATTTAGAACCTTTAGCATATTCCCATGCTGGGTAATCACTTTCTAAAGTAAATTCTCCACCTAAAGTTTGAGATAATAAGTTCATTTTATTAGTTATATTTTCTTTTAAAGAAGTAACAGAACTTCTAACAGCGCATTCAAAAGTTACTTCATTTTCAAGAGTTCTAACAACACCTAAGTTAGTAGAACTTTCAACAAGTCCTTCTATATCCATACTCATAGTTTGGATTCCATTAGGTATTAAGTTTAAAGTTCTTATTACATTATTTTTACAATTATCAGTAAGAACCTTTTCAACAGTAGTTTCACTACATTCTATAACTATATCAGGATCAGAAGTAGAAAATTCATGTCTGAAAGTGTTTTCCATTTCTTTTATACATGCCATAGTTTTTTCTACATCATTCTTATCAACTACTATAACAGCTTCACACTCACGAGGTATAGCATTATTTTTAGAACCACCCTCAACTTTTGCTAAGTCAAAGTCAACACATAATGAGTTTAAAAGTCTTCCCATTAATATATTAGAGTTAGCTCTTTGTTTTATTATATCCATTCCTGAGTGTCCACCAAGAAGTCCTTTTATATCAACTAGTAAAGCTTGTTTGTTAGCATCTACATTAGTAAACTCAGCATTTAATTTAGAGTGAGCAGTAACCCCACCAGCACAACTTACAAGTAAGAAACCTTCTTCTTCTGAATCAAGGTTTATTATGTATTGTCCTTTAAGATTAGAACCGTCAAGAGCCATAGCTCCACTCATTCCAGCCTCTTCATCTGAAGTTATTAAAACTTCTATTTGAGGATGTGCTAAATCATTAGATGCAAGTACAGCCATACCCATAGCAACAGCTATACCGTTATCAGCACCAAGAGTAGTTCCTGTAGCATATATCATGTCATCTTCTATTCTTAATTTTATTGGGTCTTTAGTAAAGTCATGTTCTGTGTTTTTATTTTTTTCACAAACCATATCCATATGACCTTGAAGTATAACACCTGGACAGTTTTCATATCCTTTTGTAGCAGGTTTTCTTATTATGATATTTAACGCATCATCTTGGATAGTTTCTAAGCCTAAGTCTTCACCAAATTTTTTTAGATAATCACTTATAGCTTTTTCATTTCCAGAACCACGAGGTATTTGAGATATCTCTTCAAAATAATTAAAAACAAGCTCTGGTTTTAAACCTTTTAATACGTTTTCCATAAGTATTCACTCCTTTTAGATGAAATTAAATATTTAAGTATATGCTAAGTAAAAAGCATGAAACTTAAATAATTATAATTATATTATAACACTAAATCTAATATATTCCAAAATAAATAGTTAGTTTTAAAACTAATAAGTTTACATATATAGTAAAATACAGTTTTTATCCTATTATAAACAACTATATTTATGTATAATATTAGTTAGCTATACAAATAGTATAATACAAATATACATAAAATACACGTAATTATATAGATATAGATTTAAGGAGGAAATAATGAATTCAAAAGCACTAAAGGTTTTAGAATTTGATAAAATAATAGACCTATTGAAAAGCAAAGCATCATCTTCATTAGGTATGAGATACATAGAAAAACTAACACCAAGTTCTGACTTTGATGAAGTTAAGTCAAGATTAGAGGAAACAAGTGAGGCACAAGCCATACTTATAAAAAGAGGTTTTGTTGGATTACAGGGAATTTACGATATAGAAGATAAGGTAAAGAGAGCTAGCGTAGGGGCAGCATTAGATCCAGGTAGCTTACTAATGATAGGAAATACTTTAAGAGTAGCTAGAATGCTTAGTAATAATTTAGCATCTAGTGAAGAAGAAGATTTTAACTACCCAATAATACAATCACTATCAAATTCTTTATATACATATAGAGATTTAGAAGATGAAATTTTTAATGCAATAATAAGTGAGGTAGAAATATCTGATAATGCATCTAGTGAGCTTAGAAATATAAGAAGAAGAATAGTACAAAAGAATCAATCTATAAGATCTAAGTTAAACTCAATAATATCTTCGACTACATATCAAAAGTACTTACAAGATGCAATTATATCTGTAAGAGGAGATAGATTTGTTGTGCCAGTAAAAGCTGAGTATAGATCACAAGTAGCTGGTATTGTTCATGATCAATCATCATCTGGAGCAACATTATTTATAGAACCTATGAGTATAGTTGATATGAATAATGAATTAAGACAATTAAGACTTCAAGAAAAAGAAGAAATAGAAAGAATATTATCAGAGTTATCTTCTAAGGTAGGAGAAATAAGTAATGAACTATTAGCTAACCAAGAAATATTAGGAAGATTAGATTTTGCTTTTGCTAAAGGAAAATTATCTATACAAATGAGAGGTATAGAACCTACTTTAAATGAAGATAAATTTATAAATATAAAAAAGGGAAGACATCCATTACTAGATAAAGATACTGTTGTTCCAAACTCAATTTATTTAGGGCGAGAATTCCATACATTACTTATAACAGGACCTAATACTGGTGGTAAAACTGTAACTATCAAAACAGTTGGTTTATTTGCACTTATGAATCAAAGTGGTCTTCACATACCTGCTGATTTTGGAAGTAGTATGTGTGTATATGATAATGTATTTGCAGATATTGGTGATGAGCAAAGTATAGAGCAAAGCTTATCTACATTTTCATCTCATATGACAAATATAGTATCTATATTAAAAGAAGTAACAGAAGACTCTTTAGTAATATTTGACGAGCTTGGAGCTGGAACTGACCCAATAGAGGGAGCAGCTCTTGCAATAGCTATACTTGAAGATGTAAAAAGCATTGGAGCTAAATGTATAGCTACAACACACTATAGTGAACTAAAGAACTATGCACTTACTAAAGAAGGTGTTGAAAATGCAGCCGTTGATTTTGACTTAGAAACTTTAAGTCCTACGTACAGATTACTTATAGGTGTTCCAGGGAAATCAAATGCCTTTGAAATTTCTAGGAAGTTAGGGCTAAGTGATTATGTAATAAGTAGAGCCAGGGAGTTTATAGATAGTGATAATATAGCAATAGAAGATGTGCTTCAAAATGTAGAGAAAAACAGAATTAAAGCTGAAGAAGATAGAGAAGAAGCCGAAAAATTAAAGGCAGAAATAGAAAAGCTAAAGGCTGAGTACGATGAAAAGCTTGCGAAAATGAGTGAACAAAAAGAAAAGATAATGGAAAGAGCAAGACAAGAAGCCTTTAGAATAACAAGACAAGCAAAAGAAGAAGTTGATTTAATAGTAAAAGAACTTAGAGAACTAGAAAAAGAAAGAGCATCTAAAGAAAAGAATCAAAAGATAGAGGCACTTAGAAAAGAAATATCTAGTTCAATGGGAAGTCTTCAACCAACTGTTAAGAGTATGATTGTTCCTAAGGTATCAAGTAAAGAAGTAAAAGACTTAAAAGTTGGGGAAGAAGTAAAAGTTATAACTTTAAATCAGCAAGGTAGTATTGTTTCAGTTGATGACAATAAAAAAGAAGCTGTTGTTCAAATAGGAATAATGAAGATGAATCTACCGTTTAAATCTCTTCAAAAAGTCAAAAAGGATCCTAAAACAACAATTACTAAATCTACAAGAAGTATAATAAAAGCTAAATCAGGAAGAGTAAAAAGCGAAGTAGATTTAAGAGGTATGAATTTAGAAGAGGCTATAATGGAAGTTGAAAAATATTTAGATGATGCCTATGTAGCTGGTCTTGAAATGGTAACTGTTATACATGGAGTAGGAACTGGAGTATTAAAATCTGGATTACAAGATGTATTAAAGAGAAATAGACATGTTAAGTCTCAAAGAGCTGGACAATATGGAGAAGGTGGAGCAGGAGTTACCATAGTAAATCTAAAATAAAAAGATTATTTGTTCACTATATCGTGAAATGTTAAAATTATGTAATTTCACGGTATAGTGACAATTTAGTTTATACAGTATAGTAAATTTTTTACGTATAAGGTGGTATAATATGATTTTAGTATCTGCATGCTTACTTGGAATAAACTGTAAGTATAATGGAGAAAATAATAAAAATGAAGAAGTAGAAAACTTTTTAAAAGATAAAAAATTTATAATTGCATGCCCAGAACAGCTTGGCGGAATGACTACACCAAGAGAACCATCGGAAATAGTTAGGCTAGATGGATATGATGTTATAAAGGGAAAAACTAGTGTAATTAACAATCAAAGACTAGATGTAACTAAGAAGTTTAAAAAAGGTGCAGAGGAAACTTTGAAAATTGCTAAATTATATAACTGCAAAGAGGCTATACTAAAAGAGGGTAGCCCATCTTGTGGAACTAATTATATATATGATGGAACTTTTACAGGTAAAAAGAAAAATGGAGTAGGAGTTACTACTGCATTATTAAGAGAAAATGGAATAAAAGTAATAAGTGAAAAAGAACTAGACGTAAAGTAAAGTTTTATATAAAATTTAATTAATATTTTTAGGTTATATAAAATTGTATTATAAATAAGAATATTGCTAAAATATAGTTAATAAATAAACCAAATAACTTGAAAAAACTCATAAATTGATTTACCATAAAATAATAAGAATATGAGAGGAGAAATATAATGCAAGATTTTAAGATAGAAATAGCAAACTGCTTAAAAGAAAATATAGAAGATTTAACACTAGAAGAAATAGTTGGTCTTATAGAAGTACCACCAAATAAAGAAATGGGAGATTATGCATTTCCTTGCTTTAAATTAGCAAAGGTATTTAGAAAAGCTCCAAATATGATAGCGGCGGAATTAGCAGAAAAAATAGAAGCTAAAGGAGCAATATCTAAGGTATTACCTTTAGGAGGATATGTTAACTTCTTCGTTGACAAATCTCAATTAGCTAAAAATGTTATAAATGATGTTTTAACTCAAAAAGAAAAGTACGGACATAGTGATTTAGGAAAGGATAAGACAGTTGTAATAGACTTTTCATCTCCAAACATTGCTAAGCCATTCCATATAGGGCATATAAGAACTACTGTTATAGGAAATTCTTTATACAAAATATATGATTCTCAAGGATACAATACAGTAAGAATAAATCATTTAGGAGACTATGGAACTCAATTTGGTAAGTTAATAGTAGCTTTCAAATTATGGGGTAGTAAAGAAGCTGTAGAAGCTAATCCGATACCAGAATTATTAAAATTATACATACAATTCCATGATGAAGCTGAAAAGCATCCAGAGATGGAAGATGAGGCAAGAGCTTGGTTCACTAAATTAGAAAATGGAGATGCTGAAGCTAAAGAATTATGGCAATGGTTCAGAGATGAAAGTTTAAAAGAATTTGCTAGAGTTTACGACTTATTAGACATAGAATTTGATTCATATAACGGAGAAAGTTTCTACTCTGACAAAATGGATTCAGTAATAGAAATTATAAAAGAAAAAGGATTATTAAAAGAATCTCAAGGAACAAATGTTGTTGAGTTAGAAGAATTTAATATGCCACCAGCTCTTATAACTAAAAATGATGGTTCAACATTATATATGACTAGAGATTTAGCAGCTGCAGTTTATAGAAAGAATAATTACGATTTCGACAAGTGTATATATGTAGTTGGTTCTCAACAAAGCTTACACTTCCAACAATTATTCAAAGTTCTAGAATTAGTTGGATTTGAATGGGCTAAAGATATGATACACGTACCATTTGGTATGGTTGCTTTAGAAAATGGAACAATGTCTACAAGAAAAGGTAGAGTAGTATTCTTAGAAGACGTATTAAAGCAAGCTATAGAAAAAACAAAAGAAACAATGTTAGCTAAAAATCCTAATGCATTAAATGTTGATGAAATAGCTAAGCAAGTAGGTGTTGGAGCTGTTGTATTCCAAGAGTTATCTAACAGCAGAATAAAAGATTACACATTCTCATGGGAAAGAACTTTAAGCTTTGATGGAGAAACTGGACCATATGTTCAATATACTCATGCAAGATGTTGTGCAGTTTTAAGAAAAGCTAATGAAGAAATAACTACAGATATAAACTATGAATTATTAAATGACGAAGATAGTTCAGAAGTATTAAAGGTTATAGCATCTTTCAACAAGTCTATACTTAATGCTTTAAGAAAGAACGAGCCACACATAATAACTAGATTTGTACTAGATTTAGCACAAGCATTCAATAAATTCTATCATGACAATGCCATATTAGTAGAAGATGTTGAATTAAGAAAAGCAAGACTTGCTTTAGTTGCTGCTACTAGACAAACAATAGAGAATGCTCTTAAGTTATTAGGTATGCATGCACCAGAAAGAATGTAATATAAAATATTAATTATAAATTAATATAATAATTCAAATATGATATAAAGTGGTAGCTAGAACTAGTAGTTTTAGTTACCACTATAATATTTTCTAATACATAGCTAGTTTTATTTATATTGAATTCATTAAAAAATACGATTAGTAACAATTAGTATGGATTATTAAATATAAGAAAGTTTTAAAATGGCAGTGAAAGACTGTCTCTTTTTTTTGGTTAGTCAAAGCAAAGTATATTAAGTATAATAGATGATAACAATAAAGTAATATAGAGTTTCATATGAGAAAGGTTAAGAGTATGATAGCTAATACTACAATAGAAAATAATATAAAGAATGCATATATATCTGCATTTGAAATAAATGACAAATCATTAAAAGATTTAATAATAATAAATACAAAATGTCTTATTGATGATAAAATACAGAGATATGTATATATAGATAGCAATAGGCTAAGAGATGAATTAATATATTATAAATTTTATGGAGAGAAGCTAAGTACTAAAAATATAATAAATATATTACTTCCAGTAATACTTTCAAATACAAATACAGATAAAAGTGAAGAAGTTGTTATTGATTTAGTAAGTAAGTATATAAAGTTTCTTAAAATAGAAGAAAATACATATGAGTATATATTAAGTGCTATTTGCTATAATATTATAATCCATAAACTAATAGAGAATAAAAATGTAGAATATGAAGAATTATTACAAAGTGCAAAAGAAAAAATAATAGGATTTACAATGGAATTAGATAAATCTCAAGTAGTTAAGTTTCAAATGGAACGAATTAAAGCAATACAAATAATAGACAAGTACATAGATTTAAAAGTATATGAATACGAAGAAGATAAAGTATTAATAAATATATTAAATGTATTATATGATATATATATTGAAGATAGAGAAACAAGTGATAATGGAATATTAGGTATAAAAAAATCTATACTATCTATACTAAACTTCGAAGAGAATTTAAATATAAACAATATAGACTTCATCTTATCAATGTCTGAATATGTAATTAAACTAAGAAAATATATAATTAACAAAAAGATTTATAATAATCGTGTAGATCCGAGAACTCTAATTAAATTAGAAGTAGGAGATACTACTATAGATCCAATATTTAATCAAATTGAAATTATAAAAAAAGATTTTAAAAATGATATTCTTGAAATAGGATTAAAAGCCAAATCAGGAATATATAATCTTAAATTTAAAAAATCCTAGTTAGTATTTTCTAAGTAATTAACAAAATCTTCTTCGCTAGTGTTAGTTAAAAAGCATAGTTCTTTTATTATACTGTTTCTTAAATCTATAAATTCATTAAGTCCAGTATTTTCATTTGTGTACTCTAAGGCTTTTATAATAAGCAATAAGTCCCTTTTTGATAAGGCATTGATAGATACTTGATCGATTAATTCCATAAAAAACTTCCTTTCTAAATTAGATATAATTATGATACTATTATTCTACAAAAAGATTAAAAAAACCTTCTATTAAAGAAAAAAATGATAATATATTACATATAGTATTTTAACCTAAAATGCACAGAAAATCATAGCATAAATGAAAAAAGAGGTGAAATAATTGAAAATTTTATTAACAACGTTAAATTCAAAATTTATACACACAAATTTAGCAATAAGATATTTAAAAGAGTTTGTAAAAGACTTAATAGCAGTAGATTTAAAAGAATATACAATAAATAATGATTTAGATTATATATTAAAAGATATACACAAAAATGATTATGATGTAATACTATTTTCAACTTATATATGGAACGTAAACGATATAGTTAGATTATGTCATAATATAAAGAAAGTAAAGCCAAGTATAAAGATAGCTCTAGGTGGACCAGAGGTAACTTATGATAGTGAAAGCTTTATGGAAAAGCACTCATTTGTAGACTATATCCTTTATGGAGAGGGAGAATTAGTTTTTAGAGATTTAGTAATGTATCTTAAAGGACAAAAATCTTTAGAAGATGTAGAAGGTATAGTTTATAGAAATAACGATGAGATAGTTGTAACTAAACCTAAGGAATTATTACAAAATCTAGATGAAATACCTAGCCCTTACGATGATTTAAATCCGGCAGAATATGAGAATAGAATTGTTTATTATGAAACATCTAGAGGATGTCCTTTTAATTGCCAATATTGTTTATCTTCAACACTTGAAGGATTAAGATATTTTAGTATAGATAGAGTAAAAAAAGATTTAAAGGCATTAATAGATGCAAGAGTGTCTCAAATAAAGTTTATAGACAGAACTTTTAATGCTAACAAGAAGTTTGCACAAGAAATAATGAACTTCCTTATGGAAAATGACAATGGTTATACAACATATCATTTTGAAGTTACAGCGCACTTATTAGATGAAGAAACATTAAACTTCTTAAAAGATTGTAAGGAAGGGTTATTCCAATTTGAAATAGGAGTACAAAGTACAAATCAAAAAACTCTTGATGCAGTTGGAAGAAGAGATGATTTTGAAAAGTTATCTTATGCAGTTAAAAAAGTAGCATCATATAGAAATATACATCAACATTTAGATTTAATAGCGGGACTTCCATATGAAGATTATGCAAGCTTTGAAAATTCATTTAATGATGTATTTAATTTAGGAATAGAGCATATACAATTAGGGTTCTTAAAGATGATAAAAGGAACTGGTATAAGAAATACTGCAAAAGAACATGGATATAGATACAAAGATTATACACCATATGAAGTATTATACAATGATTATATAAGTTATAGTGAAATGATAAAGCTAAAAGATATAGAAGAAATACTTGAAAGATACTATAACTCTAAAAACTTTGTATTATCAATGAGATATATAATACATAATTACTATAAGCAAAGTCCATTTAAGTTCTTTGAAGACTTTGCAACTTATTTTGATGAAAATGGGTATTTTGATGTAGCACAAGGTAAGAATCAATTATATAAAATACTACTAGATTTTTACAACGACAAGATAAATGATAAAAAGGAATTATTTAACGATATATTAAAGTATGATTATATATCATTAGGTAAAACTTCAAATTTACCTCAAATATTTAATAAAGAAGATGTAGAAGATTTCAAAAATAGATGTCATATGTTCTTACAAAATGAAGATAACATATTAAAATATATACCACAGTTTGAAAATAAACCAGCTAAGCATATAATCAAATATGTTCATTTTGAACCATTTAGATTTGATATATTAAAGTTAAAAGAAGATATACATGCTAATGTTAAAGAGACAAACAATATAGTTTTATTTGTCTATGATGATGATAACAAAGTATTTGAAAAGTCAAAGTCATATAGCGTTAATATATAATGCTAATTAATACATATTAGTATTATATATTATGAAAACATATCACATAAATTTTTAATGGGCATAAACACTAATAGATTAAAAAGTATTATGTGAAGTTACAAAGGAGGAAAAAATGAAGTTTAAAATAGAGAAGTATTTATTAAAGAAAACAGAAGAATTATCTTTTATAACTATAAAACATGGTGGAGAATTTAACTTAGAAGGTTATACTATACCTGAAGATGGACTAGATGTACCTATAAAAAATGAGGTATTAGTTAAAGGAATAAAAGAAAAGACAGCTCAAGATAAGATAAATACAATGTCTATAGCAGATGCTATGATATATATAATGGGTATTGATAGCCAGTTCAAGTATAATGAAGAATACAGAAAATTTTTAGATGCTTTTAGCAAAAAGGTAAATATAAATATAAAAGAATATATGGGCTATATGTCTAAAAAATACTTTGATATTGGTGAGATAACTGATTCATTAATATACCTAAAAGCTATGATAAGTATGTATCCAAATGACATAGATGGATTATATCATTATTCAATAGTTTGCCAGGAACTAGCAAAACAGTATCAAAAAGATATGGACAAAGAAGCTATGAATAAGTTTTTATTAGAAGCTTTAGAAAAGTTAGAAATGGTTATACAATTAGATGAAAACTTTGCTTTAGCTTACTATCATTTAGGATATCATTACTACAATCAAGGGCAATATTTAAAAGCTAGAGTTATATGGGAAGAAGCACAAAAACTAGGATTAGATGCAGACTTAATGGCAGAGGTTCAAGAAAATATAGGAAAGATGGACTTTAAAGTTCAATATGAGGAAGGATATAACTTAGTATTCCAAGGAAGATGTGAAGAGGGGCTAGAAAAGTTATTACCTCTTGAACAAGACCATCCTGATTGGTGGAACTTATTATTTATGATAGGTCTAGCTTATAAAAATATGGGTGAATTTGAAGAAGCTAAGAAATACTTTGAAAAAATACTTATAACTAAACCACATCAAGTAGACACAATGGTTGAGTTAGGTCTTTGCGAGGCTAGTATGTTCAATATAGATAAAGCTATAGAACACTTTGAACAAGCAGCCAAAATAAAAGAGGACCCAGAAATATTATGCAATTTAGGTATGGCATATCTAAATAAAGGTGATATAGATGATGCTATATATTATATAGAAAGAGCTTATGAACTAGACCCACAAGATGAAATTACAGTGGCATGTTTAAGAGAACTTGATAAGTATAGATAAAAAATATAAATAAAAATTTTCCATAAGAAAATCTAAAATTGACTTTTATTAAATTAAAGAGTATAATAAACCACTGAGATTATATAAGTAAAGATAGAAGTTAAAATTAGGAACGAAGAAGTATACCTTGTATATGGGCACTTGAGGTATATGGAGTTAATAGTGCAACCGACTATTCAGATAATATTTAAATATTATTCGAATAGTCTTTTTTATTTTAAAATACAAGCTTATTGATAAGAGATTAATATAGATAAATTGAATACTAACAATCTCGTATAGCATAAGTGCGTAAAAAGTAAAATTATTAAAATGGCATAAATACATATAAGCTAAAAATAGGAATGAAGAAGTATACCTTGTATATGGGCACTTGAGGTATATGGAGTTAATAGTGCAACCGACTATTCAGATAATAAATCATTATTATCTTGAATAGTCTTTTTTATTTTAAAATAAAAGTTTATTGATAAGAGATTAATGCAAATAACGTGAATACTAACAATCTCTTATAGCATAAGTGCGTAAAAAGCAGAATTATTAAAATGACATAAATACATATAAGCTAAAAATAGGAATGAAGAAGTATACCTTGTATATGGGCACTTGAGGTATATGGAGTTAATAGTGCAACCGACTATTCAGATAATAAATCATTATTATCTTGAATAGTCTTTTTTATTTTAAAATAAAAAAATCAAAAAAGGGTGGTGAAATTTATTGAAAAATAAATACAAGTTAGAAAAAAAAATAATATCGATACTTACATCATTACTAATGGTTATAAATGTGTTAATTAATACGCATTTTGCGTATGCTGAAGAAGTTAAGACAAATAATCAAAAGGATACCATAGAAGTATCTATAACCTGTGATAAAAAAGAGGTTAAGCCTGGAGAAAAGTTGGATTTTAAACTAGAGTATAAGGCTAAATATGGACCAGGGAGTATAAAACCAGGTGATACTATAGAATTTGAAATGCCTAGTTGGCTTGAAAGATTTAGCTTTAAATTTCCCCCAGAACATTTTAAAAGTGTGCAAATGGAAGGGAATAAAGTAGTAGCAACATTTGGGGATGATGTCTATGATGCAATAGCAGGCTATGTTAATGTATCAGCATATGCAGATAAAACCGAAGAACTAGACAATCAGAAAATAGAGGTATGGGTTGATGGAAAACCAGTTACTAGTACAGAGATAGCTATAAAGCCATCTGATGAAACAGAGCCTATAATAGATAGACAGCTTCTTAAAACTGTAAATAATTATGACCATGTAGATTCGGATGGAAATATAGTAGGAAATATATATTCTCCAGTACTAGGGAAAACTCAACAATATAGAGTATATGTCAATGAAAAATTTTCAAATATATCAAATGCAGTATTAACAGATAATATGCCTGAAGGAATGGAGCTTATACCAAGTTCTGTAAATATAACTAAAATAGAAATAGATAGTGCAGAAACAGATGCTACAGATAGCCTTAATATAAGTAAATCATCTAATAGGCTTAGTATAAATTTTGGAAATATTAAAGATAAGTATATTGTAACGTATAAGACAAAAATTACTGAAGATAAGGAGTCTTATAAGAATACAGCAGTCTTTAATAAAAGTGATGGTAAGTTAAATAGTACTGTTATATTAAAGCAAAAAAGTGAAGTAAAAGATGTTATAAGCAAGTATAGTTATACTTCTGATAAAAATTCAGAAGGTAAAAAAGTAGCATCTATAAATGAAAATGTAAGATACAGAATAGATATTAATAAAAACAGATCAAATCTTAATAATGTAACTTTAAATGACTTTACACCTAAAGGAATGAAACTTTTAAAGGATAGTATAAGTATAGGAAAATACAATAAAGATGAAAGCTTTGAGTGGGTAACAGATCAATTAAGAGAAAAAATAAATACTAACAATGGAAATTTAACTATAAATTTCGGAAATATAGATGATTATTATATTGTTAGTTACGATATGAAAATTACAAATGTTGAAGATTCCTACTCAAATACCGCTAAGTTATCATACAACGGGACTAAAAACAGCGTTGATGATACAATTAAATATGAATACAATGCAGGAGCTATAAATGCTCATAAATCTGTTGATAAAGCTATATTAGACAAAAATGATGACCAAAGCGTTGTATATTCAATAAACTTTGAAAGTTTTGGTGTATTTAAAAAAGGTTATATAGACTTAGTAGATAAATTGGATCCAAATGTAAAGATAGTAAAAGTTGAAGTTCCAGATGCTTTTTCTAGTAAAATAGATAAAGCAAATAATACAGTAAGCGTTATTAATGATAAGGGACAAATAAATTATAAAGAAAATTTAGAAGTGAAGATATACACTGATTTTAGCAATGTAAAAAATGGAACAACTGTATCAAATATAGCTAAAATAAATGGCAATCCAAGTAATAAAGTTGAAACTAAAAAAGGATATGCTTTTGAAGCTATTAAAGTTGATAGTGAAAATAAAGATAGTAAGCTTAGTGGAGCTATATTTAATTTAAAAGATTCTAATGAGAAAGTTATAGGAAAATTAACTAGTGATGAAAATGGATTGATTAAATCAGATGTAGATAATGTAGGAACATATTATTTACAAGAGATAAAGGCTCCAGACGGATATTCAGTAAACGGAAAAGATATAAAGTTTACTATAGAAAAAAGTGATATAGGAACTGTTAAAAATATAGGAACTATAACAAATGAGAAAACAAATGGAGAATTAGAAATAAAGAAAGTAGATAAAGATGATACAAGTAAGGTGTTACCAGGGACAGAGTTTGAAATTCAAACGCAAGATGGACAAAAGGTAACAACAATAATAACTGGAAAGGACGGAATAGCAAGAGTAAGTCTAAAGCCAGGAAAGTATAAAGCAGTAGAAACAAAAGCATCCAAAGGATATATATTAACAAATGAAGTACAAAACTTCGAAATAAAGTTTAATCAAAAGGAAGATGCAAAATTAGTATTTGAAAATGAGAAGCAAGAAATTCCTACTGAAAAAATTAACAATAAGTTAAATGAATCAGAGAATAAATCAAGTGGAGAAGTAGAAATAAAGAAAGTGGATAAAGATGATACAAGTAAGGTGTTACCAGGGACAGAGTTCGAAATCCAAACACAGGATGGGAAAAAGGTGACAACGATAATAACTGGAGAAGACGGTATAGCAAGAGCAACTTTAAAGCCAGGAGAATATAGAGCAGTAGAAACAAAAGCATCAGAAGGATATGTATTAACAAATGAAGTACAAAATTTTGAGATAAAGCCTAATCAAAAAGAAAATATAAAATTAGTTTTTGAAAATAAGAGGGAAGAATTGCCTGTAAAAGATACTAATAATAAGCAAAGCGAATCAGAAGATAAATATAATAATGATAATAAAGTAGTAGATGAAAAAACAAATGGAGAAGTAGAAATAAAGGAAGTTGATAAAGACAATCCAAGTAAAATGTTGCCAGGAACAGAGTTTGAAATCCAAACACAAGATGGAAAAAATGTGACAACAACAACAACTGGAAAAGACGGAACAGCTACAGTAAGTCTAGAACCAGGCAAGTATAAAGCAGTAGAAACAAAATCATCAGAAGGATACCCATTAACAAATGAAGTACAAAATTTTGAGATAAAGCCTAATCAAAAAGAAAATGTAAAATTAGTTTTTGAAAATGAGAAAGATGAAGTGTCTGAAAAAAATACTAATAGCAAGACAAAGGAATTAGAGCATAAATATAATAATGATAATAAAATATTAGATAAAACTACTAATACTCCTAAAACAGGAGAAGAATCTATAATAGGATATATTGCATTAATCATATTAGCTTTAGTGGGGATTGTATTTATAAACAAGAGAAAATAAATAAAAAAATAGTATTAGCATAATACGCTAATACTATTTTTTTATTTAACTTCTAATTTTATAGAATATTTAGACTATACTACTATAAAACTATTTTAGTACTAAATGTGATATTATTTAAATATATATAACAAGGGGGAGTATGAGATGATAAAAGATTTACACGATATGTTAGACAAACTAAAGCAAGAAGAAAAAGTAATACTTTCAGTTGCAGCAGCAGAAGATAGAGAAGTTTTATTAGCTATAAAGGATGCAGTTAATAAAGAAGTTATACAACCTATATTAGTAGGACAAGCAGATAAAATAAAGTCTATATCAAATGACATAAACTTTGAGTTAGAAGGTATAACTATAATAGATTCGCCAAGTATAGAAGAAAGTGCGAAGATTGCCGTAGAGTTAGTGTCAAAACAAGAAGCTGATTTTGTTATGAAGGGATTACTTGATACATCAATACTATTAAAATCAGTGCTTAATAAAGAGTATGGACTTAGAACAGAGAGTTTACTTAGTCATGTAATGATATATCAACTTGAAAACTACCATAAGCTCTTAATACTAACAGATGGCGGAATGAACATATCTCCGGATTATGAACAAAAAGAAAAAATACTAAAAAATACAATACAAGCGGCAAAATGTTTAGGTATGGATGAGATAAAGGTAGCATGTTTAGCAGCAAAAGAAAAAGTAAATCCAAAAATGCAAGCTACAGTAGATGCTAGACTATTACAAGAAGCTTGCAAAGAAGGTAAATTTGGAGAAGGTGTTATAGTTGAAGGTCCACTTGCGTTTGATTTAGCTATATCAAAAGAATCGAGTGAAATAAAAGGATTTAAAAGTGAAGTAAGTGGAGATACAGATATATTACTAGTTCCAAATATTGAAGTTGGAAATGGAATAGGAAAATCATTTACATATATGGCGAATGCGAAATCAGCAGGAATTATAATGGGAGCAAAAGCCCCAGTAGTATTGGTATCAAGAGCCGATAGTCATGAATCTAAGTTATATTCTATAGCATATGGAGCGCTTATTGCCAAGAGTATGAAATAATATATACAAATGATACTAACAATATTATAATATAAATAGGCAAACGTTTTAAAAACACGGTTTTAAATTAATATATATTTTTAATTGATGATATGGGAAAAATATAAAATATACTTCTTACATAAAACTTTATGTAAGAAGTATATTTTATATAAAAAACAACTTATATTTGGCAAGCTAATTTTGTTAAAAAAATATTTAAAAAAATACCAAATTAACAAAATTTAGTATATAATCAAATTAGGGAATCAATAACTTTAGGCTTACAATGGACATAATTTTTTATCACCTCTAGGATTAAAAATCAAGGAAAAAGGGGATAGGAATATGGATAAAAAAATGATGACTATCGATTTGAACAGTCAAGTTATGTTAGATAAGGCTGCAAAAGATGGTGTAGAAACTATGTATGATAGAAAACTTTCTATGAAGGCTCAATGTGGATTTGGTCTTCAAGGAACTTGTTGTAGAATATGTGCAGCTGGACCTTGTAGAATAACTCCTAAAACTCCACTTGGATTATGTGGAGCTGATGAGCATGTAATAGTAGGTAGAAACTTCGCTAGAATGGTTGCAGCGGGGACTGCAGCTCACTCTGATCATGCAAGGGGCATAGCTCATACATTATCTTTATCTAATAGAGATGGAAACTATACTATAAAAGATGAAGTTAAATTAATTAATTTAGCTAAGGAATGGGGAGTAGAGACTGAGGATAGAGATATATATGACATAGCTCATGAAGTGGCAGATATAGCTTTAATGGAGTTTGGTAAACCACATGGAGTATTAAACTTCTTAAGTCGTGCTCCAAAGCAAAGACAAGAAATATGGAAAAGATACGCAATAGAACCAAGAGCTATAGATAGAGAAATAGCTACAATAATGCACTCAACTCATATGGGATGTACAGCTGATATAGATAGTTTAATAAACTTATCAATGAGAACTTCATTAGCAGATGGATGGGGTGGATCAATGATAGGAACTATATTCAGTGATATACTATTCGGAACACCAACAGTTAGACAATCAGAAGCAAATCTAGGAGTATTAGAAGATAATAAAGTAAATATAATATTACATGGACATGAGCCATCGTTATCAGAGATGATAGTTTTAGCATCTGAAGATCCAGAATTAGTAGCGCTAGCTAAAGAAATGGGAGCAGATGGGATAAACTTAGCTGGTATGTGTTGTACTGGTAATGAGGTTACAATGAGACATGGTGTAAGAACTGCAGGAGACTTCCACCAACAAGAATTAGCTATCGTAACAGGTGCTGTAGAAGCAATGATAGTTGACGTTCAATGTATATTCCCTGCATTAGCAAAAGTCGCAGAATGTTATCACACTAAATTCATAACAACATCTCCAAAGGCAAAAATAGCAGGATCAACTTATATAGAATTCACAGAAGAAACAGCTCTTGACGATGCCAAGAGAATAGTAAGAGAAGCTATATTAAACTTCAAAAATAGAGATAAAGAAAAAGTTGAAATACCACAGTTAAAATCTTCAACAACTGTAGGATTCAGTGAACAAGCAATAATAGGTCAATTAGATAGAGTTGTAAACTCTCAAATAGATCAAGCAGGAACTGTTAAACCATTAGTAGACTGCTTAAAATCAGGAGTATTAAGAGGGGTAGTTGGTGTTGTTGGATGTAACAATGCAAGAAGTACTTCAAATAAAGCTCATGTTACTATAATGAAAGAATTAATTAAAAACGATATACTTGTAGTTACTACAGGTTGTGGTGCTTCAGCTGCTGGTAAATTTGGACTATTAACTAAAGAAGCTAGAAGTATGGCTAGTAAGGGACTTGCAACAGTTTGTGAGTTAGTTGATATACCTCCAGTAATACACTTAGGTTCTTGTGTTGACTGTAGCCGTATATTATCTGTAGTGTCAGAAGTTGCTAAGTTCTTAGATATGGATATGTGTGATATTCCAGTAGCAGGTGTTGCTCCAGAATGGATGTCAGAAAAAGCTGTTGCTATAGGTACTTATGTTGTAGCATCAGGAATAGATACATACTTAGGAATTATGCCTCCAGTTGCTGGTTCTGATAAAACTGTTGAGATATTGACTCAAACATTACAAGATTCAGTGGGAGCTACATTCAAGGTAAATGAAAATCCTGAAGAATTAGCTCAAATGATAATACAAGATATAGAAAAGAAACGTGTTCATTTTGAAAAGTTAGTAGAAGAAAAAATGAATGAAGAAGCTACTGTTGAAGCTTAATAATGCAAAATAAGTAATAATTATTTATTAGTCTAAAAACGATAAGTGGATATACGTATAACAAATATCTACTTATCGTTTAATATAAATAAAAGATTAAAAATAATTAAATTTAAATAAATATAGATATATAAAGGGATTGACCAGATTTAAATAAAGAAAAATAGAAATAAACATTAAAAAATAAAGTAACTAATGACAAAAGGTGGTATAATATGAAAATAGCAATAACAGGTAAGGGCGGAGTAGGTAAAACAACTTTTTCTTCAATGCTATCTAGAATGTTTGCAGAAGATGGATATAGAGTACTAGCAGTTGATGCTGATCCAGATGCAAACTTAGCTTTAGCACTAGGATTTCCAAAAGAAGTCTATGAGTCAATAGTTCCAATCTCAGAAATGAAAAAACTTGTTTCAGATAGAACTGCTGCATCAGTAGGATCATTTGGAAAAATGTTTAAAATGAATCCTAAGGTGGATGACATACCAGAAAATTTATGTAAAGAACATAATGGAGTAAGACTGCTTACATTAGGGACAGTGGATTCTGGTGGTAGTGGATGTGTTTGTCCAGAACATGTACTACTAAAAAGACTATGTTCACATTTAATCTTACAAAATAAAGATGTAGTTGTTATGGATATGGAGGCAGGTATTGAACATTTAGGAAGAGGAACAGCTGAAAGTGTAGATGCATTTATAGTAGTTGTTGAACCAGGAGAAAGAAGTCTTCAGACTTATAGAAAAGTAAAAAAGCTAGGACAAGATATAGGAGTTAAAAAAGTATTTGTCGTAGGAAATAAAATTAGAAATAAAGAAGACGAGGAATTCATAATCTCTAACCTAGAGGATGGGGAACCATTAGGATTTATATACTATAACCAAGATGTTATAGATGCAGATAGATCAAACAAATCTCCATATGACACAAGTGAAGAGACTAAAAATCAGATAAAAGCAATTAAAAACCATCTAGTTAAATTGCAAAATATATAACTGAAATGTCAAAAATCTAGCTTTTAAGTGTCATAATAATTATGTTAAACACTATATGTATTTAAAACTACTAACTTTGTGGTATACATACATAGTGAAATATAAAATTATTAAATTTGTAGGAGGAGATTGAGTAATGGGATTTAAATCAGATATAGAAATAGCTCAAGAAGCTAAGCCACAAGATATAAGAGAGATAGCTAAAAAATTAAATTTATCAGAAGATGATATAGAACTATATGGTAAATACAAAGCTAAAGTAGATTACAACTTATTAAAAAGAGATAATGGTGGAAAAAAAGCTAAGTTAATATTAACTACAGCTATAAACCCAACTCCAGCAGGAGAAGGAAAAACTACTACAACTATAGGTGTAGCTGATGGATTAGCTAAATTAGGAGAAAATGTATTAGTTGCATTAAGAGAACCTTCTTTAGGACCTGTATTTGGTGTTAAAGGTGGAGCAGCTGGTGGAGGATACGCACAAGTTGTTCCTATGGAAGATATAAACTTACACTTTACAGGAGATTTCCATGCAATAGGAGCTGCAAATAACTTATTAGCTGCTATGCTTGACAATCATATTCACCAAGGAAATGAATTAGGAATAGACTCTAGAAGTATAACTTGGAGAAGATGTGTTGATATGAACGATAGACAACTAAGAAATGTTGTTGATGGTTTAGGATCAAGAGGTGATGGTGTAGCTAGAGAAGATGGATTTGATATAACAGTTGCTTCAGAAGTAATGGCTGCTTTCTGTTTAGCAAGTGATATAGTTGATTTAAAAGCTAGATTAGGAAGAATAATAGTTGGATACAACTTTAATGGAGAACCTGTAACTGCTGAGCAATTAAAGGCTAATGGAGCCATGGCTGCATTATTAAAAGATGCACTAAAGCCAAACTTAGTTCAAACATTAGAAGGAACGCCTGCATTTGTACATGGTGGGCCATTTGCTAACATAGCTCATGGTTGTAACTCTGTTATAGCTACAAGAATGGCTATGCATTTTGCTGATTATGTAGTAACAGAGGGAGGATTTGGTGCTGACCTAGGTGCTGAAAAATTCTTAGATATAAAATGTAGAATGGCTAACTTAAAGCCAGATGCTGTTATAATAGTTGCTACAGTAAGAGCATTAAAATATAACGGTGGAGTGCCAAAAGACCAATTAAATAATGAAAACTTAGAAGCCTTAGAAAGAGGAATTCCAAACTTATTAAAACATGTTGAAAATATAACTCAAGTGTTTAAATTACCAGCAGTAGTTGCTATAAATGAATTCCCAACTGATACAGAAGCAGAAGTTAACTTAGTAAGAGCTAAATGCCAAGAACTAGGTGTTAACGTTGCATTATCTCAAGTATGGGCAAAAGGTGGAGAAGGTGGAATTGAGTTAGCTAAAGAAGTTATAAGATTAACTAGTGAGCCAAATGAATTTGAGTTCTGCTATGAAGATGACTTATCAATAGCAGAAAAAATAAATGCTATAGCTACTAAGATATATGGAGCTGATGGTGTAGACTTTACTCCACAGGCTCAAAAAGAATTAGAAAAGTTAGAGAAAATAGGATGCGGAAAAATGCCAATATGTATGGCTAAAACTCAATATTCTTTAACTGATGATCAAACTAAATTAGGAAGACCAACAGGATTTAGAATAACAGTTAGACAATTAACAGTATCAGCAGGTGCTGGATTTATAGTTGCTTTAACTGGACAGATAATGAAGATGCCAGGACTTCCAAAAGTTCCAGCAGCTGAAAGAATAGATGTTGATGAAAATGGAGTAATCTCAGGATTATTCTAATAAAGAAGAATGAAACAGTAGAGTATGACTATAGTCATACCCTACTGATTACATACAAAAACCTTAGATGATTCAAGGGGGAAGAAAATGAAAATATCAGAAAAAACTTGTATTGAATTTGTAGAAGTTTTAGCTTCTAAATCAGCAGTACCTGGAGGAGGAGGAGCAGCTAGTCTAGTTGGAGCTATAGGAATGGCTTTAGGTAGCATGGTTTGTAACTTAACAATAGGTAAGAAAAAATATGCTGAATATGAAGAAAGCATAAAAGAAATATTAGCTAAAGCAGGAGATATAGAAAAAAAATTATTAAGCATGATAGATGAAGATGCAGAAAACTTCTTACCTCTTTCAAAAGCTTATGGTCTTCCTACATCAACTGAGGAAGAAAAGAAGATAAAAGAAGAAACAATGGAGAAAGCTTTAAAGGTAGCTTGTGAAGTTCCAATAAATATAGTAAGAGTATGTTTTGATGCAATAAAATTACATGAAGATTTAGTAGATAAAGGTTCAAGACTTGCAATAAGTGATGTAGGTGTTGGAGTACAATGTTTAAGAGCTGCTATACTTAGTGGTCAATTAAATGTAGTAATAAATATAAATTCAATAAAAGACGAAGAATATGTAGCTAAAGTTAAAAATGAAGTTGATACTTTAGTTGAAGAAGGCGTAAAGATATGTGATGAAGTTTACGCTAAAGTTGAGAAAGCATTAGGCAAATAAATTATAGATTAGAAATAAAGTATTACATAAAGTATATAAATATAAATTAATAGGGGGAATTGGATCCATGGAAACAACTATAACAAAAGGACAAATAATAAAAGGAAAGCCAGTTGCTGACCAAATAAGTGAAAACTTAATAAAAGAAGTTAATGAACTAGTTAAAGAGGGTATAAATCCTAAGTTAGCTATATTAAGAGTTGGAGCGAATGGAAGTGACTTAGCTTACGAAAGAGGAGCATTAAAAAGATGTGAAAGCATAGGAATACAAACTCAAGTTGTTGAATTACCAGAAGATGTAACTCAAGAAGAATACATAAAAACATTAAAAGGGTTAAATGAAGACAGTAATGTTAATGGTATATTATGCTTTAGACCTCTTCCAAAGCAATTAGATGAAGAAGCTATAAAGTATATAATATCTCCAGAAAAAGATGTAGATAGTTTCAGCCCAATAAACTCTGCAAAAGTTATGGAAGGAGATAAAACTGGATTCCCTCCATGCACACCAACTGCAGTAGTTGAAATATTAAAGCACTATGGTGTTGAATTAAGCGGATCTAAAGTAGCTGTATTAGGTAGATCAATGGTTGTTGGAAAGCCTGCTGCAATGCTTTTATTAAATGAAAATGCAACAGTTACTATATGCCATTCAAGAACTAAAGATTTAGCTAAAGTAACTTCTGAAGCTGATGTATTAGTTGCTGCTGTTGGTAGAGCAAGAATGGTTAAAGAAGATTTTGTTAAAGAAGGAGCAGTTGTTATAGATGTTGGTATAAACGTAGATGAAGAAGGAAACTTATGCGGAGATGTTGATACTAACGCAGTACTTGATAAAGTATCTATGATAACTCCAGTTCCAGCAGGAGTAGGTTCTGTAACTACATCTATACTTGCTAAGCATGTAGTTAAAGCTTGTAAGTTACAAAACAACAAATAAGATAAGTTTTTAGGGGGAATAGAGATGATAGTTTCTGAAAATAAATCAATGCAAGAAATTTTAGGATTCTTAAAGAAAGCTCAAAAAGTTGTTATAGTTGGATGTAATGAATGTGCAGCTACTTGTAAAAGTGGTGGAGAAGAAGAAGTTTTAAAAATGAAAGAAGCTTTAGAAGGCGAAGGAAAAACTGTTTTAGGATACACTTTACTAGAACCTGCATGTAATCTTTTAAAATCTAAAAAGGATTTAAAAGTATTAAAAGAAGAATTAAAAGAAGCTGATGCTGTTTTATCTATGGCTTGTGGAGATGGAACTCAAACTATAGTTAAAAATATAAAGAAATTACCAGTATATCCAGCAAACAACACTATGTTTATCGGGGAAACAAAGAGAGTTGGAGAATTCGAAGAGTCTTGCAAGGCTTGTGGAGAATGTGAACTTGGATGGACTGGAGGAATATGTCCAGTAACTGTATGTGCTAAGGGATTAATAAATGGTGCATGTGGTGGAGCTAAAAATGGAAAATGTGAAGTTAGCCCAGAAAATGATTGTGCTTGGATAATGATATATGAAAAGTTAAAGGAATTAGATCAATTAGAAAATATGGTTGAGATGAGACCAATGAAGGATTATTCAAAGCAAAACAATCCAAGACACTTAAACTTAAAGAAAAAAGAAGAAGAAGCTTCAGCTGAGGCTTAGATCGTTTAAAAGGTTAAAAGGGGGATTTTTTCATGAGTTTATTAAGAGAAACGTTAGAAAGTGGGAAGTTTGCAGTAACAACTGAAATGGCACCACCAAAAGGTACAGATCTTTCTCACTTAATAGAGTGTGCAAAACCATTAGTAGGAAGAGTTCACGCTGCAAACGTAACAGACTTCCAATCTGCAGTTATGAGAACTACTTCACTTGCTACATGTAAATTATTAAAAGATGTAGGATTAGAGCCAGTATTACAAATGACTGGTAGAGATAGAAATAGAATAGCAATACAAGGAGAAATGTTATCTGCTGGTGTATTTGGAATAAACAATATGTTAGCTTTAACAGGAGACCATACAGTAGTTGGAGATCACCCACAAGCTAAAGGCGTATTTGATTTAGATGCTGTTGGTATACTTCAAACTGCTGAAACTTTAATGAAGGGTACTGACTTAGTTGGTAACGCATTAAAAGGATCACCAGAATTTTTCTTAGGAGCTTCTGTTACTCCAGAGTATGCTCCAATAGAAGTACAATTATTAAAAATGCAAAAGAAAATAAATGCTGGAGCTAAGTTCTTCCAAACTCAAGCTGTATATGATATAGAACATATGAGAGAGTTTAGAAAGTTAACTAAAGATATG
This sequence comes from Romboutsia sp. 1001713B170131_170501_G6, assembly GCF_015668195.1. Taxonomy (NCBI): domain Bacteria; kingdom Bacillati; phylum Bacillota; class Clostridia; order Peptostreptococcales; family Peptostreptococcaceae; genus Romboutsia; species Romboutsia sp. 1001713B170131_170501_G6. The sequence goes on from NZ_JADPFC010000005.1 coordinate 111,335, forward strand.
GATTGTAAGGTATTAGCTGGTATAGTACCTTTAAAATCTCCAGGAATGGCTAAGTTTATGACAGCTAATGTTCCTGGTATATTTGTTCCAGATGATCAAATAGAAAGATTAAGAGCTGCAGGAAAAGAGAACTGGGTATCAGAAGGTATAAAGATGGCTGGAGAATTTATAAGACAATTAAAAGAAGAAGACTTATGTGATGGTGTTCACATAATGGCTATAGGAGCAGAAGAAAATGTTCCAGCTATATTAGATGCTGCAGGATTATAATATATAGATAAATAAATATGTTGCTTAAGTTTTCTAACTTAAGCAACATAGTATAAATAGATTTTATTAACGGATATAAATGGGGGAAAACACATGAAAATAGCAGTTATAGGTGGTGGGCCAGGCGGATACGTTGCTGCAATAAAAGCAGCTATGCTTGGTGCTGAAGTTACGGTAATAGAGAAAAAGAGAGTTGGAGGAACTTGCTTAAATGTAGGGTGTATACCAACTAAAGCATTATTAGCATCTTCTTCTATGTTAATGAATATAAAAGAAGCTAAAGATTATGGAATAAATATAGATGGTGAAATCAATGCAGATTTCAAAGCTATAATGGGAAGAAAAGATAAAATAGTAAATCAATTAATAGGTGGCATAGAATTTTTATTTGAAAAAAGAGGAGTTAACTTAGTTAATGGATTTGGAAAATTAGTAGATAAAAATACTATAGAAGTTACTAAGGAAGATGGAAGCTCTGAAATAGTTAAGGCTGATAAAATAATATTAGCTAATGGTTCTGTTCCAGTAGTTTTACCAATGTTTCCGTATGATAAAAAGAGAGTTATAACTAGTGATGAAGTACTAGGACTTGAAGAATTACCAGAGTCTATGTTAATCGTTGGTGGTGGAGTTATAGGTTGTGAAATAGGTCAATTTTTAAGAGCTTTAGGAACTGAAGTAACTATAGTTCAAAGAGGAGATCAAATATTACCTTTTGAGGATAAAGATGTAGCAAAACAGTTGCAGAGACAGTTTAAAAAGGATAAAATTAAAGTGTTAACAGATAGTGGAGTAGAGAAATGTGAAGTTGTAGAAGATGGGGTTATATCTACACTTTCAAATGGAAAAGAGATAAAAACACAATATGTTTTAATGGCAATAGGTAGAAAACCAAATCTTGAAGGTTCTGGAATAGAGGAAATAGGTATAGAACTTAATAGAGGTAAGATTGTAGTAGATGAAAATTTACAAACTAACATAGAAGGCATATATGCAATAGGTGATTTAATAGATACACCATTCTTAGCACACGTTGCTTCTAAAGAGGGTATAGTAGCGGTAGAAAACGCTTTAGGTAAATCTAAAACTGTTGATTATACAGCGGTTCCAAGATGTGTATATACAGAGCCAGAACTAGCTGCTGTAGGGAAAACAGAAAGACAATTAGAAGAACAAGGTATAGAATATCATGTTGGTAAGTTTGAATTTAGAGGATTAGGTAAAGCTCAAGCTATGGGTCACTTCCAAGGATTTATAAAGGTTCTTGCAGATAAAGAAGACAAAATAGTTGGAGCATCTATAGTAGGTCCTCATGCCACAGACCTATTAACAGAATTATCTCTTGCAGTACACTTAGGATTAACAGTAGAGCAAGTAGGAGATGTTATACATGCACATCCAACATTATCAGAAGGGTTAATGGAAGCTCTTCATGATGTACATGGAGAATGTGTTCATGCAGCTCCTAAATTAGCAAAAGCATAAGATAAAAACAGAGTAAAGGGGAAAAGCTCTGTTTTGACAAATAAAGGGGGAAATCTTGGTATGGGATATAACATAGCAGTAGCAGGAAAAGGTGGAACTGGTAAGACTAGTCTTACAGGGCTTTTAATTAATAATTTAGTAAGTAATAAAAAAGGACCAGTATTAGTTGTAGATGCAGATGCTAATGCTAACATAAATGAAGTATTAGGTATAGATGTTGAAGATACAATAGGGTCTATAAGAGAAGAAGTAAATCAAAGGGAAAAACAAGGTAATGCTTTTCCAGGAGGAATGACTAAGGCTCAATATTTACAATATAGATTAAATACTTGTATGTCAGAAGGCGAAGGATATGACTTAATAGTAATGGGAAGATCTGAGGGTGAAGGTTGTTATTGTTATGTTAATGGGATATTAAGAGAGCAAACAGACAAACTAGCAGATTCTTACGAATATTTAGTTATAGATAACGAAGCTGGAATGGAACATTTAAGTAGAAAAACTACTAAGCACATAGACAAATTGCTATTAGTTAGTGATTGTTCTAGACGTAGTGTTCAAGCTGTTGCTAGAATAAGAGATTTAGCTAGGGAATTAAAGCTAAGTGTTTCAGATATATATTTAATTGTAAATAAAGTTCCAAATGGAATATTAAATGATGGGATAAAAGAGGAAATTGAAAAGCATAATCTAAGTCTTATAGGTGTAGTACCTATGGATGAAATGATATATGAATATGATTCTAATGGTATACCTTTAGTAGAATTACCAAAAGAATCAAAAGCTAAAGTTGCTATAAATGATATAGTAACTAAATTAGAATTAAAATAGGCTTAAGGGGGAGTAAACTATGGCATTCAAGATGTCTGTTCAAAAGTATTCTGGTAAAATATCAGAAGTAGAAATAGGGACAGGAGAAAAAGCGATAAAAATAGGTGGAGAGAATATTCTACCATTTTATAACTTCGATGGGAATGGTGGAAATACTCAAAAAATAGGAATAGAAATAACTGACATATATCCAGAAGGATGGAGCGATGCTTTTAAAGAAATGTATAAAGATGTTTGTGATTGTCCAGTTAAGTGGGCTAAGCATGTAGAAGAAAATACAAAAGCAGACTTTATATGCTTAAAGCTTGAAAGTGCAGATCCAAATGGATTAGATAAAACTCCAGAAGAGTGTGCTGAGGTAGCTAAAAAAGTTGTTGAGGCTGTTAGTGTACCAGTAATTATAGCTGGATGTGGAAACCATGAAAAGGATGCTAAGTTATTTGAAAAAGTAGCGCAAGCAGTAGATGGGCATAATTGTTTATTCTTATCAGCTACAGAAGACAACTACAAGGCAGTAGGGGCTGCGGCTAGTATGGCTTATAGTCATAAAGTGTCTGCTGAGTCTTCAGTTGATATAAACCTAGCTAAACAATTAAACGTATTATTAGGACAATTAGGCGTTAAATCTGAAAATATAGTTATGAACATAGGTTCATCAGCTGTAGGATATGGATATGAGTATGTTGCATCAACTATGGACAGAATCAGACTTGCTGCATTTGGTCAAAATGATAAAACATTACAAATGCCAATAATAACTCCAGTTTCAAAAGAAACTTGGAATGTTAAAGAATCTATAGCAAGTGTTGAAGATGAACCAGCTTGGGGATGTGTAGAAAAAAGAGGTATAGCAATGGAAATATCAACTGCTGCAAGTGCATTAGTTGGTGGATCAAATGCAGTTATACTTCGTCATCCAGAGTCAGTAGAAACTATAAAAGAATTAGTTAGCGCATTAGCTTAATAAATTGTAAGGTTAGGGGGAAAAAATCATGGCATTAAAAGCTTTAGATATATTCAAATTAACACCAAAGAAAAACTGTAAGGACTGTGGATTTCCAACTTGTATGGCTTTCTGTATGAAAGTTGCATCAGGAGCAGTAGAGGTAGAAAAGTGTCCACATATGTCTGATGAGGCATTAGCAAAATTATCAGAAGCAACTGCACCATTAATGAGAGGTGTAAAAGTTGGAGCTGGAAATTCTGAATATGAATTAGGAGCAGAAACTGTATTATTTAGACATGAAAAAACATTAGTAAATAGAAATAGATTTGCAGTAGCATTCTGTGAATGTATGACTGATGAGCAAGTAGATGCAAAACTTGCTAACATGAAAGCTGTTGACTACGTAAGAATAGGTGAAGAAATGAGAGTTGAAATGGCTCTAATAGAATACTTTGAAAATAAAGAAGGATTCTTAAGGGTAGTTAACAGAGTTAAAGATAGCGGATTAGATTTAGCTTACATATTAGTATGTGAAGATGCTGAAGTTGCTAAAGAAGCTGTTGAAATATTAAAAGATAAAAAACCAGTAGTATACGGAGCTACTAAAGACAACTATCAAGCTATGATAGATGTAGTTAAAGGAGATAAGTTAGCTTTAGGTGTTAAAGCATCTAGTTTAGAGGAATTGTACTCTACAGTAGAAGCTATACAAGCTGCAGGATATAGAGAATTAATATTAGATGTAACAGGAGAAAATATAAAAGATACATTTACAAATGCTGTTCAAGTTAGAAGAATAGCATTAAAAGAACAAGACAGAACATTCGGATACCCATCAATAGTATTTGCAAATAAATTAGCTAAAGAAAATCCTAATATGGAAGTTGCTTTATCATCTGTATTCACAGTTAAATACGGTTCTATAATCGTAATAGATGATATAGACTATTCTAAAGCATTACCATTATTTGCTCTAAGACAAAACATATTCACTGACCCACAAAAACCAATGAGAGTTGAAACAAAAGTTTATCCAATAAATAATCCAGATAAGAATTCTCCAGTAATAGTTACTGTTGACTTCGCTTTAACTTATTTCATAGTATCGGGAGATGTAGAAAGATCTAAAGTTCCTGTACATTTAGCTATCCCAGATGCTGGAGGGTACTCAGTATTAACAGCTTGGTCTGCTGGTAAGTTTAGTGGAAGTTCTATAGCTAACTTCATAAAAGAATCTAATGTAGCAGAAATTACTGATAATAGAGATTTAATAATACCAGGTAAGGTTGCAGTTCTTAAGGGAGATATAGAAGAGGCATTACCAGGATGGAATGTAGTTATAGGACCTGAAGAATCTATGGAATTACCAAAGTTCTTAAAAGAATACAAAGCTAAGAAAGATGAAGCTTTAGCTAACGCGTAATATTAAAATCAATAACATATGCTAGTCAATGAACTACATATACTCAAATAGAGGTATATAGTGAATTGGCTAGTATAAAATTTAACGAAAAAGACTTTTAGAGTCTAATTAAGGGGGATAATTACTATGGAAAAGTTCATGATAATAGGGGAAAGAATACACTGTATATCACCAGTAATAAGAAAAGCATTAGAAGAAAGAAATCCAGAGCCAATACTTAAAAGAGCTAAAGAGCAATTAGAAGCAGGAGCTCACTATATAGATTTTAATATAGGGCCAGCTGAAAGAGATGGAGAAGAGTTAATGACTTGGGGAGTTCAATTACTTCAAAAAGAATTTAACAATGTTCCATTAGCATTAGATACTGCTAATAGAAAAGCTATAGAAGCAGGTCTTAAAGTTTACAATCCTATAAATGGTAAAGCTATAATAAACTCTGCAGACGCAGGTGGAAGAATAGATTTAATAGACTTAGCAGGAGAATACCAAGCTAAAGTAATAGCTTTATGTGCTAAAGAAGGTATACCAAAGGATAATGATGAGCGTATGGCTTACTGTCAAGAAATGTTAGAAAGAGGTTTAATGGCTGGATTAGAGCCAGAAGACATGTTATTTGACCCATTATGCTTAGTTATAAAAGGTATGCAAGATCAACAAATGGACGTTTTAGAATCTATAAGAATGATGACTGAAATGGGATTATTAACTACAGGTGGATTATCTAACGTATCTAATGGTTGTCCAAAGCATGTTAGACCAATACTTGATAGTACTTGGCTTGCAATGGCAATGGCAAATGGATTTAGTTCAGCTATAGTAAACCCATGTGACGAAGAAATAATGAGAACAGTAAAATCTTGTGACATAATAAGAAATGCCTCTTTATATGCTGACTCATATTTAGAGCTTAATGAAGGTGGATTTGCATTTAATGCATAATAAAGAAAAGAGATAAGAAGCTTAAAAAGGGGGAAAATAGAGTGAATTTATATAATACTATTTTTAATGGTTCAGAACAAGCTTTGGCTGCTGCTAAAGGCGCTGTAAGCGAAGCAATAGAAAAACATGGAAGAGAACATAACGTAGCATTTCCTGATACTGCATATTCATTACCTTGTATATACGCAGCAACAGGACAAAAAATGAATACGTTAGGTGATTTAGAAGGTGCTTTAACTATAGTAGAAGGTTTAGTAAATAGAACTCATTTATTAGAGCATGCACTTAATGCTGGTTTAGCTACAGCTTTATCTGCTGAAGTTATAGAAGCTGTAAAATATGCTACAATAGATGCACCATATAGTGAACCTTGTGCGGGTCATATAACTGACCCTATAATAAGATCATTAGGTGTACCTCTAGTTACAGGAGATATACCAGGGGTTGCTGTTGTACTTGGAGAATGCCCAGATGCAGAAACTGCAGCTGAGATTATAAAAAATTACCAATCTAAAGGATTACTTACTTTCTTAGTAGGAAAAGTAATAGATCAAGCTATAGAAGCTGATGTTAAGATGGGTCTAGAACTAAGAGTTATCCCTCTAGGATATGATGTAACTTCTGTTATCCATGTTGTATCTGTAGCAGTAAGAGCAGCATTGATATTTGGAGGATTAAATCCAGGAGATTTAGCAGGATTATTAGATTATACTGCTAAGAGAGTTCCAGCATTTGTTAATGCATTTGGACCATTAAGTGAATTAGTTGTATCTTGTGGAGCTGGAGCAATAGCTTTAGGATTCCCAGTTATAACTGATCAAACAGTATTAGAAGTTCCAATGAATTTATTAACTCAAAAAGATTATGATAAGTTTGTAGCTACTTCATTAGAAGCTAGAGGAATAAAGATAAAGGTAACTGAAATACCTATACCAGTATCTTTTGCTGCTGCATTTGAAGGTGAAAGAATAAGAAAAAATGACATGTTTGCTGAATTTGGTGGAAATAAAACTGAAGCTTGGGAACTTGTTGTTAAAAAAGAATTAAGTGAAGTTGAAGACCATAAAATAGAGGTTATAGGTCCAAATATAGATGAAATAGAGTCTGACGGTGTTGTAAGATTACCACTTGCTGTTATAGTTAAAATAGCTGGTAAAGCAATGCAAGAAGATTTCGAACCAGTTTTAGAAAGACGTTTACACTACTTCTTAAACTATATAGAAGGTGTAATGCATGTTGGTCAAAGAGATATGTCTTGGGTAAGAATATCTAAAGATGCTTTTGAAAAAGGATTCAGATTAGAGCATATAGGAGAAGTTTTATATGCTAAGATGCTAGATGAATTTGAATCAGTTGTTGATAAATGCGAAGTAACTATAGTAACTGATGCACAAAAAGTATCAGAAATGAAGGGTGAAGCTATAGATAGATATAATTCTAGAGATGAAAGATTAGCTTCATTAGTTGATGAAAGCGTTGAGGAATTCTATTCTTGTAACCTTTGTCAATCATTTGCACCTGCACACGTTTGTGTTGTTACTCCTGAAAGACTTGGATTATGTGGAGCAGTTAGCTGGTTAGATGCTAAAGCTACTAAAGAACTAGATCCAACAGGACCATGCCAACCAATAGTTAAGGGTGAATGCTTAGATGAAAGAACAGGAATATGGCAAGCAGTTAATGAAACAGTATGTGAAATATCTCAAGGTGCTGTTGAAAATGTTACATTATATTCTATATTAGAAGATCCAATGACTTCTTGCGGATGCTTCGAGTGTATATGCGGTATAATGCCAGAAGCAAATGGATTTGTTATAGTTAATAGAGAGTTCTCTGGTGAAACTCCTGTTGGTATGACATTTGGAGAATTAGCTTCTATGACAGGTGGAGGAGTTCAAACTCCAGGATTCATGGGTCACGGAAGACACTTTATATCTTCTAAGAAGTTTGCTTATGCTGAGGGTGGACCAACTAGAATAGTTTGGATGCCAAAAGAGTTAAAAGAATATGTAGCAGATAAGTTAAATGCTAGTGTTCAAGAATTAACAGGTATAGAAAACTTTACAGATATGATATGTGATGAAACTATAGCTAGTGATTCTGAAGGAGTATTAGCATTCTTAGAGGAAAAAGGTCATCCAGCTTTAGCAATGGAATGTGTAATGTAATCAACTAATAAGGGGGATAATCAAATGAAAGTTATACCAAGTTTAAGATATTCAGATAAACATACATGGGTTAGAGTGGAAGGAGAATTTGCTTATATAGGAATAACTGATTTCGCTCAAGATCAATTAGGAGAAATATTATTTGTTGAAATGCCAGAACTTGAAGATGAATTAACTCAAGGTGAAGAATTTGGTGTTGTTGAATCTTCAAAAGTAGCATCTGACTTAATAGCTCCTATATCTGGTGAAGTTGTTGAAATAAATGAAAAATTAGATGATGAGCCAGAGTATGTAAATGAAGATGCATATGATGCATGGATAGTAAAAGTTAAAATATCTGATGCAGATGAATTAGAAAACTTATTAACTGCTGAGAAATACGAAGCTATAGCTGAGTAGTTATAAATAAGGAGTACAGAAGATTTAGTAAATCTAAAACATCTGTACTCCTTTGATTTTATACAAAATAAATGTAGTAAATTTTATTAAATTTAAGGCATAGGTTTTTAAATTGATAGTACTATAATTTTACACACAAAAGATACTTATAATATTATGAATTTGAGTACTTATAAGTTGGATTAGGGTAAAATTATACTATATAACATATTGGGGGATAGGTATATGATTAGAGTAAATTTTAAGTCGCACAATAAAGAAGTTATATGCAGTAAAGGAGAAAATTTATTAGAAATAGCAAGAAATAATAAAATATTTATAGATGCTCCATGTAACGGAAACGTGTCTTGTGGGAAATGTAAGGTTAAGCTATTAAAAGGAAAAGTAGATACAGAAAAAACACTACATATAAAAGATGAAGAATGGGAACAAGGATATATACTCGCATGTAATACTAAAGTAATAGAAGATATAGAAATAGAAGTTCCATCAAAATTATCTTCATCTATGCATGGTATGAAAATAGAAGGTAGCGATAAGAAAAAAGACCAGGAAATATTTGATAGAGCAAAAAAAATAATAGAAGATAATAATTTTGATTTTAAAACTAATATAGAAAAAACATATATAGAATTAGATAAACCAACTATAGATGATAATATATGTGATATTGATAGAATAGAGAGATATGTTAGAAATAATTTAGGATATGATGAAATAGATTATACAGTAGAGTTACTTAGAAAAGTTCCAGAGGTTATAAGAGAAAGTGATTTTAATGTAACTATAACTTATGTTAAGAAGAAGAATAAAATAACTATATTAAATATAGAACCAGGGAACAATGAAAATCAATTATATGGAGTAGCCATAGATATAGGAACTACATCAGTCGTAGTATGTTTAGTAGATTTATATTCAAAAGAGATTGTAGATAAGGCATCATCAGGTAATGCACAAATAAAGTATGGTGCAGATGTTATACATAGAATTATATACTCAACAAAGAAAAATGGACTTAAGCATTTAAGAGATGCTGTTATAGACGAAACTATAAACCCATTATTAGAATCTATCTATATTAAAAATAATATAGATAAAGATAATGTAGTAAGCCTTGTAATAGCAGGAAATACAACTATGTCTAGTTTATTTTTAGGAGTTCACACAGATTATTTAAGACAAGAACCATTTATACCTCCATTTTTAAAATCACCAAAATTAATAGGCAAGGATATAGGCTTAAATGTAAATGACAGTGCTTATATATTCTTAGCACCATCAGTAGCTAGTTATGTAGGAGGAGATATTACAGCAGGGGTATTATCAGCTGGAATATGGACAAGTGAAGAAAATATATTATTTATAGATTTAGGAACTAATGGAGAAATTGTATTTGGAAATAAAGATTATATGATGAGCTGTGCTTGTTCTGCAGGTCCTGCATTTGAAGGTGGAGGTATAAGTTGTGGAATGAGAGCATCAAATGGTGCTATAGAAAAAGTTAGTATAGATAAAGAAACTTTATATCCAAAGTTATCTATTATTGGAGATGATAAACCTATTGGTATATGTGGTTCAGGAATAATAGATTTAATATGCCAAATGTTACTTAGTGGGGTAGTAGATAGAAGAGGTAAGATAAATAAAGATTTAAACAATGACAGAATAAGATTTAATGAACATGAAATAGGGGAATACGTATTAGCATTTAAAGAAGAGTATGGTATTGAAAATGATATAACAGTAACAGAAGTGGATATAGATAATTTTATAAGAGCTAAGGGTGCAATATATTCTGGAGCTGCAACACTAATAGAAAGCTTAGGGATGGACTTTAGTGCTATAGATAAGGTATATATAGCTGGTGGAATAGGAAATAATTTAAATATAGAAAATTCTATTTTAATAGGATTACTTCCAGATATAGAAAGAGAAAAATTTGCATATATAGGAAATAGTTCGTTAGTTGGTTCTTATCTTGCTCTTGTAAGCAAAGAGGCTAAAATGAAGCTACAAGACATAGGTAATGAAATGACTTATGTAGAATTAAGCGTATATCCAACATATATGGATGAGTTTATATCTGCATGTTTCTTACCACATACTAATATAGAACAGTTCCCGACAGTGAAAGAATTATTAGAAAATAAAATGAAAATATAAATATATAATTAAATAAAATTAATTGCGTTATATAGTACAAGGTGATATACTCAAAGTATATAATATATAGTGATTTGAAATCATGAAGGTTTCTTTATAGTATTGAAATATTAGATACTAAAAGAAGCCTTTTTTTGAAGAAAATCAAAAACGTTTTCAAAAGGGTAATTATAACGCAGATAGTAATAAGTTAATATTAAGTTAAAACATGGAGGGGTTATTATGTGTGAATCAGCAGCTTATGTACAAAAAGGAGATAAATTAGAAAGAATAATGGAAAATGTAGTAAGTGTAGATCCATTTGAAGGGAAAGTATACTTAACTGATTTATTAGGAGAACAGAAAATAGTAGATGGAAGTATAAAAGAAATAAGGCTAATGGAACATAAAATAATAATAGCAGAGTAAAAAAATAAACATAAGAAAAACAGGGGAAGATAGTATGATAATAGCAGTTATAGATGGAATGGGTGGAGGTATAGGGGCCCAGATAGTAACAAATCTTAGAGAAGAATTGCCTTCATACATAGACATATATGCATTAGGTACCAATTCAATAGCAACGAGCTCTATGATGAAATCTCATGCAAATAGGGGAGCTACAGGAGAAAATGCAATAGTAACTTCTGTAAAGAAGGCAAACATAATAGTAGCACCAGTATCTGTTTCAATGCCAAATTCTATGATGGGTGAAGTAACTTGTAAAATAAGTGAAGCTATAGTAGATAGTGAAGCACTGAAGATATTTTTACCTATATTGCCTGAAAATATAGAGGTAGTAGGAGTAGAAAATAAGCCATTAGCGCTGTTAATAAAGGATAGTATAGATTTAATAAAGAAAGAGTTTAATATAAAAAAATAAGGGGGAGTATATATGTTAACTAATGATAGAATAAAATTGCATCATGCAGATGATCACGATCATCCACATGGACATTGTCATGATCATTCACATCCACATACACATGGTTCAGATGGAGAAAGTAAAGATGAAAAAACTTTAAAAATATTACTACTTCATTGGGTAAATCATAATGAAAGTCATGAGGAAGGATTTAGAGAGTGGGTAGATAAGGCTAGAGCTATAGGAAAAGAAGAAACAGCTAATAGTATAGAAAAAGCTATAGAATATATGCAAAAAGCTAATGAGATGCTTGTAGAAGCTAAAAAGCATATGTAATTAAATATAATAGATATATAGCATACTTAAAATAATTAAATTTAAAAGTATGCTATATACTTGATATGACAATAAAGTTTATATTATGTTTTTATAGTAAATTTTTTATACATCTATAATGTATATTTTAGTTTAAATTATGTAATCTATGTCCGTTGATAATTTTAAATAAATATTATTTGGCATACTGTAAAAAAATCATAAAAATTAAAGAAAACGTATTGACTAAAATTATATAAAAATATATAATAAATATGTAAATAAATACGTAATAAATATGGAGAAGTACTCAAGTGGCTCAAGAGGAACCCCTGCTAAGGGTTTAGGCTGGGTAACCGGTGCGAGGGTTCGAATCCCTCCTTCTCCGCCAGTAAAGACTATCGATTTTTTAAGCGATAGTCTTTTTTCCTTTTCAGTGAATATAATATAAATGAAAGGAGTAATTTTATGATAAGTACTAATAAGGAAAGAGCTTATAATATCTTAAAGAGAAGTCAAAATTCTAAGTATAGGTTAATAAGAGATTCTTTACTTGTAGGGATAGCTGTAGGTCTAATAATTGTTGTATACAGAATACTGGGTTCAAAACTAATGGAATTATTCAAAGGCCTATACTCTAAGGGTAGAGAAGATATACTATTTATACCAGTTATATTTATAATATTAGTAGTTTTAGGATATATTGTAGCTCAACAGGTAAAAAGAGAGCCGATGATATCGGGAAGTGGAATACCTCAAGTTGAGGGGATTCTTACCAGAAGAATTAAGATTAACTGGTTTAGGGTTTTAGTAAATAAATTTATAGGAGGCTTACTTTGTTTAGGAGTAGGTTTTTCGGTAGGTAGAGAAGGTCCATCAGTGCAAATGGGTGCATGTGTAGGAGAAGGTATATCTAAAGGATTAGATAAATTAGACAATGAGGAAAAGTACTTTGTAACATGTGGAGCTAGTGCAGGTTTATCTGCAGCTTTTAATGCACCTTTAGCAGGAGTTATGTTTGCATTAGAAGAAGCGCATAAAAACTTTTCTCCATTAGTTTTAGCATCAGCAATGACAGCATCTATAACAGCGGATTTTGTGTCAAAGCAATTTTTTGGATTAATGCCATCATTACATACCGCAAAATTAAATGCAATGCCTTTAAGATATTACTGGGTTTTAATAATATTAGGAATTGTAGTAGGAGTAAGCGGTGTATTATTTAATAGTGGTATATTAAAAACTCAAACTATATTTAAAAATAGTAAATTAAGTAAAGAAGTAAAGATAATGATTCCTTTCATCTTAACAGGAATTATTGGGCTTATGTCACCGGTTTTATTAGGTGGAGGTCATGAACTTATTATGACATTGCAAGAACAGAACTTTACATTAAATTTACTAATGATATTGCTTGTAGCTAAATTCATATTTACATTTATATGTTTTGGATCAGGAGCCCCAGGAGGGATATTCTTCCCATTATTAGCATTAGGTTCAATAGTAGGTAATATAGTAGGAATTATAAGTGCTATGTATATGGGAATACCATCAACTTATATAATTAATTTTGTAGTTCTAGCAATGGCAGGTCACTTTGCAGCAATAGTAAAGGCACCTATAACAGCAATTATATTAATATTAGAAATGACAGGATCCCTTGATCATTTGTTACCACTTTCAATAGTTGTAATAATAGCTCAGTTGACATCAGACTTACTTAATTCTCATCCTATATATGAAAGTCTTTTAGAAAGGCTGCTTGAAGGCGGGGAATATGAATGTGAGACTAGTGTAAATAAAAAAACATTATTTGAAACAGTAGTTCATATCAATAGTGATTTAGATGGAAAATGTATAAAAGATATAATTTGGCCTAAAAATTGTTTAATAGTAGGGATAACTAGAGGAGATACAGAGATAATTCCTAAAGGTTCAACGAAGATAATGGCAGGCGATTATTTAACCATAATGGCAAATCAATGTGAATGCTCAAATGTATTAGATGATGTAGTCAACTTAGCACAAAATTAAAATTGTATGATATGCTATAGTTAAAATTATAAATTATTGTAATAACTAAGATATAATAAAAAAAGAACTAAAATCTTATAAAGATTTTAGTTCTTTTTTTATTATATACTCACATAGGTTATAAATATTTGAATCTAAAAAATTATCGTTAACCTTTAAAGGAATTATTTTATTTAATTGATAAAATAAAACTATATTATTATCTTTATCTATACCTTTATTTAAGTTTATACTAAGTAAAATATGCTTATCATCAGATAATATAGAATAATTATCACTATAAATATTTATAGGTACTTTGTTACCATCAAATATATTATATTTAAGTATCAATTTAGAATTACTTATTTTAAAGGATAATGGTATAAGTTTTAAGAATAAACCTTTATTATCAATTACAATAGGTTTTAGTTTCTCCTCTAATAAATCTTTTATTTTATAAAGGTAGCCTAAATAGTATATATCCTCATAGTTGTGTAGCAATATTTTGTTTTTTAAATCATTAGACTTAGAAGACACAAATTCTTTGTATAGTTTTACGCTTTCTTTTCCTGAAATAGTGTCTTCTCTAGATATACCAATGTATTTTTCTATAGTTTTTAGTTTACAATCAGAAAGAGATAGTAGATCTTTAAATGGCCTTACAATATTTAAAATATCAATATCATCATTTTTATTTAACTCAAAATTAATATTATATTTATTAAAACGAGAATTTAAAAATGGGATATCAAAGGCTAATCCATTAAATGTTATATGAGTATCAAAGGCATTGATATCATTTATAAATGCTAACAATAAATCTTTTTCATCATCTTCAGTTTGAGCAAAATATTGTTTAATTATGGTTTTATTATTTTTATTAAATAAAACTCCAATAAGTATAACTTTACAAAACTTAGGGCTAAGACCTGTAGTTTCTATATCAAATACGAAGGAATTAGAAGGAATATTTATAAAATTATCTAATGTCTTAGTTATGATTTCCATAAAATTTCTCCTTTTTGAAATTATATATTATAATATAGTTTAGCTATATAACCAATATAAAAAGGTTATATTCATATTATAAATTAATGAAAGAATACTTCAAGGTGGTAAGTTATGATAAGTATAGATAAATTAAATGAAAATCAAAAGGTTGCAGTAGAACATGTAGATGGACCTTGTATGGTATTAGCAGGTCCAGGATCAGGTAAAACAAGGGTTATAACCTATAGGATAGCAAATATGGTAGTAAATAAAGGCATAAGCCCTCGTAGTATACTTGCTATAAGTTTTACAAAAGCATCCTCAGTAGAAATGAAAAATAGAGCGTTAAGTTTAAGCAATGACCATAGAATGAATAAGGTTACATATGGAACATTCCATTCTGTATTTTTTAGAATACTTAGGTACTTTGAGAAATATAACTTAGACAATATATTTGATGAAAAATCAAAGAGGCTATTATTAAAAGGCATATTAAAAAGCTTAAATATAGAAAATGCAGATGATGATGAAACTATAGGACAGGTAATAAATGAAATATCCTATGTTAAAAATGAATTGATGGATATTAGAGACTTTACATCAGAGATATTAACTAGTGATGAATTTTTAAAAACTTATAATCTATATGAAGAGCACAAAAACCAACATAATAAAATAGACTTTGATGATATGTTAATAAAGACATACCATTTATTAAATCATAATAAATCGGCACTAGATATGGTTCGTGGAATATATAGATATATATTAGTAGATGAGTTCCAGGATATAAACAAGGTCCAGTTTGAAGTACTAAAACTAATAGCTAATCCTAACAATAATATATTTGTAGTTGGAGACGAAGATCAAAGTATATATGGATTTAGAGGTGCTAGACCAGACTTTTTATTGGAGTTTGAGGAATATTTTAAAGGAACTAAAAAAGTTTTATTAGATATAAATTATAGGTCAAAGGATGAAATAATAAATATAGCTAATAGATTAATAGAAAAAAATGAGAATAGATATGAAAAAGTTATAAAATGTCATCAAGGAGGAGGTGGAAATGTTAAGTATATCTCTCCTAATGATTCAGAAGAAGAGGCAGTGTTTATAGCTAAAGATATATTAGAAGAAATGAAAAAAGATTATGTTGAGTATACAGACTTTGCTGTAATATATAGAACTAATATACAATCAAGAGCACTAGTAGATGTATTTATGGATATGAGAATACCTTTTATAGTGAAAGATTCAATAATTACTATATATGATCATTGGGCAGCTCAAGATATATTAGCTTATTTAAGAATAGGCATAAATCCAGATTCAAATAAAGATTGGGTTAGGATAATAAATAAACCATTTAGGTATATATCAAAAGAGCATGTAAATATGGTTAAGGATGAAAAAAACTTTATAAATGCTTTAATAAATAAATGTAACCTTCATCCAAAACAAGTAAAGACTATAAATGATTTAGATATAGATTTAGGTTATTTAAAAACATTAAATCCTAAAAATGCAATTTCTTATATAAGAACAAGTTTAGATTATGATAGATATATACTAGATTATTGCACAAATAGAAAAATAAAGACAAATGGGTTAATAGAAATATTAAATGAACTAGAAAGTTCTGCTACAAATTTCAATACAATACAAGAATACTTAGACCATATAGAAAGAGTAAAGTCAGAGTTGGTAGAAAATAAAAATAATCAAAATTCTGATGGAGTAATATTTACTACTATGCATAGTGCTAAAGGATTGGAGTTTAAAAATGTATATATAATAGGAGCTACAGAAGGAACTATTCCTCATGAAAAGTCTTACGATATAAATGATGAAGATAAAAAAAATAATCAAATTGAGGAAGAAAGAAGACTTATGTATGTGGCTATAACAAGAGCTGAAGAGAATATATATATAAGCTCTCCATCTAATAAGTATGGAAAGAAAGTATCTAAATCTAGATTTATAGATGATATTAAAGGAGCAACTAAAAAAGAAATAGAAAATTTAACAATAGGAGATAAGATTTATCATAAAAGATTCAAAGAAGGTACAATAGTACAAAAAAATAATAATTTAGTTAAAGTTAAGTTTAGTGATGGAGAAAGAACTTTAGACTATAAAGTGTGTTCAATAAAAAACGTAATTTATAAAATATAGGTTTAGTTAAATATAAAACAAGATAACTTAAACATCTTATCAATAAGTAAAATTACTTGAGGGAAGGAAAGTGACTAAAAATATATATTAGGTGAGAGTATGAGTAAGAAAGTATCAAGAAAATTAGCATATGGTCTAACATTATTTATTCAGATAGCATTAGTAGTATCTGTTTTTATAATAGAGTATTTAACTGACAAAAATGCTGGAATTATACAATATATGCAACATAATAAGTTTGTATTTGAACATGGAATTTTAAATACAAATAACTTACAAATGATAAAAATAATATCAATAATACTATTTATAATATTTGGAATGATATTTATGAATTGTATTAAGAATAAAAAAAATGCATTTATTAGATATCAAATTATTATATCTATGGTAATGAGCATAATAGTTAGCATGGTTATAAGTAGTAATTACTTTATAGGTAAGTTAGCTTATCATTATTTCATAATAACATTTATTTTAGTATTAGCTATACAAATGTTGGTTGTAGGTATAACATTTTATATAGATAATAAGCAAAAATAGGACTTTATAAAGTCCTATTTTTGTTTGTTTTAATAATATATGCCTTTTTCAAAGAAATCTTTTATCTCACC
Source organism: Romboutsia sp. 1001713B170131_170501_G6 (assembly GCF_015668195.1). Classification (NCBI taxonomy): domain Bacteria; kingdom Bacillati; phylum Bacillota; class Clostridia; order Peptostreptococcales; family Peptostreptococcaceae; genus Romboutsia; species Romboutsia sp. 1001713B170131_170501_G6. The sequence continues at coordinate 128,916 of NZ_JADPFC010000005.1, forward strand.
TAAATCGTTTGTTTTTCCTAAAGCTAGCATAAGTTTTATTCTAGCCTTTTGACCAGGTAACTCTCCTCCAAAAATACATCCTAAGTTCTTTAAGTCTCTTCCAGAACCTAAGTATCCATAGCTATCAAATACCCTTCCAGAATGACATCTAGAAACTATTACAACAGGTATATCTTTCTCCCTAGCATATTTTACACCTTCATACATTTGAGGAGGTATATTACCTCTACCCATAGCTTCTATAACAATACCTTTGTATCCATTATCAGCAGCGAATTTTATAAGTTCGTCATCCATACCAACTCCAGATTTAAATAGAGCAACTTTAGATTCAACTTTATCTGTATCTATTATAGATCTATTGACAACATCCTTATATAAAACTAATTCGTTACAATCTATTATGCCAAGAGGCCCAGATGTTAAAGACTTAAAAGTATTTAATGATAATGTATTAGTTTTAGTAGCTTCAGAAGCTAAAAGTACTTCATTGTTTAAAACTATAAGAACACCTTTGCCTATAGCATCATCAGATATAGCTGTACAAACAGCAGCAGATAAGTTACTTGGACCATCATATCCAAGCTCTGAACTACTTCTCATAGCTCCTGTAACTATAACAGGTTTTATACTAGTTATAGTTAAGTCTAAGAAATAAGCGGTTTCTTCTAAGCTATCAGTACCATGAGTTATAACAACACCACATATATCTTCTCTAACAAGTAAATCATTAACATAATCCTTTAACTCCATCATTCTTTCAGGAGTCATATGAGGACCAGGTATTTCATCAAAGTTTAAAACTTCTATTTCAGCAACCTTATCTATATTAGTTACCATAGACATTATTTGCTCTCCAGATAAAGTAGGAATAGCAGCTCCAATTTCTTTATCTACAGTCATTGAGATAGTTCCACCTGTGAAAACTATAGCAACTTTTTTCTTTTTAGTCATGAATGTCCCTCCTTAAAAATATATACATATATATCATAAGTAAATTATATCAAAAAAAAACTATATAAGCATATTAAATAAAGTTAATTATTTATTAAAAAGTAAGCAAAATTCATATAAATATGAATGAAAAATTAGAGGATTGCAAAAAAAGTCGATAAATGTAAAATAAAAGTGAAATTATACTTAGTATATAAAGAACTTTTATAATTTATAGGAAAAGATTCAAAGTTAAAAATCTTAGTAAAATATATACTTATTAAAATAGTTTATATTTTATTATATAAAAAAAAGAGCTCGGGGAAGCTCTTTTTTGCAATCAAGTTGATTTCCGTTATCAACTTGATAAAATGGATATAAAGTTTATCCGTTCAAAAGGGGTATTGGGAATAGAGATTTTAATTAAGGTTATCAGGGGGATAACCATGTTTATATACTATCAAATTTCGACATAAAAATCAATACTTTTCAATAAAGTTAATTTATTATCAAACAAAATTTATAAAAATAAAACCTACTTCTTTTCCGATCTGAAGTAGGCCTTAAATGAATTAAATATTCATTTAAAAGGGGTATTGGGAATAGAGATTTTACTAAGGTTATCAGGGGGATAACCATGTTTATATATTATCAAATTTCGACACGAAAATCAATACTTTAAAGAAAAATTTTGAAAAAAATTACAATTCTACAAAATAGTGATAATTTATAATTATTGAGTTAAAATTATAAATAGATATATAAAATAAACCAACAATTATATTTAATATATTTAGCAATATTATTTATTAAACCCTAAAAAGTACCGTAAATATGATATAATAGATAAGTCTATCTAGATTAATATATAATAGATAAAATTTTTGTATTAATTTGATAAAGTAATTTATAAATTGGAGAGACTAAATAAATAAAACATATTTGAATAATTTTAAGTTTATATAAATATTTAATACAGGAAGCTGGTGAAAACTATGGAAATATATTTAGACAATAGCGCAACAACTAAACCATATAGTGAGGTTATTGAAAAAGTTGTTTATGCACTTAGTCATGACTATGCAAATCCATCATCTTTACATAGAAAGGGTGTTGAGGTAGAAAAAAATATAAAAGTAATAAGAAATGAAATTGCTAAAACTTTAGGTGCTAAGGATAAGGAAATTTACTTTACATCTGGAGGAACGGAAGCTAACAATACTATAATTAGAGGTGTAGTTAATCTACATAAAAAAAGAAAAAATCATATAATATCTACGAGTATAGAGCATCCATCAGTTTTAAATACATTAAAGGATTTAGAAAGTGATGGATGTGAAGTAACATATTTAGATGTTGATAGAGATGGTAAAATAGATTTAGAAGAGCTTAAGAAAGCTATAAAGCCTACTACATGCTTAGTAACTATAATGCACGTAAACAATGAAGTAGGATCTATACAGCCTATCCAAGAAATAGGTAAGTATCTTAAGTCATTAAAAGACAAAGTTTATTTACATGTAGATGCTGTTCAGTCATATTCTAAGATAAACTTTAGGCCATCGAAATATAATATAGATTTTATGAGTGTTAGTGGGCATAAATTCCACGGACCTAAAGGTATAGGATTTATGTATATAAAGGAAAGTAATAGGATAAAACCTATGTTAACTGGTGGAGGACAAGAAATTGGTATAAGATCAGGAACAGAAAATACACCTGGTATATATGGATTAGGTGAGGCTGTAAAAATAATAAATGCTGATTTAAATTCTAAAATAGAAAAAATATCTTCTCTAAAGAATTTACTTAAAGAAGAAATATCTAAAAATATAGAAGATATAAAAATAAATTCTCCAGAAGATGGAGTGTGTCATATACTTAATATTTCATTTAAAGATATAAGAGGAGAAGTATTACTTCATTGCTTAGAACAAAGAGGTATGTATGTATCTACAGGTTCTGCATGTTCTTCTAAGAAAAAAGGAAGTCATGTATTAACTCAAATGAAATTAACTAATGAAGAAATAGAAGGAGCTATAAGATTTAGCTTATCAGATTTAAATACAGAAGAAGAGGTTTTAGAAGCTGTAAAAATACTTAAAGAAGAAGTTGAGTCTTTAAGAAAAATAATAAGAAGAAGATAATAAAAATACGAGGTGATACATTTGTATAATATATTAATAGTTAAGTACGGAGAAATAGGTGTAAAAGGAAAAAATAGATACTTATTTGAAAATAAGTTAATAAAAAATGTAAAAAATATGCTTAAGCCATTAGGTGACTTTAAAGTTTACAAAGAATTTGGAAGAATATATGTAGACTTAGAAGACTATGATTATGAAGAAGTTGCAGAAGAAGTAAGAAAAGTATTTGGTATAGTAGGAGTATGTCCAGCAATAAGAGCTGAGAAAGATTATACTAAATTAAAAGAATTAGCATTAGAAGTACTAGAAGAAAAAATAGATGCTGGAGCAAAGAGCTTTAAAGTAGAAAGTAAAAGAGGAGATAAGAGCTTTAAATTTACTTCTCAAGAAATGAGTAGAGATATAGCAGGTTACTTAGTATCTCAAGTGAAAGACAAAATAGCAGTTGATATAAGAAATCCAGAAGTTAGAATACGTTGTGAATATAGAGAAAATCATGTAATGGTATACAGTGATACTATACCAGGGTATGGAGGATTACCTCTTGGAACAAATGGTAGAGCGATGTCTTTATTATCTGGAGGAATAGATTCACCAGTTGCATCTTGGATGGTAGCAAAAAGAGGTATGGAATTAGAATGTATACATTTCCACAGTTATCCATTTACTAGTGAAAAATCTCAAGAAAAAGTAAGAGATTTAGGAAAAATATTAGCTAAGTACTGTGGAAGAGTAAGACTTCATAAAGTTAATATGTTAGAAATACAAAAAGCTATAGGTCTAAATTGTAAAGATGAAGAAATGACTATAATATCAAGAAGATTTATGATGAGAATAGCCCAAGCAGTAGCAGAAAAAAGACACTGTGATGCTTTAGTTACAGGAGAGAGTATAGGACAGGTTGCATCTCAAACTATACAAGGACTAACTTGTACAAATGCATCAGTTAGTATACCTGTATTTAGACCACTTATAGCTATGGATAAAACTGAGATAGTTGATATAGCTCAAAAAATAGGAACATTTGAAACATCAATACTTCCAGAAGAAGATTGTTGTACAGTATTTGCTCCTAAAAAACCAGTGACTAAGCCTAGGTTAGAGAGAATAGAAAAGTCAGAAAATGCATTAGATGTAGAAAAATTAATACAAGATGCTATAGATAACATAGAAGTAGAAGATTTAGAATTCTAATTCTAAAATGCTAATATTAAAAATATATAACAAAAAGAAGTCCTAGGACTTCTTTTTGTTATATATAAATTATTTAAAAAATTTAAGGGCTTATTTATTAAATACCTCAAGACCAAATTCTTTTAAGACTTGGCTAGCTTTTTTAATATCTTCTGGAGTAGCATCAGGAACACCTTTTAACTCATATTCAATTCCCATACTTTCCCATTTATGAACACCTATTGTATGATATGGTAATAATTCAAGTCTATCTACATTGTTAAGAGTAGATACAAATTTACCTAATGCTTCTAAGTTTTCTCTATCATCTGTTATACCAGGAACTAAAACGTGTCTTATCCAAACAGGTATATTTCTTTCATCTAAGTGTTTAGCTAACTTTAATGTTTTTTGTATTGTTACACCTGTTAAGTCTTTAGCCTTATCATCTATCATATGTTTTAAGTCAAGTAAAACTAAATCAGTATTATCAAGTATTGGATCTATTTTATCTATATCTACAAATCCAGAAGTATCTAAACAAGTGTGTATACCATTTTTCTTAGCCTTAGCAAATAATTCTGCTACAAATTCTGGTTGAAGTGTAGCTTCACCACCTGAAACAGTTAAGCCACCGCCAGAGAATTTCATATAAGATGAGTACTTAAGTACTTCAGAGATTAGTTCGTCAGTTGTATATTCTTTTCCACCTTTTGCATCCCATGTATCTCTATTGTGACAATACTTACATCTTAATGGGCATCCTTGCATAAATACTATAAATCTTATTCCTGGACCATCTACTGTACCAAATGTTTCTATTGAATGAACTCTTCCTTTTATCATAATATCCACCTCTAAGTCGTTTTATAAATTGTGTTTCAAATATACTGTATACATAATATCATCTAAATATATTATAAATTATTATATCTTTAAAGTCTATATTGTTTAAGTAATGTATAATTCCTTATATTTTAATTATACCCAGTAAGTGCCTATACAAACTATATATGTAAAAAAATTTTAGATTATAATATTATTATATATAATTGATTTTAAAATAAATAAAAAAAGAGTGTAAGTTGATGAGACTTACACTCTGAAAAATTATATACTTTGATTTTTGATAATTGTTAAACTATCTGATGTAAGATTATAGATGTTATAAATTAAGCCATTTTTCCGTGGAATGTTCTGTTTATAACGTCTAATTGTTGCTCTCTAGTTAACTTGATGAAGTTTACAGCGTATCCTGAAACTCTTATAGTTAATTGAGGATATTTTTCTGGATGTTCCATAGCATCTTCTAAAGTAGCTCTATCAAATACGTTAACGTTTAAGTGATGAGCTCCTTGAGAGAAGTATCCGTCCATCATTGAAGATAAGTTGTTTACTCTTTCGTTCATATCTTTTCCTAAAGCACCTGGTACTATAGAGAAAGTATTAGATATACCATCTTGAGCATGCTCGTATGGTAATTTAGCAACTGAAGATAATGAAGCTAAAGCTCCGCTGTTATCTCTTCCGTGCATTGGGTTAGCTCCTGGAGCGAATGGCTCACCAGCTCTTCTTCCGTCAGGAGTGTTACCAGTCTTCTTACCGTAAACAACGTTTGAAGTTATTGTTAATATAGATTGAGTATGGTAAGAATCTCTGTAAGTTTTGTTCTTTCTTATTTTGTTCATGAAGTTTTCTACTAAGTCACAAGCTATTTGGTCAACTCTGTCATCGTTGTTTCCGAATTTTGGATAATCTCCTTCTATTTCGAAGTCAACAGCTATACCAGCTTCGTTTCTTATAGTTTTAACTTTAGCATGTTTTATAGCAGATAATGAGTCAGCGCAAACTGATAAACCAGCTATACCACAAGCCATAGTTCTGAATACATCTCTATCATGTAAAGCCATTTCTAATGCTTCATAAGAGTACTTATCATGCATGTAGTGGATTATATTTAATGTATTTACGTATAAGTTAGCTAACCAATCAGTGAATGGCTCGAACTTAGCCATAACTTCATCGTAATCTAAGTATTCTGAAGTTATTGCTTCGAATTTAGGTCCAACTTGTGCTCCTGACTTCTCATCAACACCACCGTTTATAGCGTATAATAAAGTCTTAGCTAAGTTTACTCTAGCTCCGAAGAATTGCATTTGCTTACCTATTCTCATTGCAGATACACAACAAGCTATACCGTAGTCATCTCCCCAGTATGGTCTCATTAAATCATCGTTCTCGTATTGAACAGAACTTGTATCTATTGAAACTTTTGAACAGAAGTCTTTGAATCCTTGAGGTAATCTAGTAGACCATAATACTGTTAAGTTTGGCTCTGGAGATGGTCCAAGAGTGTAAAGAGTATTTAACATTCTGAATGAGTTTTTAGTTACTAATGTTCTACCATCTATACCCATACCACCGATTGATTCAGTTACCCAAGTTGGGTCTCCTGAGAATAAATCATTGTATTCTGGAGTTCTTAAGAATTTAACCATTCTTAACTTCATAACGAAGTGGTCCATTATTTCTTGAACTTCTTCTTCAGTTATAGTTCCGTTAGCTAAATCTCTTTCGAAGTATATATCTAAGAAAGTAGAAGTTCTACCTAATGACATTGCAGCTCCGTTTTGATCTTTTATAGCTCCTAAGTATCCGAAGTATAACCATTGAACAGCTTCTCTTGAGTTAGTAGCTGGCTTAGATATATCGAATCCGTAAGATAAAGCCATTCTCTTTAATGCTTCTAAAGCTCTTATTTGATCAGATATTTCTTCTCTAGCTCTTATAACTTCTTCGTCTATGCATCTTACTTCGTATTCAGCTTTTTGAGCTAATTTATCTTCTATTAATCTATCAACACCGTATAAAGCAACTCTTCTGTAGTCACCTATTATTCTTCCTCTTCCGTAAGCATCTGGTAAACCAGTTATTATACCAGATCTTCTAGCAGCTCTCATTTCAGGAGTGTAAGCATCGAATACCCCTTGGTTATGAGTTTTTCTGTACTTAGTGAATATTTCGCTTATTTCAGGATCACATTCGAATCCGTAAGCTTCACAAGAAGTTTCAACCATTCTTATACCACCGAAAGGCATAACAGCTCTTTTTAATGGTGCATCAGTTTGGAAACCAACTATTGTTTCTAATTCTTTATCTAAGTATCCTGGTGCATAAGCATCTATCATAGATACTGTTTTAGTATCAACATCTAAAGTTCCGCCATTTTCTCTTTCTTTTTTGAAAAGATCCATAGCTTCTTCCCATAATTTTTTAGTGTTTTCAGTAGCTCCAGCTAAGAAAGAATCATTTCCTTCATATGGAGTGTAGTTTTCTTGGATGAACCCTCTAACGTCTATTTCTTTAGTCCATCTACCTTCTTTAAATCCTTGCCATGCATTCATGTGAATAGCCTCCTTGTTAGGGTTTAAAATTTATAAAATTATTTATTATTATTTAAATTTAAATATTTAATATTATTATTTAAATTCAAATATTTAAAAAATTTATATTATTAATCTAGCTAGATAATTTTTAGACAATATAATAATAACATATAAAAGGTATTTTGTATACAACCTTTCTCATAAATATTGTCGATAATTTTTATGTTTAATCTGAATTTGTTTTCCCTATAATCATATAATACCCAAGCATTTTTATGCTAAAACAAAAAAATTTAAAAATAAAAAAATAGTATATATGTCCAAATAATGAATATCTATCTTATATAGGGGAGGGATATTATGTTATTTATTATTATACTATTTATTTTAGGCTTCATACTAATAACAAAAGGAGCAGATATATTTATAAACTATACAGTAATAATAGGAAAGAAGACTAATATATCAGAGTTAGTGCTTGGTGCTACGATAGTAAGTTTTGCAACAACTCTTCCAGAGTTAACAGTGTCAACAGTAGCATCATTGCAAGGACATACAACAATGAGCTTAGGTAATGCAATAGGTTCTATTATTTGTAATACAGGATTAGTACTAGGGTTAGTAGCATTTATAAGCCCATTTAAAGTAGATAAAAATATGTTTTTTTCAAAATCGATAATTCTCTTAATATCAGTATTTTTAACAGTGCTACTTAGTATAGATGGAAATATTAATAGAATAGATGCATTACTACTTCTTTTGATGCTTTTAGTATATATGTATACAAATTATAAAAGTGTAGAAAAAGATAGTAAAACGGGCTTAAGTAAAAATTATAATAGAGGAAGCATAAATATAAAGGAAACATTGAAAATAGGTGTGTTTTTTATACTTGGATTAGTAATGATGGTTTTAGGTTCAAAATTATTAGTAGATAATGGGATAAAAATAGCAGAGATTATAGGTATACCACAAGGAATTATAAGCCTTACAGTTATAGCACTAGGTACGTCACTACCTGAATTAGTGTCATCAATAACTGCTATAAGGAAAAAGCATCATGCTATATCAGTAGGAAATGTATTAGGTGCTAATATATTAAATATAGTATCTGTAATAGGTATATCAGCAATACCAAATGACATACCAATTTTAGCACAAACAGCAAAAATAGATTTTCCTTTTATGATAGCTTTACTTTTGATTTTAATAATACCAACTATTAAAAAAGATAAATTACATAGATGGCAAGGAATGCTAATGCTTATAACATATCTTTTATATATGGCTACATTATATTATATATATATTGTTGCTTAACGGTAGAAAACAAGTTGTATTATCTTGAATATTATAGATGAGTAAGGGATAAAATATTAATTGCATATTATTCGAATTAAATATATAATAGATAAGTTAATATAATTAGATAACGGAAAGGAAATAATATATGAACACAATAAAATTTGAAGACTTACCAATAAGTGATGATATAAAAAGAGCTATATCGGACATGGGGTTTGAAGAACCATCTCCAATACAAGCTCAATCTATACCTGTTGTATTATCAGGTAAAGATGTTATAGGTCAAGCACAAACAGGTACGGGAAAAACAGCAGCATTCAGTATACCAATACTAGAAACTATAAATCCAGAGGATAAAAGTTTACAAGCGGTGGTACTTTGTCCTACTAGAGAACTTGCAATACAAGTTTCTAAAGAAATAAGAAAAATATCTAAATACATGCACGGAATAAAAACTTTACCTATATATGGTGGGCAACCAATAGATAGACAAATAAAGTCTTTAAAAGGGGGAGTTCAAATAGTAATAGGAACTCCAGGTCGTGTTATAGACCATATAAACCGTAAAACATTAAAAATGGATAATGTTAAGATGGTTGTATTAGATGAAGCGGATGAAATGTTAGATATGGGGTTCAGAGAAGATATAGAAACTATAATAAGTAGAACTCCAGAAGATAGACAAACAGTATTCTTCTCAGCTACTATGCCAAAAGGGATATTAGAGTTAACAAAGGCATACCAAAAAAATCCAGAGCACATAAAGGTTGTTAGAAAAGAACTTACAGTGCCTAATATAAAGCAATACTATATAGAAACTAGATCTGCAAATAAATTAGAAGTATTATGTAGATTAATAGATGTTTACAATCCAAAATTATCAGTAGTATTCTGTAACACTAAGAGAGGTTCAGATGAATTAGTTAGTGAATTACAGGCTAGAGGATATTTTGCAGATGCATTACACGGGGATTTAAAACAAACTCAAAGAGATATAGTTATGGATAAGTTTAGAGGGGGAACTATAGACATATTAGTAGCAACAGATGTTGCAGCTAGAGGAATAGACGTTGATGATGTTGAAGCGGTATTTAACTATGATCTTCCTCAAGATGAAGAATACTATGTTCATAGAATAGGTAGAACAGGTAGAGCTGGTAGAGAAGGTATATCTTTCAGTTTTGTATTTGGAAAAGAAATGAGAAAGATGAAAGATATAGAAAGATATACTAAGACTAAGTTAATTAAGCATGGTATACCTTCAATAGCTGATGTTGAAGAAAAGAAAGTAAGTGCATTCTTCAAAGAAGTTAAAGCAACTATGGAACAAGGGCAATTAACTAAGCAAATGCAATGGCTAGAAACATTCTGTCAAGAAGAAGATTACTCTACAGTTGATGTAGCTGCAGCACTTTTAAAATTAGCTTTAGGTGAAGAACTTAAAGAAGAAATAGTAGAAGAAAAGCCAAGACAACGTAGAGAAGCTCGTTCTAAAGGTGGATCTACTGGAGCTAAAGAAGGTATGGCTAGACTATTCATAAATGTAGGTAGAAACCAAAGAGTTCAAGCTAAAGATATATTAGGTGCAATAGCTGGAGAGGTTGGAATACCAGGAAAACTTATAGGAACTATAGATATATATGATAAATATACTTTTGTTGAAGTACCTAAGCAAAATGCTAAAAAGGTATTAGAAAAGATGAAAGATATAAAAATAAAAGGTAACAAAATAAACATAGAAAAAGCAAATAATAAAAGAAGATAGATAAAAAAGCATAGCAAAAGCTATGCTTTTTTTATATGTAAAAATTTTTTATTGATATATTGCTTTTATATAAATATAAATAGATTAATAGAAAAAAATGTATATTTATATAAAATATGTAAATAATAAATATGTGGATTGCCAACATTTAACATCATCATTAATCATAGAATTTATATCTAATGTTGATTAAGACATAATAAAACAAAAGTAGTTAAATTTTGTTGAAGGATAAAAAGTAAATATAATAGAATTGATTAAGAGTTAATATACTCAATAATCAGGGGGGATACAAATGATAAATTACTACTTAGAACAAAAAACTCTAACAATAGAGTTTCTATTTACAGAACTAGACCACCATATAACAAATGAGGTTAGAGATGAAATAGATAATATATTACTATCTAAGCCTATAAAAAATATAATATTTGATTTTAGAAATATTAAATTTATGGATTCATCAGGTATAGGTGTAATTATAGGTAGATACAAAAAAATTTCAGCTGAAGGTGGAAAGGTATCTATAATAAATGCAAATGAAAGAGTTGAGAAAGTATTTAATTTATCTGGAATGAATAAAATTATAGACATAAACAATACAGATGAAGTAGTAAGTTCTATATAAGGGGGAATACAAAATGAAGAACATTATGGAAGTTAAATTTTCTGCTAAATCTGAAAATGAAAGTTTTGCTAGAGTTATAGTAGCTTCATTTGCTGCAAAATTAGATCCAACTATAGATGAGCTAGCAGATATAAAAACAGCAGTATCAGAAGCTGTAACTAATTCAATAATTCATGGATATGATGAAAATGAAGAAGAATTTGTATATTTAAGATGTGAAATAGAAGGAAATACTATAAAAATAGTAGTAGAAGATAGAGGTAATGGTATAGAAGATGTTCAAATGGCTATGCAACCACTTTACACATCAAAGCCAGAGCTTGAAAGATCAGGGATGGGATTTACTGTAATGGAGAGCTTTATGGATGATGTATGGGTAAGTTCAATAAAGGGTGAAGGGACTAAAATTGTAATGACTAAAAAAATAAACTTACCACAATAAAGTCCAAAAGAATAGAGGTTTTATTATGGGGATAACTGCAATAAAAGAAGAAAAAAGAGTACTGCTTAGTCATGAAGAAACATTAAAATTAATAGATAAAGCACAAAATGGAGATGAAGAAGCTAAGGAAATACTAATAACTAGCAATCTAGGATTAGTTAGAAGTGTTGTAACTAAATTTTTAAATATAGGTTATGATAGAGATGATTTATTTCAATTAGGGTCAATAGGTTTAATAAAAGCTATATATAAGTTTGATCCTAAGTTTAATGTAAAATTTTCTACATATGCTGTACCAATGATATTAGGAGAAATAAAAAGATATCTAAGAGATGACGGAATGGTAAAAGTATCTAGGTCTTTAAAGCAAATAGCTATAAAAGCTAAGACACAAAGTGAAATACTTAGCAAAAAACTAGGAAGAGAACCAAGTATAGAAGAAATAGCTAATGTATTAGACGTAGAAAAAGAAGACTTAGTTATGGCAATGGAATCTAATTTTTCTGTAGAATATTTACATGGTGTTATACATGAAGAAGAAGGGAATCCAATTTGCTTAATAGATAAGATTAGCTTAAAGGGAGAGTGTGAAGAAGAGAAAGTAATAGATAATCTTCTTTTAAAAGAAGTTTTAGGCAAGTTAGAAAAAAGAGAAAGACAGATAATAATGCTTAGATACTTTGAGGATAAAACCCAAAGTGAAATAGGAGATATGCTAAATATATCTCAAGTACAAGTTTCTAGAATAGAGAAAAAAGTATTAGCTAAATTAAAATCATATATTAGTTAATAGAAAACCACTAGACAAATGTTTGTTTAGTGGTTTTCTTATTTTAAATAAATTATAGATAAAAACAATCTAGGTTTAAATTTATATAAATGTTATTTAAGTTTTAATATATTAGAATATTTTATTAGCTTAAACAAATAATAAAGTAAGAAGGAGGTATTATATATGGATGATATTTACTTAATACCTAAGAGTATAAAACCTTTTAACATATCAAAAAAAGAGATTTATTTAGGTGAAATATATACTATCTATCCAGAGGCATATGAAGCTAAAATAAAAGATATACGCTTAAGAAGCTATGATAATAATACATCTAAATATGATGTAATACATTTAGGTGAAGTTATAGAAGAAGTAAATAATAGGTTTCCAAAATTAAGGTTAAATTTTTTAAAACCTGAAGATATAATAATCTTCTTTGATAGCTACAAAAAAGATAGAACTAAATACATAAGAGTTTTTATAGTAGTAGTAGTAGTACTTATGGGTTCTATAATGGGAATAATGAACTTTCATGCAGACGTAAATATGGCTCATTCGCAATTTATGATGGTAAATGCAATCACTAAAGATGCAAAGTCTTATATGTCATATTTTCAAATACCATACTCAATTGGTATAGGAATTGGTGTAGCATTATTTTTTAATAAATTCATACCAAATTACTCTAGAGGTGAGCCTAGTCCTTTAGATTTAAAGATGGTTTCATTAAATAAAGAAATAGAAAATCAACTAAGAAAAAAACAGTGAGGTATTTTGTGAAATTATTTTTAATAATATTTGGAATATCATCAGGAGTAATTGTTGGATCAGGTGTAGTTTCTTTACTGATACTTGTAGGTATAATACCTAGATTGGCACAAATAAGTAAGACAAAAGAATTTATAGGAGCATACGAAAGCTTACTGGTTATAGGAACTTTATTTGGAAGTTTAATTTCAATTCAAGGTATGAATATACGCATAGGTAAAGTAGGTGCTTTAGTAGCAGGGCTTGCTTATGGAGTATTCGTAGGTTTTTTAAGCTCAGGCCTAACAGAGATATTAGATTATATACCTGTAGTTGCAAGGAGATTAAAAATACCTGCTTTGTATTTAAAATATATAATTATAGCAATGCTTTTGGGAAAAGTAATTGGATCTTTAATAGGATGGTCTATAATTCAAGGAGGTTAATTTATGGATAAAAATTACAAAAAATATGTTGAAGAAAAAAGCCCAAAACCAACATATACGAAAAACTATATATTAGCATTTATAGTTGGTGGAATAATATGTGTAATAGGACAAGGTATAAATGATTTTTATATGAATTTTGTAGGACTTGCTAAACTAGATGCAGCAGGTGCTACATCCATAACTTTGATATTTATAGGAGCATTATTAACAGGTCTTGGTGTGTATGACCTTATAGGAAAAAGGGCAGGTGCAGGTTCAGCTATACCTATAACAGGATTTGCAAATTCTATAGTTTCACCTGCTATGGAATTTAAAAGAGAAGGTTATGTACTTGGAGTAGGAGCAAACTTATTTAAAATTGCAGGTCCAGTATTAGTATATGGAATAGGCTCATCTATTCTATGTGGATTTATATACTATATTTTCACTCTTATAAAATAAGGAGACTAAAATATGAAAAGTAAAAGAATTGGAAATAGAACAGTAAAACTAGAAAACAAACCAACTATTATATCAGCTAGTTCAGTTGTTGGACCAAAGGAAGGAGAAGGACCATTAAGAGAATATTTTGATATCATACTTGAGGATGATTTATGTGGTCAAAAATCATGGGAATTAGCAGAGAGTGATATGGTAAAAACTTCTATGAAAAAAACATGTGAAAAAGCTAATAAAAAATTAGAAGATATAGATTACATGATAGGTGGAGATTTGCTTAATCAAATATTTCCTGCATCTTTTGCTGCTAGGGATTTATCTATACCATTTATAGGAATATATGGAGCATGTTCTACTATGGCAGAAGGTATGTGTATAAGTTCTATGCTTATAGATGGAGGATTTGCAGATTTAATACTATCTGGAACATCTAGCCATTTTTGTGCAGCAGAGAGACAATTTAGATTTCCTCTAGAATTTGGTAATCAAAAACCTATGACAGCTCAATGGACTGTTACTGGGGCAGGTAGTGTATTAATATCTCCAAAAGGACAAGGGCCTAAGGTTACCCATGTAACTATTGGAAAAGTAATAGATAAGGGTATAGATGATGGTAATAATATGGGAGCAGCTATGGCCCCAGCAGCTGTAGATACTATATATTCATATTTTAATGATACAAAAGATGATCCAAATAGCTTTGATGTAATAGCTACAGGAGATTTAGGAAAATTAGGCAAAGAAATAACAGAAGAATTATTAGCTCAAAGGGGACTTGATATATCAAAAGTATATATGGATTGTGGAATAGAAATGTTTAATATGAAAGAACAAGATGTACACTGTGGAGGTAGTGGATGTGGATGTTCTGCTACTGTTTTCTGTGGATATATTTACAAAAAACTTAAAAATAAAGAATTCAATAAAGTAATGCTAGTATCAACAGGGGCTTTATTATCACCAACTAGTACTTTACAAAAACAAACAATACCTTCTGTAGCTCATGCAGTAATTATTGAAAATAAGGAGTGATTAATATGCTTATGGATTATGTAAGGGTATTTATAGTAGGAGGAATAATTTGTCTTATTGGTCAAATTATTCTTGACTATTTTAAAGTACAAATGCCCTATATAATGGTATCTTATGTTACTAGTGGAGTAATATTAACATTTTTAGGGATATATGAACCTATAGTTAAGTTTGGAGGAGCAGGTGCAACAGTACCTATAATAGGATTTGGATATTCATTAGCAAATGGCGTAAAAAAAGCAATAGAGACAGATGGGTTTATGGGAATATTTACAGGAGGTACAATTGCAACAGCAGGAGGAATAGCAGGTGCTATATTTTTTGGATATATGATGGCACTTATTTTTACACCAAAAGCTAAACCTTAAAATTAATAAATATTTATAAACCAATAACTTAAGTTATATAAATTATTGTAATATAAGATACAAATAAAAAAAGACTATCTCAAAATAGAGAACAGTCTTTTTTTATTTGTATTAAGCTATTGTCCAGTTGTATTCGTAGCTGGATTAGTAGCTCCACCACCATTATCAGCAGGAGGAGTAGTATTTCCACCACCATTATTAGGAGGAGGATTAGTAGCTCCGCCACCATTATTATTAGGAGGAGGATTAGTAGCTCCACCGCTATTATCAGGAGGAGGAGTGGTAGTTCCGCCACCATTATTATCAGGAGGAGGAGTAGTATTTCCACCGCTATTATCAGGAGGAGTAGTAGTATTTCCGCCTCCATTATCAGGAGGTGTAGTATTATTATCTCCGGTACCTTCATTATTTTGGTTTTCAGGAGCTGTAGTAGATTCTTCATGTTTTGGCTTTACAGCATTAGCTCTAGAAGTATATTTAGTTGGAGATGTTCCATCTATAAATGCTGCTTTAACACCAGATGAAGATCTTCCGCCATCTATTAAGTTAATTTTAGCAAAGTATACCTTATCAGGAACTTTGAAATCAACTTTCTTTAAGTTTTCATGAACTTGCCTCATAACTATAGACCAAAGTTTTGCTGCTGAACCGCTTCCGCCTTCAACACTTTGACGAGGTATAAATTTACCAGTAGTAGGATCTTTTCTACCTGCATCATCACCTATATATGTTGCACCAACGTAGTATGGAGTGTAACCAACAAACCAAGCGTCTAAAGCTTTATTAGTTGTTCCTGTTTTACCAGCAACAGGCATTCCACCAGGTATAGCAGCTTTACCACCGATACCTTCAGTTATAACTGCCTTTAGCATATCAGTAATTACGTAAGCAACATCAGGATCAACAACTTTGTGTTGTTCAGGAGTATTTTTAACTATTAATTGTCCATCATAACTTGTTATAGTTGTAAATATAGTTGGCTCTATATAAACACCGCCATTAGCTAAAGTTCCATAAGCAGAAGCCATCTCAAGAGGTGATATACCATGAGTCATACCTCCAAGTGTTAATGCTGGGAATCTTCTATCATTACTTGCTGCATCTGCAGTATTACTATCAACTAAAGTTGTTATACCAAAGTTCTTTAAGTAATCCATCATTATATCAACACAATCTTTATAAGAGTCACCTAAAAGTTCGGCAGTTCTTATAGCTATAGTATTTGATGAGTAAGCTAAAGCTTTACGTAAACTCATGATATCTTTACCAGGAGTAGTCGTATTTGGATTCCACTTATTATTTTCCTTAAATTTATAAGGTGTAAGATTTGCAGTAGTATCACTTAATGCAGTAGCTTGAGTTAATTTAAGTGTATCTATAGCAGGTGTATAAACTGATAATGGCTTTATAGTTGAACCTGGTTGTTGAGGAGTAGTAGCTCTATTTAGAGTTTTTCTTCCTGTTATATGTCTACCACCAACTAAAGCTTTTATTTCACCAGTTTTGTAATCTAATATAACCATAGATGATTGAGGTTGAGTCATTCCATTGCTATGACGGCTACCAGGGAAGTTACTATCCTTATCATATTCATCTTCTAATATTTTTTGCATTTTAGGGTCTATAGTAGTGTGTATCTTTAAACCACCATTATAGAACATATTATATGCTTCGTCTTTAGTATTACCTTGTGCTACTAAAGCATCTATAAC
Source organism: Romboutsia sp. 1001713B170131_170501_G6 (assembly GCF_015668195.1). Taxonomy (NCBI): domain Bacteria; kingdom Bacillati; phylum Bacillota; class Clostridia; order Peptostreptococcales; family Peptostreptococcaceae; genus Romboutsia; species Romboutsia sp. 1001713B170131_170501_G6. Next base: position 146,216 of record NZ_JADPFC010000005.1, read on the forward strand.
TTTATATTCTATTAAATCTTCAACTGAAGAAGAAACACTTTCTTTAGGCTTAGGTAGTTTTATATTTATTTCCTCAGCTACAGCTTCATTGTATTCTGATTGTGTTATAGCTCCAGTTTGTAGCATTTTACCTAAAACAATATTACGTCTTTCTTTAGCCTTAGGATTAGGTACAGCTTTTCTAACAACCATAGTACCAGCTTTTAATTGCTTGTAAGTATCATCATTAGGAATAAGTCCCCAAGAATTTAACTTTTCAACCATATCTAATTCCATTGGAGTAGGATCATCAAGAGTATCATCAGGAGTATTTATGAAAAATAGTAATCTATTTGCAACATCATCCTTAGTTTCATTACCTTCTAGCTTAGCAGTAATATAAGCTGAATATCTTGACGGGTTTTGAGTAGAACCTGCAAGTAATGCTGACTCACCAAGTGTTAAATCTTTTGCTTCTTTATCAAAATATCCTCTAGCACCAGCCTCAGCACCAGCTAGCCCTTTACCGACAAAGAAGTTATTTAGGTAAAGTTCTAATATCTCATCTTTACTTAAGACTTTACTCATTTCATGAGCATAGTATATATCCTTTATTTTACGAGGAAGGCTTTGTTCAGTAGATGTTAGCAACATTTTTGATACCTGCATAGGTATTGTACTACCACCTTGCTTATCTCCAGTAAGAGTTTTTACTACAGATCTTAGCAATCCTCTTATATCTACTCCACCATGTTCATAAAAACGCTCATCTTCTATAGCTACTATTGCCTTAGGAAGATATTTACCCATATCTTTTAGAGGTACAGGTTGCTTTTTATTTACACTAGGGGCATTAGAAAGTAGATCATTATTAGCATAGTATATACGCGTTGTTTGATAAGTCTTTTCTTCTAGAAGCGCTTTTGATATTGGCTCAGCATTTCTTAATGAAGCAAAAACTACACCAGTTCCAACGGCTACTCCAGCAACTAATAAAACTAAGCAAACTACCAAAACAGACCTGAGAGTTTTAAACTTATCTTTTTTCTTTTTTGGTTTAGTTTTTTTATTTGTGCTATTAGTAGATGAACTACGAGTGGTAGACGAACTACGAGTAGCTGTTGAAGAAGAAGAACTTGCTTTCTTTCTTCTTATTTTATTTCTATTTTCATTATTATCATTATTCATTAAGTTAACCTCCTTACTTAATGCAATATTATACCATATATACATGAAATTTTCTAATTACAGAAAAAAATAGTCATAATTTATATACACTAAAAGTCTACAAAATTCTTTTAAAATAAACATGTTATTAATTATATAATTTAAAGTATTATTACAATCTTAATAATAATTATTCTTATCTAGCAATATAAAAAATATGTGATACTTTGTTTGCATAAAATATTATGGGGGTGATATTTTGAATAAAAATAGATATGATTTTAAAAATAGCTTTATGAAAAAACCACTAATAATATTTTTAATTATATCTATATTATCTATATTAATAGGAAGCTTTATATATGTAGATAAAAATTTAAGACCAACAATAACAGTTCTTGCAGAAACAAAAGCAATAGAACTTGCAAACAGATCTATAAATAAAGCAGTTGGAGATATAGTAAAAGATAAGATTAATTATTCAGATTTAATGAATACAAATATGGATTCTCAGGGAAAAATAACTATGATTCAAGCTAACACTATAATGATGAACCAAATAGCTTCAGATGTTGCTTTAGAAATTCAAGAAGAGTTAAAAAAGGTAAAATCAACAACTTCATACATACCTATAGGAACAGCTCTTAAAAGTCCAATACTTGCTAAATACGGTCCTCAAATTAAGGTATCTATTGAACCAATAGGAACAGTATCAGTAGATTTTGATACTAAGTTTGAATCATCTGGTATAAATCAAACTAGACATACAATATATCTTCAAGTTAAGACACAAGTAAGAGTAGTAATACCACTTACAACATCAACTAAAGAAGTTAAAGTTAAAGTACCTATATGTGAAACTATAATAGTAGGAGATGTACCAAATAGTTTTATTAATTTACCAGAAAAAGGTTTATTAAATGTATCTCCTTAAATATAAAGATAAGCCAGGATTGACCTGACTTATCTTTATGTTAATTTTCATTCATCCACTTTATATAAACTGCATATCCAAGAGCAGGGTTGTTTTCAATAGCATGTGATACAGCTCCGATAATTTTATCACCTTGAACAATAGGAGCTCCACTCATACCTTGAACAATACCACCTGTAAGAGCTAATAAATCCTTATCTACTACTTTTATTTTAAAAGTTTTAGCTTTAGGAGAATGTTGAAGTTGTATATCAACTATTTGTATATCAAATGCATCTTTTGTATAAGAACCAGTTTGCAAAATTATTTGAGCTTTTCCTAGTTTAACCTCATCTAAAGATGCAACTTTATAAGGTTTTAATAAGGAATCTTTAAATGTAGCTATTTCACCTTTTATACCAAAATCTGAATTATGAGTAAACTCACCAATAACATCTTTTCTTACAGCATTAATGCAACCAACATGACCTCTAGATGACTTGTCGATAGTTAAATCTTTTGTAGTATATATATTACCATTTTTTATAGGAACTTTTCTCGCCAATCCAATGCTTATAGGATGACCGACAGCTCCAAATTTATTTGTCTTAGGATTAATATAAGTTAATGTAGCAAATCCACTTATATAATTATTACAATTTATCTTTTCTAATTCATCTTTAGTAGTTTTAAATGAAAAAGTATTTTCTCCTCTTTTTACAAGAACAACTACTTCATCTTTAATAGATAAATTAGACAATAAATCTGTAAAATCTTTGTAACTATTAATCTTAGTTCCATTAACTTTTAAAATTGAATCTCCAACACAAAATGAAGAACCTTCAATAAAATTTTTAACAACTAAATTTTCTAATTCAGCATCTATCTGGATTAAATTTCCCATAGGAATTAGATAATCTTCATCTTTTTGGATAGAATGTGAATAAATTAAATTAGTTGAGAGAAAATATAATAAAAATGATATAAATAAGATAAATTTTAACTTTGATAAACTTTTATTTTTTAAATATAAAAACTTATACATAAAACACCTTCTTTCTGTCTATACTTGATTGATTTTGGTGCCTTAATAATATATTGCACACTAATTTTCTTTTAATCCTTGTAAAATAGAAGCAATATAGTTTTAGATTACATAAATAAATAATTAATCAATAACATAGAAAAAAATACTTTTTTTAAATATAAATATATAAGCAAATATCAATATAAAAACAAAAAGTATTTATTTATAGTTCATAATGTAGGATATTATTAATAATAAAATATAAAATAATTACAGTTAAAATACTTACATAAAAAATATACACAAAAAAATAAAAACACTATACAAAAATTGTTAAGTGTTTTTTCTTTTTACTTTTTTATAAACTTTCCTTTTATAAGATTTATTTCTAATTTTTTTAGTAGATATATTAGTTATAGCAATATCTGGAATAGGAGATGGAACTGGTTCAGAGTCATCTTCTGAAAAGCATGCTTCAACTGAGGAAATTAAAGCAAGTTCATCAGATAATACTGCAAAAAAAGAAGCTAAGATACTTAAATCTTGAGTATCAAACTCTTCTGCAAGAGCAATGGATATAGTTGAAGCTAACACTATATAATCAACATAACCAAATTTACATAGTCTAGGCTTATTTTTATCATTACACTTATCATTCATTTTTATAACCACCTCCTATAAAAAGTCATATAAATATATATGAGTTTAATAAAAAAATAAAACCATAATATAAAAGGATAAAAAATTTAAAAAAGTAAAATATGTAATATTTAACTAAAAATGAATATAAGAGTGCATTTAATGTAAAAATATATAAAGATATTAGTTTTAATACAAATTGAAATTTAGGAAGGTGTATGTATTTGAAAAAATATAGAATATTAGTATTATCCATAATGACGATAGCAATTATGATAATATTTACTTCAAACCCAATAATTAATTTAAATAAAGGGACAGGTTTAATAGGTAACATTATAAAACAAAGTGAACAATCTAATAATGAAAAAAAATCAAAAGATAGTAAAGTTAATGACAATAGTACAAAAGAAAAGGAGAACGATAGTCAAAAAGAAATATTAATATGCATAGATCCAGGACATCAAGAAAAAGGAGATAGAAGACCAGAACAGGTAGCTCCTGGTTCAGGTCAAACAAAAGCAAGAGTATCATCTGGTGCGACGGGTGTTTCAACAAAAAAACCAGAATACATATTAAATTTAGAAGCATCCATGGTTTTAAAGCATATATTAGAGGGTAAAGGATACAATATAGTGATGACTAGAGAATCTCATAATGTTAATATAAGTAATGCAGAAAGAGCTCAGTTAGCAAATGATAAAAATGCCAAAATGGTGATTAGAATTCATGCTGATAGTATAAGTAATCCATCAAAAACAGGAGCATCGATTTTAATACCAGCTAAAGATGGTAAATATACAACTTCAATATATGAAGAAAGTAGTAAGTGTGCAAATTTAGTACAGGAAAAGATGAAAAATGATGGTATAAATATAAATGGTATATTTGAAAGAAATGATTTGACAGGATTTAATTGGTCTAAGGTACCAGTAATTTTAATAGAAATGGGATTCTTAAGTAACCATAGCGAAGATCAGATGATGTCAAATCCAGAATATCAAAGAAAACTTATGCAAAGTGTAGCTGACGGGGTGGAAGAGTATTTTTTGACTAATTAGATTAGGTGAGGACAATGAGAAAAAAAATAGAAGGTGTTTATGCTAAAGCATTAACGAATACTTTTAAGTTTGTAAATCCAATAAAAAAAAGTATAATAAAAACAACTTGTGAAGTACATTTATTTATAAATGAAAATTCACTGGAAATATTAAAAAAAGAAGGAAATTATGAAGTATATGACTTTTTTAAGGAACATGTAAATGACATAGAAAGAGGGCTTGTATGGGCAGATCAAGATTTTAAATCCTACCATCATTTTTATAATCCAAAGGATGGTAAAGGTAAGTATGGATATGAAGATAATGCTTTAACTGTAGCTATAGGATATTATGATAAAGCTAAGAAATATTTTAAAGCAGGCAACTATACGAGAAGTATGTTTTTCTTTGGGGCAGCATGCCATATAATACAAGATTTGACAATACCACAACATGCTAAGGGAAGACTTTTAGATAATCATAGGCAATTTGAAGTGTATGTTAAAAATAACTATAAGAAAATTAAGCGATTTAAAGCACATGAAGAACCTATTATATTAAATAGTATAAAAGAATATGCGGATTATAATTCAATGTATGCCTTAAATGTTGACTATATGTATAGAAATATTACTGACTTAAATACAAAATTTTATTTGATAGCAGTAAAAAGTATAAATATAGCTCAACGAACTACTGCAGGATGTATGGTAATGTTTTTTGAAGATGTAATGCATTTAAACTAATAAAGAAGAGAATGTTCTAGTATGAATTTTTCATAAAAGAGCATTCTTTTTTTATAGAAGCTAAAGGTTTGCTATTTACTTGATTTAACTTTAAAAAGAATATATTATATTATAGAATGTAAAGATAAAATAACAAAAGAGGTGTGAAAATGCTAGTAGTAGAAAATGTAAGTCATGGTTTCGGAGCAAGGACTATACTAGAGAATGTTTCATTTAGATTAAGAAAAGGTGAACATATAGCTTTAGTTGGAGCCAATGGAGAAGGAAAATCAACATTTTTAAATATAATAACTAAAAAACTTATGCCAGATGCAGGTAATATAAAGTGGTCATCTAGAGTAAGTGTAGGTTACTTAGACCAACATACAGTACTTGAAAAAGGTAAAACTATAAGAGATATATTAAGAGATGCCTTTAAGCCTATGTTTGACTTAGAGCAAGAAATGTTAGCTATGTACGATAAAATGGGAGAAGCTAACGACGATGAAATGGCAAAGCTTATGGAAGAAACAGCTGAGATTCAAACAATATTAGAAAATAGTGGATTCTATATGATAGATGCAAAAATTCAAGAGGTAGCTAATGGTTTAGGTCTTGGAGAAATAGGATTAGATAGAGATGTTACTGATTTAAGTGGTGGACAAAGAACAAAAGTACTTTTAACTAAATTATTACTTGAAAATCCAACTATATTAATACTAGACGAGCCTACAAACTATCTAGATGAAGAACATATAGTATGGTTAACAAGATATCTACAAGAATATGAAAATAGCTTTGTATTAGTTTCTCACGACATACCATTTATAAATAATACATGCAATGTTATATATCATATGGAAAATGGAGAATTAAATAGATACAAAGGTAACTATGATGAGTTTATGAGACTTCATGAAATTAAAAAGCGTCAAGAAGAACAAGCTTATGATAGACAAGTTGAAGAAAGAAAGAAATTAGAGGACTTTATAGCTAGAAACAAGGCAAGAGTTGCAACTCGTGGAATGGCTAACAGTAGACAAAAACAATTAGATAAAATGGAAATATTAGAAAGACCAAAGGAAAAGATAAAGCCTACATTTGGATTTAAAGAAGCAAGAACTCCAAGTAGATTTATATTTGAAACAAAGGATTTAGTATTAGGATACAATGAACCACTAACAAAGCCATTAAACTTTACTCTAGAGAGAAATCAAAAGATAGCTTTAAAGGGTATGAATGGTATAGGTAAGTCTACACTTCTTAAAACATTACTTGGAATAATAAAGCCATTTGATGGTGAAGTTAAATTAGGAGATTACTTAGAAGTTGGATACTTTGAACAAGAAAGCTCAAGAGAAAATACAGCTACTCCAATGGATGAAGTATGGGCGGAATTCCCAGGTCTTACAAACTTTGAAGTAAGACAAAATCTTGCTAAATGTGGTCTTACTAATGAACATATAACTAGTCAAATGAGAGTTTTAAGTGGAGGAGAAGCAGCTAAGGTTAGATTATGTAAAATAATGTTAAAAGATATAAACCTATTAGTTCTTGACGAACCTACAAATCACTTAGACGTAGAAGCTAAAGATGAATTAAAGAAAGCTATAAGAGAATTTAAAGGAACTGTATTATTAGTATGCCATGAGCCAGAGTTTTATATTGATATAGTTGATGATGTATGGAATATAGAGGACTTTACAACTAAAATAGTATAATTATATATTTAAGAGAATAGAGTGTTTTATAAAACTAAGGGGTATGATTAATGAAAAAGATTATAAATATAATATTTTCGTTGTGCTTTAGCATATTAATAATAACTTGGGTAATAAAATTTACAGTAAGCTTTAAGCCTTTATACTACTATGATGTAGATAAGCTTAATATAGTAGAATTAACTAATATATCTAAAGAAGATATAAAGTTAAATTATGATTATTTAATAGAGTATATTACAAGTAGAAAAGAAAATGATTTTGAAATGCCTACTTTAACTTCTTCAAAAGAAGGTAAAATACATTTTGAAGAAGTTAGAGAAATATATCAAAATGTTAACAAAATATTTAATGCATGTTTTATAATTTCCTTATTAGGAATTATTTATAACATAAAAAATAAAAATATAAGATTTTTAAATTTCACATCAATATTATTAATAATTATACCGGTAGTGTTGTCCATACCTATAATTATAGATTTTGATAGTAGCTTTGTTGTATTTCATGAGCTATTATTTGACAATGACTATTGGATATTTGACCCAATATTAGATCCTGTCATAAAAATTTTGCCAGCAGAATTTTTTATGAATTCAGGCTTGATGATACTAGGTTTAATATTAGCATTTAGTATAATTATTCAGAGCATATATAGATTTTTAAAAAGAAAGAGAGAGCAATAATATTATGCTCTCTCTTTAGTATATTACTCTTGTTCACTAGCTACTTTAATAATATCTTGAAATTTACTCATAATATAGTCATAGTTATTTTTATTATGAGGAAGTAGACACTGAGAACAATCTTTTATACCTTTATCTGTATATCTAAAATTTCCACCACAGTTTTTTCCTAGAGCGTATAAAGGGCAGTAGCAAAATAAACAATTAAATTCCTCGGGTTTATTAGTTTTATGACAAGGGAAATACTCGCAGTTTTTATGGTTAAAAAACTTATAATTTTCACTCATGATACTAACCTCCTAATTAGTTAAACTAAGATAATTATACTAAATATTTCTATTAGTGGTATAATAAAAACATTAAAATCTTTGAAAAATCAGTAAGAAAATGAGGTGTTATAATGGAACATATAGAAGAAAAAAAACAAGAAAGAGCCTTGCTTGTAGGACTTAATATAACTTCTACAGCAAAAAGAACAGATGATATAGATATAAATGAATCAATGGAGGAATTAAAAGAACTTGCAAAAGCTGCAGGAGCTGAAGTTGTAGGAAGTTTAATTCAAAATAGACAATCAAGAGATTCTGCATTTTATGTAGGTAAAGGTAAAGTAGAAGAAATAAAGGCATACTGTGAATCTTTAGATGCTACAATGGTAATATTTAATGATGAATTATCAGGTGCTCATATAAGAAATATAGAAGAAATAGTAGGTATAAAAATAATAGATAGAACTACTTTAATACTTGATATATTTGCACAAAGGGCATTAAGCAAAGAAGGTAAACTTCAAGTTGAACTAGCTCAGTTAAACTACAGACTTCCAAGATTATATGGAATGGGTGGGCAAATGAGTAGAACTGGTGCAGGTATAGGTACTAGAGGACCAGGTGAACAAAAGTTAGAAATAGATAAAAGAAATATACTTAACAAAGCGGCTGACATAAGACGTGAACTTAGAGAAGTTAAAAAAATAAGAGAAACTCAAAGAGTACAACGTATAAAATCAAATATACCGATAGTTGCACTTGTTGGTTATACTAATGCAGGAAAATCAACATTATTAAATGAATTAATAAAAACACATAAAGATTATGAAGCTGAAAAAGAAGTATTTGCAAAAGATATGCTATTTGCTACTTTAGATGTAACTTTAAGAAAAGCAGTACTTCCAAGTAAAAAAGAATTTTTAGCCGTAGATACAGTTGGATTTGTAAGTAAACTTCCACATGATTTAGTTGAAGCGTTTAAAGCAACTCTAGAAGAAGTTCAGTATGCTGATTTAATACTTCATGTAGTAGACGCTACAAACTCCAATTATGAAATACAAATGAAAACAACTGAAAAAGTTCTTAAGGAATTAGGAGCAGATAATAAAAATACAATACTTGTATATAACAAAATAGACAGATTAGACCTAGATATATATCCTAAAAATAGAGATGATGTAGTATATATATCTGCTAAAAAAGGTGTAAACATGGATAAGTTATTAGAACTTATAGAAAATGCCTTAAGTGAAGCTACATATCAAGTTAAGCTTTTATTACCTTATGAAAGAGGAGATATATTTAGCAAACTTAAAAATAAATACAATGTAGAAAACTTTGAATATGTAGAAAATGGAATAACAGTTGATGTTAATTTGTTAGAAGAGGATTATAATATATATAAGGAGTATATATTAGAAAAGTAGGTAATAATATGAATATAAGTTGGGACAATATAGGCAACTTAGAGGACCATTATATAACTTATCTTCTATACAAAGAATCTAAAACAGTTTCTCAAATCAGCAAAATAAGAAATATATCAGTCACAGAGGTAAATGACCAATTAATAAAGGCAAAGCTAGAAATAAAATCAATGTTGAAAGAAAAAATTGAGTTATCAAAAGACACAATAGACAAATTTTTGGGACAAAACAAAAACGACAGATTAGATTTTATAAGTAGTCTAAGTGAAGAAAATTTAATAGACTTCAAAAGAAAGTTATACAAAAGAATACTGACAGAAAAGAATGCAGAAGACTTAATGATATTGATTTGGACAACAGGAGAGTTAAAGGATGATAGGTTCCTAAAATTACTACATCCTCTTACAAGTCATAGACATTCAGACGTAAGAAGGATAACATATTCAGCCCTTAGGAAAATAGAATCACCTAAAAGTAGAGAGTATTTACAAAGGGGTCTATATGATACCAATCCTCAAACTAGACAATACTGTGCAAAGGCACTTGCTAAAATTGGAAATGAAAATAGTTTAAAGATGTTAAAACAACTAAAAAGCAAGAAACAATTTGAGAAAGACTACGTGTTAAGAGCATATGAAGACGCTATTTATAATTTAGAAAATATAGATAAATAACTTAACATAAAGGAAAATTATTTTACATATAATTAACAAATTAGTTATTTATCTATAAGACATTAAAAACCTAACATTAGAAAATCTAATAAAAACTTTGAAACATTACTTTTTAAGCAAAATATCTAAAAAATTATTACATGCTATAGAAAGTTAAATAGGAGGGGTTTTAAATGATAGTAAGACATTGTGCTGGTGGAGTAGTATTTTATGCAAATAAGGTTCTTTTGATAAAAAACGATAGAGGAGAATGGACACTTCCAAAAGGTAAAATATTTAATGGTGAACTAAAAACGGAAAGTGCAATATTAAGTGTTAAGCAGGAAACAGGTGTAGAAGGAACAGTTTTAGGGGTAGCTGGAGATAGTATGTATGAGTTTTTCTCTAGAAGCAGACAACAACAAGTATGCAATTCAGTTACTTGGTATATAATGGAAACATCAGATACTAGTTGTGTATTAAATAAAGAATTATTGGATGGTGGATTCTTTAAGATAAAGGATGCTTTAGAACAATTAACACATAAAAAGGAAAAATCATTAGTAGAAATATCTTATAAAAAGTATAAAGAATTAAAAAAAGAAGTAGTTGAAACTAGTGCAAGTATATAATATATATTAAATAGAAATAAGAGAAAGGGCTTAGCCCTTTCTTTTTTGATTTATAATAGCTTATTCGATATAATATATTATAAAAAGTATAAAATAAAGTTAGTAAATTAAGAACTAATATTTAGATAGACGGAGGCTTTTATGAGTACATACAAAACATTGCATGAATTTGGAATGGATGAAGTTATAATAGAAAAATCAACTTTTATAGGGTATGCAAAGCCTATAAAAACAGAAGAAGAAGCAGTAGAATTTATAAACGAAATAAAGAAAAAGCATAAAGATGCAACTCACAATGTGTGGGCATATACGGTTGGAAAAAGTATGAACATACAAAGATATAGTGATGATGGAGAGCCGCAAGGAACAGCAGGAATACCAAGCTTAGAAGTTATAAAAAAAGAAGATTTAAGGGATGTGGTAGTTGTTGTTACTAGATACTTTGGAGGAGTTAAGCTAGGTGCAGGAGGACTTGTTAGAGCATATACTAAAGGTGCTAAGATAGGCCTTGAAGCTGGTAAAATTATAGATAAGGTTATGTATAAAGAGGTTAGAATAAAGATAGATTACAATCAACTTGGAAAAATACAAAATGAGATAATGAACATGGGGTATTTTGTAAAAGATACTATTTATGAAGAGAGCGTTGAGATGATAGTTTATTCAAGACTTAATGAGGTTGATGCACTTACATCAAGAATGACAGATATAACTAGTGCTACGGCAGATATAACATTAGGTGAGGAATTTTATTTATCAGAAAAAGATGGTCAAATAATAATTTAGTGTATAATGGCATTTATAGACGAACTGGTAGATGATTGGGGGAAGCTAAATTTAGCAGTTAAATCTTTAGTTATTATAGGTATTATATTATATATATATTATGATAATTGCTTTATACGGTGATGCAAATTAAGGAGTAGCTTAAGAGAATTAAATTTTTTATTCACTAAGTGATATTTAAATGCATATTATACATAAAAATGATTTTTAGGAGGGTATATGATAAACGATCAAAAGTATGCTATTTTATCTCTTGAATTACATCTATTTTTTGCACGAATAATGAAGGAGCACTCTATTTTTTTAGCGGCCGGATTTACACCTAAAAATTCAGACCTTGCTAATGAGGCAGAACACTACAAAAGGGAATTTGAAAAATTACTATCGCTTGCAGTAAGTGTTAGTGATGGAAGAATTAGACCTAATGTTTTACAATCTGGGGAAATTATTACTAACTATACATTAGGCACAGAAGAAAAGACACAAAACTTAACAGGAATAGAAATAGACCAAAATATAACTAAGTCAGAAGCAAAACTACGTAGTGGAAATAATCCTAATGTTAGCGCTAATTTAGTAAACTATGTAGGTCAACTTAATGAAAATGCAAAGAGACTACTTAAGGGGCTTATTGGTTTTAAGGAAAGATTATTAGATGGAGTATTATCTTGTAATTTGTTTACAGTTAATTATCCATTACTTATTGAACATATACTTCGTGAGGCAAAATTATATCTTACATTAGTGGAAGATCTTGATAACAGGGTTGATATTGATTCTAAAGATACTAGAGAAACAGAGTTATTCTGGGATCAAATAATGATGGAACATGCACTATTTATAAGAGGATTGCTTGACCCTTCTGAAAATAAATTAATTGAAGCTGCAGATGAATTTGCAGATGATTTTGAGGATTTAATAGAGGATGCAAAAAATATGATGAATGCAACGATAAACAGCATTACAAATAAAACTTTAAATCAAACTATTGAGCTTAGAAACTTCAAACAAGCAGGAACAGATGGGATAGCAAGTTGTAAAATAAGGTCTATAATACTTCCGCTTCTTGGAGATCATGTATTAAGAGAAGCTAATCATTATATAAGATTATTACAAACATATCAAAATATATAAGTAAAAAAATGAGTTCTATTTATTAGAACTCATTTTTTTATGAAGTTATTTTTTTAAGTTTTTAAAACTACATTTACAAGATTTAGGAGGGCACTTTATACCCTTGTAAATTTCTAAACATCCGATGGATAAAAGAAAAAATCCAAATATTTTTCTAAGTAGTTCTGATGAAAGATGATTAGCTACTAGAGAACCAAAAACGGCACCAATAACACCGAAGGTTGCAATTGGAACTATAAGTTTTAAAACAGTGTTTTTATTTTTTATATGAACCATTAACGCAAATATGGTCATTGGAATTGAAGAAAGTAAGTTTATACTTTGAGCTATCTTTGGATCAATATTTAGGAATAAGATTAGGGCTGGTATTAAAATAGTTCCACCACCCATACCCATTCCACCTATTATTCCACCTAAAAAACCTATCAAATACAGCAATCTAAAACACCATCCTTAAAGATGCAATAATCATAATAAGCCCAAATGAAATTCGTAAAAAACGCCCAGTTACTTTACACAAAAGCTTAGCGCCTAGTATTCCACCGATGACACTTCCTATAGCTACTTTAAATGTAAGCTCAAGATCATAGGTACCATTAGAAATATATACAACAGAACTTGCACTTGTAAGAAAAACTATTATCGCTAATGCAGTAGCATGGGATTTATGCTCTTCAACCTTTAGTATGTTGTTTAATATAGGAACTAATAAAGTACCTCCTCCAGATCCAAAGACTCCATTTATAAATCCAGTTATAAGACCTATTAATGTATTTTTAATATTAAAATCAAAATGTTTATTTTTCATTATAATCACCTTTTAAAGATAGCTTTTACAGAAATGCTAAATTATATTTATGTAATATATAATAATTAGGGTAAAATAATTTTGAATTTTAATTTATATATATGGTTATACTATGATTAAACGAGTTTAAATGCCTTCAAATAGAAGGAGAAATTCAGAAAATTATCTGAAAATATATTTACGTAGGAGAGTTTAATTATGAAAGCAGTAGTAGATAAAGATACATGTATATCATGTGGCCTATGTCCAAGTATATGTCCAGAAGTATTTTCAATGGACGATGATGGAAAAGCAGTAGCAATAAGTGGCGAAGTTCCAGAAGGTGAACAAGATGCATCTAAGGAAGCTGAAGAAAGCTGTCCAGTTGATGCAATAAGTGTAGATTAATTTAAAATAAAAAATCCATCTATTTTTAGGCAACTATTTAAGTAATTAAATAGTTCTAAATAGATGGATTTTTTTTATTTATAAACATATGATATAATGAAAATATACAAAATATGTAAAGTGTGGATAGGAGATAAATATGAAAGATATAAAGTTAAAGATAGACAAAACTGTAGAGTGGTTAAGGGAAAAAGTAAAAGAAGCTAATAGTAAGGGATTAATTGTTGGAGTATCTGGTGGGATAGATTCAGCTGTAGTAGCTTACCTTATAAAAAAAGCATTTCCTAAAAATTCTATGGGTGTAATAATGAGCATAAAAAGCAATCCAAATGATAGAGAAGATGCCCTTAAAGTTATAAATGGATGTGGTATAGAATTTCTTGACTTAGACTTAAGTAAGCCACAAGATTTAATATTAAGTACAGTAATAGATTCTCTTAAAGAAAAGAATTTATACAAAGAAGATTATTTAAAAATGACAGATGCAAATCTAAGAGCGAGAGTTAGAATGAGTACTATATATACAGTAGCAAATAATTTAGGATACTTAGTAGTAGGAACAGATAATGCAGCAGAAATACATACAGGTTACTTCACAAAATATGGAGATGGAGGAGTAGATTTAGTGCCGTTATCAAACCTTACTAAAAAAGAAGTATACGAGTGGGCAAAAGTATTAGGCGTACATAAAGATGTAATAAATAAGGCACCATCAGCAGGTCTTTGGGAAGGACAAACTGATGAAAATGAAATGGGTACAACTTATGATATGATAGATGCAGTAGTGGAAGGAAGGTTAGATGAAGTTCCACAAAAAGATAAGGAAATAATCGACAGACTTCACAGAGTGAGTGAGCATAAAAGACACACACCAGCAGGTCCTCCTAAGTTCTAATTTACTAAATTGAATATATATGCTAAAATTTACGAGTAATAATAAATTTATGAGAATTTATTAAAATATTAGGAATAGATAAATATTTCTAAATAATATAAAATTAATCATACGTAGTAAGGAGTGAAAGTATGGGACGTATAGGAAACATAATAAATAGAAAAGGTAAGCAAGATGCCAAAAGAGCAAAGATATTCACTAAGCATGCTAGAGCAATAGCTGTTGCAGCTAAAGAAGGTGGAGGAGATCCAGAATACAATGCTACTTTAAAAACTGCTATAGAAAAAGCTAAAGCTGATAATATGCCAAACGACAATATAGATAGAGCTATAGCTAAAGGAGCAGGCGGTGGAGCTAACGAGAACTATGAGACTATAGTTTATGAAGGATACGGACCAGGTGGAGTTGCTGTTATAGTTGAAGCTTTAACAGACAACAAAAACAGAACTGCTGGTAACGTAAGATATTATTTTGATAAAAACGGTGGAAACTTAGGAACTAGCGGATGCGTATCATTCATGTTCGATAAAAAAGGACAAATGTTAATAGAAGCTACTGATGAAGTTTCAGAAGAAGAATTAATGGATGCTGCTCTAGAAGCTGGTGCAGAAGACTTCATAACAGAAGAAGATGGATTTGAAGTAATAACAGCTCCAGAAGACTTTACAGCTGTAAGAGATGAATTACAAGCTAAAGGATATGAATTTATATCTGCTGAGGTAAAATTAATACCTCAAACTACAACAGTATTAACTGATGAAGAACAATTAAAGTTTATGGAAAAATTAGTTGATATGTTAGAAGAAGATGATGATGTTCAATCTATAGCTCATAACTGGGAAATAGAAGAATAATAGCTAGATTGAAGTAATATCAACGGTTGTTGGATTTTAAGTAATTAAAAAATCTTAAAATATTACAATTGTTACGGTAAACATCTTATATACTATATAAAAATGTAATGAAATATGTATAGAGTGTTACGGTAAACGAAAACACCTCTATGTTACGATGTATAGATTAATCTATGAAGTAATATGGAGGTGTTTTTGTATGCTCATAAATGATGTATATAGAGAGTATATGTATGAAATTAAAACTAAAAATTATTCTGAAAGGACTATAAAGGGTTATAAGAATAACCTTAATAAGTTTTTCAATTATTGTAAGTCAGGGTTTGAAGTACTGGAGCTAGAAGAGATAACTCACTTGCACATAAGGCAATATCTTAACTTTCTAAAAAATAAAAACTTAAGTGAAACTTATATAAACACAATATTGAAGAATATAAGGAGCTTCTATGCGTATTGCTATAAAGAAGAATATTGCTTAAATATTGCTAAAAAGGTTAGCTTATTGAAAGAGAAAAAGGTAGTTATTGAGTCATTCACTGATGCAGAGGTGAGGAAGATGTTAGATGCATATAAGATGGATACTTATATAAATGCACGCAACAAGTGTATTGTGGCTATGCTTATAGACACAGGAGTTAGAAACTCAGAGCTATGTGATATAACCAAGATTGATGTTAAGGAAACGTTAATACATATATTTGGAAAAGGGAGAAAGGAGCGTATTGTGCCTATAAGCCCGATGTTGAAAAAATAATGATAAAATATGAGCGAATTAGAGAGATGTACTTAAAGGATAGTATAGTGAGTTATGATAATTATTTCCTTAGCTATAGAGGAAAACCTCTTACTGTAGAAGCTGTAGAAAGAGTACTAAGGATAGCAGGACAAAGAGCTAGAGTTAGAGACTCTATTAGATGCTCACCACATACTTGTAGACATTATTTTGCACAAACTCAATTAAGAAATGGTTTGGATATATATAGCTTGTCTAGGTTACTTGGGCATGAGACTGTGGATATAACTAAAAGATATCTACAAAGTATTAAAGATGAAAAGATAATAGAAATGAGTATATCCACAAGTACTTTAATGAACTTAATATAATATAGTACCCTTATTATATAGATTAAAAGCAATTTTGATGAATTTGTATAAATTAAAATAGTATAAATTGTTAGTTGTCATTACAAAATTTTACAAATTATATCATTTTAAATATGTATAATATTAAATGATTATACATGTAGGAGGAAGAATATATGCAATTTATAATGGGTTGCCTTGGTTTTTTGCTGATTTTAGGGCTAATAGCAGTAGTGCTTAAATTACTTGGGGGAATACTTATTTTTATGGGTGGTTTAATACCTATTGTAGGAGTAATTTTGCTATTAACAGGTAGATTAGATAGAGCTTTACAGAAGCTAGGAGGAACTAGATTCAAGCTAAATAGAATCCATGGGTTTGTAGGAATTATAATTATTTCAATGCTATCTGTACAAATAGGAACGAGCCTAGAAGGACTATTTGATACTGATAATACAGAAGATTTAGTATCAAAAGTTGATTCAGTTCAAGAAAATAATGAGACAAAAGTAGAAGATGAATCTGAAAAGGAGCTAGATAAACCTAAGAAGGAAGAGAACTATGATATAGCAGAAGAGGTTAATACTGATGAGAATAAGGAAGAATATCCTTCTGATATAGCAACAGATATCGAAGATGAGATTGATATAAATCAATATACTGAGTATAATAATGATGAAGATGAATCATATACTGAGTCTAAAATGAATGAAGGAGGAACAGTTTATTGGACTCCAAATGGGAAGTCATACCATACAACTAGTTCATGTTCAACACTATCTAGAAGTAAGACAATACTGTCAGGAACTCAATCAGAGTCAGGTAAGTATGACCCTTGTGATAGGTGTCACTAAAAGGATAGAAACTCTACAAATAGTGAGCCAAATATTAAAAGAACTAGTGACAAAGTATAAGTTAATATTGAGGATTTACGTGACTTTATAGTTGAATTAAGGATAATGTTTTATTATCTTTAATTCAATCTAATATAATATAAATATAATTAGTCATATTTATATTTATTAATGCAACATTAATTGCAACTAAAGTTAATACAAAAATTAAAACAGTATTTAACTTAAGCATATATGGAAATGCTCCTTTCTTAACACTAAGAGCTTTTAAAATTAAAGTAAATGTATTTGATTTTATAGCTATTAGTGTAAAATAAATTCTAATAGATTTCAATAAGTATTCAACTAAAAAACTTGGAAATAACAAATTGATTAATAGAATTAAAGATAATGTTTTATTATCTTTAATTCTATTATATTGAATATAATTATATATCTTATTATCTCATTAAATGTAAATATAAGGCATATGTTTTTTGAGGATTTAAATAGTATGAGCGAAAATAACCAAGGAGGTGTTATATATAGGAAAAGTAGAATGGCAATAACTTCAAATGGACATCATATAAAACTTGGTGAAAAAGAAGCGTTTTAAATTAATGAGATTGAGAAGAAAATATGCAAACAATTTAAAGTTTCATCTAGAATGGAACTTAATTATAAGTCTGGGAAAGAACAAAGAGAATTTAATAAAAATTTTAATAAAGAGATAAATGATAAATACGGATATAAACAATCTTATATAACATATGAAATTACAGTAAAAGAAGAAGACTTAAATAAGAATATAGAAAAAGCAAATATAAAATACGGAACAGATAATATTCAAGATCTTATTGCAATTTGCAAAACTAAAATATATGAATATAGATTAAAAAGGGCTAATGAGAGATATGCTAAAAAAATAGATGAAAAAGAATAAGGAAAAGTAATTAATGAAATATTTAAAGAAAAGGAGCTTGAATCAATAAAAAGATTAGACGAATATATAAAAATGTGGGATAGTCACTATAAAGAATATATGTGGTAAGTATTAAATAATAAATGTTGCAGAAGTATAATAATATACATAATGATTATAAAATATGATATTATAGTATTGAATATAGTTAATTAATAAAAAATAATACTTTTAGAGATTGAGATATACATCTTAATTTTAGTACTATTTATATAGTAAATTTATATCTGCTGAGGTAAAATTAATACCTCAAACTACAACAGTATTAACTGATGAAGAACAATTAAAGTTTATGGAAAAATTAGTTGATATGTTAGAAGAAGATGATGATGTTCAATCTATAGCTCATAACTGGGAAATAGAAGAATAATC
>NZ_JADPFC010000005.1:165325-191955 GCF_015668195.1 Romboutsia sp. 1001713B170131_170501_G6
TGGAAAAATTAGTTGATATGTTAGAAGAAGATGATGATGTTCAATCTATAGCTCATAACTGGGAAATAGAAGAATAATCTATAAAGATAAGAGCCTAGGCCAAAATATTTGGTCTAGGTTTTTTATATTTATTTGCATTTAAAACTAGAACAATATGTTTCAGACAACTCATTTGGTCTAGGAGCTTTAGAAGTAACAGCTATATTATTAAGTGCACATATGACACCTGCATTATGAGTACATGTTTTAACATTACATCCTATAAATGAACATGGACGATCATTATTAGAACTAGATAAGTTATTACTAGACTCTACAAAAGAACTGCAACAAGTATGAGTACTTGTGTGGGATTTTTTGCCATTAACAGCAATTTTATTTGCATAACACATTCCGCTATCATTATGTGAACAATTTATTACATTACAGTTTATACTAGACATAAAATTAACCTCCTAATAAATTAATAAATCTATTAGGAGTATTTCCAAGAATAAGGAAAATATATCATTATTTAACAATAAAAATAAATATATTAGTTATCGTGCATAAATAATTGATCAAAATACTGAGTATCCATAAGTGCTTTTGCAACTAATGTAGATGATGATGGATAACTTTTTATAGGTGGCCATATAACAAATAATTCTTTTTCGAAGTCATCTATAGTATATTTTTCTCCACGTGTCATAATATCAGAAACTTTAGCAGTTAGGTCTTTTATCTTTAAAAAATCACCTAAGGTAAGGTCATAAAATATAGATGCTTTATGTTGTGGTTGTTTTAAAAGTAAAATGTTTTGCTTAAATTCTATAAAATCAAGTCTATCGTAAATTGCCTTAACGTATGAACTCACATAAATACCTCCTATAAATAAATTTAATAATGATATATATAATATGTATAAAAAACAATTAATGGGACAAAAATTCAAATATAAATAATTACTAAAAATTACCTAAATATAAAAGATTTTATATCTATAACAATAAATTATGTAGAAGGAGGTATTTTAATGTTTGAAAGAAGAGACCCATTTAATTGGAAAATACCTGTTATGATAATAGCAGGAGTGGTTGCTTTAACAGGTGGTATTTATATAGGAGTAAAAACTAATAGTGCAGATGCTCAAAAAGTGAATGCTAAAGAAGAAATAAAAAAAGAACAAAAGGTTAAAGAAGTATTTGGTTTGAGTAAGGATTGTGAAATATGGGTTCATACGAAAAATGAAGATGGCAGCGAATCAGATAAGAATCCTATGATGGTAGGAACAGTAGATAAATCATTAGTAGAAATGAATGAGAAAGAAATAAGAGAATATTTAAAAAATAAATATCCAGAAAGGGAAGTAGAAAAAATAAGCAAATATGAGATAGTTTTATCAGAAATTCAAACACATAAAGATGCATCTAGAAGTAATAAGTATGCCTTAGAAGCAGATGATGATCTTATAGGACTTTATAAATATGATGATGATGGAAATCGAGAATTAGTAGAGGATACTCAAATACATATAAATTCACTTCCAAAATCAGTACAAGAAGAAATTCAAAAGGGAGTGGTCGTAGATTCACAAGAAGAAGCTTACTCAAGACTTGAAAACTTTGGAAGTTAATGAAATAACCACAACGTAGTGTATATGTTGTGGTTATTTTTGTAACGTAAATAAAACTTATGCTATAATGTATAAGAACATAAGTTTTATTTGCGTTACAAAGATTAATGGGAGGAAGTTTTATTTGATAATACTAGGCATAGACCCAGGAATAGCAATAGTTGGGTTTGGAATAATAGAGTATAAAAATTCGAAATTTAGAGTAATAGATTATGGAGCAGTTACAACTCCTGCAGGAATGGATACATTAAAAAGATTAGAACTTGTTTATAAAGGAATTGATTTAATAATAAAAAAATACAATGTAGATGAAGTTGGAATAGAGGAATTGTTCTTTAATAAAAATGTTAAGACGGCTATAAGTGTAGCACAAGCTAGAGGAGTAACCATGCTTGCTTGTGCACACAATAATAAGCCTGTATATGAATACACACCTCTTCAAGTTAAACAAGGTGTAGTAGGATATGGAAGAGCACAAAAAGCACAGGTTCAGCAAATGGTAACTTCATTTTTAAATTTAAAAGCAGTACCAAAGCCAGATGACGTAGCAGATGCTTTAGCAGTTGCAATATGTCATGCTCATGCCAATAGATTGGAAAAAACATTAAAAAATATAGGGGGTAAGTATGTATAGTTATATAAAAGGAACAATAGAAGAAATATATTTAGACCATATAGTAATAGATAATAATAATATAGGATATAAAATAAATGCATCATCAAATACTATAAAAGACTTAGAAATAGGAAGTATGGCAAAAATATATACAAAACTTATAGTAAGAGAAGATGATATGAGCCTTTGTGGATTTTCAACAAGAGAAGAAATGCATATGTTTGAATTATTAACATCTGTATCAAAAATAGGTCCTAAAGTTGGACTTGGTATATTATCTTTTGCAACACCAGGGCAATTAGGAGCTTATATATTAAGCGAAGATATAGCAAAAATGTCTAAAGCGCCGGGTGTAGGTAAAAAGACAGCTGAAAGAATAATACTTGAGCTAAAAGATAAAGTAGATAAAAATAATATAGAATTTGAGCCAACTCTACTTACTCAAGCTCCAGTTGCTATATCAAAAGACGAAGCAGTAGATGCACTTCTTGCTCTTGGATACTCAAGCGCTGAGGCAAAGGAAGCAGTAGACAAATGTAAAAAAGACGGGCTTAATACAGAAGACATAATAAAGAAATCACTAACATATCTAATGAGTAAGACTTTAAGATAATTTTATAAAATAAATTTTATTAGTGAAAGTTATATAAATATAGTGGCATAAGACAATATAGATATTATAAGGTTTTCCATTTAAAATAATAAAATAAGCTAATTAAAGAAGTTTAAGATTAATGAATCATTGATAGATAATAAAATGTAAGGGGGTAGGATTATGTACGATTTTGAAGATGAAAATAGAATAATTACATCTACCATGAAAAATGAAGATGTAGATATAGAAAATAGCTTAAGACCGAAATCGCTAGATGATTATTTAGGTCAAGAAAAAGCTAAAGAACAGTTAAAAATATTTATAGAGGCTGCAAAGTCTAGAAATGAACAATTAGACCATGTACTTTTATATGGACCTCCAGGATTAGGTAAGACAACTTTATCAAGTATAATAGCTAATGAAATGGGTGTTAATCTAAGAATAACATCAGGTCCTGCAATAGAAAGGGCAGGAGATTTAGCTGCAATATTAACTAACTTAAATGAAAATGACGTATTATTCATAGATGAAATACATCGTATAAATAGAAGTGTAGAAGAAGTATTATATCCTGCAATGGAAGATTTTTGTTTGGATATAATAATAGGAAAAGGTCCATCAGCTAGAAGTATAAGACTAGATCTTCCTAAGTTTACACTAATAGGAGCTACAACTAGAGCTGGGATGCTTACAAATCCACTAAGAGATAGATTTGGAGTTATATCTAAACTAGATTATTACACTGTTGATGAATTAGCAAAGATAGTTATAAGATCAGCTGAGATATTAGGAGCTACTATAGAGGAAGGTGGGGCAATAGAAATAGCAAGACGTTCTAGAGGAACACCAAGAATAGCAAATAGACTTTTAAAAAGAGTAAGAGACTACGCACAAGTAAGAGCAGATGGAGATATAACTAATGAAGTTGCAGATAAGGCACTAGAGCTTCTAGGTGTAGATAGTTTAGGCCTTGATTATGTAGACGAAAAGTTACTTATGACAATAATTGAAAAGTTTAAGGGTGGACCTGTAGGACTAGATACATTAGCTGCATCAATAGGAGAAGATAGAAATACTATAGAAGATGTATATGAACCTTATTTATTACAATTAGGATTCTTAAATAGAGGGCCAAGGGGAAGGGTGGCAATGCCACTTGCCTATGAGCACCTAAAAATTCCTTACCCTACTAAATAAAGCTATTAAAAATATAAACTAGGCTTTGTTTTAAAAAGAAATCTAGGGTAAAATAGAAAAGTAAAATAAAGATGAAATAAAAAATCATTAATTTATAGAGTTATAATAATGGCTAGGAATATGAATATAGAAAAAATATGATATTTTTGTTATTATGATAATTATATAAATTTTATGGAAAGGACGTTTAAATTGAAGACAAGTGATTTTTACTTTGACCTACCAGAAGAATTAATAGCGCAAGTACCTATAAAGGATAGATCAAGCTCAAAGCTTATGGTCTTAGATAGAGAAAGCGGAGAAATTGAGCATAAGATATTTAAAGATGTAATAAATTATTTAAATCCAGGAGATTGCTTAGTTCTTAACAATACTAGAGTTATACCGGCTAGATTGATAGGAGAAAAGCTTGATACTGGAGGAAAAATAGAATTTCTTTTACTAAAAAGAACTGAAGAGGATACTTGGCAAGCTCTAGTTAAGCCAGGTAAAAGAGCTAAGGTAGGAGCTAGATTCTCTTTTGGAAATGGAAAGCTAATAGGAGAAGTAGTGGGACTTGCTGAAGAGGGTTCTAGAATAATAAAATTTCATTATGAAGGAATATTTGAAGAAGTTTTAGATGAATTAGGAAATATGCCACTTCCTCCATATATAACAGAAAGATTAGAAGAAAGAGAAAGATATCAAACTGTGTATTCAAAACACAATGGTTCAGCGGCAGCACCAACAGCAGGGCTACACTTTACACAAGAGCTACTTAGTGAGATAAAAGCAAAAGGTGTAGATATAGCCTTTGTTACTCTTCATGTTGGCCTTGGAACTTTTAGACCAGTAAAAGTAGAAGATGTATTAAATCATGAGATGCACTCTGAGTTTTATATGGTAGATAAAGAGGCAGCTGACAAAATAAATAAAGCAAAAGCTAATGGAAATAAAGTTATATGTGTTGGAACTACTAGCTGTAGAACAGTAGAGTCTGCAAGTAGTGAAGATGGAGTTGTAAAGGAATCTAGTGGATGGACTAATATATTTATATACCCAGGATATAAGTTTAAGGTAGTAGATAGACTTATAACTAACTTTCACTTACCAGAGTCAACTTTAATAATGTTAGTAAGTGCTTTATGTGGAAAAGAAAAAACATTAAATGCATACAATGTTGCAGTTGAAGAAAAATATAGATTCTTTAGTTTCGGAGATGCCATGATTATAAAATAGGGGGAATTTGATGAAAAATATAGATAAAAATAATTTATCTTTAAGAATAGCCTATGTTTTTGAATCAATTTTAGCAATGGTGGTTCTACTTGCTGTATTTTTAGGTACTATAGACGTTTTAAGAGTAATATGGACAGCCTATATAGTAGATTTTCATACACCGGTTGATTATGGTCAACTAAATGATATATTAGGACAGATTTTACTTTTAGTTATAGGGGTAGAGCTTGTAGTAATGTTATCACTTCATATTCCAGGTGCTCTTTTAGAAGTATTACTATATGCAATAGCTAGAAAAATGTTATTGCTTCCAAAGAGTGAAGGTATGACAGAAGTATTATTAGGTGTTATAGCAATTGCAGGATTGTTTATTATTAGAAAATACTTAATAGCTAAGGATAACAGTACTATGAATATAACTAGTATTCACTATGAAGACTGTGAAGAAGGTCAAGAATGTGAAGAATGCGAAGCTTGTAGAGAAAGAATGAAGCAACAAAGCGTATAAAATGAATAGATAGTAAGGAGACAAAATTATGAGTGCAATAAGATATGAACTTATAAAAACATGTAAGCAAAGTGGAGCTAGATTAGGAAGACTTCACACTCCACATGGAGTTATAGAAACACCTATATTTATGCCTGTTGGAACTCAAGCAACAGTAAAATCAATGACTCCAGAAGAGTTAAAAGAAATAGGATCTCAAATAATATTAAGTAACACATATCACTTATATATGAGACCAGGACATGAGTTAGTTAAGGAAGCTGGTGGACTTCATAAGTTTATGAACTGGGATAAGCCAATACTTACAGATAGTGGAGGATTCCAAGTATTTAGTTTAGGACCACTTAGAAAGATAACAGAAGAAGGTGTACATTTTAGATCTCATATAGATGGATCTAAACACTTTATAAGTCCTGAGAAAGCTATGGAAATACAAAATGCCCTAGGTTCAGATATAATGATGGCTTTTGATGAATGTGCTCCATACCCAGCAGATAGAGAGTATGTTAAAAATTCTTTAGAAAGAACTACAAGATGGTTAAAAAGATGTAAAGAAGCTCATAAAAACACTGAAAAACAAGCATTATTTGGTATAATTCAAGGTGGAATGTACAAAGATTTAAGAGAGCAATCTGCTAAAGAAATATTAGAATTAGACTTACCAGGATATGCAGTAGGTGGTCTAAGTGTTGGAGAGCCTAAAGAATTAATGTATGAAGTATTAGATTACACAGTACCTCTAATGCCAGAAGATAAGCCAAGATATCTAATGGGTGTTGGAAGTCCTGACGACTTATTAGAAGGTGTTATAAGAGGAATAGATATGTTTGACTGTGTTTTACCTACTCGTATAGCTAGAAACGGTACAGCTATGACTAGTGTTGGTAAAATAGTAGTTAGAAACGCAAAATATGCAAAAGACTTTACTCCATTAGATCCAAATTGTGATTGTTACTGCTGTAAGAATTACACTAGAGCATATATAAGACATCTTGTTAAGGCTAATGAAATATTAGCAGCAAGACTAATAACGACTCACAACTTACACTTCCTATTAAACTTAATGAAGCAAGTAAGACAAGCTATAATGGAAGATAGACTATTAGACTTTAAAGAAGAGTTCTTTAAGCAATACGGATACAAATTATAGAAATTGTACTATGAAATAAAGTATTTTTAATATATAATTATTAATGAAAAGGTAAACTCTTCCTATATTTTAGGGATATAGTTTATATAAATACTAATTAAAAATAAATAGATTATCCAAGGAGGGTAATCTATAATATTTATAGTATTATAGAATTTAGTATAATAAAAAGGAGTGAAGGTAATGCCACAACAAATGATAATGGCTGTAGTTATGTGGGTAGCAGTATTTGCTGTATTCTACTTCCTATTAATAAGACCTCAAAAGAAAAAAGAAAAGCAATTAAAAGAAATGAGAGAAAACCTAAAAGCAGGAGATAAAGTAACTACTATAGGTGGTATAATAGCTCACGTTGCAAAGGTTGAAGAAAACCATGTAGTATTAGAACTTGGACCAAACAGAAACAAAGTTCCATTTGAAAAATGGGCTATAGGTACTGTTGAGCCACAAGATGAGAAATAATTAAATAATAGTAATTTAAATACCTTTCCTAGAATATATATGTATTACTGAGGGGAGGTATTTTTTATGGAAAAAACAAATCATATCCTAAAAGGTCTTGGATATGCGTACATATTAACATTAGCTACTTTACTTATATATAACTTAATACTTACATTTACAGATATGTCAGGAAGCAGTATAGCTATGGCATCTTCAGTTATAACTACAGTATCTTCAGCATTTGGAGGATTTTATGCTACTAAACATATAAAGGAAAAAGGCCTTATATATGGATTATTAGTAGGTTTAGTGTATATAGTGCTTCTTATATTATTAGTTTGTTTAGCTAAGGACCAATTTATATTTGATATGGGTATGCTTTATAAGACACTTTTAGTATCCTTATCTGGTGGCATTGGAGGAGTTTTGGGTGTAAACTTCAAATAGAAGTTTTACATAAATACATTTTGTGATATAATCAATAGGGAAATTTAACTAGGAGGTACTTAAAATGGAAAAGAAACATGTTAAAACTTTATCTCAAGCTACATTAAAGCAAAGTGCTGCTAAAGGTGGATGTGGAGAATGTCAAACTTCTTGTCAATCTGCTTGCAAAACTTCTTGTACAGTAGCAAACCAAGAGTGCGAAAGATAATAAGTTTAGGATAAACATAAAAAGTAAGGCGTCATAACTTATGACGTCTTATTTTAATTTTAATTAACGAGTGTGATTTAGCATAGATTATATACAGGAGTATTATTTTAGATATAAATTAAGCTAATTTTTTGAAGTATTGCCTATATTTTATTTAAGTTATATAATGAAGGATAGAGTTTAAATACAATGAGGAAAATTGTTGATATAGATGAATAAATAATAAAACTTGGGAGGACGTAAAAATGAGTATGATACATAAGTTTTCAATGAACGGATATAATATAGTTTTAGATGTAAATGGTGGAGCTGTTCATGTTGTTGATGATGTAGCTTATAGATTATTAGACCATTACAAAGAAAATACAAAGGAAGAATTATTTAAGATTTTAGGTGAAGAGTTCACTAAAGAGCAAATAGAAGAAGCATATGAAGAAATAGCTACTTTAGAGTCAGAAGGACTTTTATATACAGAAGATAGCTATGAATTACATCCAGCGTTTGTTGATAGAAAGAAAGTTGTTAAGGCATTATGCTTACACGTTGCACATGATTGTAACTTAAAATGTAAATACTGCTTTGCTGCACAAGGTGACTTTGGTGGGGCTAAGGAAATGATGAGCTTTGAAGTTGGTAAAAAAGCAATAGATTACCTTATAGCTAACTCTGGAAATAGAAGAAACTTAGAGATAGATTTCTTTGGTGGAGAGCCATTAATGAACTTTGATGTAGTTAAGCAACTAGTTGAGTACGGAAGAAGTGTAGAAAAAGAACACAATAAAAACATAAGATTCACTATAACTACTAACGGTATATTACTAGATGATGAAAAGATAGAATATATAAACAAGCATATGCACAATGCAGTTTTAAGTTTAGATGGTAGAAAAGAAGTAAATGATAATATGAGACCAACTTTAAATGATAAAGGAAGTCATGACATTATATTACCAAAGTTTAAAAAACTTGTAGAAGGTAGAGATAAAGATAAGTACTATTACATAAGAGGTACTTTCACAAGAGAAAACTTAGACTTCTCTAAAGATGTTATGCACTTTGCTAACGAAGGATTTGCTCTTACATCTATAGAGCCTGTTGTAGATGCAGATGAAAATCCATATGCTCTTAAAGAGGAAGATTTACCAAGAGTATTTGAAGAATATGAAAACTTAGCAGTAAAATATGCTGACATGTTAAAATCAGGTAAAGACTTTAAATTCTTCCACTTTATAGTAGACTTAAATCAAGGTCCATGTGTAATAAAGAGAGTAACAGGATGTGGAGCAGGAAATGAATACCTAGCTATAACTCCAAATGGAGATATGTACCCATGTCACCAATTCGTTGGAAATGAAGACTACAAATTATCTAACATAATGGAAGAAGAAATAGTGTTCCCTAAAGAAGTTGTAAAGAGCTTTAGAGATGCTCACGTATATAGCAAAGAAGATTGTAAAAAATGTTGGAATAAATTCTATTGTTCAGGTGGATGTCATGCAAATGCAATAAACTTCAACGATGACATAATGAAGCCATATGAATTAGGATGCGAAATGCAAAAGAAACGTACAGAATGTTCAATAATGATACAAGCGAAATTAATGCTAGAAGGAGAATAAGATGATAAAAGGGTACAAAGGAATAGAACCTAATATTCATGAAAATGTGTTTGTAGCAGATAGTGCAGATATAATAGGTAATGTAACCATAGGAAAAAATGCTAACATATGGTATAACGTAGTTATAAGAGCAGATGAAAGTAGTATAACTGTAGGAGAAAATACAAATATTCAAGATGGTTGTGTAGTTCATATTTGTCATGATGCACCAACTATAATAGGCAAAAATGTAACTATAGGGCATAAAGCTCTTATACATGGATGTAAAATAGGAGATAATACATTAATAGGTATGGGTGCAATAGTGTTAGATGGTGCTGAAGTCGGAGAAAGTACACTACTTGCTGCTGGAAGCTTAGTACCTCCAGGTAAAAAAATACCATCAGGAGTACTTGCTATGGGTTCGCCTGCAAAAGTAATAAGAGAACTAACACATGAAGAAAAAGAAAATCTTAAAAAATCAGCATTAAAATATGTAGAAACTGCAAATAATCATAAA
This sequence comes from Romboutsia sp. 1001713B170131_170501_G6, assembly GCF_015668195.1. Lineage (NCBI taxonomy): Bacteria > Bacillati > Bacillota > Clostridia > Peptostreptococcales > Peptostreptococcaceae > Romboutsia > Romboutsia sp. 1001713B170131_170501_G6. Next base: position 175,442 of record NZ_JADPFC010000005.1, read on the forward strand.
TAAGAAAACTAAAAGGGCAATTTTGATATTGCCCTTTTATTGTATAATTAAGTCAATAAAAGATGGAGCTGATAAGAGTGAGAATAAGTTACAGGAATATAAAAAGATATAAAGAGATTATACGCATATTAATTAAATATGGGTTTTCTTATATAGTAGAAAAATTAAATATTGAAGGTGTAGCATATAAAATACCTATAACCAATCCATCTGAAGAAATAAAACAAATGTCTACAGGAGAAAAGATAAGACGGGCTTTTGAAGAATTAGGACCTACTTATGTTAAGTTAGGACAAATTTTAAGTACTAGAAAAGATTTGTTAGACCAAGATATAATAGATGAATTATCTTTACTTAGAGATAGTGTAGAACCTTTTGATACAGATATTGCTAAAGAAATATTTAAAGAAGAAATAGGTTTAGATATAGAAAAAGTGTTTAATGAATTTAATCCTACTCCAATAGGTGCGGCATCTATTGGGCAAGTATATGAAGCAAAGCTTCAAAACGGAGAAGATGTAATAATAAAGATACAAAGACCTAATATTGAAAGTAGGATAAAGTCGGATTTAGAAATACTAAAGGGAATGGTTTTAGCATTTAAAGATGGAAATAAAGATAGTTCTATAGACGTTATACAAATAATTGAAGAGTTTCAAACTCAATTAATGAGAGAATTAGATTACAACTTTGAAGCTATAAATGCTATGAAGTTTAGGAGAATGTTTGAAAACAGTAGTGAAGTGTATATACCTAAAATCTATGGAGAATTTACTACAAAAAAAGTATTGGTAATGGAAAAAATTATAGGTGTAAAATTAAATGATACGAAAAAAATAAAGGAACTTAATTGGGACACAAAGGTAATAAGTGATATAGGAATTAAGTCCTTATTTAAGCAAGTATTTGAATATGGATTTTTTCATGCTGATCCACATCCAGGAAATATTTTTGTAGTCAGCCAAAATACTATATCTTATATAGATTTTGGGATGGTAGGAATAGTAGATAGAAACACATTAAATGCTTTAAATGAAATTGCAGTAGCTTTGGTAGAGAAGAATGTAGATAGGGTAATATATATATTAACAGAGATGGATGTTATAAATAATGAAGTGGATATAATTGGGCTAAGGCAAGATTTATTATATTTAATTCACTATTATTATGATGTTCCAATAGAAAAAATAAATATATCGGATATTATGAATGAGGTATTTAGATTCTTTAGGAGATATAAAGTATCAATACCATCACAGCTTTCTACTCTTGCAAAAGCAGTGATAACTCTAGAAGGAACTGGAAGAGATTTAAATCCAAACTTCTCTGTGGCATCTATAGGTAAAGAATTTATGAGGCATTATTATATAAATAAATTTAATCCTCAAAATGCATTCTTAAAATCGAAACATGCAGCAGAAGAGATGATATTAGATATAAAAACTATACCTAAGCAAATGAGAGGTATACTTAGAAATATAGAAAAAAATAATGTAAAACTCCAATTAGAAGACGTAAAGTTTACTTCACTAGAAGAAATAATGAGAGACTTAACCACACAAATCTCTTTAAGCTTAGTACTAGCATCTATAATAGTTGGGTCATCACTTATAATTTCTTCACCTAATATAAATAACAATATATGGATAAGGTTTACTGCATTAAGTGGTTTCTTTATATCATTTATAATAGGTATATTAATAGTAGTCAAGATTATAAGAATTCAATATAAAAAGAAATAAAGGGGGAGAAGTTATGTTCAATAAAAAATGGACACTTAGACATATGGGAGATGTATGTGAAAGCGAATTAAGTAAAAAATTAAAAATTTCCCCGGAAATTAGTCAAATTTTAAAAAATAGGGAAATAAATAATGAAAAAGATGCAGAAATATTTATGAATCCATCATTAGAATATTTAAGAGATCCATTTTTAATGAAGGATATGGATAAAGCAGTAGATAGAATAAAAAAAGCTATAGAAAATAAAGAGAGCATATGGATATATGGAGATTATGATGTAGATGGAGTATCTTCCACTTCAATATTATGTTTATACTTTGATTCTATTAACTATCCAGTTAATTATTACATACCAAATAGATTAGAAGAAGGATATGGCATAAATGAAGAAGCTATAAGACACATACATAATCAAGGATGTAACCTAATGATAAGTGTAGATTGTGGTATTACATCTGTAAAAGAAGTAGAAATAGCAAATGAATTAGGGATAGATGTTATAATAACAGACCACCATGAGTGTCAAAGTGAAATACCTAATGCACTAGCTGTTATAAATCCAAAGCAAGAAGATTGTAATTATCCTTTTGATATGCTTTGTGGGTGTGGAGTTGCTTTTAAATTAATACAAGCTCTTACTCCTAAAGAAGAATTTAAAAATAGTTTATATACATATTTAGAAATAACAACTCTAGCTACTATATGTGATATAGTACCGCTAGTAGACGAAAATAGAATAATAGTAAAAAATGGTTTAACTCTTATGTCTAAGGGCAATAATATAGGCTTAAGGGAACTTATAAAGGTTTGTGGAGTGGAAACAGATAAAATAGGTTCATCTCATATAGGATTTTCTATAGGGCCTAGAATAAACGCATCAGGTAGACTAGGATACTCAATGTTAGGAGTTGAATTATTTACTACAAAAGATACAGAAAAAGCTAAAGAAATAGCTATGTTATTAGAAGAAAAAAATAATGAAAGACAGCTAATAGAAGGAAAAATGTATCAAGAAGCAGAGGCTATAATAGAGGCTAATGAAAAGTACAAGACTGACAAAGTGCTAGTTATAGCTAATGAAGGGTGGCAACATGGAGTTATTGGTATAGTTGCATCAAAGCTTACAGAAAAATATTACAAGCCAACAATACTACTAACTATAGAAGATGGTGAAGCTACAGGCTCAGCTAGGTCTATAAAAGGATTTAGTATATTTGATGCACTTGTAAGATGTAAAGATTTATTAAATAAGTTTGGTGGACATGAACAAGCAGCAGGTTTGTCTTTAGATAAAGAAAATATAGACAAGCTTTCTGATGAAGTTAATAAGTTTGCAGATTATAAACTTAATGAAGAAGATTTAATAGAAAATATAAAAGCAGAACTTGAATTAAAAGAAGAATCTATAAGTTTAGAATTAGTAGAAGAACTTCATAAGCTAGAACCATATGGATTAAATAATCCTAACCCTAGATTTATAGTAAGAGATGCAATACTTAAAAGTATAATAACTATGGGAAAAAATAAACAACATATAAAGTTTACTATAGAAAAAGAAAAGTCTTATGAATGTATAGGATTTAATATGGCATACCTTAAAGAAAGATATATGCCAGGGGATAAGGTAGATGTACTTTTCCAATTAGATGAAAATAATTTTATGGGAAGAAGAAGTATTCAATTTTTATTAAAAGATATAAGAATGTCTTATCCTAAAAGTAGTAGTACAAATGAAGATATAATTGAACTATTTTCAAAGACTATACCTAATGAAAATTGCTTATATGATATAAATGAAATTGATAAAAATTTATTATATGAAAGATTTGGATTTAATAATATAGATGAAATGATAAATGGCAATAAAGATATTAATATATTTGATTATATAACTAAAGATACCTTAGTTATAGCAAATACTATAAATGGGTTTTATAGAGCTATATCAGATATATCATTAGTAGATGAAGATATAATAGATGGATTTGACATAAACTACAACGAAATTATGTCAAATAGTGATAAACTTCAGCTTATATTCTCTCCAAATATTGAAAAAATTAATATAAAAAGATATAATAATATTATTCTTTATGATTATTTGTATAATATGGGTGACTATTCTCATTTATACGAAAAGGCGAATAATGAGGCTATAATTATCAAATATTATAGTCAAACGGATTTACTATATCTAAACAATATTGTAAATAATTTAATTCCAGAAAGAGAAGAATTTATATACGTATATAAATTTATGCTTTCAAATAAAGAGATAAATGTTGACTTTAGAGATATAAAGAAGGTATTTAATATAATACCTTTAAAAGTATTTACAATATTAAAAGTGTTTAAGGAATTATTATTATTAGATTTTGAGTTTGTACATGATGACTTACTAAATACAAAATCTATACATATAAAGTTATTACCAAAACCAGACAAAAAATTAAATTTAGATGAAAGTAAAATACTTAAAAACTTAAAAACTTTAAACGAGAAATACAGAGAAAGTTATTAGGAGGAGCAATTGTAATGGATTTAAAACAAAAGATAAGAGAAATCAAAGACTTCCCAAAAGAAGGAGTAAGTTTTAAGGATATAACTACATTAATGCAAGACGGAGAAGCTTTTAAATATGCTATAGATGAATTTATAAAAAATTTAAAAGATAAAAACATAGACATAGTAGTAGGACCTGAAGCGAGAGGTTTCTTAACAGGAACTCCAGTTGCTTATGGAATGGGAGTTGGATTTGTCCCAGTTAGAAAGCCAGGAAAATTACCATATGAAACAGAAAGTTATCAGTACGGATTAGAATATGGTAGTGACACTTTACAAATACATAAAGATGCTATAAAGCCAGGACAAAGAGTAGCAATAGTTGATGATTTATTAGCTACTGGAGGAACTATGGAAGCTGCAGCGGCTCTAATAGAAAAATTAGGTGGAGAAGTTGTATCTATGCAATTCTTAATAGAATTAGAGTCCTTAAATGGAAGAGAAAAGCTATCTAAATACGATGTAAATTCTCTAATAAAATATTAATAAATTAGATTATTTTACAAAGGTGCTTAAAGGCATTACTAAAATAGTTGGTATTATACCAACTATTTTAGTATAAAGAATTAAAATGTTTACACAATAGGATTAAAAAGGTATTAAATTAATATAGGGTTTTGTTTCTTTGAGTAAATGAATGAGGCTTTATAAAATTACATATGTAAAATAGGTGGTATTATGCATGATAAGGAATTACAAGAATTAATAGAAAAAATAAAAGGTTATGCTCCAAATGCTGATATAGATTTAGTAAAAAAAGCTTATTATCTTGGTAAAAAAGCACATGAAGGTCAATTTAGAAAGTCTGGTGAACCTTATTTCATTCATCCTCTAGCAGTTGCCAATATACTAGCAGACATGGAACTTGATATAGAAACTATAGCAGCAGGAATATTACATGACGTTGTTGAAGATACGGACTATACTTATGAAGATATAGAAAAAGAATTTTCTCAAGAAATTGCCAATTTAGTGGACGGAGTAACTAAACTTGGACAAATTAAGTATCAATCAAAAGAAGAAACACAGGCAGAAAATCTAAGAAAAATGTTTATGGCTATGGCTAAGGATATAAGAGTTATACTTATAAAATTAGCAGATAGACTTCACAACATGAGAACTTTAAAATTTATGCCTCCAGAAAAAGCAAAATCAAAAGCAAAAGAAACACTTGAAATCTATGGGGGAATAGCAAATAGATTAGGTATTTCTAAAATAAAATGGGAATTAGAAGACTTGGCACTTAGATATATAGACCCAGACGGTTACTATGAATTAGTTGAAAAAGTAGCTAAAAAAAGAAGCCAAAGAGAAGAGTATATAAAAAAAGTTTTAAGTATATTAGATGAAAAATTAAAATCTGTAAATATACCATACAATGTATATGGAAGACCTAAGCATTTTTATAGCATATACAGTAAGATGAAAAACAAAGACAAGGGATTTGAAGAAATTTATGATTTAACAGCAGTCAGAATAATAGTAGATAATGTTAAAGATTGTTATGCAGTACTTGGAATGGTACATACATTATGGAAGCCAATTCCAGGAAGATTTAAAGATTATATAGCAATGCCAAAACCTAATATGTATCAAAGTCTTCATACCACTGTTATAGGACCAGATGGAGAGCCTGTAGAGATACAAATAAGAACAAAAGAAATGCATCAAATAGCTGAATACGGGATTGCAGCTCACTGGAAATATAAAGAAGGTAAAACTCAAGATACAAGACAAAATGTAGAAGAGAAACTTCAATGGTTAAGACAAATGATGGAGTGGGAAAAAGATCTAAAAGATCCTCAAGAGTTTTTAGATGCTCTTAAAGATGATGTATTTAGTAGTCAAGTTTATGTATTCACTCCAAGGGGGGACGTCATAGAACTTCCAGCAGGTGCAACTCCAATAGACTTTGCTTATAGAGTGCATACTAATGTAGGTAATAAATGTGTTGGAGCTAAGATAGACGGAAGAATAGTTCCTATTGATTATAAATTACAAAATGGAAATATAGTGGAAATATTAACTTCTTCAAATTCAAATGGACCAAGTAGAGACTGGATTAATATAGTAAAAACACCAAATGCTAAAAGTAGAATAAGACAGTGGTTTAAAAAGGAAAGAAGAGAAGAAAATATTGAACGTGGAAATTTAATACTTGAAAAAGAATTTAAAAAATATAATATACCAGCAAAAGAAGCTTGTATAGAAAAGTACCTAGGTCAAGTGGCTAAAAAATTCAATCAACAAACTGTAGAGGATTTAATAGCTACTATTGGTTATGGTGGAATAATGGCATCACAAGTTGTTCCAAAGGTAAGAGAATTATACGAAAAAGAAGTCAAAAAAACTAAAAAAGAACAAGAAGCAAATGCTGTAGAGGACTTAAAGAATCACAATTTAACAGATTCTGAATATAAGAAAAAGAGAAAGAATACATCTCAAGGAGTAACAGTAAAGGGACTTGATAATATATTAGTTAGATTTGCAAAATGTTGTAATCCACTTCCAGGTGATGAAATAGTAGGATATGTTACAAAAGGTAGAGGTGTAGCTGTTCATAGAAAAGACTGTCCTAATGCAAATGTAAATGGAGACTTCTTTAAAAATAGATTATTAGAAGTTGAATGGTGTAACTCGGAAAGTAGTAGATTTGAAGCAGAAATTCAAATAAAAGGTGTAGATAGAAAAGGTATAATTAATGATATAACTCATGCTGTAGCAGTTGAAAAAGTAGGATTTAATGGTATAAATGCCAGAAAAGGAAAAGAAGGTATTATAAATGTTAATCTACTTATTGAAGTTGATAATATAGATGAGCTAAATTTATTAATGAAAAAGATAAAATCTATACCAGGAATAGAAGATGTATATAGAGTAATAAACTAGGAGGAAGGACTATGAGAGCAGTTGTACAAAGAGTATCATCATCTAAAGTTAAAGTAGGTGATCGTGTTACAGGCCAAATAAACAAGGGACTACTTGTTTTACTTGGAGTAACTCATGAAGATACATCTAAAGATGTTGATTACATGATAGATAAAATACTAAACCTAAGAATTTTTGAAGATGAAAATGAAAAAATGAACTTATCTCTTAAAGATGTAGGTGGAGAACTTTTAGTGGTTTCACAATTTACCTTATATGGTGATTGTAGAAAAGGAAAAAGACCAAGCTTTACAAATGCAGCAAGACCAGATGTTGCAACTAAACTTTATGAAGAGTTTGTACAAAAAGCAAAGAATAATGATATAGTAGTTGGAACTGGTGAGTTTGGTGCTCATATGATGGTAGATTTAACTAATGATGGACCAGTTACAATATTATTAGAGTCAAATAAAGCTTTCTAGGGGGATTTAAAAATGAAAATAGAAAAAATACTTGAACCAAGCTTTGGTGAAAATATGTATATATTAGTAGATGAAGAAACTAAAAAATGTGCAGTAGTAGACCCAGGTGGAGCAGAAGATAAGATATTAAGTTATATAAAAAATAATGGTTTAATACTTGAGTATATATTATTAACTCATGGACATGGAGATCATATAGGTGCAGTAAAATCTATAAGAGAAAAGACAGGTGCTAAGGTAGTTGCACATACAGATGAAAAAGAGTTATTAAATGATAATAGAAAAAATTTAAGTTGTATGATGCCACATTGCGGACCTCAAGAATTAGATGCTGACATATATGTAAATGATAAAGAAAAATTAACATTAGGTAATTTAAAACTATCATTTATACATACACCAGGACATACAAAAGGTGGAATGTGTATAAGAGTTAATGATGATATGTTTACTGGAGATACTTTATTTGCAGGGAGTATAGGTAGAACAGATTTTATTGGAGGAAGTTATAAAGAGTTAGAAAAATCTCTTAAGAAGTTATCAAAATATGAAAATGACGTTAAAATTCATCCAGGTCATGGACCAAGTTCTACTTTAGGAATAGAAAAGACGAGCAATCCATATATGAGCAGATAAAAAATAATTGCTCCAATAACTTATGGATAATATATAACTAAAGTTTTAAAAGATAGCTATATTAGCTATCTTTTAGGCATTTAAGTAACTTAAAGTAAATTTAACTATTATGTTAAGAAGGAGCAAGAAAATGATAGGTGTAGTTTTAAAAGGACATGATTATAAATATGAAGTAGCTGAATTAATAAAACTATTTACTACGGATTTTGAATTTGTAGAAAGAAAAAGTTTCGGAAGAATATTAACAAACACATTATTAACATATAATGATACAATAATCGCTAAAACTGAATACTATGAAAATTATGATTTAAAGTATGAGTTTAGAGACCATATAAACATAAGTGGATTAAATGAACAAGAAATAAAAAAAGCTACAAAAGAAACTATAAAAAGAAGTATATTTAAAGTTTTACAAAATAGATTAAACTCATATGTACCTTGGGGGATACTAACAGGTATAAGACCTGTTAAGATAGTACACACTCTATTAGACCAAGGTGTAGATGAAGAGTCGATAAGAGAAATATTAAAAGAAAAATACTATATAATGGATGAAAAAATAGACTTAAGCCTAGAAATTGCAAAAAGAGAAAGAGTATTTATATATCCAATAGATAAAAATAAAATTTCTTTATATGTAGGTATACCATTTTGTCCAACAAGATGCTACTATTGCTCATTCCCAGCAAATCCATTAAAACAATTTGGACATTTAAGAAAAGAATATGTAGATAAGCTTATAGAAGAAATAAAGGGACTTTCTAAAATATTAAAAGACACTAATAAAGAAATAGAAACATTATATATTGGTGGAGGAACTCCAACAGCCTTAGAAAAAGAAGAACTAGATACTTTAATAACTGCTTTATTTAAAGAGTTAGATTTAAGTAGGATAAAAGAATTTACAGTAGAAGCAGGAAGACCTGATACTATAACTAGAGAAAAATTAGAAGTTCTTAAAAAGCATAATGTAGATAGAATAAGTATAAATCCTCAAACTATGAATGATGAAACATTAGCTAAGATAGGTAGAGACCATACTGTAGCTGATATAGTGGATTGTTTTAATATGGCAAGAGAAATAGGATTTGATAATATAAATATGGATATCATATTAGGTCTTGTAGATGAAGATTTAGATATGGTTAGAAATACTTTAGAAGAAATCAAAAAACTTTCACCAGAAAGTTTAACAGTACATACATTAGCTATAAAAAGGGCATCTAATCTAAAAGAAAATCTAGATAAATACGAACTTACAAGATATGAAGAAATGATAAAGATGATAGATTTATCAATGGAATATGCTCGTGATATGGGACTTAATCCATATTATATGTACCGTCAAAAGCATATGTTAGGAAACTTAGAAAACATAGGATATGCTAAAGAAGGTTATGAATGTATATATAACATTCAAATAATGGAAGAGAAGCAAAGTAACTATGCAGTAGGTGCTGGATCTATATCAAAATTTGTATATGTTGATGAAGATAGAATAGAAAGAGTTGACAATGTTAAAAATGTAGAGCAATATATAGACAGAGTTGATGAAATGATAGAAAGAAAGAGAAAGGAGATATACAAAAATGTTAACTAAAGCTCCAAGAGGAACTAAAGACATAACTCCAAAAGATGCTTACAAATGGAATTATGTTGAAAATAAATTTAGAGAGGTATGTGCATTATTTGGATACGAAGAAATGAGAACTCCAATATTTGAACATACAGAATTATTCAAAAGAAGTGTTGGAGATACAACTGACATAGTACAAAAGGAAATGTATTCTTTTGAAGATAAAGGTAAAAGAGATATAACTTTAAAGCCAGAGGGAACTGCTGGTGTAGTTAGAGCATTTATAGAAAATAAATTATATGCAGAAACTCAACCAACAAAGTTATTTTATATGACACCTTGCTTTAGATATGAAAGACCACAAGCAGGAAGACAAAGACAATTCCACCAATTTGGAATAGAAGCTTTAGGAAGTGACAAACCATCATTAGATGCAGAAGTAATAGCTTTAGCTGTTCAATTTTTCAATGAAGTTGGTCTTAAAGATTTAGTAGTTAGCATAAACTCTGTTGGATGTCCAACTTGTAGAGCTAAATACAACGAAATACTAAAAGCATACTTAGACTCAAAAGCAGATGTATTATGTGAAACTTGCTTAGAAAGAAAAGATAAAAATCCAATGAGAGTTATAGATTGCAAGAATCCTACATGTCAAGAAAACTTACAAGATGTACCTTTTATGGTAGATCACTTATGTGATGAATGTAGCGAGCACTTTAAAAAAGTACAAGAGTACTTAACTGAAATGGAAATAAACTATGTAGTTGACAAAAAAATTGTTAGAGGACTTGATTACTACAAGAAAACTGCTTTTGAAATAATATCAAATGATATTGGTGCTCAAAGTACAGTTTGTGGTGGAGGAAGATACGACGGACTAGTAGAACAAATTGGAGGACCTAAAGGAGTTAGTGGTATAGGATTTGGTCTAGGAGTTGAAAGATTATTATTAACTTTAGAAAATAATAATATAGAAATAGAAAACCCACATGCTATGGATATATTCATAGTAACAATAGGAGATAAAGCTAAAACTAAGAGCTTTAAAATATTAAAAGATTTAAGAAGTGAACATATAAGTGCTGAAAATGACCACTTAGATAGAAGCGTTAAGGCACAATTTAAGTACTCAGATAAAATAAATGCAAAATTCACTATAGTTATAGGTGATGATGAGTTAGAAAATGATAGTGCTACACTTAAAAATATGGCTACATCAGAGCAAACTACTATAAAACTAAGTGATATAGTTAAAGAATTAAAGGAAAGATTATAATTTGTAAGGGATTATACAATTTTAAATATAATTTATGATATATCATAAATTATAGAAAGCCAATTTTAAATGGACAAGTAAATTGTAGTAATGATAAAATATTAAATTATAATAAGTCTTATATAAAATGTCTTAAAGAAAGACTTTTGAAGCACATATAAAAGATTATATATCAATAATTTTTAATAAATATAGTTTATTATGTGTTATAGGAAATTTAAAGAAAGCCTGGAGGGTAAATAATGGAAACTCTAAACGGATTAAAGAGAACTCACTATTGTGGGGACTTAAGAGAAAACAATATAAATGAAGAAGTTGTCCTTATGGGATGGGTTCAAAAGAAAAGAAACTTAGGTGGATTAGTGTTTGTTGACTTAAGAGACAGAAGTGGATTATGCCAAATAATATTTGATACTGACGTTAACGCTGAAGCTTTTGCTAAGGCTGAAAAGTTAGGATCTGAATATGTTATAGCTGTTAAGGGAAAAGTTTGTGAAAGATCATCTAAAAACCCTAACATGCCAACTGGTGATATAGAAGTATTTGCTACTGAACTTAGAATACTTAATGAATCGCAAACACCACCAATATATATAAAAGATGATGATAATGTATCAGAAGAATTAAGACTTAAGTATAGATACTTAGATTTAAGAAAGCCATCTATGCAAAAGACTTTAATGTTAAGAAGTAAGGTTGCAAATATAGTAAGAAACTACTTAACAGAAAACAACTTCTGTGAAATAGAAACACCTTTCTTAATAAAGCCAACTCCAGAAGGTGCTAGAGATTATCTTGTACCAAGTAGAGTTAATGAAGGTAAATTCTATGCTTTACCACAATCACCACAATTATTTAAACAATTATTAATGGTAAGTGGTATGGATAGATACTTCCAAATAGTTAAGTGCTTTAGAGATGAAGACCTAAGAGCAGACAGACAACCTGAGTTTACTCAAATAGACTGTGAAATGTCTTTCGTTGAGCAAGAAGATGTTATGGCAATAATGGAAAAAATGGTGCAAACTATATTTAAAGAAATATTAAATGTAGATGTAGCATTACCACTTCCAGTTATGACATATGCTGAAGCTATGGAAAGATACGGAAGTGACAAGCCTGATACTAGATTTGGATATGAATTAACTAATATATCTGATTTAGTAGCAAACTGTGGATTTGGAGTATTTGCTAATGCTACTAAAGATGGAATGAGTGTTAGAGGTATAAATGTTGAAGGCAAATCTGATGAAATAAGTAAAAAGCAATTAAGTAAAATAGAAGACCATGCTAAGACTTACAGAGCTAAAGGTCTTGCTTGGATGAGAATAGGAGCTAACAGAGAAGTTACTTCTCCAATAGCTAAGTTCTTTACACAAGAAGAATTAACAGCTATACTTGACAGAATGAATGCTAAAGAAGGCGACTTATTATTATTCGTTGCAGATAAAAACTCTGTAGTATTTGATGCATTAGGTCAAGTTAGACTTGAAGTTGCTAGAAGACTTAACTTATTAGACAACAATGAATATAAAATGTTATGGGTAACTGAATTCCCTGTATTTGAAGAAGATGAAGAAACAGGAAGAATGGTAGCTAAACACCACCCATTCACTTCTCCAATGGATGAAGATATAGAAAAGCTTGAAGGAGATGACAAAGCATCTTTAAGAGCTAAGGCTTACGATATAGTTATAAATGGATACGAAGTTGGTGGAGGAAGTGTTAGAATATTCAATTCTGATGTTCAACAAAAAATGTTTAAAGCATTAGGATTTACTGAAGAAGAAGTTAGAGAGAAATTTGGATTCTTATTAGATGCATTTAAGTATGGAACTCCTCCTCATGCAGGAATTGCATTTGGACTTGATAGATTAGTTATGATACTTGCAGGAACTACTAACATAAAAGATGTTATAGCATTCCCTAAAAACCAAAGTGCAGTATGTCCAATGACTAACGCTCCAGCAGTAGCTGAAGAAGCACAATTAAAAGAATTAAATATAAAAGTTGAAATAAACAAGTAATATACACATTTTGTATATTATAGCAAAGAAAGTGCCTCAAGATATATTATTAAGAGGCACTTTCTTTATTTATTTTTGAGTAAGGTATAAACCTAGTGGATACATAAAAAATTATAATTTAAGTGTAGCTATTTAATATTATTTTGAGAATAGTACTTGCTTACAAGCATCTTTTCTCCACCTTCAACGGATCTTTCTCCACCTGCGTAGGGTTTAGTACCCTCCATGTTATATGCTTTATCTCCAGATAATAAATTTTTAGCATGGTCATCTAAAGTATCTTGTGAATATTTACTAGTTACTTTATTATTTGAGTTATCATAATCATGCCCAAGTTCAGTAGATATTTCCATTTTAAAGTTATTTAAAGCTTTTTTTGAATTTGATTTAGAATTAGGATTCATATTAATAATCTCCTTTAAAAATAATCTATTAATATCATCAACATAATAAGTGCAAACTATACTTAAAAGATTAAAATAGTATTATATTTAAAATAAATATTAAAATGTTTAGAATATAATAATTATATTATATAATATAATTATTAATTACTATTAAAAATATTGATTTTTAAATTAAAATTGAGCATTATACTCGTTTTTCCTAAAAGCTTATATAAAGTATAAAATAATTTGAATTTAATTAACATTAATAAAATAAAAATAAGCTATAATATATATATCAACAAAAGAGGTGATCATATGGAAAAAAAATTAGCTGAATCAAACGATAAAGAAGCTCTTATAAAAAGGCTTAAAAGAATAGAGGGACAAGTTAAAGGTATCCAAAATATGATAGAAGAAGAAAGATATTGTGTAGATATATTAGTTCAAATATCGGCAATTAGATCTGCTATAAATAAAGTAGGTACAATAGTACTTGAAAATCATATAAAAGGATGTGTTTCTCACACTATAAAAAGTGGTGATGAAGAAATTACAGAAAATGTTATAAATGAATTAATGGGTACTATAACTAAGTTTACAAAATAGGGGGGATTTTGTGGAACAACAAGGGTATATAATAGAGATTTTAGACAAAAATACTGCTAAGCTAAAAATGCAAAGGCATTCTGCTTGTGCAGCTTGTGGAAAATGTGTTACTAGTTCAGAATCAAAAGATATTGTGGTAGAAGTTGATAACAACATAGGTGCTAAAGTTGGAGATAGGGTAAAAGTAAACATGGATGGTGTAAATGTATTAAAAGCAGCATTTTTAGTATATTTAACTCCATTAGTAGGTCTTTTGATAGGAACAATAGCTACATATTTTATACTAAATAGCATAAGTATGATAAGCAATATAGAAGTTATAAGTTTTATAGTGGGCATTACTACTATGATGATTGCTTTTTTTATACTTAAAAAAAGAGATAAGAAATTTAGAGAGAGCAGAGAGTATATACCTGTAATCACGGATATAGTATCAGGTGGAAAAGAGATTAATTTATAGTATATAGTCAATCATGCTTATATATTAATAAAAAAGCTATGAATATAGAATTAAACTCTATTTTCATAGCTTTTTATAAGGGTTTTATAATTAAAATCTAAGCAATTATTTACTAACTTTTTGAAGTAATGCTGCCATTTTTTTTAGTTTGAATATATTTATAGTTCTAACAAATGAAGTCATAACTAATATTCCAAGTGCTATAGCGGCTCCAGAAAATAATACATCCGTACCAACTGATACAGCCATATCATAATCTTTTTGAACTAGATAAAGCATAGTATTATACATTCCAAGTCCAGGAACTAAAGGTATTATACCTGGTATTACAAAGAGTATAGCAGGATGTTTTAATTTTCTAGCAAGCATTTCACTTATAAAAGAAACCACTAGAGTTGCTATGAAGTTTGAAATTATTGAGTTAGAAGTGATTCCCATTAAATAATAATACATTGTCCATCCTATACCTCCAGTAATTCCTGCTGGAATTAGTGTAGATATAGGTCCATTTAAAAATACAGCAAATCCAACAGTAGAAAATGCTGAAAATATAAAATGCCAAATTAAACTCATATCAGTCATTAGAATGCACCTCCAAACTTAAGCCATAAATCTAGCACAAGACCAACACCACAAGCTATAGAAATAGCAGTTAAGCCTGCATCAAAAGCACGTGCTACTCCTGAAATTAAATCCCCTGCAATTAAATCACGTATACCTTTTATAAAAGATACTCCAGGTAGTAGTGGCATTATAGAACCAACTATTAGAGTTTTAGGTGTTGCTAAAAAACCAAGTTCTGTTACTAAAACCCCAGTTAGAGCTATAAATACCGAAGCTATCAAACTAGAAAAGGCTGGGATATTACTTACCTTCATAATTTTTTTATAACATATAACTGCTAGTATAGATATTATAGTTGTAAATATGAAATTAATTAAATTATTACCCCCTACAACACAAGCAAAGGAAGCAGATGCTAAACCTGTAGCTATGTAAACTAATTTAGGTGGATGTTCAGGAGTCTCCCCAAGAACTTTAAGTTCTGCTAAAGCATCTTTTATAGGTGTGTCCTTTGCATTAACAAACTCCCTAGAAAAATTATTAAGTAGAGAAATTTTGTTTAAATTTATTCCACGGTTTCTAATCGTTTTCATAAAGGACAAACCATCAAATCTATCATCTGATATAATGATAGCGGTAGGAGTTGCAAATACGCTAATATAATTAAAACCCCTCGACTTACAAACTCTAATAACGCTATCCTCTACACGATAAGTTTCAGCCCCATTTATTAGCATAAGTTCACCAAGAAATAAAGCTAGCCTAAGTACGTCTTTTTTGTATTCTTGATTGCTGTCGTTATACATAAAATTCCCTCCTAACTAACCTAATATAAGCATTATAACATCTTTTTTGACATATGTTTACAAAACTATAAGTAAATATATAAATTTAAAATAAAGTTTTAAATTTATATATTATATAGATCAAATAATAATAATTATTATATCTATTTTGTCAAAATACTCATCTTTTATTTATATTAAAAACTTATAGAGTTTAAAAATACAAATAAAAATATTTTTTGAAGAAATTTTATCAATATATAATATAATAAAAGTAGCCTAAACTTAGAGTATTAGCTACTTTTTATAAAAAATCTTAATACAAAAATATTGAGAAAAAATGAAAAAAATAAAAAAGTTTAAAAAAAGTGTTGACCATATAAAAATAAGGTGATATAGTAGTACTTGTCCAAGAGAGGACAGTAAGAACTTTGAAAATTAAACAGTAGGTTAATTTATATAACTGATTCTTAAAGAATCGAATACAACCAAGCCAGATATTCAGATAATGATAGTCTGAGCAGGAAAACTTATATTT
>NZ_JADPFC010000006.1:0-95686 GCF_015668195.1 Romboutsia sp. 1001713B170131_170501_G6
GTAGGAGTTTGGACCGTGTCTCAGTTCCAATGTGGCCGATCACCCTCTCAGGTCGGCTACTGATCGTCGCCTTGGTAAGCCGTTACCTTACCAACTAGCTAATCAGACGCGGGTCCATCCTGTACCGCAAAAGCTTTGATAAGAAAGCCATGCGACTCTCTCATATTATCTCGTATTAGCATACCTTTCGGTATGTTATCCGTGTGTACAGGGCAGGTTACCCACGCGTTACTCACCCGTCCGCCGCTCTTCACCGAAGTGAATCGCTCGACTTGCATGTGTTAGGCACGCCGCCAGCGTTCATCCTGAGCCAGGATCAAACTCTCAAATATAAGTTTTCCTGCTCAGACTATCATTATCTGAATATCTGGCTTGGTTGTATTCGATTCTTTAAAGAATCATTTTAGTTATATAAATTAACCTACTGTTTAATTTTCAAAGTTCATTTTAAGCGACTGTGTCGGCGCTTACTTTTTTGTTTCATCCGAATCTCTCTCGGACAAGTAATACTATATCACCCTGAAAATACATCGTCAATACTTTTTTTTAATTTTTTTAAAAAAATTATTATTTTTTATATTTTAAATATAATAAATATATCCCAAACTCTTGTATTTAAGAGAATTTCCAGTTAATTTGATTTTATTTTTATATAGTAAATTTTTTTAAAGTATATATACATTTATAATTTAGAGTATAATAGTAATATAGTATTAAAACCAGATACTAATTTTGTTATAATTTGTTAGTTTATTTACTTATTTGTGTAAAAACACGTAAAATAAATTATATATTCAACTTTAATTTATGGAGGTAAATTATGAATAATTATCTTAGAGAGCCAATTAATGGTTTTACTCATCTTGCTGGTGCAATATTGTCTTTTATTGGACTACTAGCATTAGTAATAAAAACAACATTAAATACCCCATCTACCTTAGACCTAACAGCTGTAATAATATTCGGATTAAGTATGATTCTTCTGTATGCAGCTTCCGCAACTTATCATTTAGTTATTTCTAGTGATAAGGTAATAGGATTTTTAAGAAGATTAGACCATGCTATGATATTTGTTTTAATAGCAGGTTCGTATACTCCATTTTGCCTAATTGCTTTAGATGGTTCTACTGGATGGATTTTATTTGGAGTTATAATGGCTACTGCTGTTGCTGGTGTGTCTTTTAAATTAATTTGGTTTAACTGCCCTAGATGGATTTCTACAGCTATATATGTTGCTATGGGATGGGTTTCTATATTCCTTATTAGCCCATTGTATAAAGCTTTATCATTCCATGGAGTTTCTTTACTTGTATTAGGCGGCGTTTTTTATACTATAGGCGCTTTAATATATGCAACTAAACCAAAATTTTTAGACTTTAAATACTTAGGTTTTCATGAAATCTTCCATATATTTATAATGCTTGGAAGTTTAACTCACTTTTTCTGTGTATTTAATTATGTAATATAAATAAAAAAAGGAGAGCTATCATCCTTGATTAGTCTCCTTTTTTATTTATTTAAAATATCATTTCTATTTTAGTACCAATACCTATGTTACTTTCCACTTTTATTTCTCCATTATGAGCCTTTACAATATCTCTACTTATAGCCATACCTAAACCTGAGCCTTTATGGGCATCACCTGTATTAGTCCCTCTATAGTACCTTTCAAAAATATACTTAAGGTCTTCTTGACATATTCCCTTTCCATTATCTTCAATAATTATATGAGTCTTTTCATTTGATGCTACATTTACTTTTATACTTACATCTTCATCATTATGAATAATAGAATTGTATAATATATTATTTATTACTCTCTTCATAAGTAACTCATCTATATCTAATATTATTTTATCTTCACTAGAATTAAAATCTATATCTACGTGACTATATTTAGGATCATTAAGAATGTCTATAATGCATCCTCTAACCAGTGATACTATATTCTTTTCCTCTCTAGATATATTCGAATATCCATCCTTCAGCTTCATAGTTAAATTTAGATCATCTACTAATTCTTTTATATAGTTAGCCTTACTATCTATAATTTCTGCATATTGAGATACTTCATCAGACTCTATATCATAATCACTAGACATTAACTCTGCATATCCTTTTATAGATGCCAAAGGTGTTTTTATATCATGAGATATATTTGCAATCCATTCATTCTTCATAGATTCGATTTTTTTTCGTTCTCTTTCATTTTCTTTCAATGTATCTGCTAGATTATTTAACTTATTAAATACAGGTTTATATATTCCTTTTTCTTTGTAGTATGATTCATAGTTGCCACCAGCTAAATCTTCAACTCCACCTATTATGCTTTTTACAGGTTTAGTTAAAGACTTACTAAACATATACCCTATTACCGTGGCTACTATTATATCTACTACTATAATAGATAATAAAACTTTTGATATTATATTTTTTATTGAATCTGCATCAGTAGTTATATTTATTTTATCTACCTGAGTCATAGGAAATCCAATTAGATATGTATATGAGTAATTATTTATATTTTTTTCAGCAACTAAAACAGTAGATTTATTACCTTCTACCCCAGAATATTTATATGTATTTATTAACTGAACAGGTGTGTATTTATTTTGTATATTATCAGGTGCATTATACTTATAAATCACATTTCCATTATTATCTAATACTTGTATCCATAGACTACTTTTTTTTAAAATTTCTTTACCCTTGTCATTTACATAGACATTATTTATATCATATGTATCATTAAAAATATTTTTATTAAAATCTCTTACAAATGATTCTACATTATTAAATATTCCATGTCCATTGTGTGGTGGGTTTACATTTATCATCACAGATATAAAAATAGCTATAGCTATATTTAATTGAACAACTATCATAGCAACTATTACAGTTGATAAAAGGTACTTTAAAGTTAATTTCCATTTCATACTAAACCATCCTTAGCTAATTATTCTTTTATTACAAATTTATATCCAAGTCCTTTTACATTTAGTATATACTCAGGTTTTGAAGGGTTATCTTCGACCTTTTCTCTTAACCTTCTTATATGAACCATTATAGTATTATCATATCCTATAAAATCATCTCCCCACACTTCATCACAAAACTTTTCTTTACTTATTATCTGATTTTTATGTTTTACCATATACATAAACATCTTCAATTCTTTAGGTTTTAGTTCTAACAACTCTCCATTTTTCTTAACTTCCAAAGTTTTATCATTTACTTCAAATGGCCCTGCTTTTATAATGTTATATTTTTCTTTTTCTTCTACATTAAATTGTTTCTTACTCCTTCTAAGCTGAATTTTTACTCTAAGTGCTAGTTCTTTTATACTAAATGGTTTTGTTATATAATCATCAGCACCTAAAGATAACCCTACTAATTTATCTAATTCTTCTCCTTTTGCTGATAAAAATAGTACCGGTATGTCTGATATTTGTCTTATTTTTTTACATATATCATATCCTTCAATATCTGGAAGCATAATATCTAATATAGCTAAATCCAGATTTTCTCTTTCAAATATTTCTAATCCTTTAGTTCCATTATCAGCTATATAAATATTTTTAAATCCTTCTTTATCAAGTGCCTTTTTTATTAGATTTAATATCTCTATTTCATCATCAACTACTAATATCTTACTTTTTCTTATTAAAGACTCCACTTAAGACCCTCCTATCACAGTAATATAATTTTTATTATTACATATTATTTTTAATTTTACGTTCTTTTTATATTTAATTTATACCATATTTGTACGTTTTATTTTTAATGAAAAAAGAAAAGCATAACTAGTGTTTTGCTTTTCTTTTTATTATTTCTAAATTATTTATATTTATAGACTATCTTTCACTTAAAAATCTTCTCTTAGCTAAATTGTAAAATAATACCACTCCTACTATACTTGTCCCTATAAATACAGCCCATATGCTTGCTGGTAATTTGTATCTTATAATTGGAGTTGCATACATTCCTAATATAGGCCATTCTAAAACATTACTAACCATACCTCTAGCTTCCATAAAGTAAGGTATTGCCATACATGCTCCACCTATTAAAAATGGTACTATTGCATTTTTACTTATTGATGATAAAAATAATCCTAAAGCTGCTAATAAGAATGATCCTATTATTATGTTAATAGTCATCATTAATATCATTTGAATTACTGTCATATTAGATCCGCTATTTCCAAAGTACCATAAATTCTTTAATGGAGTATTTAATCCTTTAAAGTTTAAAGATACTAATGCTCTTAATACCATTGTATATAATGTTGTAATATTTACTATAATAGCGCTTATTCCAGCTGCTATAAATTTACTTATAACTAACTGTTTTTTACCATTTTTTGTAGCTTTTATTAATCCATCCATATTTGAATTATACTCTATAATAAAACTTCCCGAAAACATCATAAACATAGTTAGTCCCATAAATGGAGCAAGGCCAAACCATTTAGAAAATAAATTTGCATATGTTTCATTAACATCAAAATTATAAGTAGAACTATATGCTAGAAATATTGTTAACGCCCAAACAATAATTACCCCAAGCTTAAAATTCTTTTTTATCTCTGCCTTGATAACTGAGAACATTATTATACCTCCCTTGCATCTTCTAACTCAAAGTAGAACATGTAAACATCTTCAAACCTTGGTTCAGTTAGTTTTGAATTTTCATATGATGGTGCTTTATCGCTTATTATTCTTAATTGAGTATCTTCAACCCCACGATTTATACTTACTACTTTGTAATTTCTTTGAATCTCATTTACTTCACTTTCATTATTTGTAGTTATTGTATATACTTTACCTTTCATATCTTCTAAAATTTCTCTGTGAGTTCCTTTTAGTAATAATTTTCCATCTTTTATCATAATAGTTTCTTTAGCTACTGACTCTATATCAGAAATTATATGAGTTGAAAGTATTACTATTGTTTCCGTTCCTATATTTGATAGTAAATTTCTAAATCTAGTTCTTTCTTGAGGGTCAAGACCTGCTGTTGGTTCGTCTAATATTAATATTTTAGGGTTATTAAGTAACGCTTGAGCTATACCAACTCTTCTTTTCATTCCTCCAGAAAATTTAGATACATTCTTATTTCTTACTTCATAAAGACCTACTAATTTTAATAGCTCATCTACTCTTTTCTTAGCTTCACTATTGCTCATTCCTTTAAGAGCTGCCATATACATTAAGAATTCTCTCGCTTTAAAGTTTTTATATGCATCAAAGTCTTGTGGTAAATATCCAACTAATGCTCTATATTCATCATCTAAAGACTTTATATCTTTTTCGTTATATAATATTTTTCCACTACTTGGAGTTGTTATAGTTGCTAGTTGCTTCATTAAAGTTGATTTACCAGCCCCATTAGGTCCTAATAAACCATATACTCCACTATTTAAAGTTAAACTTATATTTTCATTTGCACTTTTATGTTTATATGTTTTAGTTAAATTTACAATTTCTAATTTATTCATTTTTACTTCCTCCATATTTTTATTTATCTATTTAATATTTTCTTGAATACGTAAACATTTAGTAGTATCCCAGATAAAACTATTAATACTAATGTACTTAAGCAAGTTGTGACTAAGTCAAAATTCATTGAGAATAGTTTAATTTGTCCCATATATGCAGTAGATATAAAACTATTTTTTGAAAGTATATCTATAAAACTACATTGGTGTATTATCATCATTAAGTTATAAGGTAAAAATTGTAAAAATACTAATATTTTACCGATAGCTATAAA
This sequence comes from Romboutsia sp. 1001713B170131_170501_G6, assembly GCF_015668195.1. NCBI lineage: Bacteria > Bacillati > Bacillota > Clostridia > Peptostreptococcales > Peptostreptococcaceae > Romboutsia > Romboutsia sp. 1001713B170131_170501_G6. Next base: position 5,776 of record NZ_JADPFC010000006.1, read on the forward strand.
CAAAATTGAACAAGATATAGATTGTATTGAGTTTTTAGTTATAAACGAGAATAAAGCCGAGAATATTGATATTGCTATAAATACTAAAGATACTACCCCTATTTCAGATGCTATATATTGAACAATATTCATCTCTCTAACTAAACTTGCTATATTAGATATTCTATATGCTTGTAAACCTCCATTTATCGGAGCTCCGTATTGAATATATGTTGCTATAAAAGTTGCAATTAAATAAATTGCGTAAACAATAATTGGTAAAATTATTGATATTAAAAGCTTTGAATTTAAAGCTTTATATTTATTTTTAGATGATAAGATTATAGTATCTACATTTGATAATCTTTCATCTGTATATAAATTTGAAGAAAGTGTAACTATTATAGCTACAATAAGTAGTGTAGCTAAAGGAAAAGTTGCTCTATTTTCAAATACTTGATAGAATGTTACATCTTTATATTTTTCACCATTATCTTTATTTAGCTTTTCTTTTGACATTTTGCTAATTTGCTTTTCATTTTCATCTTTTAAGCCATGAGTATTCTTATTGGCAATCGACTTTATCTCATTTACTTTATTATTTAATTTTTCTTGTGCTATTACATCTCCTGGTCTTTTGTCGATTATATATTCATTTTTACTTTCATCAAAATATTCATTTTCAGTTTCTAACATAGGTTTTACAAACCCAAGTTGTATAAATAAAAGTCCCATAAATATAAGTGCTATTATTGAGGTTTTATTTTTAACTATTTTTTTTAATTCCCATCTTAACATGTTTGTTCTCCTCTCTTGTGATTACAAATTTATTATATATATCTAGATTTACACCATCATAAACTTAATCTTAAATAAACCTTACAATTCAAATTTTTCTAGCAAAATAAATAAGGGCAAAGCTATCTTTTACATAACTTTGCTCTTATTTACAGTTTTTTAATTATTGTTATTTGCTAAATCAACTAATTTTTGTCCTTGTTTTAGCAATTTATTATAATCATTTTCTTCTTTTATCTGATTTATTTTATCTTCTGTAATTTCCTTATCTAATATGCTAAAATATTTCTTTAATATTTCATATTGAGTTTCTCCATTTTTATCTTTATTATCTTCTATATCTTTTTTCCAATTTATATTTATTTTATCCATTATCAGCCCTAAAGCAGATCCCGTTTCATACTTCATTGGTCTTTCTAAATAAGATGGTGATTCTGCTATTCCATCTGCGATACAGTTAAAGGCATGTGAGAAAGTAACGTAATATGGCTTTTCTTTATTTGCAAGAACTCTTAATTTTCCACCTATTAAATTACTATATTTATATTCAATATATCTTGCAGTTCCTTCTATTGCTTCTGTATTTGTTTCTGCTTCTAATTGTGGCCATTTTTCATATCTATAAGCACGTATAATTGTCCATTGTTTTAAATACTTCTTAACTTCTTCTTTGTTATTAGCTTCCATGCATTTATCTAAAAGCTTAAATTCTAATCCCATTAAAGCATAGTTTTCCTTATTTACTGGATAATTTTCTATATATTCTCCATCATTTTTATCATATGTCCAATCCTTTTGGTTATATGTATGGAATGATTCATGTAATAAAAATGAAGAAAAATCAAAATATAAATCTGGATTTTCTATCATTTTAGGATTATATTTAAAGTAAAAAATATTTTGACCATCAATAGTTACAGTGCCGAAGTTTGAAGGCATCCAAGTTGAAATCATACTTGTATCAAATTTACTTATTCTATAAACCTCTGGTAAATTTAAATATTTAGGCATAACTATTTTCTTTGAAAAAATACTTTTTTCAATTTCTTTTACATTAATTGCATAAGCGTATTTTCTCATAATTCCTTTATCTTTATTAGTTCTTATTAAAATTAATGGTTTTTCATTGAACTTATAATTGTCAGTCCATAATTCATCTCCATTTTCATTGAACTGTTGATATATACTTGATAATTGTTCAAACATTTCTTTATCTATAGAATTAAATTCTTCATATTTAGTTTTATAAGTTTTATTTAATACAATGTTACTTACTATAATTCCTAATAATAAAACCATAATGGCTGAGATTATTATAAGTACTTTACTCGACTTTATTTTCATTAAATTTCCTCTTTTTCATTTATAGTTTTTTATTACTTACTTATTATATATAAATAAATTTACACTATTATAAACTTAATCTTAAATAAACCTTACAATTTTAATTTTTCTTATTAATATACAAAGTATACTTAAAAATAAAATTTGTTTCTTCAATACAATTTTCTAATCATAATAATAGAAATAAAAAAACGAACTCATTTGAGTTCGTTTTTTTATTTCTATCTCATAGCTCTCATTGCATTTAATACTGCTATTAATGCAACACCAACATCTGCAAATATAGCTTCCCACATAGTAGCAACTCCACCTGCTCCTAATATTAAAACTATAGCTTTTACAGCTAATGCAAATATTATATTTTGCCATACTATCTTATTAGTTTTACTTGCTATTTCTATTGCTTTAGATATTTTACTTGGTTCATCTGTCATTAAAACTACATCAGCAGCTTCTATAGCCGCATCTGAACCTAATCCTCCCATAGCTATACCTATATCAGCTCTAGCTAAAACTGGAGCATCGTTTATTCCATCTCCAACAAATATTACTTTTTCTTTTTCTGATTTTCCTTCATATATTTCTTCTAGCTTATCTACTTTTTCATTAGGAAGTAGGTTTGAGTATACTTTATCTACTCCAAGCTCTTTTGCTATAGCTCTGGCTACTTTTTCATTGTCACCAGTTAACATTACAACATCTTTTATTCCTAATGATTTTAGATTTTTTATAGCTTTTTCACTATCTTCTTTTACTTCATCTGATATTACTATATATCCTCTATATACTTGATTAACAGCTATATAAACTACTGTTCCAACTTCTTTAGCTGGTGAATAGAATATATTTTCTTTTCTCATTAATTTTTCATTACCTGCTAAAATAAGCTCATTATTATAGTTTATTCTTATTCCATAGGCTGCGATTTCTTCATAACTAGTTATTTTATCTAAATCTACTTTTTTATCATAATAGCTTAATATTGATTTTGCTATTGGGTGGTTAGAGTTTGCCTCTGCAAAAGCAGCGTATTCTAATAATTTTTCTTCAGATATTCCAACTGCATTAATCTTAGTTACATTAAACACACCTTTTGTAAGTGTCCCTGTTTTATCAAATACAACTGTATCAACATCTCTAAGCGCCTCTAAATAGTTACTTCCTTTTATTAATATACCATTTTTAGATGCAAATCCTATTCCACTAAAGAAACTAAGTGGTATAGATAAAACTAATGCACATGGACAAGATACTACTAAAAATACTAAACCTCTATATAACCACTCACTAAATGTAGCTCCTGGTATTATAATTGGAGGTACAACTGCTACTAAAACAGCTCCTATAACTACTGCTGGTGTATAGTATTTTGAAAACTTAGTTATAAAGTTTTCAGTTTTAGATTTTTTACTACTTGCATTTTCAACTAAATCTAATATTTTAGAAACTGTTGATTCTTCAAATCCTTTTGTAACTTCTATAGTTAATAAAGCATTTTTGTTTATAAATCCTGATAATACAGACTCTCCTTTTGATACTTCTCTTAATACAGATTCTCCTGTAAGTGCAGATGTATCTACCATTGAATATCCATCTATAACAACTCCATCTAGCGGAACTTTTTCTCCTGGTTTTACAACTATTACATCACCTATTTTAACTTCTTCAGGAGAAACCACTTTAAGTTCTGATCCTTCTTTTAAGTTTGCATAATCTGGTCTTATCTTCATAAGTGATGTTATAGATTTTCTTGATTTTCCTACTGCTATACCTTGTAAGAATTCTCCTAATTGATAGAAAAGCATAACTCCTACTGCTTCTGGTAATTCACCAATTGATAATGCCCCAATTGTTGCAATAGACATTAAAAAGTTTTCATCAAACATTTGACCTCTTATAGCATTTTTTAGTGCTTTTAATAAAACTTCTCCACCTACTATTACATAGGCTATTATAAACATTGCATCTGCAAGTTTACTTTCAAATCCAGTTGCAATTTGATATATCCCAAAAATATATACTAATGACCCTATTACTAACTTTATTATATCTTTTTTATTTATATCATTCTTTTCTTCTTTAACTTCTGATTTTTTAATATTACCATTTTCATTTTTTATTTGTATATCTAAACCTGGTTCTGTTGCATTTACTATGCCTACTATTTTATTTATAGTTTCTTTTTCATCAAAAGATTTTCTTATATTTACTGTAAGTTTTTTGTTTATAAAATTTAAATTTGCAGAATCTATTTCTTCTAACTTAGATACTTTTTCATTTATTACTTCTGCACAGTGAGCGCAATTTAATCCACCTAATATTAATTCTCTTTTAATGACTTTAGAATTTGAGACTATTTCTATATCTAATCCTGGCTCTGTATCATTTATTATCTTTATAACCTTTTCTATAATTTCTTCTTCATTTACACCCTCTTGTATGTTTAATACAAGCTTTTTATTTATAAAATTTAAGTTTGATGATTCTACACCATCTAGTTTAGATACTTTTTCATTTATTACTTCTGCACAATGTGCACAATTTAATCCACCTAGTATCAGTTCTTTTCTAATTATACTACTAGCATCCATAACTCACTCCTCCTATCTTTTGTATGTTTCTTGTATATGACATAAACCACAATCAAATATTTTGCTTATGTGACAATCATCTAAAGAATAATAAACAACCTTTCCTTCTTTTCTAAATTTAACTAATCTAGCTTGCTTTAATACCCTTAGCTGGTGAGATATTGCAGAGTGAGTCATTCCTAATAAACTTGCAATATCACATACACACATTTCATCTGAAAACAGTGCATATAAAATTTTTACTCTTGTTGTATCTCCAAATACCTTAAATAATTCTGCTAAATCATATAGCATCTCTTCTTCTGGCATTGATGTCTGAGCTCTTTTTACTATATCTTCATGAATTTCCTCGCAATTGCACGAGTTTATTTTTTCTTTTATATTTTCACTCATATCTTAATTCCTCCAAATTCATAACAATATATGAATAATTGTTCATATATATAATTATATGCCCATGTCCAAATTTTTGCAACTAATATTAACTATTTTTTTATAAAATGCACATAATAAGATTTTTAGTAATATATATATTATTAAAGTGAATTGTTATTTAGTAAGTAATACTTTAGGAGGGATGATTTACTATGAGTTTTGATAATTTCTCACACAAACAAAATGGCGATATGGATCCTAATTATATATACCCTACACCTTATATAGATCCTATGATGTATGTTAATCCTTATTATAATCAACGCCAAATGGACTACGGTAATTCTGGGTACTATATGACTTATATGAATCCTTATATTAATTATCCTATGATGGATAATCAATATGCAATGTTAGATGATGATTTCTATTTTGATGATATGGACATGGATATGGATAGTGTATATATGAATCAAGGTATGAATATGATGCCTCAAATGATGAATAACATGTCTATGATGCCTCAGATGATGGGTAGTATGCCTATGATGCCCCAAATGATGGGTGGTATGAATATGATGCCTAATATGATGATGCCTATGATGCCGGGCATGATGTATAATCCTTGTATGATGATGGGTATGATGCCTCAAATAAACATGGAAGAATTTGATGAGGAAGAAATGTAATTTTTTTTAATTTAATTGTTATAAAATTTTAAAATTTGTCCAAAATAATAATGTATTCCTCATAATATTCCCCCAATATTATAAATACAGAATAAAGCCACTGACAGTTAAGTCGTGGCTTTATTTTTTATCAATATTTTACTATTCTAAGAAATAATCAAAATCATCTGCACCAGATTCTACAAAATCATAAAGTACATTTTCCTCAAAATACATTTCCTCTTTAATTTCTATATAATCGGAATAATTACATTGAAGTAACTTGTTTATATATTTTTTATCTCTATCACTGTAAGTTCCTACAAAAAACTCATTCCCTATTTGATAATAAATAGCCTTTATGTCATTACTTATAAGGTACACTTCTTTTGCTACATGGTGATTATCAAAATTAAATCTAGTGAAGAATGTTCCCTCTTCCATGTCACTTCTTAATAAAAATGGATTATCTATATAAAACTTTTCTATAAACTCTTCCTTATTTTTTAAACTATAAATGCTTACGAACTCTTCTTTTGATATTTCATCAAAAACTTCAAAGTCAAAAATTCCTTCTTTATCTCCTACTAAAATAGAGTTTATCTTAAATCCATTTTCTTCTTTTGATATACTAAAAGCTATTCTACATAAATAATATCCATCACTATCTTCGTAAAGTGCTTCGCTTATATACCTTCCATTACCCTTTGGTATTACTTTATTTTTTAGGAGTGTTCCATTTATGTTTGTAATATGCATATTACTTATCTCTTCACTTCCTGAAAAATATCTTAAACTTTCTCTATCCCATGCTATAAATCTCATAGTCATATAATTTATAAATTCTACTTCATCAGTAATTTTCTTGCAAATTTTAGGATATATATCTTCAAGTTTTAATTTTGGTTCATAATTTTCGATAATATCTATATACTCTTTTACCTCTCCTGGTAATGGTTTTTCATAGTAAAAATTTTTATTTCCGTAATAATTAACTAAAAATAAAGCTTCTTCTTCTGATATATCTATTCTATCAGCTCCCAATCCACCCATTAATCTTTCTTCTTCTCTATGAGACTCATCTATAGTAGGGTTTTTTAAACTTACATAATCTGCCAGTCCAAGTCCTTCTGAATCTAGCAAAAAGTATTGATATATTTTATCATTTTTTTCTTGCCATATTATTAAAAGTCCCATACTTCCCATTAATCTAGAATTGGTTACCTTTGCATATTTGAATTTCACAAAATCACTTCCTTATTGGAGATATTTATTTAATATATTTTCTTAAATATCAATATAATTTCTTATTAATACATATGTTATAAATAACATATAGTCTCATAAGATATTCTGTAATTAGATTTTAACTATTAACTATAAATTATAATATAAAATAATAAAATCTACCAAAAAAAATTTAAATTTATTTTGTATAAGTTCACAACTTAAATAAATTTTGTAATATAATAAAATAAATGTTTAATAGAGGTGATATTAATGAGAAATATAGCAGCTTTTTTTGATATAGATGGTACTCTCTATAGAGACTCTCTTATGGTTGAACATTTTAAAAAGCTTATTAAGTATGACATAATAGATCAAAAAGCATGGTACGATAATGCAAGAGATGCTTTTATGAATTGGGATAAAAGACAAGGTAATTATGATGATTACTTAGATGATGTTTGTAATTTATATGTAGAATCTCTAATAGGACTTGATAAAAATTATATTGATTTTACTAGTGATCAAGTTATAAAGCTTAAGTCAGATAGAGTATATAAATACACTCGTTCAAGAATAAAATGGCACTTAGAAAATAATCATATAGTAATATTTATATCTGGTAGCCCTGATTTCTTAGTTGGAAAAATGGCTGAAAAGTATAATGTTACTGATTTTATAGGAAGTAATTATGTTTTTGAAAACGGAACGTTCAATGGCACAGTAATTCCTATGTGGGACTCTAAAAGTAAGAATACTGCTATTGATGACTTCGTAAAAAAATATAATATAGACTTATCTATTTCTTATGCTTACGGAGATACAAATGGTGATATTAATATGTTAAGAAGAGTTGGCAACCCTATAGCTATAAATCCAACTAAAGAACTTCTAAATCACATAGCAAAAGACCCTGTTATATCTAATGCTGCTAAAATAGTAGTCGAAAGAAAAGATATAGTATATTCACTTTCTCCGAACGTAGATATCCTTAGTATATAACATAAATTTAATTATCTAGTCTAGATAATTTTTAATAATAAATATTTGAAAAGTCCTTGATATAATACTCTTGGGCTTTTTAACTTATTAAAGGAGGTTAATATGAATCATAAAGAAAATAATTCAAATAACAACTTAGAAGATTCTATAGAAAAGCTTAGTAAAAACTTATATCTTGAATCTCCTGACTTATGGATTGAGTTTTCAGGAAAAGTAAATGATAATATTTTTGATGAAATGGTGCTATTTTTTGCTATTAAATATAATTATAAATCTATAGTAAAGCATGCTATAAGCAATAACCTTATCGACTTAACTGCGCCTTCTAAAAATAATGCTTATCCTAATATAAAAGAACATCTTATTTTCATAGCAAAACAAAATAAGGCTTTAGATATACTTAATTACCTTGAAAATCCTTCGTCTTGTGATGATATTAATGAAGATATAGTAGTGAAAGAAATAAATGATTCTATATCGAATTTAAACGACAATAGAGAAAATAAATATTTTCCAAAGTACCTTTGTAGCTATTGTAAACACAACGTTTTTGAATCTGGATATAGAGTTTCTGAATCTGTAGAATATAAATACTCATTAGAAGAAGATAAACCCATAGAAATTTCTAGAGAGCTATCTAACTTAATCGTGTGCTGCAATTGTAATAAAGACCTTAAGGATGTATCTATTGAGGGATTAAATGAGTTATGCTCTATACAAAATTGTACAAATTGTGGTTCAAATTTAACTGTAGTTGGAATTACAGATAAGTCTAAAATGTCTTTCGATAGTGATTTAGGTAAATTTTCTAATATATCTAAGTCTTATCATTGTTCTAAATGTGACAGGGAAATTAATGAAAAACAAAGAGAATTTTTTAATATATAGTATAGACTAATTAATTCTATTCTATGAAATATGCACTATAAATTTCTACAATAGAATTTATGAAAATATATTTATATAAAAGAAGGAGCACCTTTAGATTGATATATTCATCCTAAGATGCTCCTTTTATATATTTATATTTTTTTTAGTATTTTTTTAAGCTTATTATTGTAATATTCTATAAATAAACTATAAATATGGTCATATACTAAAAATGCAACTTCAAAAAATATTATTGTAAAAATATTTATAGGTATATATATAAATTCTTTTATCATAAAACATACTATACCTATTGTAATATTAGCAAATACTAATTTTAATATATATTCAATGTATATTGATCTATCTTGTTCTATTATATATTTGAATAATCCATACACTCCAAAAGTAAATATATATAAAATCCATTGAAACTTATTAGCTATAACAAAAAAACTTAGTATAAACACTCCTAAATAAAAGGCAACTCCCATCTTAGGACCAAATTCCATTATAACTATAGAAATTACTAGTGAGGCAATCCCCATTAAAAATAATGTATTTATAGGTATTATGTTTATAAGCATTAATATAATTATGTTTATTGCTAATAAGACTCCTCCTAAAGCTATTTTTTTACTCATGTTAATACCCTAGAAGCAATCTACTAAGTCTCCACCACAGCACTCACAACAAGAATCTAAACACCATAGCTTCATACAATCTTCGCAACAATCATCTCCACAACAGCAACAGCAGTCATCACAACAACAGCAACAACATCCGTCTAAGTCCGAACGTCTTCTTCTATTATATCTATATGATCTATCTCTATAATCATCTCTATAGAAGTTATATTGTTTTAAAGCTTTTTCATATTCAGGATTACCAGGTTCTATTGTATTAGCTTTTTTTATACATTCTTCACCTTCTTCATAGTATCCTATATTCATAGCAGATACTCCATTTAGATAATACCAATTTGCACATCTATCTTTCATTTTATTTAATAGCTCATATGCCTTTTCAAAATCTTTGTTATTCATTAGTTTAATTATAGGACTAAACATTTCATTATTATAAGTATTACTGTACATTTACTTCACACCCTTTTTCTAATATATTTTGATATCTAAGGTATACTCCTGAATACACTATATTTTCTATTATTCCTCTATTTATTTTTATATCCAAATTATCTATACTATTAGATAACATTCCTAAAGACATGCTTATAAGCTTATCTACTCTTATTTTTAGTTCATCTTTTTTATTTATATATTCTATAAATGGATTATATCTACCTTTTTTATAATCTTTTTCTAAGTCTTCATAGGCATCAAGTATATATATATATTTGCCTACATTAAATCCAATTCTTCTTAAATCATACTCAAACTCATCTTCTTTATATGCAAAAATCTCTGCCATAAGATTTCCAAAAGTATTCGATACCATATCTATATTAGTATTATTTTCTTTTTCTAATTTATATAAGTTGTCTAGCTGAGCTTTTATTGTATCTGCTTTTTTAGGATACTTTTCATAAGCTAATTTAAGCTTTTTCTTATATATACTATATGCTAGTTTATCTTTTATGCCATTATCATCTCTTAAATTATCTTCTAATTTATAATATGTCAAAAGTACATTCATGCTTGCTGCATATTCTGTAATTTCATTTGTTATTTTCTTTTTCTTTTTAAATGGATTTACTATACATCCTTCTTCTATAACTGAAGATTTAGGTCTATAAACTGAAGTTAATACCAATATTAAAAATGTTATATCATAGTTTAGAGATAACCTTGATATTTCTCCATGATTATCTTTTAGATATTTGCATAACCCACAGTAATATCCTCTGTAATGTTCATATTCTCTAAATGTTAGGTCCATTTTATTAACTTTTACATAACCAAACATATTTTTATCCTCTCTAGTAGTTTTTTTAATCTATTTTTAGATATTTATAATCTCTACATATATATCTTCAAATTTTATTAATTCATTATCTATTTTATTTATAACTTCTTCATTAACGTCTATATATAATTTCACCATAGTAGTAGGTAGTTTAAACCTTTTCGGTCCTACTGATCCTGGGTTTATATATATTGTATTTCTTTCTTTAGTTATAGATAATTTATGGGAATGGCCATATATAATGATATCAAAATCCTGATTATTTAAGTCTATATCTTTATCTCTTATATTATGTATTAAATATATTTTTTTACCTAATACATTTAATATTTCTTTTTTCTTGATATCCAAACTTTCTATATCTTTATCGCAATTACCTATTACTACCTTTACTTTAGCTATACTTTCTAAATCTTTAAGTAATTTTATATTTCCTATATCACCTGCATGAATTATAAGATTGCAATCTTTTAAGTTAGCTAACACTTCTTTTCTCAAAAGTCCATGTGTATCTGATATAACTCCAACAATCATTATATTATCTCCTATATATTTATATCTTATATAATAAACCTTTTTTGTATATTTTAAAATAAGCTAGCAGAAATTATCTACTAGCTTACTTTAGATTATTATTTGATAATATTTGTATCTAAATACTCATAATATAAATTTATTTGTATCACCACAAGTGCTTTCAATTGTAACTACATCTAGCCCTTTATACTCCTTAAATAACCACTTTATATCCTTCATGACTTGATTTACTTGATTGCTACTCAAGTTATTTATAAAATACTCTTTTCTCATATCCTTATAACTCTTATCTGTTAAAAAGTTCCTGATTACTGTAAATGCAAATACATTTGGTACGCTACTTTCTGTACCTTTTTTGTGTCCTTTTCTTCTTGTATACATTCTCATTTTATACTCCTCCAAGACATATTAACCTTAATTAAAGTATATATATCTTAGACTTTATGTATTACTAGATTTTTCTTTACTTATTATATCTATAAATATATCTGTAATCTTAGGGTCAAATTGAGTACCTCTACAATGCATCATTTCTTTTATAGCATCTTCTTTATTTTTTACTATATTATATCCTCTATCACTAGTCATAGCATCATAGGAGTCCACTATATTTACTATCCTAGCCATAATAGGAATTTCTTCTCCTTTAAGGCCCAATGGATACCCTTTACCATCATATCTTTCGTGATGCGCGAGAATACCTATAGCAACATGTGATAGTTCACTTGATGTTTGAAGTATTCTGTACCCTTTTTCTGTGTGAGATTTTATTATATTAAATTCTTCTTCAGTTAATTTTCCTTTTTTTAAGAGTATCTCTTCACTAATCCCTATTTTTCCTATATCATGTAACTTTGTTACTAGCTCTAATTCATCTAATTGAGCAGTTGTAAATCCTAGCCTTTTTCCTATTTTAATCGCATAATTTGTTAGCCTTTGAGTATGTTGTTCGGTTTCTAATTTTTTTTCTTGAAGGGATTTATTTAATGAAAATATTATGGAACTTCTTACGCTTTTAGAATTTAAAAACTTTTGTCTATATAACTTTTCTTCTGCTTCTTGGAGATTTGTATAAATATCTTCACCTAAACAATTTTTTATAGATGATCCTAAAGAAATACTCATATCAATAAGATTAAAGTCACATTTTTCACATTCGTCAATTATTTTAGATATTGCTTCTTCACATTTTTGTTCATCACAATTTGGCATAAGTATAACAAATTCATCGCCACCCCACCTAAATATGAAGTCTTCCTCTCTAGTTACACTTTTTAATATCTTGGCCATTTCCTTTAATAATCTGTCTCCTTCAAGATGACCAAATGTATCATTTATAACTTTTAGACCATTAACATCTCCCATTATAACTCCTATAGGAAGATGTTCAATATTATTTAATTCTTCTTTTTTCTCCTCAAAACAAGCTCTATTGTATACCCCGGTTAAGCTATCGGTAAAACTAAGTTTCATTAGTTTTTCTTTAAGTTCTATTTTTTCAGTAACATCACTAGATATACCTACTATTCCCCATACTTGATCTTGTTCATCTATAACTGGTACTTTTATAGTTTCTTCTATTCTTTCTCTCCCATCAGGACATTTGATTCTTCGCTCAATAACTTTCATTTTTTTACTTTCTATTATTGCTTTATCTTCTTCCATAAATCCTCTAGCTACTTCTTCAGATACAGTTTGGGTTTCAATATCATTCTTCCCTATCATGCTTTCTATTCCTAATGCATAATAATGTTCTTTCCATTTTTTATTATACCCTATATATTTACTGTCTCTATCTTTATAGAAAATGTATTGTGGCAATGTATCTATTATTGTTCTTAATATATTTTCTCTCTCTTCTAATTTACTTTGCTTTTCCTTTAAAGGTGTTATATCTATTAATATACCAATTACACCTATCATTTCTTCGTATTCATTTATATAAGGAGTAACATAACACTGTCTAAATTTACCATTTATACACACTTCAAAATTTTTAGGCTTTTTAGTTATAATTACAGACTTAAAGTCTTCATTACATATATAATTATTGCTACATTCTAAGCATTTGTTATTTATTACACTTATATCTTCATTATTTCTAAAGTTGTATATATGTTTAAATGCCTTGTTCACGGCAATTAATTTCCCATCTAAATTTTTTATCCATATTGGAAATGGTATATTATCCATTATTATATTATTACTAGTTTGTGTATCTTCTTTCTCGGTTTTAAATAACATTAACCCTCTCCCCCTGTTTATTACTACCTAAATAATATTATAAAATAATGATTTTTATATTTCCACATATATTAAATATATTAGATCATAAAAATATTTTACATTTTATATATTTCCTAACTCCCTTTAGGTCAAACATGTTATCTCTTTATCGCTTATTTAAAAATGGGTATTCTTAATTGTTTTTATACTAAATTTTATGAATAAAAATTTTGTATCCTTAATAGTATTAATTAAAGGTAAACAAGCCTAAGATTATTATCGATATAAGGAGGATACTATGTTAAATGTATTTGATAGAGATTTAAATGAAAAAACTAAATCTATAAGAAGTAAAGGGTATATTCCAGGTGTTATATATGGAAATAAATTAGATAGAAGCATACCTATTTCAGTATACAAAACAGATTTTACTAGATTAATAGATTCTAAAAATCATAATGGTTGTATTCAACTAAATCTAAATAATCAAGTATACAAATGTATTATTACAGATGTTCAGATAGATAGTGTGAAAGATTTATTCTTACATATAGACTTTAAAGAAGCAAAATAAAATATAAAAAAGGAGAGTGAAACTCTCCTTTTTTATATTTTAACATTAGTATCTGTCAATCAATATTCTTTTATATATTCAATTATATTTACTACAATTACATTATTTGTTCTAAACTAGAATTTTGATCATTAGATGACTTGTGCTTTTTATATTTCTCAATTGTTAAAATCATACATAGTATAGTTAACGTAATTAGTTCAGCTAAAGGTAGTGATAAGAAAACTCCTCTAACACCTATTATTGGAGGTAAAATCATTGTTAATACAAACTGAAACAAAAATCCCCTTCCTACTGACAATATGTTAGCATATATATTTTTTCCTATGGCTTGATAATATCCACTCATTGCAAATATGACACCTATGACAGGGCTTCCTAAACAATATATTAATATTTCGTTATATGCAAATTCTATATTTTCACTACTTATTCCAAAGATTTGTATAAGTTCTCTTCCAAATGAATTAATTCCTATGTATACTAATGTTCCACCTATTGCACATATACCAATAGTTATATATAATAATTGTCTCATTCTCTTTATTTTGTTCGCTCCATAATGATATCCTATAAGAGGTTGTAGTCCTTGAGATATACCCATGCAAGTATTAACTAAGAAACAATTAATATAAGTTGCAACTGTATATATAGCAACATCTACCGTAGTTCCATATAAGTACATTGTTTTATTTTGAACAAATAATATTATTCCGTATGATAACTGTATTGCAAAACTTACAAATCCTATTTTAAGTATTTCTTTTAATATACTTACATCTATTTTTAAATACTCTTTCTTAATCTTTATATTAGCGTTTCCTTTTACAAAGTAGTATAGTGATACAACTGTTGATATAAATATACTAGCACTAGTTGCCATAGCAGCACCCTTAACCCCATATCCAAGTTTCATAACAAGCACCCAGTCTAATATGATATTACAAATAGCACCTATTCCTATCATCATCATTGATAACTGTGGTCTACCATCTGCTCTTACTATTGGATTTAGTGCTGTTGAAAACAAATATGGTATGGTTATTAAGTAAATTACACTATAATATTCTCTTGCATTTTCTATAGTATCTTTTTCTGCCCCTAACATCTTAAGTATAGGCTCTCTAAACATAAACCCTAAAATCATAATTATTGCGCCTATTAGTACTATAGATGTTACAGATGTTCCTAAACACTTTTGAGCACTTTCTTTATCTTGTTTTCCAATATGTATGGCAATTATGCTACTTGACCCAATCCCTATCATAAGGCCTGTTCCAACTATAACAGTTACAGCTGGCCAAACTATATTAACGCTTGCAAGACCTACCTCTCCCACTCCCTGACCTACAAATATACCATCTACCATAGTATAAATAGTATTTAGTACAACACCAATAACTGATGCAATTACAAACTTTGCCCATACTTTATGTATTGGTACGTTTAGAACTTGTTCTATTTTCATCTCCTTATTTTTATCCCCCTTTAATTTCACCATAAATAGCTACAGATAAGGCTATTTATAGTCTATTTCTCTAGCTTGAACATTATTTAATTTTCAGTTTCCTTTGCATATTATAGCACCTTATTATACAGATTGATAGAATGTTTTTAAACTGTAATAATTTTATTTTTTACCAATATTAACATGGTATTTATATATAGTTTTACAAATTTAAAATAAAAAAATCATAGAGATTTTTATGTTCTCTACGATTTTTTTATATTCTATATAGATATTAAATTGTTCCATTAATTTATTATTTCTTTTTATAAGTTCATCTAATTCACTTGGACTTAATTCTTTATTAGACAATAATGCTATATCTACTATCTGATTACAAATTAACTCTACTTGTTCTTTCTTACTTTCATTATCTTTTAATGTAATAAGATTTTTGATTATAGAACTATTGTTGTTTATAACTAATGTTTTCTCTTCTTCAAAATCCATACCAAAGTTCATTCCTGCAAATTGAGATTTCATCTCTGCCATTCTTCTACTTTGTTTAGATATTAATATAATAGCTGGAGTTTAAATTATTTAGTTAATCTTACATAGAAAAATAAAAGCTACTCATTTTTATAAAGTAGCCTTTATATTTCTATTTATTATTATCTTTTTCTAAATCTATTTTTATTTGCTTATCATATAATAGTCTCATAGAATTTTGTGTAAAAGTAGATACTTTGCTTATATTTCTTATATCATCTAAATTATTATCGTGTCCTTCAAGGTCCAGTATTGTTGTGTATCTACCTGTTCTTCTATCTATTGATTCTTTTATAGTGCTACTTATATTTAATTCTTTTCCATCTTTATCAAAGAACCACAATTGAGCATAACGTGGTTCTACACCATCTTTATAGTAAGTATATCTTATTTCTTTATCTGTAATCTGGATATCTTCTACAATTAGTTTTCCATGTTCACTAGTTTCAAATACTATTGGTAATTTATCTATACTTTGTGGTTCTAAATCGTAATTTTCTATTGTTTCATCATATGATATAGGAACTAATGTCAATGATTTTGTATTTTTATCTGCCTTTAAAAATTCATATGAGTTAGTTGCTATCCCAGTTTCTGGGTTCGGTCCACTACCTCCTTTATCTACTACATCCAATGATTTTCCATCTTGATCAAATAACGCAAATGAATTTCCTAACATAGGACTCCAATCATCAAAAGTTTTAGTGCTCTTTTCATTTATAACTATTTTATTTGCAAGTGGAGATATTATTACTTTTTCTATATTTATATTATGGTTTACGTCTACTTTTTTCCCGTCATAGTCATAAGTACTATTTACTATAAAGTCTTTATTTATATCATAATTATATGTTTCTTCAATAGCTCTAGATTTATCTACCTTAGTAAATATACTCCAATTCCCTTTAGTTCCAAATATTTCATCAATTCGTAGCTCAATCTCAGTATTATTAGGTATCTCAATATTGCTTACATCTATTTTTCTCATACCTTTTAATTCATTGTCAGATACATATGTAGCTTCTTGCTCTATTATTTCTCCTTCTATTACATCTTTACCGTCTATATATAGCTTTTCTATAGGATTTGCAAAATATGCTTCTTTATACGATTTGTCTATTTCTTTTATATTCTTATCAGTTTTTACTGTATGGAAGATAGTAATATAATTATCATCTACCGATATACTGTTTATTGTAAACTCTATTCCTTTATCTTCTACAGTTAAATTTAAATCTACTCCTGTTTTTTCTAAATCTTTTTTATCTGACTCATATAAAGACTCTTTATTATCATAGAAATAATTTAATATGTTTTTTATTATAGGTATAGAATCAGCTATAGAAGGATTCATTATGCCCACTCCAATTATTCCAGTTCCTATAGCAAGTATTGTAATTGATGCTATTCCTAGTTCTTTATATTTTCTTCTTTTATTATAATCAATACCTCTCTTAATTGCATTTTTAGTTACTTCATCTATATTGCTTGGAATTTTTATATCATCAAATTTACTCATTATTTTCCTCCTTCAATATATCGTATAACTTCTTTTTACCTCTTCTTATGTATGATTTTACTGTATTTTCATTACACTCCATAACTTCTGCAATCTGAGATGTTGTTAAATCTTGAAAGTATTGAAGTATTATAGGTGTTTTATATTTTTCATCTAATGAATCTATTGCATCATATAAATCTATATTTTCTTCTATGCTCGAATAAGATATTTCCCCTATGTAGTCTTCAACTTCCTCATCTTGAAATTTACTATAATGCCTATTTTTCATATTTACATTGTTTATAAGTATTTTAGTTATCCAAGTCTTAAATAGATTTTGATTCCTAAGTTTGGAAATATTTATATATGCTTTATATACAGTTTCTTGATAAATATCTAATGCATCATGCTCATTTTTAGTATACAAAAATGCTGTTTTATAAAGATATTCTTTGTACATATTTATTATTTTTTCAAAAGACTCATCACAACCACTTTGAGCTTGTTCTATTAGTTTGTACTCATTATATTCTCTTTGTTTTTTATTAAAAAATTTAATCTTTTTCATAGCTATATTTTCAATCATTTTACCCTCCCCCGTAATCATGATCACATATATTAGATGAATGAGGTGTTTATATAGTTGCAAAATTTTTTATTTTTTAATTAATATTTTCATACTATTCGTGACAGTATTAATTTTATACTTTTAATATAAACTATTTATTAACTCATTCCTTTTATAATCAATAAAAAATTCGCTTCGCTTAAGCCACTGCGTGGGCGCTACACTTCATATCGCCAACGACTTCGTCCATTGGTTAAAATATCTTTTTTACGCTATACAAACTGATTGGTATTTCTTAACTGCAATAGTTACCCATAGTTTTTTAAGTATCATAATTTCCTTAAGCGTAAAAAAGAGAAAGCATATTTTACTTTACACTTTCTCTTGTAATCTATTATTTTAAATTAATATTCATAGTATGACCGGAGTTTAAATTAATTTCTTTTTGAATAGGTACTGCTAATTTATATTTTTTATTAACGTCTATTTTATCAATTATAAATGTAGCTAGTCCACTTGCATAATGTGTATCTTTTGCATTATTCCAATGGCTATTCGATGGCCATTTTCCCTTATGTGTTACATATATTCCACTATAAATATCTCTCATATCTTCATCAAATAACACTACTTGACTTAAAACATTGTAATCTCCATTCACTTTTAGCATTATAGTTGTGTTTTTATCATTTACAGTTATATCTTTTATCGTGACGCTTGTTCCATCTCCTGTATTAATACTTTTTCCTATCAATTCATCAATAGTATAGAATTTTTTTTCTTTATCTATGTTTAAATTATAGCTAATTTTTTCTCCTTCATATTTGTGTGCAGGTTTTGCATCCACATTTAAATCTCTTTTTTCAACAGGTCTAGAAACTATTATATCTTCTACTTCACTACCTTCATCCATTGTAGTAGTCATCTTGATTATATCTTGACCATGAATTTTGCTCGGTATAGATTGTTCATCAGTGTAAGGAGTTATTTTTAAACTTTCAATATTAGATAAATCATCATAAATTGCTATTGTGAAATTCCATGCTTTTTCATCTGTATGACCATCTATCTGAGCATTTCTATATGCTTTACCATTATTATCTACTATTTTATATGAAGCAAATACCCACTTATCAGATATATTCTCATCTGCTGTCAATTTTATATAACTAGCTAGTGGCGTTACTTCTATACTCTCTAAAGTCATAGTTTTACCGTCTAACTCTATTTCATCTTTTATGTTAATTCTCTTTATAGATTCTACCTTATCTGTTTTAAAAGAAAAATCCCAATTTCCTTTTAACTCTTTTATATCATTACTTTTCCATTCATTTGACTGTATTTCTAAACCTTGTAATTTTATATATACATCTACATTATCTTCTAGTTTTATATCTCCTACATCGGCAGTTACTACTAAGCTAGCCTTATTATCATCTATTTTTCTTATATGTGCTCCCCAGCCTACAATATTTTTATTATCCCCTATACTAACTTCTAAATTTGCATATAAGTTATGTTCTAGGTCACTTTCTTCGTATTGCTTAAAAAAATCACTTTCAATTATCATATTGGCAATAAATTGATAGTTATCTAATGTACTATTTTCTAGTGTTACAATGGCTTTGCCATCAGAAATTACTATGTTATTTTTTTTACTTTCATGTTTTAATTTATTGCTATATGATTTTGGTAAAACACTTTCTACAAAGTCTATTATGGCACTTTCTATATTAGGAAATGCTTGTACTACTACTGGGAAAGTTAATCCCAAACTTATCCCACCAATTACCACTACACTTGCCACTCTTTTTATTATCATAGAACTATTTCTTATTTTCATTGGTTTTTCTTGTCTACCTTTTTCTATTCCTCTTGAAACTGCTTGATTTAACTTTTCTTTAGGTATATTTATATTATTTTTCATTATATATTTTCCTCCCCAACTAATGATCTCAATCTTTTTAAACCTCTGTTTAAATAAGTTTTTGTAGTTCCTATTGGTATACCCAACTTATTAGATATTTCATTTAAAGTTAAATCATCAAAATATTTAAGCTCTATTACCTTTTTATGTTTTTCTTCAAGCTCATCTAAAACATTGATTACATCTAGCTTTTGGTCTATATCTATTTCTTTATCAGGCCCTTCAATTTGATTTTGTTCTTCTAAGTATGTAACTTTTTTATTTTTATTTATTGTATTTATAGATATATTTATAAGTATTCTTGTTATCCAAGTATCGAAATATTTAGCCTTCTTAAGTGTATCTATTGATATATAAGCTTTATATACTGTCTCTTGAACTATATCTAGAGTATCTTGTTCATTTTTTACATATGAATATGCTATTGTATATAGATTGTCTTTTATGTCATCAATTATTTCTATAAAAGCTTTTTCATCTCCCCTTATAGCCCTTTTTACTTTTAATTCCTTTAGCATTTATTTACTCCTTTTTAGTATTTGGTAATTACCTTTACACTAATTAGACAATTCATTATACTATATGGTTTCATTTTTTATAATTTAATTATTTTAAATTTAAATTAAAATAGACTATCTAAAAACTTAGATAGTCTATTTTCTATATTTTATTTAAAGTAATTTACTCCACTTTCAAATATTCTTTGTTCTTTTTCTCCTAATATATTTTTCATTACATGGTTGCCAACTCTTTCAGAGTGACTCATCTTACCAAGTATTCTTCCATCAATACTAGTTATTCCTTCTACTGCATAGAATGAACCATTTGGATTAAACTCTATATCATAAGTAGGATTATTGTCAAAATCTACATACTGAGTAGCTATTTGTCCATTAGCTATTAGTTCTTTCATAACTTCTTCACTAGCTACAAACTTACCTTCTCCATGAGATATTGCTATACTATGAGTATCTCCTACTTCTGTTCCTGATAACCAAGGAGACTTGTTTGATGCTATTCTTGTTCTTACAACTTTAGCTTGATGTCTTCCTATATTATTATAAGTAAGTGTTGGTGCATCTACTAATGTATCCCTTATTTCACCATATGGTACTAACCCAAGTTTTATAAGTGCTTGGAATCCATTACATATTCCTAGCATTAATCCATCTTGTTTAGTTAAAAATTCATTTACAGCTTCTTTTACTTTTTCATTTCTAAACACTGTTGCTATAAACTTACCAGAACCATCTGGCTCATCACCTGCACTAAAGCCTCCAGGTAACATTATTATTTGAGACTTTCCTATTTCTTTTACTATTGTATCAATAGATTCTTCTATATCATTGTATGTTAAGTTTCTAAATACTTCTATATTTGCTTTCGCTCCAACTTTTTCAAATGCTCTAGCTGAATCATATTCACAGTTTGTTCCTGGGAATGTAGGTATAAATACTCTTGGTTTAGCAATTGTTATAGAAGATTTTTTACCTTCACCTTGAGATATAAAGTTTATAGTTTCTACTTTGTCTTTTATATTTAATGACTTTGTTGAGAATATAGGCTCTAGGGTGTCACAATGAGCTTTATATAATTCATCTAAGCATATTTCTTCATTTTCAATAAATATTTTTTCTTCTTCTATTGTTGTACCTAGGACTATATAGTCATATCCTTCTAATATACTTAAATCATTTTTGGACAATTCAAGAACTATATTTCCATATCCCGTTTCAAATAGGTTAGTAACTCCTTGTTCAAACTTAAATCCTACCTTATTACCAAATGCCATCTTACTTATAGCTTCACCTACTCCACCATATCCTAGTGCATATGTTGATAACACCTGCTTATTGTGTATAAGTTCTGTTACTTTATTTAAGTTTTTCTTTAATAAATCAAAGTTAATCACACCGTTATCTAGTTTGTCTGTGTATAACATAACAACTTGTGAATTACTTTTCTTAAACTCTGAAGATACTACTTTTTCTGCATCCACAGTATCAACAGCAAATGATACTAATGTTGGTGGTACATCTATATCTTTGAATGTTCCAGACATACTGTCCTTGCCACCTATTGCAGGTATTTCTAGTCTATTTTGAGCATAATATGCTCCTAAAAGTGCTGCAAATGGTTTGCCCCATTTAGTTGGGTCATCCCCAAGTTTTTCGAAATATTCTTGTAAAGTAAGCCTAATCGAACTATAGTTACCCCCAATAGCCACAACTTTACACACAGATTCTACTACTGCATATAATGCACCATGGAATGGACTCCATTTTCCTATCTTTGGATTGTATCCATAAGTCATTATAGTTGATGTATTAGTTTCTCCACCAAATACAGGTATTTTTGCTACCATCCCTTGAGCTGGTGTTGCTTGGTGCTTTCCTCCAAATGGCATTAAAACTGTATTTGAACCTATTGTGTTATCAAATCTTTCAACTAGTCCTTTTTGTGAGCATACATTTAAATCTGATAATACATTTATAAATCTTTCTTTTATGCTTATATCTTCATTTTTTATACTTCTGAAATATGGATTTTCTTCGTCCACTTTGTCTACATGTACTTTTGTAGTCTGTTTAACCCCATTAGTTTCTAGGAAGTTTCTACTTATATTTACTATCGCTTTGTCATTCCAGAACATTCTCATATATCCACTGTCTGTAACTGTAGCTACATGAGTAGCCTCTAAGTTTTCTTTTCTTGCTAATTCTATAAATCTTTTTTTATTTTTAGCTTCAACAACTACTGCCATACGTTCTTGAGACTCTGATATAGCTATTTCAGTACCGTCAAGTCCATCATATTTTTTAGGAACTAAATCTAAATTAATATCTATACTATCTGCAACCTCTCCTATAGCAACACAAACTCCACCAGCTCCAAAGTCGTTACATCTTTTTATCATTTGAGCAACTTCTTTATTTCTAAAGAACCTTTGTATCTTTCTTTCGTTTGGAGCATCTCCTTTTTGAACCTCTGCACTACAAGTAGTTAAAGATTTTTCACTATGCTCTTTAGATGAACCAGTTGCTCCTCCACATCCATCTCTTCCTGTCTTTCCTCCAAGAAGTATTACTATATCTCCACCTTTAGGAATTTCTCTAATTACATTTTCCTTTGGAACTGCTGCTATAACTGCGCCTATTTCCATTCTTTTAGCAACAAAATCTTCATCATAAACTTCAGCAACTTGACCTGTTGTTAATCCTATTTGATTACCATAAGAACTGTATCCATGAGCTGCTTCCGTAGTTATTTTTCTTTGCATAAGCTTTCCAGGTAGTGTATTTTCTAAAGTTGTTCTAGGGTCTGCACTTCCTGTAACACGCATTGCTTGATATACATAGCTTCTTCCTGATAATGGGTCTCTTATTGCTCCACCTAGGCAAGTAGCTGCGCCTCCAAAAGGTTCTATCTCTGTTGGATGGTTGTGTGTTTCATTTTTAAACATTACTAAGTATGGCTCGACTTTCCCATTTATCTCAACATCTACATTTATGCTGCAAGCATTTATTTCTTCACTTACATCTAAATCTTCTAACTTCCCATCTTTTCTTAATTCTTTCATGGCTATTGTCGCTATATCCATTAGACATATATCTTTTTGTCTATCTACATAAACCTTATTTCTTGAATTAAGATACATATCATAAGCTTCTTTTACTATATCTGTATATTTACCATCTTCTATTTTTACATCTTCTATTTCTGTCATAAAAGTAGTATGTCTACAATGGTCTGACCAATAGGTATCTAATACTTTTATTTCTGTTATGGTTGGATTTCTTTTTTCTGTATCTCTAAAATAGTTTTGTATATGTTCTAAATCACCTAATGTCATTGCTAAGCCATTACTATTTAAAAACTCTTTTAATCCATCTATTTTTAATTCTATAAATCCATTTAGTACTTCTACGTCTGTTGGTATTTCACTTTCTATTTTTAATGATTCTGGCTTTTCTAATGATGCCTCTCTACTATCTACAGGATTTATACAATATTCTTTTATTCTATTAAAATTTTCATCACTTATATTTCCACTAAGTATATATACTTTAGCTGTATTTATAGTTGGTCTTATTCCTTGATTGACTATTTGAATACATTGACTTGCCCAATCCCCTCTTTGATCATACTGCCCTGGTAAATATTCTATAGCAAATATTCTTTCCTTTGTTTCATCACTATTTGTAACATCTAATGTTTCATGATAAACAATATCTAAATTTGGCTCTGAGAATACTGTTTGAGATGCTTTTTTATATACTTCATAATCTATTCCTTCTATATCATATCTATTTAAAATTCTTATACTTTCTATTCCCTTTATATGTAAGCTTTCTATTAAATCCTTTTTTAAAGCTTTAGCTTCAAGATCGAATCCTGGTCTTTTTTCTACAAATATTCTTCTAACACTTGACTCTAAACTTATAGTATTTAACATATCTTATCTCCCTTTTATAAAATTAAATTTTGACTCCATTGAGTAATTCATTAACACATTATTCAAATCTTATTTTTTCTTAAAATTTAAATAACCTGTTAACGAATTACTTTTTTAATTAAATTTAGCAATTTCTAGTATGCCATACTTAATACATATAACATACTAGAAAAAATTCTATTACAAGTTTAAAATATATTTAAATTAATTCTTCGCACAATGTTATTCCTATATCTGTTCTATAGTGCATTCCTTCAAAATTTATTCTTTTAATATTTTCATAAACTTTTTTTGCTGCCTCTTCTACAGTAGGTGCACTAGAAGTTATACCTAGTACTCTACCACCATTAGTTACTAGTTTTCCATCTATGAGCTTAGTCCCACTATGAAACACTACTATGTCATCATCTAATTTATTAAGACCTTCTATGACTTTTCCTTTTTCATAGTTATCTGGATATCCTCCAGATGTAAGCATCACACAAACAGACTCTTCTTTTTTATAGACTATATCTATTTCATTTAACTTATTGTCTAGTATTGCTTCAATTATATTATTTAAATCTGTTTCTAGTCTAAATAATACTGATTGAGTTTCTGGATCTCCAAATCTTACATTATATTCAAGGACTTTAGCACCTTCTTCAGTTATCATAAGACCAATAAATAATATACCTTTATAATCTAATCTATCCTTTTTAAACCCTTCTAAAGTTTTTAACAATATTTCCTTTTCTATTTCCTTAGCTAATTTATCTGTATATATTTCACTTGGAGAAAAAGTTCCCATTCCACCAGTATTAGGGCCTTCTTCATTGTTGTATACTTTTTTGTGATCTTTTGCACTTACCATAGGAATTATAGTGTTATTATCTACAAAAGCTAATATTGATGTTTCTATACCTTTTAAAAACTCTTCTACAACTATTTTATTTCCAGCTTCTCCAAACTTTTTATGACTCATCATTTCATGTAAAGCTTGTATTGCTTCTTCTCTATTTTGTGGTATAACAACACCTTTACCAGCCGCTAATCCATCTGCTTTTATTACTACTGGATATCCAAAAGTGTCTATCTCATTTTTAGCGTCTTCTATATTTGTATACTCTCTATACTTTGCAGTAGGTATATTATATCTTATCATAAAGTCTTTAGAAAAAGCCTTACTTCCTTCGAGTCTAGCGCATTCTTTGTTAGGTCCAAATATTCTAAGTCCACACTTTTCAAATTCATCTACAATTCCTTTTACAAGCGGTACTTCTGGTCCTACCATTGTTAAATCTATCTTATTTTCTTTAGCAAATGCTAAAAGTTTATCTATATCACTATCGTTTATATCTATACACTTTGCTACTTCTGAAATCCCGGCATTCCCTGGAGCACAGTATATTTTTTCTATATTTTTTTCTTTACTTAGTTTCCAAGCTATAGCGTGTTCTCTACCGCCACCACCTACAATTAATACCTTCATAGTTTCCCCCCTAGTGTTTAAAATGTCTTATTCCTGTAAACACCATAGTCATTTGATTTTTATTACAAGCATCTATAGATTCTTGGTCTTTCATAGAACCACCTGGCTGAACTATTGCATCTATTCCATATTCGTGTGCTAGTTCTACACAATCGCTAAACGGGAAGAATGCATCTGATGCAAGTATTGCTCCCCTAAAGTCTTTATCTTTATTATTTTCTAGAGCATTTTTTAATGCCCATATTCTTGAAGTTTGGCCACATCCTAGAGCTAAAGTTTGACCATCTTTAACTATAGCTATTGCATTTGACTTCATATTTTTTACTACTTTCATACCAAATTCCATATCTTTTAATTGACTTTCACTTGGTCTGGCTTCTGTCATCACTTGACACTTTTGAGCTAAAGTATTGTTTCTATCTTGTATTAATAATTTTCCATCAAGATATTTCATATCATATGGTTGTAAACTCTTTTCTATTTTAGCTAACTTTAAAACTCTAAGGTTTTTCTTTTGTTTTAATATATCTAGAGCTTCTTTCGTGTAATCATATGCTACTACTATTTCTAAGAATATGTCATTCATCATCTTTGCAGTTTTTGCATCAACAGTTGAAGTTATTCCTACTATTCCACCAAATATAGATACTTTGTCAGCCTCATAACATTTTTTGTAAGCCTCTAAACTATCTTTTCCTACTCCTACTCCACATGGATTAGTATGTTTAATAGCTACACTAACAACATCTTTGCTATCTTTAAACTCTCTCATTACCTCCAAACATCCATGTAAATCATTTATATTGTTAAATGAAAGCTCTTTTCCATTTAATTGTTCATAATTTAATATTGAGTTTTTAGCATTTGGTTGAGTATATAAAATACCATTTTGATGTGGATTTTCGCCATACCTTAAAGCTTCTTCTTTTTGGAATGTTAAATTTAATATTTCAGGATAAGTATCTCCTACTTGCTCTGCAAAGTAAGTTGATATAAGTGCATCATATCTAGCTGTTGTAGAAAAAGCCTTATACGCTAATCTTTTTCTATCTTCTAAACTTAAATCATTATTTTTTAATTTTTCTATTATCATGTCATAATCATTTACATCTACTAATATAGTTACATCTTTATAATTTTTAGCTGCTGAACGTATCATAGATGGCCCACCAATATCTATATTTTCTATCATCTGTTCATGGCTTTTACCTGCTTTTAGAGTTCCTTCAAAATCATATAGATTAACTACTACTAAATCTATTGAGCCTATATTATATTCATTTATTGTATCAACATGAGATTTTTCATCTCTTTTATAAAGTATTCCTCCATGTATATATGGATTTAGTGTTTTAACTCTTCCATCTAACATTTCAGGAAACTTTGTTACATCCTCAATAGTTATAGCTTTTACTCCATTTTCTATTAGTGTTTTAAATGTATTACCTGTAGATATAACTTCATACCCTAGATTATTTAGCTCTCTAGCAAATTCTACTACTCTACTTTTATCTGTCACACTTATTAATGCTTTTTTACTCATTTATAAACACTCTCCTACCCACAATACTTAATTTATTTTCACAGAACAATCTTATACTTTCATTTAATATTTCATGTTCAACTTCTAATACTTTTTTTGCTAATGTTTTTACATCATCAATTTGCTTAACTTCAACTATTTTCTGCATTATTATTGGTCCATTATCTGCAACTTCATTTACAAAATGAACTGTTGCTCCTGTAAATTTAACCCCATAATCTATAACTGCTTGATGTACTTTTTCTCCATAATAACCTTCCCCACAAAATGAAGGTATTAATGATGGGTGTATATTTATAATCTTATTTTTAAATTCTGATACGAACTTAGGACTTATTATCTTTAAGTATCCTGCTAAAACTACTAAATCAACTTCATGCGCTTTTAGTATTTCTATAATCTTGTCTTCATTAGTTTCATATATTGCATCTATATTGTTATGCTTTGCTCTTTGTAGAGCATAGGCATTTTCTTTGTTTGATACTACAACACTAACGTTGCCTTTTATGTTTCCCAACTTAGTTTCATCAATAATTGATTGTAGGTTAGTTCCTCCACCAGATACTAAAACTCCAATATTTAGCATAAATTTACTCCTTCATGCGTATCTACAACCTTTCCAATTATATATGCTTTATCTTTCATTAAGCCCTTGTATTTTTCATCTATATTTATTTCTTGCTCTCTAGTATTTATATAATTTACAACTTCTTCTGCTCTTTCTCTATCTACAACTAATACTAATCCAATTCCCATGTTAAAACTCTTATGAAGTTCTCTTTCTTCTATAGAATTAAATTCTTCTATCATTTTGAATATAGGTGGTTTTTCCCATGAACTTTTATTGATATCTATACCTAAACCTTTAGGTATAACTCTAGGTATGTTCTCTATAACTCCTCCACCTGTTATATGAGCTATAGACTTTATTTCAAATTTATTTATTAAATCTAAAACCAATCCTACATATATTTTAGTAGGAGTTAAAAGTGATTCTCCTAAAGTCATCCCTATTTCTTCTATATACTGTTCTAATTTATAATTATATGTATCTAAGAAAATCTTTCTTATAAAAGAATATCCATTACTATGAACTCCACTTGATGATATTCCTATAAGCACATCTCCATTTTTAACATTTTGACCAGATACTATTTTTTCTTTGTCAGCTATTCCAACTGAGAATCCTGCTAAGTCATATTCATCATCAGAATACATACCTGGCATTTCAGCAGTTTCTCCACCTATAAGTGCTGCTCCTGCCATTTTACATCCTTCTGCTATTCCAGAAACTATTTGTTCTACTTGCTCTGCAACTAGCTTTCCAGTAGCTATATAATCTAAGAAAAATAATGGTTTTGCACCTTGGCATATTAAATCATTAACACACATGGCAACTAAATCTATTCCAACGGTATCATGTTTATCTAACATTTGAGCTAATTTTAACTTCGTCCCAACTCCATCTGTAGATGATAGTAATACTGGTTCTTTCATAGTCGTAAAATCTTTTAAACTATATAATCCACTAAAGTTTCCTAAATCTCCTATTACATTGCTGTCATAGGTAGATTTTATCTTTCCTTTTATAAGGTCTACTGCTCTATTTCCCTCATCTATATCTACCCCAGATTGCTTATATGTTAGCATGGCATAATTCCTCCCTATCGATTTTCTTAACTGGATAATCTCCATCAAAACAAGCTTTACAGAATGTAGATTTTTGTTCAGTAGCTTCTAACATTCCTTCTATTTCTAAGAATTCTAATGAATCACACCCTATATATTCTTTAATTCCTTCTATATCATGTTGTGATGCTATTAACTTTGAACGATTTGGTGTATCTATTCCATAGTAGCAAGAATACTTAACTGGAGGTGATGTTATTCTAAGGTGAATTTCACTAGCTCCTGCATCCTTTAGAGATTTTACTATTGCTCTTGAAGTTGTTCCTCTGACTATCGAATCATCTACAAGTATTACTGACTTTCCTTTAACTACACTCGCCAAAGGATTAAGCTTTATCTTTACCCCAATTTCTCTTTCTTCTTGAGTAGGTTTTATAAATGTTCTTCCTACATATCTATTTTTGACTAATCCTTCACTCACAGGTAGTCCACTAGCATTTGAATATCCTATTGCCCCTGCCCACCCTGAATCTGGAACTGGTACAACTATATCAGCTTTAACGCTATCATCCTTAGCTAAAATTTCTCCACATTTAATTCTGAAATCATATACGTTTACATTATCTATAGTTGCATCATTTCTAGCAAAATATATATGTTCAAATATGCAACTTCTTTTCACTGTTTTATAATTTTCAGAATAAAAATAAGACTTCATTTTTCCATTTTTTATAACTATTATTTCTCCTGGCTCTACGTCCCTTATAACTTCTCCACCTATTATATCTATTGCACAATCCTCAGATGCAAATATAAATTTTTCATCTTTCTTACCTAATATTAATGGTCTAAATCCATGAGGATCTCTAACTGCTACAAGTTCATCTTCACCCATTATTACTAGTGAGTATGCCCCTTTTATATAATCCATTGTTATTTTTAAACTATCTACTATATCACCTTTATAATATCTAGCAAGTATATATAAAATTACCTCTGTATCAGAATTAGCTTGAAACATATATCCATCTTCTTCTAACATATCTCGTAAATAGTTTGCATTTACCAAATTACCATTATGAGCTAAAGCTAATTTTCTCTTTCTACAACTCCCAACTAATGGCTGACAATTAGCCATATAACTTCCACCAGCAGTTGAATATCTTACATGTCCTATTCCCATATTTCCTTTTAACTCTGTTAAATCTTTTTCCTTGAATACATCTGATACTAATCCCATATCTTTTTTGTAGTTTATTTTTTCATTATCAACTACTGCTATACCACAGCTCTCTTGACCTCTATGTTGCATAGAGTACAAAGAATAATATAATTCTTTAGATATATCTTTATTTGAATATATACCTACTATTCCGCACATATTATATCCCCCTAATTACTCATTCTTGCAAGGACTTCTTCATATCCTTGTACAAGGTCTCCCAAATCTCTTCTAAATCTATCTTTATCCAATTTTTCATTAGTATCTACATCCCAAAGTCTACATGTATCAGGAGATATTTCATCGGCTAAAATTATATTTCCTTCACTATCTTTACCAAACTCTAACTTAAAATCTACCAGCTTTAAATTCATTTTTAAGAAAAAATCTTTCATAACTTCATTAATCTTTAGAGTTTCTTTTCTTATAAAATCTATTTCTTCTCTAGTTGCTAATTTCATAGCTACTGCATGATCATCGTTTAGCATTGGGTCCCCATATTCATCATTTTTGTAGCATAACTCAAAAATTGGCTCTTCTAAAACTATCCCTTCTTCTATTCCAAATCTCTTACAAAATGATCCTGCTGTTATATTTCTTACTATAACTTCTAGTGGTAAAATTTCTACTTTATTAACTAACATTTCTCTTTCTGATAAGTTTTTTATGAAGTGTGTTTTGATTTGTTCTTTGTGTAACATTTCAAATATTATTGTTGATATTTTATTATTTAATATCCCTTTTGATGATATTTCAGCTTTCTTCTCCCCATTAAATGCAGTTGCATCATCCTTGTAATGAACTATGTACTCATTTTCATTTTCTGTAGAATATATTTGTTTAGCTTTTCCCTCGTATAATAACATAATTAATTCCCCCTTAAATTTTTATCATCTTCTAATACTTTAGCTTCCATTTCTTCTCTATATAATTTTAAATCTTCTTTTAATTTTGGATATTTTATACTCATTATTTGAAGTGCCATTAAAGCTGCATTGAGCCCTAGGTCTATAGTCACAGTTGCTACTGGTATTCCCTTAGGCATTTGAACTATTGATAAAAGTGAATCTAAACCATCCATAGTAGATGATTTTATTGGTAAACCTATTACAGGTATTAATGTATGAGATGCTATTACCCCTGGTAGATGTGCTGCCTTTCCTGCTGCTGCTATTATTACGTCTGTATTGTCTTCTATTTCTTCTAAGAAACTCATAAGTTGCTTTGGCGTTCTGTGTGCCGATAAAGCTCTAACTACTACTTCTACATCATACTTTTCTAATAAATTTATTCCTTCTTCTAATTTAGGATAATCTGATTTGGAACCCATAACTACTGCTACTTTCATTTTAAATTCCCTCCGTTTTTTTATTATAAATACGATATATTTAATCCGCACTATAATTCGAACTTTATATTTAAATTTTATATTAATATTCACATATAATCAAGTATTTATTTTGTTTTTTGTTGATTAAATTCGATATTTAATTATCATTTACATAATTTAATTATATATTGTTCGATAAATGTATAATTAAATTATGTTTTATATGAAATTATCTTTCATTAGGCCCTCTACTTTATTTATCTAACGACTTAGTTGATTTTTAAACATTTTTCGGTCTATATTGTAAAAATTTTTATAATTTTGGTTTAGCTTATTACTTATTAGGTATAAATTTAGTAGATAATTAAAATTATGAAGAAAGAAGATGATTTTATGGATATGAATTTCCTAAAAACAATTCAAAGTGACACAAAAAAATTACATGATATGGCAGAGAATACAGGGTTCATAAAAAGATTAGTAGATGGTAATGCTACTATTGAAACATATGGTGAGTATATCTACAACCTTTACTTTGTATATAAAGCTATAGAAGATAATTTAAGAAAACATGAAGATA
Source organism: Romboutsia sp. 1001713B170131_170501_G6 (assembly GCF_015668195.1). Taxonomy (NCBI): domain Bacteria; kingdom Bacillati; phylum Bacillota; class Clostridia; order Peptostreptococcales; family Peptostreptococcaceae; genus Romboutsia; species Romboutsia sp. 1001713B170131_170501_G6. Next base: position 38,116 of record NZ_JADPFC010000006.1, read on the forward strand.
ATGAAGTTTTAAAAGAGTTTATAACTCCCGAAGTTTTTAGAGCTGAGTCTTTACTAAAAGATTCTAAGTTCTTATTAGGAGATAAATTTAACTCAATGGAAATTTGTGATTCAACTAAGGTCTTTGTTAATAGATTAAATGAGTTATCTAAAATAAATCCTAATTTATTAGTTGCTCATGCATATACTAGATATTTAGCAGATTTATTTGGTGGCAGAACAATATTTGAAATAGTTAAATCTAAGTACAATATTAGTGATGATGGACTTAACTATTATGTCTTTGATAAAATACCAGATTTAAAAGCCTTTGTAATGATGTATCATCAAAAGCTTAATTTAATAAATTTAGATAACGAAGATAAAAAAGATTTTTTAAATGAAATTTCTTTATCTTATATTTTTAATATAAGTTTATCTAATGAGTTAGAGTATTTAAGATTCTAATATAAATAGTTAATAAAAAATAGCTACTTTTAAAAATGTAAAAGTAGCTATTTTTTTATCTATTTTTGTTCTTATAACTAGGAAGAAAACTAAATGTTTTCCATATAATAGTAAACATATAAATCAAACATGAAAATAGTAAAATTGTAATTAACATCTCTGGTAGCTTATAATATTTATCTATAGTGAATATAGTCCCTTCTATTATTAGTAAAAATCCTATAGTGTAATTAAGTCTTATGTAGTATTTTTTATATTCCTCATTATCTTTCATTTTTTCTATACAACTAAACGTAAGATTAGAGGATGGTATAACCCCATTCTTTCTTACTTTATTTGTTGAATATATAGTATATATCCCCATGACTATTAAAAATATATTTACTATTATTCCAAACATAGTAAATGCACCCTCCTTTATATATTACCTTCTTCTCATAGATGTTTCTATCTTTAGTTTAACATTTATTTGTATTTCTAACTATACTTTAGCTAATTTGTAATAAATTATAATTTATGTACTCTACAGATTTAATCATTAATTTAATTCATAATTTTCTTAGCATGAAAAAAGCCACTCACTGAGTGGCTTTTTGTTATTTTATAAGAATATAAACTTACATATAAATAATATTGATAATATTATTAGTGATAAATTTATTTCATTTGTTCTTTTCGTCGCTATCTTTAAAACTACAAATGATATTATACCAAATATTATTCCATCAGCTATACTATATGCAAGTGGCATCATAGCAAATGTTAAGAATGCTGGTATAGCATTTGTAAAATCTGAGAAGTCTATCTTAGTTAATGAACTTGCCATCATAACTCCAACTAGTATAAGTACTGGAGCTGTAGCTTGAGTTGGTATAGCTGTAAATACTGGAGCAAAGAATAATGCTAGTAGGAATAATATTCCTGTAGTTATTGCTGTTAATCCAGTTCTTCCACCTTCACCTATACCTGCCGCACTTTCTACATAAGCTGTTACTGTAGATGTTCCAAGTAATGCTCCTACTGTAGTAGCTATTGCATCTGCAAATAATGCTTGTTTAGCTTTTGGTAACTTACCATTTTCATCTAACATATCACCCTTTGAAGCAACCCCTACTAAACATCCTACTGTATCAAATAAATCAACAAATAAGAATGTAAATACAACTACTATCATATCAAAGCTAAATATTTGTTCCATTGGAACTGAGAAAGCTTGCATAAATACTGGCTTTAATGATGGTGCAGCTGATACTACACCTTCTGGAGGAGGAACTAATCCACCTACCATTCCTACAATAGATATAGTAAGCATTGCTACTAAAAATGCTCCTTTTACATTTCTAGCTATTAGTATTGCTGTTAATAATAATCCGAATATAGTTAGTAAAACTAAAGGATCCTTTAAATCTCCTAGTGCAAGTATTGTAGCTCCGTTTACTACTATTCCTGCATTTGATAATCCTATAAATGCTATAAATAATCCGATTCCAGCTGTTACTGCATGTTTTAAGGCAGTTGGTATACAATCTATTATCTTCTCTCTTACATTAGTTATTGTAAGTAATATAAATATAATTCCTTCTATTAATACTGCACAAAGAGCAAACTGCCAACTATACCCCATACTTAAAACTACTGTATAAGCAAAGAATGCATTAAGCCCCATACCTGGTGCTAAACCTATTGGATAATTTGCCAGTAATCCCATAGCACAACTTCCTATAAATGCTGCTATTGCTGTTGCAGCAAATACTGCACCTTTATCCATCCCTGCATCTGCAAGTATATTTGAATTTACTACTAAAATATATGCCATAGTCATGAATGTCGTTATTCCTGCTATAACCTCAGTCTTTACGTTTGTATTATGCTCTGATAGTTTAAATACTTTTTCTAGAACACCCTTATTCATTGTTTGAGTTGACTGCATTTTTACCTCCATTTTCGAATTTATAATTAAATATTATTTAAATAATTCGTCTTTAACTTAACTTTACATTATTGATTATATTATAAGGTACATTTCTTTTCAATAGTTTTTTTGAACTTTTTATTACTATTTTAAAATTAAGTTCGTAATTTATTTAAATTTAATTAGATTTTAATACTATTTTGCTCCTAATGTTCTTCTTTTTGACTTATTTTTGCCTTATTTATAATTTTTTCACGTATAAGTGTTATTTTGACATTATGTGTTTTATAATTTAAAATTATTATTAATATAGTTCGATTTCAAATCACATATATAAGTCGGGGGTTTTATTTTGTTAGTAATTACAAGAAAAAAACGAATTATCTATAATTTTACTATGGTAATGCTTTCATTACTGATTGCTAGTATTTTAATTATTCAATTAACTATACATATTAGCTTCAAAACATCATTACTTTTATCAAATGTAGCATACTTTATATGGATAGTTTTTGTTATAGATTATGTAACTAGATTTATTATTAGTAATAATAAAAAGTTTTTTATAAAAAATAACGTGATAGATTTAGTATCAATAATACCTTTTCATACGATATATGTATATATATCAAACTTAAGTAATTTCCATATTGGAAAATATGTAATCTTATTAAAATTAGTTATGGCTCTAAGAATATTAGCCATAATAAAAAGAAGTAATAGTAATTTTTATCGTTTAATAAGAACTAATAACTTTAGTTATACTCTTTTTATAGCTGTTATAATAATACTCCTAAGCTCTATTTCTATGAGCTATTTGGAACATTGGGATATTGGAGATTCTCTTTGGTGGAGTATAGTTACTGTTACAACAGTAGGATATGGATATATATGTCCTAAAACTTTTTCCGGTAGAATAGTAGCATCGATTCTTATGATATTTGGTATAGGATTTATAGGTTCACTTACTTCTACGCTATCTACATATTTTATAAAAAAGGAAAATATAAGACATCACCATAAAAAACATAAAAAACATCATTCTCTACTTCAAGATAGCCTAAAAGATGTAGTTATTGGTGCTAGATTTAGTAAAGATGAATATAAAGATATGGTTATACTAGATATAGTAAATAGATTGGAAAACTTCGATGATTTAAGCGAAGATGATATAAATACTATGTGTAATGTACTTTCTTCTTTAAAGAAAAAAAGCTAGAGCATAATTTTGCTCTAGCTTTTGATTTATCCTTGAGTTTTCTCATATTCTGCTGTAGTTGTAGGTACTTTTATTTCTCCATTTTTAACTTTTTCTTTCATTTCGTTAACATAGTTTAATACATCTTGTGGGATTAATCCATCTTTTTTCTCTACTATACCAACTCCACCTTGCTTAAGTCCGTATACTTTTTCTTCTCCACCTTTTAACTTACCTTCTACTAATTCTTTAACTGTATCATATACACCTACATTAACTTTCTTTAATGCTGATGTTAATACATTTTTTGGTGCTAAATTACTTTGATCTCTATCTACTCCTATAGCATACTTATCTTTCTCTTTAGCTGCTTCTATAGCACCTAATCCAGTAGCTCCTGCTGCTGATAATATTATATCTGTGTTATTTCCGTACATTTGATTTGCTATTGATTTACCTTTAGCCGCATCTCCAAATGTACCTGCATATTGTACACTTATATTTGCGTTTGGATTTGCAGTTTTTACTCCGTACTTAAATCCATTTTCAAATCTTGATATTATTGGATTTTCCATACCACCTAAGAATCCTACATTATTAGTTTTAGTCATCTTACCTGCTACAAGACCTGCTAAGAATGTTGCTTCATTTTCTTTAAATAGTATTGGTGTTACATTTTTTGGAATATCTTCATAAGTTTCATCAATTATTGCAAATTGTTGATCTGGATAGCTTTCAGCTTCTTTCTTAATATCATCCTTCATAGTGTTTCCTACACCTATAACTAAGTCTACACCTTCATCTATAACACTTTCTATGTTTTGTATGTATTCTGATGCTTGTTTAGATTCTATAACTTTTACTTTTATACCTAATTCCTTTTCAGCTTGTTTAAGACCTTCATATGCTGATTGGTTGAATGATTCGTCATTTATTCCTCCAACATCTGCCACCATACCTACTTTTATAGTTTCTTTTTCACCTTTAGCAGAATCTGAACCACATCCAACTAAACTTAATGATGCTACTATTATAGCTGTACTTAATGCTGTTATTTTTTTAAATTTCATATTTTTTCCTCCTGATGTATTTTTTCATATATGTCTATATTGCTTAGTATATCTAATTTATATTCTTAATTTATTGATTTTATAGTAGTGCAAATTTTAATATAAATACTATTGATAATACTATTAAAGATGTTTTTGCTTCACCTTTTCTTCCTGATAATAATTTTAATACTGTATAAGATACTATCCCAAACATTATTCCGTCTGCAACGCTATATGATAAAGGCATTACTATAAATGTTATAAAGGCTGGTATTGCATCTGTTAAATCATCAAAGTTTATTCTAATTATAGAACTTGCCATCATAAACCCAACTAGTATAAGTACTGGAGCTGTAGCTTGAGCTGGTATTGATGTAAATAAAGGTGCGAAGAATAATGATATAAAAAATAGTATTGCTGTAACAATTGCAGTTAATCCAGTTCTACCACCTACAGCTATTCCAGCACCACTTTCTACTGTAGTGGCAAGTGTAGATGTTCCTAGCACTGAAGATATAGTAGTTGAAACTGATTCAGCTAATAATGCTTTTTTTACTCCTGGCATATTTCCATTTTCATCTATTAGATTAGCTCTATCAGCTATACCTAATAAAAATCCTATAGAGTCAAACATATTAACAAATAAAAGAGTTAATACTATTACTAACATATCTAAGCTAAAAATATCAGCTTTTCCTACTTCAAATACTTTCATAAATACTGGTTGTATAGATGGTGGTACATCTATAACTCCTTGCGGCATTGGTACTATTGCAAATAACATACCTATTGCTGATGTTATTATTATAGATATTAAAAATGCTCCATTTACTTTTCTTATTAATAGTGTTGCAGCAATTATCAAACCAACTATAGCAAGTATAACTGTCGGAGACTTAACATTTCCAAGGGATATAATAGCTCCACCTTGTCGTATTATTCCTGCATTAACAAATCCTATAAACGTTATAAATAAACCTATTCCAGCTGTTATAGCATGTTTTAAAACATCTGGCATACACTCTATGATTTTCTCTCTAATATTAGTTACTGTTAATAAAACAAATATGATACCTTCTATAAACATTGCACATAGAGCAAATTGCCAACTATATCCCATACCTAAAACTACTGTATAAGTAAAGAATGCATTTATACCCATACTTGGCGCTAATATTATTGGGTAATTAGCAAGTAATCCCATTATTAAGCATCCTATTGCCGATGCTATTGCCGTGGCTGTAAAAACAGCTCCCTTGTCCATACCCGCTTGTCCTAGTATTGTAGGATTTACAACTAATATATATGCAATTGTCATAAATGTAGTAATCCCTGCTAATACTTCTGTTTTAACATTTGAATTATTTTCGCTAAGCTTAAATATTTTTTCTAAAACATTAACTTTTCCTTGGTTATTCTTTACCGTATTTTTCATTTATACGCCTCCTATAATTAACATTTCAGAATTTTTTCAATTTTTATATTATATTTTATTTTATAATGTAATATTTTGTCGATGGTTTTATAAAAATAAAAGGCTTATAGCCTTTTATTTTTATAATGTAAAGTGTATATGAAGTAATTATATTATAATCTTATTCCCATTCTATAGTTCCTGGAGGCTTAGAAGTTATATCATAAACAACTCTATTTGCTCCATCAACTTCATTTACTATTCTATTTGATATTTTCTCTAAAACATCATATGGCATTTTGTACCAGTCAGAAGTCATCCCGTCAGAAGATGTAACAGCTCTTAAACCTACTAAGTAAGCATAAGTTCTTTCATCTCCCATAACTCCAACAGTTTTAACATCTGGTAAAGTAGCGAATGCTTGCCATATTTCTTTATATAATCCAGCTTTTTTTAATTCATCCATGTATATAGCATCAGCTTCTCTTAAGATATCGCATCTTTCTTTAGTAACTTCTCCTATAACTCTTATACCAAGACCTGGTCCTGGGAATGGATGTCTGAATATTAAAGCTTCATCTATTCCAAGTTCTAAACCTATTTTTCTAACTTCATCTTTAAATAATTCTCTTAATGGTTCTACTATTTGGAATTCTATATCTTCAGGTATTCCACCTACATTGTGGTGAGATTTTATAGTAGCAGCTTCTCCATGTCCACTTTCTACTACGTCTGGATATATAGTTCCTTGAACTAAGAAGTCCATTTTTCCTAACTTTGAAGATTCTTCTTCAAATACTCTTATGAATTCTTCACCTATTATTTTTCTCTTAGCTTCTGGTTCAGTTATTCCTTTTAATTTTCCTAAGAATCTATCTTCACAGTTAACTCTTATTAGATTCATATCAAACTTATCTCTGAATATTCTTTCTACATCATCGCCTTCATTTTTTCTAAGTAAACCATGATCAACGAATACACAAGTTAAGTTATCTCCTATAGCTCTATGAACAAGTACTGCAGCAACTGATGAGTCAACTCCACCGCTTAATGCACATAAAACTTTTTTATCTCCGATTGTTTCTTTTAATTCTTTTATTTTATCTGCTATGAAAGAATCTGTTGTCCAATCTCCACTTACCTTACATACATTGTATAAGAAGTTTTTAAGAACTATATCTCCTTCTAAACAATGTTCAACTTCTGGATGGAATTGTACTCCATATAAGTTCAGTTCAGCATTTTCCATAGCTGCTACTGGACAATCAGCAGTGTAAGCTATTGATTTGAAACCTTCTGGTAAAACATCTATTAAGTCTGTATGACTCATCCATACTGTACTTGTAGTTATACCTTCAAATATAGCTGATTTTTCATAAGTTATTGATGTTTTTCCATACTCTTTTTCACTAGTATTTCCTTTTCTTACATTACCACCTAATATGTGAGCCATTACTTGTATACCGTAACAGATTCCAAGTATTGGTACACCTATTTCAAATATTTCCTTAGCTATCTTAGGAGAATCTTCTAAATATGCACTATTAGGTCCTCCTGTAAATATTATACCCTTTGGATTTTTTTCTTTTATTTTCTCTATAGGAGTCGTATATGGTATTATTTCACAATATACGTTATTTTCTCTTACTCTTCTTGCTATTAATTGATTGTATTGACCTCCGAAGTCAACAACAAGTACTAATTCATGCTTCATATTATATCTCCCCTTGCATACTATAGTTTGGCGCTTCTTTGCTTATTGTTATATCGTGTGGATGACTTTCTTTTAAAGATGCTGCTGTTATCTTAACAAATTGAGCATTATCTGTTAAATCTTTTAATGTAGGTGCTCCACAGTATCCCATACCTGCTCTTATTCCACCTATCATTTGGAATATTATATCTTCTGCTTTTCCTTTGTAAGGAACCATTCCTTCAACACCTTCTGGAACTAATTTCTTAGCATCATTTTGGAAATATCTATCCTTTGATCCTCTTTCCATTGCCCCTATAGATCCCATTCCTCTATAAGTTTTGTATGATCTACCTCTATAAAGAACTGTTTCTCCTGGACTTTCTTCAGTTCCAGCAAACATTGATCCCATCATACATACTGCTGCTCCACCTGCTAATGCTTTAACTATATCTCCTGAGAATTTAATTCCTCCATCTGCTATTACAGGCACTCCATATTTTTTACCAACTTCTGCACAATCTATTACAGCTGTTAATTGTGGTACCCCTATACCTGCTACTACTCTTGTAGTACATATTGATCCTGGTCCTATACCAACCTTTATACAGTCTGCTCCAGCTTTTATTAAATCTTCTGTTGCTTCTGGTGTTGCTACATTTCCTGCTATAACTTGAAGCTGTGGATGAGCATTTTTTACTTTTTTAACTGCATCCATAACCCCTTTTGAATGTCCATGTGCACTATCTAATACTATAACGTCTACATTAGCCTTAACTAATGCATCTACTCTATCTAATAAATCTGCACTTATTCCGACAGCTGCACCACATAAAAGTCTTCCATGAGCATCCTTAGCAGAGTTTGGGTATTGTATTTTCTTTTCTATATCTTTTATAGTTATTAATCCTTTTAAACGACCTTCTTCGTCTACTATAGGTAATTTTTCTATTTTATGCTTTTTAAGTATTTGTTGGGCTTCAACTAAGTCTATTCCTTCCTTAGCTGTTACTAAGTTTTCTTTAGTCATAGCCTCTTCTATACTCTTAGTCATATCATCTTCAAATTTTATATCTCTGTTAGTTATTATTCCTATTAGCTTATTATTTTCATCTACTATAGGTACCCCAGATATCTTATATCTAGCCATTATATCATCTGCATCTTGTATACAATGGTCTTTTGATAAGTAGAAAGGATCTACTATTACACCACTTTCACTTCTCTTTACTTTATCAACCTCTAATGCTTGTTCTTCTATTGACATATTTTTGTGTATTATTCCTATTCCACCTTGTCTAGCCATAGATATAGCCATTTTAGATTCAGTAACAGTATCCATTCCTGCACTCATTAAAGGAATATTTAATTTTATTTCTTTAGTTAAATAAGTCTCTAATTTAACATCTTTAGGTAATACCTCAGATTTTTGAGGAACTAATAAAACATCATCAAAAGTTAAGCCTTCTTTTAGTATAGTTGCCATGGTAGTTCTCCTCCCTTTATTTTTTATATATACGAATTTTATTTCCATTATTTCAATTATTTATTCGTGTTATAAATGTATACAAAAAAACCTGTATAATAACTTCGTCTTATTCTCATAAAAGTGAAATTACTATACAGGCTTCCAAAATATCTATTCTAGCCAACCTATAAGGATTTTAATCAGCCTACAAGTTTACTTTATACGATATTCTGTGATAATAATTTCACTCATAGTCAAGATATTTACGGTATCTCGGTAGAAACTCTCAGACCATATTTCTGAGTATATACGAGTGATGGTATGTATTCATTTATAAATAATTTCTTTAGGTTAAATCCTAATTTATCAAAATTTATTATTTATGTCAATATCTTTATATTAAATTCTTTATATATAATATTGTTTATTTCTAGAAGAATTTTTGTAAACGATATCCCATGATTATCTGCTATTTTTATGCAGTCTTCGTACTCAGGTGTTACTTTTATTAAATTCCCTTTGTAGTACCCAAGCTTTACAGATACTTTTCCATAAATAGTTTTAATTTTGCGAAATTCTCTTTTTAATATCACTCTATCATACTTAGAATATCTCACTCCAAAAGTAGATGTTTCTTTTAGTAAATGTTCGGTTATTTTTTCTAAATCATCTTCTTTGCATATAACCGATAATTTTACTGCTGGTCTATTCTTTTTCATATATATACTCTCAGTATATATATCTAGAGCTCCTTCTTGTAATATTTTATTGTATAGGTGCGAATATATCTCTGATGACATGTCGTCAATATTAGTAGTTATTTCATATACTATTTCCTGTTTTTTTTTATACCTAGAATACTTCTTAGCATATTTGGTACTTCAAACTTCTTATATCCTATTCCATACCCTACTTTATCCACTTCAAACTCTATATCATCTACAAACTCATTACATAATGCCTTTATTATACCTGCTCCTGTTGGAGTTGTGCATTCACCCTTCACATTATTTAACTTAACTGGTACACCTTTTAATATTTCTAATGTTGCTGGTGCTGGTACTGGCATAAGTCCATGGTCACATTTTACAAATCCTGACCCAAGAGGAACAGTACTTGCATATATATTATCTATGCAAAGTAAATCTATTAAAATACATGAGCCTACTATATCAACTATAGAATCTATTGCTCCCACTTCATGAAAATGTATTTTATCTATAGTCGTTCCATGTACTTTAGCCTCTGCTTCACCTATTACAAGAAATACGTTCTTAGCCATTTCTTTTACATTATCGCTTAAGTAACTAGAATCTATGATTTCAAATATATCTACTAAATGCCTATGTGAATTATTTTCTTTAGTTATCACATCTACATTTGTTCCAAGTATTCCACTTTCATTTTTAGGTGTAATCTTAACCTCAAATTCTTCTTTTATATTTAGCTTATTAATTTCTTCTAAGAATATTTCTTTAGGCACCCCTAAATCTAACAAACTTGATATGGTCATATCTCCAGAAATACCATTAACCAAGTCTAAATAAAGTATTCTTTCTTCCATAATACAACTCCTTGACGTTAATTGATGTTTTTAATCCAATTTATTTATCATAGATGCCAAGTATCCTGCACCAAATCCATTGTCTATATTTACTACTGATATTCCCGATGCACAACTATTTAACATAGTTAAAAGAGCTGATAAGCCATTAAAGTTGGCACCGTACCCAACTGAAGTTGGAACTGCTATAACTGGTACATCTACAAGTCCTCCTACTACACTAGGTAAAGCACCTTCCATACCAGCAACTACTACTATTACCCTTGCACTTTGTAACTCTTCTGTCCTATATAGTAGTCTATGTATTCCTGCTACACCTACATCATATATTCTCCCAACATCATTACCTAAGAACTTAGCAGTATGATATACTTCATCTGCTACGGGTATATCAGAAGTTCCACCTGTAACAACTAATATTTTTCCTTTTCCCTTATTTTCTATAGGATGATTTTTTATCTTTAAGATTTTGCATGTTTTATCATATTCACAATTATCATATATAGATTTGATTTTCTCATACGTTTCTAATCTACATCTAGTACCTAATATGTTAGATCCTTTTTCATACATCTTTTCTATAATACCTATTATTTGCTCATCACTTTTGCCTTCACAGTAGATGACTTCTGGGTATCCATTTCTTATTTGTCTGTGATGATCTATATTAGCATACCCTAAATCTTCATAGGGTAGCTTTTTTAACTTATCTAACGCTTCTTCTATATTTATATTATCATTTTTAAAATCACTTAATAACTCCCTTAAGTCCATAGCTTACCCCTTTCAAATAGTTTTATACTTTAAATTATATCCTCATATATATTTTTTTTCCATATTATACTTGCTAAACGAAGTATTTAAGTTTTAATACTATGTGATATATATAAACTTATTGTTATATTAAAATCAGGACTAAAATTATTATCTTAGTCCTGACTTTTGTATATACTCTATTATTAACTTTATAGACTTATGATTTAGAACCATTACCTTTTCACCCTTAGTATCATATTCTCCATTAAAATTAAATCCTATTTTCTTATACATTTCTAATGCCTTTTCATTATCCTCATATATACTTAAATAAATTTCTTCACATCCATACTCTTCATAGATTCTTTTTATAAGTAACTTTAAACTCAAACTTCCATATCCCTTACCTTGGTATCTTTCATCAATTAAAAACCTATCAAACCATACCTGTTCATTTCCATTTGCAAAGTGTTTGTCAAAAGTATCATCTAAAAAACCATACATAGCAAAACCTATAAGAATATCTTCATCATATATTCCTACTGGTCTCCATACAGAAAATTCATCAGATTCATCTAAACACTCTTTTACGGTTTCTATAAATCCTTCTTGAGATTTTGATACCTTAAGATTTAATACTTCACTATAATTTTGATCACTTACCCCTTTTATCATTAACTTCATTTTAACACCCTTAAACATATATGTTTTTTATTTAAATTTTATCTCTATACTTCAAAATTAGTTTCTTATTTCAAAAATAAAAGGAGTAACATTCGTCACTCCTTTATTGTAACTAGTTTTTAATTACATCATTCCTGGCATTCCAGCTCCCATTCCTGGCATTGGACTATCACTTTCTGGAAGGTCTGCAACAGCAGCCTCAGTAGTTAAAAATACTCCAGCTATAGAAGAAGCATTTTGTAATGCACTTCTAGTAACCTTAGTTGGGTCAACTATACCAGTTTCTATCATATTTACGTATCTTTCATTTAAAGCATCAAATCCAATTTCAGCTTCTTCATTTATTACTTTTTGTATTATTACAGCACCTTCAAGACCTGCATTTATAGCTATTTGTCTTAATGGCTCTTCTAATGATTTTCTTATTATCTTAGCACCTAATTGTACTTCGCCTTCTAGTGTCTCTATTAACTTATCTACAACTGGTATAACACTTACTAATGCAGTACCACCACCAGCAACTATACCTTCTTCTACAGCCGCTCTTGTAGCATTAAGTGCATCTTCTATTCTTAATTTTCTTTCTTTCATTTCAACTTCTGTAGCAGCCCCAACCTTTATTACAGCTACTCCACCAGCAAGTTTAGCTAATCTTTCCATTAACTTTTCTGTATCAAATTCAGAAGTAGTTTCTTCTACTTGATGTTTTATTTGATTAACTCTGTTTTCTATAGCTACCTTATCACCAAATCCATCTACTATTGTAGTACTTTCTTTAGTAACTTTTACAGAACCCGCTCTACCTAACATAGTTAAGTCAGCTTCTTTTAAGTCATATCCTAATTCTTCAGATATAACAGTTCCTCCTGTAAGTATAGCTATATCTTCAAGCATTGCTTTTCTTCTATCTCCAAATCCTGGAGCTTTAACAGCAACAACTTCAAATGTTCCTCTTAATTTATTAACTACTAGTGTAGATAATGCTTCTCCATCTACATCTTCAGCTATTATTAATAACTTCTTACCTTGTTGAACTATTTGCTCAAGAACTGGTAATATGTCTTGTATATTAGATATTTTTCTATCTGTTATTAATATATATGGGTCATTTAATACAGCTTCCATCTTATCTACATCTGTTACCATGTAAGCAGATACAAATCCTCTATCAAATTGCATACCTTCAACAGCATCTAGTTCAGTATGCATAGTTTTAGATTCTTCAACTGTTATAACTCCATCTTTTCCTACTATCTCCATAGCTTCTGCTATTAACTTACCAACTTCTTCATCTCCAGCAGATATAGAAGCAACTTGAGATATAGATTCTTTAGTTTCTATAGTTCTTGATTGTTTCTTTAATTCTTCAACTGCTACTTCAACAGCTTTTTGTATACCTTTTCTTAGTAATACTGGGTTAGCTCCAGCAGTTACGTTCTTTAATCCTTCTCTTATTATAGCTTGAGCAAGTACCGTTGCAGTTGTAGTACCATCTCCAGCTACATCATTAGTCTTAGTAGCAACTTCTTTAACAAGTTGCGCTCCCATATTTTCAAATCTATCTTCTAATTCTATTTCCTTAGCTATTGTAACACCATCATTAGTTATAAGAGGTGCGCCAAATTTCTTATCTAATATAACATTTCTTCCTTTAGGTCCTAATGTAACCTTAACTGTATCTGCTAATTTATTAACACCATTTTCTAAAGCTTTTCTTGAATCTTGTGCAAATTTTATTTCTTTAGCCATTTCTATCCCCTCCTATTATTATTCAACTACTGCTAGTATTTCACTTTGTCTTAATATTGTGTACTCTTGCCCATCTATTTTAACTTCTGTTCCTGCATATTTTTGGAATAAAACTTTATCTCCAACTTTTAATTCCATAACTATTTCTTTTCCGTCAACTATTCCACCTGGTCCTACTTCTAAAACTTCAGCCATTTGTGGCTTTTCTTTAGCAGCTCCTGGTAAAACTATACCACTTGCAGTTTTTTCTTCTGCTTCTAACATCTTAATAACTACTCTGTCAGCTAATGGTCTTATTTTCATATTTTTCCCTCCTAAATGAATTGTAAATATGTAAAATTTATTATAAACAAAATAATTGTTATCACTCTTTAGATTAGAGTGCTAACAATTATTATAATATATTAACTTCCCATATTTTTCAATAGTTTTTGTTAAATTTTATAATATAGGCGAGAACAATCTAGCTATTGATTCTCTAACCTTTTTACCTAATTTACGCTTAGAAAATTCATCTAATGTTAACTCTTCGCTATTCTTTAAATCCTCAAAAAAATCTTTACTCATTCTTTCTACAATTTCTTTATCATATATAAATGCATTTATTTCGAAGTTAAGCATAAAACTTCTTAAATCCATATTTGCAGATCCTGTAGATGCTATTTTATCATCTATTATCATTATTTTTGAATGTATAAATCCTTTTGTATATAAATAAACTTTCCCCCCCGATTTTAATATATCATCAAAGTATGAATAGGAAGCATTGTTGACTATTTTATGATCAGCTATCTTCGGAAATACGATTCTTACATCTACTCCACTTAAGGCTGCACTTTTAAGTGCTATGAGCAAACTTTCATCTGGTATAAAATATGGAGTTTCTATATAAATACTTTTTTTAGCTTGGCAGATAGCACAAAAATAAGCATAATGTATAGATTCCCAATCACTATCAGGCCCACTAGCTATTATTTGGACCATACTCTGACCACATTTTTTAGGACTTGGGAAATATTTCTCTTCTGATATAATCTCTTTTGTTGTATAATACCAATCTGTTAAAAATATTGTTTGTAGCATGTATACTGAAGTTCCTTCTATTTTTATATGAGTATCTCTCCAGTATCCAAACTTTTTATTCTTACCCATATATTCATCGCCTATATTTAGTCCACCAGTGTATCCTATTTTTCCATCTATTATAGCCAACTTTCTATGATTTCTATAATTTAATTTTCCACCCATCATTGGAAACTTAGCTGGTAAAAATGCTACTATTTCTATTCCATTTCTCTTCATTTCATTAAAAAATTTTCTATTAAACCAAAATCTCCAACATCCTACATCGTCATATAATATTCTTATCTTTACACCCTCATTGGATTTTTTGATTAGCAACTCTTTTAATTTTCTTCCTATTTCACTATCTTTTATAATGAAGTATTCTAAATGTATATGCTCTTTTGCATTTTTTATGTCTTCTAAAAGATTTTTAAATTTTTGATTTCCATCAATATATACACTTATTTTATTATTCGTTGTAAATGGAAGTTTTCCTGTATTAAGTAGTAAATTTATTACCCTTTTTTTACTATAGTCTTCTATATTTTCATTTAGTAATTGATTTGTATTAATTGTACTTTGTTCTATATTTGCGATTTCCTCTATTCTCTCTAAGTTTTCAAATACTTTGTCTTCTCTTATGCTACTAGCTAACTGCTGAGTTTTAAATAATTTTCTCTTTCTTATATTTCTTCCTAATATAGCATATATAACTAAACCTATCCCTGGAAGTAATATAAAAATTAGTAACCACGTAACAGTTCTAGCAGGATCTCTATTCTCAAGTATTATAGACATAGAGATAATCGCTCCAACAATATACGATATGGTCAAGTAGCTTAAAAACAAAAAAGCTCCAATACTCATAATTTATACCTCATCTTTATCTGCCTATACCAAGCTCCCTTGCATAATAGAATAAATACTGTTGTGCAAACCCAGCTAAATTACCAAATTTATCAATAGCATAAGTTCTCATTTTAGGTAAGCTCATATCTTCACTTACATAAAATTCTTGCATAACTCTTTTTACCCATACATCAACAGGGAAAGTGTCATACTTTTGCATTCCAAATAAAGCTATACAGTCTGCTACCTTTGGACCTACTCCATTAAATTTCTTTAATTCTTTTATACAATCATCAGTACTTAAACTTGTATATCCAGATATATTTTCATTATCTTTTATTACATTCTCAGTTGTACTTTTTATGTATTTATCTCTAAAACCAGTTTGACATGCTCTTATTTCTTCTTGTGAAGCCTTGTTTAACTCTTCTGGTGTTGGAAAAGCAAAATAATCCTTGCCTCTATAATTCCCTATATAAGATCCATAATTTCTTGATAGATTTTCTATTGCTTTTTGTATCATCGGAATTCTATTGTTAGAAGATATTATAAATGAAATTAACATTTCCCATCCATCTTGTTTTAATATCCTTATACCATAACCAAACTCAGATGCCTTATTTAAATGGTCATCCATATTTTTTAGAGTATTTTTTATATCTGTGTAATTTGTTCCTAAATCAAAGTAATTATACCAAATATCTTCAAAATCCTTTAAATTTGTATTATCTAAGTAAACTTTGTTATTTTTTTGAGATACATTTATTACCCTACCTTTTGCAACCCCAGTATATGAGTTATCTGCCTCTTTATGCCATCTAAAGCATTGCCCACATTCAAATATATGCTTAGGATTAAAATCTGCTACATCTTCTAGTATTACTGTATTATTTTCTTCATAAACTTTCATTTATATATACTCCTTTTTTGTAATTATTCTTAATAATACTAATTTACCCATATTTTATATAAATTAAATCTTCTTATATTCTATCTATCAAATTTTTCCTAAAAATTCTAGAGTAGAATTTAAAATTTTTTTCTGATAAAATACAAAAGATATTATTTTTAGAAGGTGATTTCATATGAAAAATAGAGGAATATTTATTGCTATAGAGGGGCCTATCGGTGTTGGGAAAACTACTTTAGCAACCATACTTAATGAACATTTCGGTTATACTCTTCTTAGGGAGATTGTAGAAGAGAATCCTTTTTTATCAAAATTTTATACTGATATAAAAGAATATGCTTTACAAACAGAAGCATTTTTTCTATTTAATAGGGTAAAACAATTAGAAGATATAGAAAAAAACCAATTAAATAAGTCTCATGGAGTTGTTAGTGATTACCATATAATAAAAAATCTTATATTTGCTGGTATAACTCTTGATAATAATCAATTCCATAGATATAAGCAAATGTACAATATATTTGTGAATGATCTACCTCAACCAGATATAGTTATCTACTTAAACTCTAATACAGATGTCTTAATGAAAAGAATAGCTATGAGGGATAGAAGCTTTGAAAGGCAAATGGATAGAAATTATATACATGAACTAAGCACAGAATATAAATATTACTTTAACCCTTTATCTATAAAACATAACTTTGTAGGTAAAGAGCCATTGATAATTGAAATAGATAATTCAAATCTAGACTTCTTAAACAAAGAAAAGGATAGACAGTTTATAATAGATAAGGTAGAAAATGCAATAAAGGCATTAGAAGGAGAAACAGCATGTTTAATTTAGTAAATCAATGTAATAAGCCTCTAAATAGGGACTTATTCATAACAGTAGCAGGAAATGTTGGTGCAGGAAAGTCAACTTTAACAAAGATAATTGGTGAAAAATTAGATTTTGAAACTCATTTTGAAAAAGTCGATGGTAATCCATACTTAGAAGATTTCTATAAAGACCAAAATAAATGGGGATTCCACCTTCAGTTATATTTCTTAGCTCAAAGATTTAAACAACAAAAGGAAATAGATTGTAACGGATTAAATAATATACAAGATAGAAGTATATATGAAGATGTAGAGATATTTGCTAGAAATTTATATGATAACGGAAAAATGACTAAAAGAGATTATATAACTTACAGAGATTTATTTAATGATATGGTTCCTCATCTTAGAAGACCTGACTTAATGATATATTTAGATGGTTCTATAGATACTATAATTCATAGAATAGGTCTTAGGGGGCGTGAAATGGAAAAAGCCGTTGATATAGAATATTGGAAAAATCTTCACAACAGATATGAAAAATGGATATCTGAATATGATCAATCACCTGTGCTATATGTAAATATAGATAAGGTAGATTTAGTAAATAACCCAGATCATGTAGACCTGTTATGCAATGAAATAAAGAGAATTTTAGGAATGTAGTGTAAACTACATTCCCTTTTTATATGGACAATCTTTAATGAACTATATATTTAAAATAACCATTTGATAATTTTTTAATAATATTATACAGTTCCATTTTTCAAAAATATTAATACTATAAAAAATAATATTATTTTTATAGTATTAATATTTTAAAATGTGAGGTGTTTTAAATGGAAGATTCTATTCAAATTATAGCGAGTAATAATTTACTTATAACCTTTGCAATTGTTGCTATGACCGGTATTATTTGTAGTAAATTAAGTGAATCACTAAAAATACCTGATGTTGTTTTATTTCTACTAGCAGGTATTTTACTAGGGCCCTATTTTCTTGAAATGATAGATCTTAGTTATTTCGAACTAGAAAAGCAACTTATCCTTACTTTCGGTTCTGCCTTTATACTTTATTTAGGCGGAAAAGAAATCAATTTAAAAATATTAAAAAATGTAAAAATAACTGTTTTTTTGCTTTCTACATTAGGTGTCATTGTTTCATCTATTTTAGTAAGTCAATTTGTAAAATTTAACTTCCAGATTCCTTTTATTACAGCTCTACTCATAGGTTCAATAATTTCATCTACTGACCCTGCTACATTAGTACCTATTTTTAATAAAATTAAAGTTAAAGATAAGGTGGCACAAACAGTTATAAGTGAATCGGCATTTAATGATGCTACTGGAGCTATTTTGACATCTGCAATTGTTACAATTTTACTTTCTGGTAAATTTTCTTTAACGCAAAATATATGGGATTTATCCATAATGATTATTGTGGGTTCTGTAGTTGGCTGTATTACTGGTATTGTCCTTTTAAAACTAGTCAACGATAAACCTTATGGTGTTTTTAAGGATTTTGCTCCAATAATATCTATCCTTTCAGTTATTATAGCTTATGAAATTGCAACTAAATTTGGTGGAAGTGGCTATATGGCTTGCTTTATAGTTGGAATAATTACAGGTAATAAAAAAAATTTCAAGATTTGGCTGTCTCAAAAATCATACGATGCTGATTTTTATGTTGCTGAAACCCTAGGAACCTTATGTCGTATGGCTATATTCATTATTTTAGGTAGTCAAGTTGAATTAATTGTATTAACAAAATATTTCCTACCATCATTATTGGTTGTTTTAGCATTTATTTTTATAATAAGACCAATCTGTATTCTGATATGCGCTATCCCTGACAGAAAAGCAATGTGGACAAAAAAAGAATTGTTATTTATGATGTGGGTGAGAGAAACCGGAGTTATACCTGCTGCACTTTGTGGTATAATTTCTACTATGAAAATCCCTGGTTACGAGATAATCTCTTCTATCACATTTATGGCTATCCTAATCACCTTAATAGTTCAAGGTAGTACAACTAAGCTTATAGCTAAGAAACTCGACTTATTGGAAAATACTTCTGAAAATAAATCTCATAACTTATAATATTATTTGAATAACTAAACTTTCTTTACTTAATAAACAATTGATGTTCACATTATAAAAGAGTGTTCATATGAACACTCTTTTATAATAATATTCCTATTAAAGTAACTGCAGTAACTACTTGTAAAATACCTACAAATAATCCATATAAAGATACTGCCTTACCTTGTTTTACTAAATCTTTTATATTTACTCTTAATCCAATCGCTGCTAATGCTATTATTTCTAATTTATTGCTTAATAGTTTACAAATATGTGATACATCTGGAGATATAATATTTGTAGAAAATAAAGCACATGTTATAAAAAATCCTAATACATACCAAGGAACTTTTATTTTACCTTTTTTAGTATCTTGAATTTCTTCCTCCACTATTTCAGCATTTGATTTATTTTTTAGATGACCAAAAGTGAATACTACAACTACTAAAAGTATAACTCTTACTATTTTAAATATAGTAGATAAATCTTTTACATGCTCACTTACCATAGCACCACTTGCAACAACTTGTCCTACTGATTGTAATGTACCACCTATTATAGCCGATGTTTTTACAAGCTCAAGATTATATAACCAATCTGATATTAATGGAAGTAAAAACATTAAAAATATTCCTGTAACATTTACTATTGTTATAGATATACCTTTATCCTTATCTTCTGCTTCAATTACTGGAGCTGTAGCTGCTATAGCAGATGACCCACATACTGCATTACCTGCTGCCATTAGGTATCTAAAATTTTCTCCAAACCCTAATTTTTTTCCTATATATAAAGCCCCTATTATAGTTATAGCCATTTGAATTACTATAAATAATATACCATTGAATCCTAATTCCATTAGAGTTGATATACTTAAAGTTGCTCCTAATAATACTATAGAATACGATAATAAATCAGTTTCTGAGAATTTATAGCCTTTATGAAATACTTTTTGATTTAAGAATAAGTTACCTACTAACATACCTAAAAATATAGATATAGTTGCTGCTCCTATTTTAGGAACTGCCTTAGCAATTAACATACTTGCTAAACCTATTAACACTGATACAACTAAACCTGGTAATATTTCTTTTACTTCTTTTATATATTGAAATTTTTTATTATTCTTTACTGATCCTTTTGAAATATCCATTTATAATACCTTCTTTCTTTTCGTCCTCGTCTATGTTTTTAGTATACATTTACCCTATTCATAAGTAAAATAAATAATAAAAATAATAACCATTAATTATATTAATAATTATTTGTGATATAATTATTATTAAGATAAACGAGATTACATTATTTGTTTATAATATATATTAGAAAAATCGGAGGTATCAAATTGCTAGAAGAATTAAAGACTTTTATTTCAGTAGTCGAATTGAAAAACTTCACTAAAGCTGGTGAATATCTAAATCTATCCCAACCTAGTGTAAGTACTCATATAAAAAATTTAGAAAGCCACTTTGGTATAGTTCTTATAAATAGATCTATAAAACAAAAACACATTTTTATAACTGAAAGTGGATATATACTATATAAAAGAGCTAAGGAAATTTTAAACTTGGTAGACATTACATATATGGATGTTCGAGATACTTCAAATTCCTTTAAGGGACATATAAAAATTGGTGCTAGTTTAACTATAGGAGAATATCTTCTTCCTCAATTTTTAGCTAGTTTTTCAAATAAATATCCTGATGTAATAGTTGAAGTGTTCATAGAAAATACCACTGTTATATGCAATCACCTAAAAGAGCTTAATTTTGATATAGGTTTAATCGAAGGTACTTCTATATATCCAGATTTTAATCAAGATTATTTCCTAAAAGATAAGATGGTTTTAGCTACACCTTTTGAATATGAACTTAATTCTAGTAATTTTTCTTTTGATAAGCTAAAATATGAAAAATGGATTGCCCGCGAGGAAGGCTCTGGTACTAGAGAATTTATGGACATGTTTTTAAACAATAATAAAATCATTCCTAAAAATATAATTACTTTTGGTAGTAACTATGCAGTAAAAGAAGCTGTTAGAAATGGTATGGGAATAACTATTACATCTGATCTTGTTACAAACCCTGCTGTTAAAAATAATGAAATTTCAGTAATAGATATAGATGAACCTTACTATAGATATTTCTCTTTAATATTGCCAAAGAATATAACTATATCTAATGTAACTCAAGTCTTTATTGATGAGTTGAAAGAGTACGTATCTAAGCTTAATTAATAAAATTAAAAGGAACTATCTCATATAGAGATAGTTCCTTTATTTAATTTACATTCCTATTTCTTTAAACTCTCTACTTCCTGGCTTAACTAGCTCTATACTTCCTTCTTTACATAAAGGACATTCATCTGCATCATGAACTTCTATATCTAATTTTATAGCACTGTATATTGGCATCCCTATATCGTGGCTAGTTCTGTTTGCTATACAAGCAACACCTATAACTTCTCCACCTAACTTTTCTAAAGCTTCTTTAGTTTCTATTGTAGACTTACCAGTTGTTACAACATCTTCAGCTATTATGATCTTAGCTCCTGGCTTAACTTCAAATCCTCTTCTTAGTTCCATTACTCCATCTTTTCTTTCAGTAAATACTGTTTCTTTATTTAATTGTCTTCCTAATTCATAAGAAACTATTACTCCACCCATAGCAGGCCCAACTACTAAATCTATATCTAAACCTTTTATTTGATCGACTACTGTACTTAATACTGCTTCAGCATATTGTGGGTATCTTAATACCTTTGCACACTGAACATATCTATTACTATGCTTTCCTGATGATAATAAAAAATGTCCCTCTAATAACGCTTCACTTTTCTTTAATATTTCTACTACATCTACTACTTTACTCATATTTATGCCCTCCAAAATTTATGTTTATTTAATAATTCCCTTTTAATTTAATTGTATCTTTATAATATTCCTCTTATTTCGTCTAAAGTCTTTATTCCTTCTGCTTTCATAAACTTTTCTATTCCATCTATTATCTCAAGTCCTATTTTAGGATTTATAAAGTTTGCTGTACCAACTTGTATGCATGTAGAACCTGCCATTATAAATTCTATTGCATCTTTAGCACTTGTTATTCCGCCCATTCCCATTACTGGAATGTCTACATTTTTACTTACTTCATGAACCATTCTTAGTGCTATTGGCTTTATTGCTGGCCCTGATAGCCCTGCATATATATTATCAAATACAGGCTTTCTTTTATGTATATCTATTGCAAGAGCTTTAAAAGTATTTACTAAAGATATTCCATCAGCGCCTTCTTCTTCACATACCTTGGCCATTCCTACTATGTCTTCTGCATTTGGTGATAATTTTATTACTAAAGGTAAGTCAGTTATACTTCTTACTTCTCTTACAACTTCTCTTGCTACTTCATTTTTAATTCCGAAAGCCATTCCTCCAGCTTTAACATTTGGACAAGATATGTTTAACTCTATCATGTCTATTGGTTGGTTATTTAATAATTCAACACCTTTTATATAATCTTCTAACGTTCCACCACCAACATTGGCTATCCTTACTAAGTCTAATTCTTTAAAGAATTGTAATTCATTATCTATAAATCCTTGAACTCCTGGATTTTCTAATCCAACGCTGTTCATCATACCAGATGGAGTCTCCCATACTCTCATACCAGTATTCCCTTCTCTCTTTTCTAAAGTAAGTCCTTTGCTACTTACTCCTCCAAGTTTTTGTATATCATAAATTTCGTTATATTCCCTACCGAATCCAAATGTTCCCGATGCCATTACAACAGGATTTTTAAAATCTACCTTACCGAATTTCACTCCTAGATTAGCCATTAAATATCACGTCCTCTCCCCAGAATACTGGCCCATCTTTACATGTCTTTTTATTTCCAAATTGAGTTTTACAAGTACATACTAAACAAGCTCCAACTCCACAAGCCATATGATTTTCTAATGATACCATTATTCTAGTATCCGTACCTTCTGTCATTTTAACTAATTTTTCCATCATCGGTGTTGGCCCACAAGTTAATATATAATCGTATTTATTTACATCTAATATGTCTGTTACAAATGTATTTCCTGTTGCTATATGAACCTCATTACAAACTTCTTCATACTTTTCTTTTAATATGGCTTCATTTCTAAATCCTAAGTATGCATCACAATTATCTAAGTTCTTAGCTACTAAGTACAGTGGAGCTACTCCAATTCCTCCACCTACTAAAGCTATCTTGCCTTCTACTTTTTCATATCCTTTTCCGTATGGTCCTTCTAGTTTTAGAGTATCATTTTCTTGCAATCTGCTTAATATTTCCGTTCCTTCTCCTACAACTTTATATAAGAATGTTATTCCTTCTTCATCTATATCATGGATACTTATAGGCCTTGAAAGTAATGGATATTTATCCCACGCTCTTAACATATAAAATTGACCCATTTCTCCTTCAAATTTACCTGCTACCTTCATAAGGTACATATCTTCGCCTACATATCTATTTTCAATAACTTTATACATGTGATTCTCCCCTCATTTGTCATATGCTAATTAAAGATTTTGTACTAACTCTAATTCTCTTTCTAATACATCTACATTACTTTTTATCCCTAATAATTTCATTATTAAAGCCATTCTTACAAACATTCCGTATTTTGCTTGTTTAAAATATACAGCTCTTTCATCATCATCTACATCTACGTTTATTTCATTTACTCTTGGTAATGGATGCATTACTAGCATATCCTTCGATGCATTATTCATTTTAGTTTTATTTAATATATAGTAGTCTTTTAGCTTTTCATACTCTTCTTGATTTTCAAATCTTTCCCTTTGAACTCTCGTCATATAAAGTATGTCTAATCCTCCAATAACTTCATCTAAATTATTAGTTTCATAATAAGCATGACCTTGCTTTTGTATTTCTTCTTTGATATATTGTGGCATCTTTAATTCATCTGGAGAAATGAATACAAACTTAGTTCCTTTGTATCTAGCCATTGCTTTTACTAAAGAATGTACCGTTCTTCCATTTTTTAAGTCTCCACATAATCCTATAGTATGATTTTCTAAACTTCCTTTAAGAGATTTTATTGTTAATAGATCTGTAAGTGTTTGAGTTGGATGTTGATTTCCCCCATCTCCAGCATTTATAAATGGTACTTCCGTGTATTTTACTGCCTCATTGGCTGAACCTGCTATTGGATGTCTCATAGCTATCACATCTGCATAGCATGATACTGTCCTTATTGTATCTCCTAGAGATTCCCCTTTTGATACAGATGATGAATTTGGCTCTGAAAAACCTACTACACTTCCGCCCAGTCTATGCATGGCAGATTCAAAGCTTAATCTTGTTCTTGTTGATGGTTCATAAAATAAGGTTGCGAGTAATTTCCCCTCACATACACGTGAATATTTTGCTGGATTGTTTATTATATTTTGAGATAAAGATAGTATCTCGTCTATTTCTTGTATTGAAAAGTCTTCTGGTTGGACTAAATTTCTTCCTTTTAATAACATTTTATTTTTCCTCCTTGTCAGCCTCTCTGGACTGAATTTAAAAGCATTTTTATTTCTGATTGAATTCTAGCACCTTTTAATATTTATGTCAATATGTTCCATAATTATTATTACAACAAATATAATGACACTATTTCCTAGTTTTGAATATTAATTTTACTTATTATGAAGTAATTCTAATAATAATTACTGCAAATGTTTTGTGTAGATTTGCACCTAAATACTATATTTAAATGCTGTGAATATTGGTGAATAACAATGAATATAAAATAAATGAATCAAATTGATCAATTCCTAAAGTGTAATTTAATTAATGTTCTTATGTTATATTTTTAGTTTATTTTACTTAAAATAAATTGGTATTAGGTTTCTTAATAAAGATATTTATTAGTTAGATTTCAATAGGTATATTTAATATATGGAAAATTTTGTTTATATATATCAATCATTATGCTAAACTTTTAATTAGATGTAAATTAGAAAGGAGATTTTATATGATAAGCGAAAAATTATTTTCTCAACTTAATGAACAAGTGAATTTTGAATTCTACTCTTCTTATACTTACCTAGGTATGGCAGCATATGCAGAATCTATTGACTTAAGTGGTTTTGCTAACTTCTTTAGAGTTCAAGCTCAAGAAGAGTTATTCCACGCAATGAAGCTATATGATTATATATTCCAAAAAAACGGTATGGTTAAATTAGAAGAAATAGCTAAACCGGAAAGTGATTATGAGAATATATTAGATGCCTTCCAAAGAGGATACAACCATGAACAAATGGTAACTCGTAGATTCTATGAACTTGCAGATACTGCTAACGAAGAAAAAGAACATGCTACTATAAGTTTCCTTAAATGGTTTATAGATGAACAAGTTGAAGAAGAAAATACTTTTAATTCTCTTCTAAAAAAGATTAGAAGATGTGAAGGAAATACGGCTGCTTTATATATGCTTGATGAAGAGCTATCAACTAGAGTTTTTACTCCTCCAACTAATGCTTAAAATCTAAATAAAAAAATATTACTGGAATTATTAATTCCAGTAATATTTTTTGTCAAAATCTATTTATAAAACTCTTTTTGCTGTAACAAATGTTGATGAATAGTAAGATGAGTTTATATTCGCTGTTTCAACACTTTTACCTGGCTTAGGTGAGTGAATCATTGTCCCTCCACCTACATATATTCCAACATGACTTACATTTCCAGTCCCATTAGTTGAGAAGAATACTAAGTCCCCTGGTTTAAGATTAGATCTACTTACAGTTTGCCCGAATCCAGCTTGAGCACTTGACGATCTTGGTAATGATACTCCTGCTGCATTTCTATATACATAAGACGTAAGACCTGAACAGTCAAAACTATTTGGACCTTCTGCACCCCAAACATATGGTGATCCTAACTTAGCATAAGCTAAATTAACTACAGCTTGAGCAGCTGATGTATTACTTGCTGGCGGATTGTAAGAATCATTTTTATCTTGAGCTACCTTGTCAGCTTGTACATTATTTACATTTGAACTAGGTTTTTTTATTGTATTTAATTCACTATCTGTGCTACTGTTTGAGTTAGTATTCTTATTAGTATTTAAAGAATCATTTGTGTTACTATTCATGCTAGTGCTTGAAGAATTATTTGTATTATTGTTTACATCATTATTATCTGTATCGTTATTGCTTACGTTAGTATCAACAGCTGCATCGTTTAAATTTTGCTTATCTTGAGCAACTTGTTCTTCTATAACTGGTGCTTGATCAGAAATATAAGATGCTTTAACATATCCTTCATCTTCACCTTTTTTAACTTTTACCCATTCACCCTTGTCTTCTAAAACTTTAAGTGAACTTCCTAAATCTAACTCATCTATTATATCAGAGTCTGTATTTGCTTCTTTTCTAAAGTTAACTTTATTTTCAGTAGTGTATCCATGAGCTTCCTTTATATCTACAAATCTTTTTGGTAACCAACCATCTTCACCATTGTCAGATATTTTTACCCACTCACCTTGAATACCTAAAACTTTAAATTCATCTCCAGTGTAAGCTACTTTTTTAACTTCACCTTGTTCTCTTATCTTTACAGCTACTCCATCTTTAACAGTTGCAACTTTATATGAAACATCTTTAAATTCATCTAATTTTAAAGTATTTTGTTTATCTTCTTTTTGCTCTACGTTTGCTTTTTCATCTGCATTGGCAACTGAGTTCATTGATAATGCTACAACTGATGCAAACATTGGTACTAATATTTTCCTTTTCATAATATTTCTCCTCCAAAAACTTACCATAATTTATGGTTACTTTTTACGTGAAACTTATACGGATAAAATACTAATACACAAGATTTAATAATTTTTGTAAAACTTGTAACTTTTTTGTAATCTATTGTTACTAACTATGTAGTATTATTTTATTAAGAATTATTTATTTTGAATTATTTTGAGAATTATTTAAAACTTTACAAATCTTGTATAAAAAATATTTTAACTTAAATTTACTATTTTATCCAATGTATCACTTAAATATACATTTGTAACCTTTATTATATCCTAATAATGGTTTTATGTAAAGTTTTTTACAATTTTCGTCATATTTTCCTGTAGAATTTTTTACTAACAGGTATTTTTTTATGCAATTCTATACTTAACCTCAAAAATCCTTCCTTAATCTATTTATATAAATATCTATTTTATATACATTCATCATTGTTACTTTTTCTATATTATTTTTTATTTTTTTTTGTATTTCTTCAATTTTTTTAAAAATTGTTGGACTTTTAATATTCACATTTAAAAATATCTTTATGTTATTATTTGCATTAAATACCTCTACTTTATTTACTTTTTCTATTTCATTTATTTGCCTTAACTCATATCTTATAATTTGATGTATGACATTAGGACTTATATAAAATTTTCCCATATAGCTAAATGTTGGTCTAATAATAGTTTTTTCTATTAGTTTACAATTCCTATCTTTTTTTCTAAATAATTTTTTTATAGAGTTTATACTTAATCCAGTAGCTATTTGCTTTATTTCTACACTTGGTACAGGTATTATATGATTCCCACTTTTTCTAGATTCTCTTGCTATTTCTATCTCCCTATCACTACTTATATCTCTTATATCTATTATTTTATAATCTGTTCCTATTTCCAACCTTTTTACTATTTTATCTATCATTTTTTTTGATGTTCCTAGTATTAATAGATTCTCTACTTTTTCACTTTTTATCTTTAATTTAACTGATTGCCTATGTAGTTCATCATTAAATATAGCTCTTTTTACAGCTTCCA
Organism: Romboutsia sp. 1001713B170131_170501_G6; assembly: GCF_015668195.1. Lineage (NCBI taxonomy): Bacteria > Bacillati > Bacillota > Clostridia > Peptostreptococcales > Peptostreptococcaceae > Romboutsia > Romboutsia sp. 1001713B170131_170501_G6. The sequence continues at coordinate 66,593 of NZ_JADPFC010000006.1, forward strand.
TAGTTGTTTTTGCTTGTTTCGCAGATACTCCAGCTAATATCTTATTTTTATGTATAAGAAGACCATCATCTATTATATAATCTATATCTTTTTCATATGCCAACTCTAAAGCTCTATAACTCTTACCTGTCCCACTTGAACCAATAAGTGCATAAATTCTCATAAAAACACCTCTATATCCCATAAATTTTAATCCTATATAAATTATTTTCATTTATATTTTTAAGATAACTATAATATATAATAAATAAGGCTATAGATTAATCTATAGCCTTATTTATTATATATTATAACAGAATTCTCCATTTTCCTTGAGATTTAAGAAATCTGCATAACCTATATCAAATATTCTATTTTCTAAGTTTTCTATTTCTACCTTATTTTTAATTAAATAAGTTATAGTTCCTATATAAGATATATCACCTTGGGCAATAGCTCCATATATAACATTATCTTTATATATAAACTTCTTATAATTATTATCCTTTCTAACTGCAACCTTGTATGATTCATCTATAGGTTCTATTATTCCAAGGGATACTGTCGCTATTCCCATAAAGTTCATACTATTTTTTGCTGTAAAACTATCATCTATTAATCTTTCTTTTCCGTACATATTATAAGCTGAGACTAAACCTTGCTTTACAGCTATTGGCCATATAGCATTTTTGCCTACTACATCTCCTGCTGCATATACATCATTTTGCGTAGTTTCACATTTGTCATTTATAACTATTCCTTTATCATAAGATATGTTAGTGTTTTTTATAAAATCTGCATTTGGTCTAACTCCTGTAGCCACAACAACCATTTCACACTCAACTAAAGTGCCATCTTCTAATAATATACCTACTATATCATTGTTGTCTTTTATTACAATTTCTTTTATAGATACCCCTTGATATAGTTTTGCTCCTTTTTTTACAAACTCATTTTCATATATTGATGCACTATACTTATCTAGTTGTTTATTAAGTATGAATTGACCTGTGTTTACTAAAGATACTTCAATATTTTTGTACTCTAACAACCCAACAAGAGCATCTATTCCAACTAACCCAGCTCCTATAATAGCTACTTTATTTATTTTTTTAACTTTATCCTTTATATTATATACATCTTCTATATTTCTTAATGGGTATACATTATTTGCTTCTCTTAAATTCTTTATTGGAGGTATAAATGCAGATGCACCCGTAGCTATTAGAAGTTTATTATATTCTATAACCTGATTTTCCAATATTACCTTTTTAGAATTTGTGTCTAAAGATTTAACACTTGTTCCTTTTACCCATATGATATTATTTTCTTTCATAAATTCTTCATCTATAAAGTTTATTTCCTCTACAGTTCTATGGTTAGATATAACATGATGCAACATACAACGCGAGTATGTTTTATCATCCTTTGATACTATTACTATGCTACCTTCTTTATCCAATTCCCTTAATGTTTTAGCTGCACTTATCCCTGCTGCACTTGCTCCCAATATAACATAATCAATACTTTTTTTATTTCTAAATATGTTTAATATTTTATCTAACATAATGATTCTCCCTTCTGTAGCTCTAGTGCTCCAGTTGGGCAATTTGCTACACACTTAGGATTTTCTTCATTTATACATAAATCACATTTTAATACAACTTGCTTTGTTTTATCATCTACTTTTAAAACTCCATAAGGACAAGACATTATACACATATAACATGAACCACATTTCTTTTCATCATAAGAAACTACTCCTGTTTTTTCATCTTTAACCATTGCTCCGCTCATACAAGTTAAAACGCATTCTGGCTCATCACAATGTCTACATATAATTGGCACTGGTTTATTGTCTTTATCTAACTCTATATGTCCTCTACTATCATTATCTATATCATCTAGATTAAGTGTATATATGTTGCTATTTTCACTGTGTTTTAACATACAAGCTAAAACACAACTTTTACATCCAGTACACAATTCTTTATTAATTATAATTCTATGCATAAGCTTCCACTTCCTTTAACCCAAGTTTTTGTCTTCTATCAATTATTATTTCTTCTAATTGCTCTGCTGATGATTTTGGGTCTGGATTAACTATAACGTGACCTCCTGTTAAGTCTTTTAATTTTTCTGTAAGAACTTCTGTTACTAATTTTCCTCCTGTTATAAATGGTGGTAATGCTAAGTGAAGTGGTAATCCTAGTGCTAAGCCAAATGCTCCATCAGCTAATGCCTGCTCCTCTAGCCATTGTGGTGCTGATAGTACAAGTGGTAATTGAGGTAAATCTATACCTAATTCTGCTGCTATTTCTGTAGCAACTATTTCTAATCTTCCTATTGCTAAACATGGTCCAAAGTTTAGTACTGGTGGTATTCCTAAAGACTTACAAACTTCTTTTAAGTTATCTCCTGCTAATTCTTCTGCACCTGGAGACATAAGTCCTACATTTTCAAGCCCTCCTGTTGAACATCCAGCAGAAAGAACTATTATATCTCTCTTAATTAATTCTTTAGTTAATTCAACTGTGTTTATATCGTGTCCACCAGCAGTCATATTTGAACATCCAACTACAGCAGCTATTCCCTTTATTTTTCCTTCTGCTATTAAATTTATTAATGGTTTCCATGAATCTCCTAAGAATGCTTTTAAGTTCTTTTCACTTACTCCGGTTAAAGACTTTTCATATCCATGGTCACTTGGTACATCTATTTCTACTACATTTCTTCTTTCTTTATATGCTTCTAATGCTTTATTTATTAGCTTTTCGCTTATAGATTCTACATTTTCTCTATCAAATGGTATATACTCTGCATTTGCTTTTTTCGCTACATCATCTAAGCAAACCATCTTAACTTTATATTTATCTGCTATTGGCTCAAGTCCTGGTATTGTACAGTTAAATTCTGATAGTACCATATCTATAGCCCCTGTTGAAAGTACAGCCTCACTAGTAAAGTTGTTTCCTGCGTGACCTACAAATACCTCTTGGTAATGTTCTCCTCTTAATTGTAAATCTTGACCTACACAAGTACATCCAACTAATTTGAATCCTTTAGCTCCTACCGATTTTGCTAATTCTACTACGTCACTGTCCTTTAATCTATCTTGGAAATGAGAGAATACTGAATGTTGATGTCCTGTTATCATTATATTTATATAATCTTTATCTATAACATTAAATCCTACTGGAGCCATTCTTATAACTGGTTCTCCTAACATAACATCATTTAAAAGATTAGTTAATGTAAGACCATATAACCCTGTTGATATACCTAAATTTAAGCAATTAACCAACATATCTACTGGATCACTATTTAAGTTTGTCGATGATTTTACTATTGCATCAAATACTTCTGACTTAGCTCCACCCGGCATTATTCCTAGCTCTTTCCATTTATCTACTCTTGGTCCATATGCTACTTTTTCAACTAATTCCATTTTCTCGTGTCTTGGTTTATATAAATCATTTAATACCTTATTGGCTATATCTATACATTTTTGGTGATTATCTTTAGATTCTATTCCAAACATTTCAGCTAAATTATTTAGTGCATATAATCCCTTTATATTCCCTTTTTTCTCTCCTAAATCCTTTAGATTTCTAGCTGTAGTTTCTACTACATGTAAATAACAAGCTGAACCTGATGCAACTGCTCTTAAAAAATTTCTAGCTACTATAGTATCTGCATCTGCTCCACATATACCTCTTGGTGATTTTGGTGTTACTCTACATGGACCATTTGAACATAATCTACAGCACACTCCTTGAAGTCCAAACCCACATTTAACCTTTTGATCTTCCGTTCTATGGAATGATGTTTCTACATCCTTTGAAGCTATAAAGCTTTCTAACCTCTTATCAGCACTTTCACACATTCTACAAGTATTACAAGACATAATATTTCCCCCTTAATATTATTTATTAAATTTTAATTTAGATGAAAATTTAGTTAGAATTGAATTGATTTGACTTTGATGACTTGATTGATTTTTTTTTAACTATAATTTTATATTCAATATTTACCATAAAAATTTTAATCTTAAACATATTTTTTAAATTTTTTCTTATCTTAATTATAAAACTTTTTTTATATATATTTATTTTTTATAATGATTAATATGTTCATTATATAATTAAACACTATTTATTGTTAGCCTATACCCATTTTATTTTATATTAATCTGTCGTTTTATCAATATTATTGTAAAATTTTTTTCTTTGTTATGTTGGAATTTTTTTGTTATAATATTACTGAATACATAATAAAAAAATCAAGGGAGGATTTTGTGATGGCTTACATGATAAACGATGCTTGCATAAGCTGTGGTGCTTGTGCTGCTGAATGTCCAGTTGAATGTATATCTGCAGGAGATGACAAATACGTTATAGATGCAGATACTTGTGTTGAATGTGGTGCTTGTGCTGGAGTATGTCCAGTTGATGCTCCTCAACCAGAGTAATCTAATATATAAAAACTACCATACATATGTATGGTAGTTTTTTATTTTTATAATTCTTCTTCACTTTCTTTCATTAAGTATGATAGAGTGAATAAACTTTCTGTTAAATTTACGTTCTCAACTATAACATCTTTTGGTACTTCTAAATCTATAGGTGCGAAGTTCCATATTCCTTTTATACCAACACTAACTAATCTATTAACTGTGTCTTGCGCTCCGTTCTTAGGTATACATAGTATAGCAATATCTATATTATGTTCCTCAACATATTTCTCTATTTCCTCTGAGTCTAGTACTTCAAAATCTCTTATTTTTAATCCTATCATTTTTGGATTTGCATCAAATAATGCTTTAACTTCAAATCCAGCTTTTCTAAATCCAGAATAGTTAGCTATTGCTTGACCTAAGTTTCCTGCCCCTATTAGTATTGCGTTATACTTTCTATCTAGCCCCAAAATTTTTCCGATTTCATTATGAAGCGCTTCTACATTATAGCCATAACCTTGTTGCCCAAATCCACCAAAATTATTTAAATCTTGTCTTATTTGAGATGCTGTAAAACCGATAATCTCACTTAATTCCTTAGATGATATTCTATGTATATCCTTATCTAATAACTCTCCTAAGTATCTATGATATTTCGGTAATCTTCTTATAACTGCCATCGATATATTCTTAGAACCCATTTTTTTCACCTCCTGTAAATATGACATAATTATCTATATTTTTAAAACATAGTTTAATATCCTTGATTATATTATATCAAAACATTATAATTTTAGGTAGTTCAAGGAGGTATAAATTTATGATCGTTTTGTCGTGTAATAACTTAAATAAAAGTTTTGGAATAGATTCTATATTAGAAAATGTAAGTTTTACTGTTAATGAAAGTGATAAAATAGGGATAGTTGGTGTAAATGGTACGGGTAAAACTACTCTATTTAAAGTTATCTCTGGAATATATGGTTATGATAGTGGAGATATATATACGTCTAAAGATTGTGAAATAGGATACTTAGAACAGCATACCAATTTCCACTCAAACAACACCATTTTAGAAGAAGTTTTAGAAGTATTTAAAGACTTAATAGAGATGGAAAACTACTTAAGAAACTTAGAGGTTAAAATAGCTGAAGAAAGTGCAAATCCTAACTCAAATAAACTTGAAAAAATAATGGATGAATACTCTCGCAAATTAGAAAAGTTCTCTGATATGAATGGTTACGGATATAAATCTGAGGCAAAAGGTGTTTTAAAAGGATTAGGGTTTAGCGATGACGATATGAACAAGCCTATAGACGTACTTTCTGGTGGTGAAAAGACTAGAGTGCTTCTAGGTAAACTACTTCTTAGAAAACCTACTCTACTTCTACTAGACGAACCTACTAACCATCTAGATGCAGAAGCAATAGAATGGCTTGAAGTTTTCTTAAAACAATATAAAGGTACTGTAATTTTAATATCACATGATAGATATTTCCTAGACCAAGTTGTTAATAGAGTATTTGAGATACATAATAAGAGATTAAAATCTTATAATGGAAATTACTCTGACTTCGTAAAAGCCTCTATTGTTGAAAAAGAAATAGAACAAAAGAAGTATGAAGACCAGCAAAAGGAAATAAAGAAACAAGAAGAATCTATAGAAAGATTAAAAGCATATGGCAGAGAAAAGCATGTAAAAAGAGCTAGAAGTAAAGAAAAAATGCTTGCTAAAGTCGATGTATTAGATAAGCCTGATGGAGAAAGAAAGAGGGCTAGAATAGAGTTTAATCCATCTATTACTAGTGGTAATGATGTTCTCCAATTAAGAGATATCTCTATGGGATATGGTGAAAAAATATTATTTAAAGATATAGATCTCGATATATATAGAGGAGAAAAGGTTGCTCTTATAGGTGCTAATGGTATCGGTAAATCTACTCTATTTAAAATAATTATGAATGAGTTAAATCCTTTTTCTGGAGACGTTAAGTTTGGTACTAATGTCAATGTATCTTATTTCCACCAGGAGCAAAAAACTCTTAATTTAGAAAATACTATTATAGATGAAATATGGAATGATAATACTCACCTGACTCAAACTACTCTTAGAAGTATGCTCGGAGCCTTTTTATTTGAAGGCGAAGATGTATTTAAAAAGATTTCAACATTAAGTGGTGGAGAAAGAGCTAGAGTTGCTATACTTAAATTAATTCTTTCAAAAGCTAATTTTCTTCTTCTTGATGAGCCTACTAACCACTTAGATATAGATTCTAAAGAAGTTCTTGAAGAAGCTTTATGTGGGTATACAGGTACAGTATTTACAATATCTCATGATAGATATTTCCTAAATACTGTTGTAGATAAAATATTAGTTTTAGATGAAACTGGTATAACTGAATACCTTGGTAATTATGACTACTATTTAGAAAAGAAAAAACAAGTTCAAGAAATGAGTACTAATGTTGAGGTTGTAGAGAAAACTAAAACACAACTAAAAGATGAAAAACGTAAAGAGAGAGAACAAAGAGAAATAGAAAAGAAAAACAGAGTTAAAAGACAAAATATAGAGAAGGAAATAGAAGAAACTGAATCTGAAATAGAAGAACTTGATATATTACTATGTCAAGAGGAGGTCTATTCTAATCCTGATAGATCAAGAGAAGTTAGTCAAAAAAAATCATCTCTTGAAGATAAGTTATCTACTTTATATGAAGAGTGGGAATTATTTATGTAGAAGCCATTTATAGGCTTCTTTTTTATGTAGATAATTTCATAAGATAATATTATAATATAAAATGTTTTCAATTTAAATTTCTATAATTTATATAGTTACACACATACTTTATTATGATATTATTTAACAAGATGATTTTAAAATTAAATAAAGGGGTGATATTTTGCAAGGATTATTTTCCTTAAGTGATGATAATAAGATGTTCTATAAGGTACTTGTGTCATTATGTATTCCTATAATAATTCAACAACTTATATCAACATCAGTAAATGTAATAGATACTATGATGATAAGTAGTTTAGGCGAAACATCAGTAGCTTCTATAGGTGTTGCAAATCAGTTCTTTTTCTTATTTAGTATGTCACTATCAGGCATTACTGGTGGTGCAGGAATATTTATTTCTCAGTTTTTTGGAAAAGGCGATACAACTAATATTCGTAAGGTAACTGGCTTTACTATTATATTAGCAATTTTACTTAGCTTGGTATTCTTTATTCCAGCATTAATAATACCAACAGAAATTATCCATATATTTTCATATGATCCTGAAGTAATAAAACAATGTAGAGAGTACTTTAGTATAGTTATATTTTGTTATCCTCTTATTGCTATGAGTACTGTATTTAGTACAGGTTCAAGAGGAATTAGAAATCCTAAGCTAGGTATGATCTGTAGTTCAGTTGCATTAATTGTTAATATAATTCTTAATTACGGTCTTATATTTGGTAATTTAGGAATGCCTATGTTAGGTGTTAAAGGAGCTGCACTTGCTACTGTTATAGCTAGAATAGTTGAATTTTCTTTAATAGTTGGATATGTATACTTCTTAAAAAAAGATTATACTTTGAAATTTGGTATAAAAGAATTAAAACTTATTGATAAAGAGTTTTCATCATCATTCTTAAAAACTAGCTTTCCAATATTCCTAAATGACACTGCATGGGCAATTGGTACAGTATTATATTCTGTTGCATACTCAAAAGCTGGTACTTCTGCAATAGCTGCTAGCCAAATAGCAACAAGTACAGGTAACTTCTTTATAATGACGGCTGTATGTATAGCCATAGGTGCATCTATAATGTTAGGTAATGAGCTTGGCGCAGATAATATTGATAGAGCTATCTCTTATGCTAAAAAATTCTCTGCTCTTGTGTTTATTACAGGGCTTATCTTTGGAGGATTGCTAATATTAAATATTCCTATGTTATTAAAGATATTTAGTGTTACAGACATGTTAGCTCCAGATATAACTAAAATATTTATTATAATGGGTATTTTGATGGCTCTTAAGTCATTTAATACATTAATAGTAATAGGTATTTTAAGAAGTGGTGGAGATACTAGATATGCTTTATTTTTAGAGCTTGGATGTATGTGGTTAGTATCAATTCCATTAACATTTATAGCAGCATTTAAAGGTGCTCCTATTTATGTATTAGTACTATTAACTTACAGCGAAGAAATAGTTAAGTTTATATTTGGTGTTCCAAGGGCTTTATCTAGAAAATGGGCTGCAAATATAGTAAAAGAAATGAATTAATTAAAAAATAACTCTGAGAAATCTCTCAGAGTTATTTTCTATCACATTGTACCTATAAGTGCACTAAAAATATATATCACTAAAAATAATGTACTTATAATCCATAAGCCTACTGATATTTTTTTATTCTCTTCATAATAAATATATGATGTTATAAATCCAGAAACTATAGCTCCTGAACATAAAAAGTCTATTATTGATGTAGCTAATGAACTTGCTAATATAGCATATAAATCTATTATTGATGTAAATACTAATAAAAACATAATTTGAAATATCACTGCTACAGTTAATAGTACATTTGTTTTTTTCATAATTTCCCCTTATAATTTATTGTATTTACCTCTGTCCAATTTTTAGATTTGGAACAGCATTTAAACTCATATCATCTATTATTCCATTTATATAGTTATAATATCCTGCGCAACCTATCATAGCAGCGTTATCTGTACATAAATCTACTGGTGGATATTTTATATCTATATTATTTTCTTTTCCTAATTCTGTTATCTTTTCTCTAAGTGCTGAGTTACAAGCAACTCCTCCTGCTAAAGCAATAGTGTTGTATCCTTTTTCCTTGGCTGCTTTTATAGCTTTTTGAGATAATACTTCTACAACAGCTTCTTGGAAAGATGCACATACATCTTCTACTACTATTTCTTCTTTTTTCATCTTTTTAGAGTTTAGATAATTTAATACAGCAGATTTTAATCCACTAAAACTAAAGTCATAACCTTCATCTAAATAAGCTCTAGGAAAATCTATTGCATTTTTATTTCCTTGCTTAGCTAACTTATCTACTATTGGTCCACCTGGATACCCAAGTCCCATAGCTCTTGCTATTTTATCAAAAGCTTCTCCAGATGCATCATCTCTTGTTCTTCCAAGTATCTCATATTTTCCATAGTCCTTAACTTCTACTAAGTGAGTATGTCCACCAGAAACTATTAAAGTTATAAATGGTGGCTTTAAATCCTTATGAGCTATATAGTTCGCACTAACATGACCTTCTATATGATTTACTCCTACAAGTGGCTTATTTAGACAAAATGCTAATGATTTTGCATAAGATAGTCCAACAAGTAAAGCACCAACTAATCCTGGTCCATAAGTTACTGCTATATGATCTATGTCCTTTAATTCTATTTTAGCTTCGTCTAAAGCTTCTTGTAATACTCCATCTATATTTTCGATATGCTTTCTTGATGCAACTTCAGGAACTACTCCACCAAATTTTTTATGTAAATCTATTTGAGTTGAAACTATATTTGTTAAAACTTCTCTACCATTTTTTAAAATAGCTATAGAAGTTTCATCACAACTACTCTCTACTGATAATGTTATTATATCTTTCATTACTACACCGCCTTTATATCACTCCACATAATCATGGCATCTTCTTTGTTGTTGCTATAGTATTCTTTTCTTATTCCTGCTAACTTAAATCCATACTTTTTATAAAGATTTTGAGCAACTATATTTGATACTCTTACTTCTAAAGTCATCGATACTATATTACTTTCTCTACAAAGCTCTACTAGTGACTTAATTAATTTGTCTCCTATTTTTCTACCTCTATAATCTTCATGTACTGCTACATTAGTGATATGTCCTTCATCTAAAACAAACCATATTCCAACGTAACCTACTACTTTATCATCTATTTTAGCTACTAAGTATCTAGCAACATCATTACTTAATTCTTTTTTAAATGCATCCTTAGACCAATAATCTTCAAAACAGTTTTTTTCTACTTCAAAAACTCCATCAATATCTTTAGCCGTCATTCTTTCTATAACTATACTATTTTCCATCATTTAACCTCTTCATTTTTTCATCATACTGAACTTCCGCTTGGGACTTTCTAATATATACTGGATTTATAGTATAGCAATCATGCACATTTATATTATTCTTGTATTTTTGCATACCTATTACACATAAACTACTTGCTTTATTTACATTATGAGAAGGTGCTGGTATATGTATATTTTTTATTTCCTTAATCTTATCTTTATATTTATATACAGCTTCTCCAACTAATATCCAATCTTCATTAGAGTTTGATAATTCTTCTAATAAATTATCTATCTCTATTACGTCTACACCTTTTAACTCAACTAATTTTCCATCTTCATATTTATATTGTCCCATATAAACTTGAGTTCTTTGTGCATCTAATATTGAGCATATTTTCTTATCACATAAATCCATGTTACCTGCTAATAATTCAACTGAATTAACTCCTACTATAGGTATATTATTTACATGAGATATTGCCTTTGCAGTAGCCATACTTATTCTAAGTCCCGTAAATGAACCAGGGCCTTCACATATAGCTATCACATCCATATCATTTACATTTAAATCACTCATCTTCAGCATATTTTCTATCATAGGCATAAGTTTTTGAGAATGTGTTTTTTTTGTATTTACCGTATATTCACATATTAGTTTATCATCTTCTATAACTGCTATACTTGTAGCAAGTGAAGATGTATCTATTCCTAGTACCTTCATTATTTTGTCAACTCCTCAACTATCTTTTCGTATTTTTTTCCTACTGGATTTAATATCATTTCTCTAGACATGTCTTTGTATCTTAATTCTATATGTAAGTATTCTTCTGGAAGTATATCTTCTATTAAGTTTGCCCATTCTATTATGCATACTCCTTCTCCATTTATATACTCATCATATCCTATATCATACATTTCATCGCTACTACCAATTCTATATACATCAAAATGATATAAAGGCATTTTTCCTTCATATTCATTTACTATTGTAAATGTTGGGCTAGTTATGTAATCATCTACTTCTAGAGCCTTTGCAAGACTTTGAGTCATCGTAGTTTTTCCAGCTCCTAAATCTCCTATTAAACATATTACACTTCCTGGTGTTAGCAATTTTCCTAATTTATATCCAATTTCTTTTGTTTTATTTTCGTCTTCTAAATATATTTTAATCATAAATTCATCTCCATAAATAGTTTGAAAAAATTATCAACTAGATATTATTATATTATAACCATCTGGTATTATAAAGTATTTATAAATATAATATACATTTGTGGTTGACTTTTTGAAAATAGTGGACTACTATTTAATTAAGAATATAAGTTAATTGAAACCATGAAGGTTTTTAGAGGTACAGGTGTATGTACTTTTAAAAACCTTTTTTAAATTTACTCTATATTCCTAACCCTTTTTAAAAATTATTTCCTACTGCCTGTAATATAGGCAGTTTTTTCTTTTTAATTTAATATTTTAATAATATTCATTATCAATAAATTTTTTTATAAAATATGTATATAATTTTTCAATATGACAATAATTAGAGTATAAGAAATATTTATTCCCCCAAACAATATATTCCTTATTCCCCTAAAGCACTTGCTAAGAAATTAGTAGGTGCTTTTTACTTTGAATACACATATATTTAAGCCATAATATACTCAAAGAAACAAAGTTAATAATGAATATATTCTTATATAATAAAATATTTGGGTTCTAAATAAAACGAAAAATAGAGAGATTAATTTTTATAATCTCTCTATTTTCTCATTTTATCTAAATTACATAAATTTAAATAAATATATTAAACCTACTATCCCAAGCACTATTAGCCCTATAGCAACATATCTTTCTATCTTAGTAAATTCAGGTTTGTCTGGCTCTATTTCTTTTCTTGCTTTTTTAAATACTGGGATACCTATCGCATAGATAATTAATGATATTAATAAATATTCTAACCCTGCTGCATATAATAACCATAACCCATATATAGTACCTATTATGGAAGTTATATATGCATAAGTACGACTTGCAAATATTTTTTTTGGATAAGCATCCTCTTTTGAAGATATTTTATATAAGTATAAAGTTGAAGCTATATAACAAGGTAAAGCCATAACACTTGTTATACTTAACATCATGTTCCAAGCATTTCCTGTAAAATGAACACATATTAATATTATTTGCATTACAATAGTAGAGGCAAGTAATGAAAATGATGGTGCTTCTTTTGTATTTTCTTTTGTAAATACTTTAGGGAATGTTCCACCTTTTGCTGCTGCATATGGTAATTCTGTTAACATAACTGTCCATATAAGCCAGGAACTTAAAATGGCTATAATTACACCAACATTCATTATTATACTACCCCATTTACCAATTATAGTCATTAAGACTGCTGCAGTTGACGGTGGTGCCATTTTAGATACAGTCCCTTGAGGAACTACACCAAGTGGTAATAATGAAAGCATAGTATATAGTAAAAGGCAAATTAAGAACCCTAAAAATGTAGCTTTCCCAACATCTTTTTGTGATTTAGCTCTACCAGATACAACAACTGCTCCTTCTATACCTGTAAATACCCATAAAGTTACCAGCATAGTACTCTTAACCTGAGGCAATAATCCACCTAATGCACTATCATGAACTGATTCAACAGTTTTTAATCCCCAAAAATCAGTAAAGAAAAATGAAACTTTAAATGATATAGCTAATATTAATATAAATATAGCTAATGGAACTAGTTTACCGATTGTTCCTATTATATTAAAAAATGCAGCTTGTTTAACACCTGATAAAACTGCAAAATAAATAATCCAAAGTACTATTGATCCACAAGCAATAGACAACCAGTTATTCCCACCTGTAAAATATGATGGGAAGAAATAGTTAAGTGAATCCATTAATAGTACTGCATATCCTACATTGGCGAAAGAGTTACATATCCAATACCCCCATGCCATTAAGAAACCTGTAAATTTACCAAATCCTAACTCACCATAAGCATATATACCAGTTGTCACATCTGGTCTGGCTGCTGCAAGCACTCTAAAAGTGTTTGCAATAAACCACATACCAAAACCAGTTATTATCCATGCAATTAGTATTGCACCGGCAGATGCATGTTGAGCCATATTTTGCGGTAGATTATAAACTCCACCACCTAGCATAGCGCTTATTACTACGCCCGCTAGAGCAACTACACCAAGCTTTTTAGTGCTATTATCTTTCGCTTCGCTACTGCTACTTTTATCGCTCATAATAGCCCTCCTAAATTTTATTAAGTTTTATGAAAATTACTAGCTTTAAGTGCATTTTGCAATTTAAACTCTTAACAAAATGTACTTAAAAATAATTATTTCTGAGTACATTCTGTTAATGGTTTAAATTCCATCTCATCTAACCACTCATTAAGTGTTAATTGATTTAAACTTGAAAATCCGCTTTCAGGTACTGCATCTCTTGCTAAAGTTACATATGGAGCGCAAGTTAATGCATTTCCGATTTCACCTGGTTTCATTATTGTATATGCAAATCCTACATAAGTTCTATCAAATACTACATGTGAATCTCTACCACACTCTTTAACTGACCAAGCAACTGCTTTTCTGTGTTTTTCTAAGAATTTCTTTAAATCTTCTTCATTATCATTTTTTGTCCAAAGTCCCGCATCTTCTATAAATAAATCCGCACAATTATCTCTATCATTTGATAATGAAATTGCTATAAATGACCAAACTCCGTAAGCTTCTCCTTCTTTTAAAGGTCTATTTTCTTTTGGTCTATAAGATGTAACACTCTTGTTTGCGCATATTACATGAGCTCCTGGTATTGTTGGGAAACGTCTATTTTTTTCTGTACCGAATAATTCAATACCTGCTTCTAATAAAGGTTTAGCGTCATACACTTTAAGTGGTGTTCCATCAAATTGTTCAACATCAAATAATGGTTGTTCTTTTTCATCCGCTATATTCATATGTGTTGCTAAATCATAACCCCATACTTGCCCTGCTATACCACAAAAAGATGAAGCTGTAAGCATATTTATTTGACCGACATATGCATCATTTATTTCCGCCCTGTCATATGAAACTATTCCGTCTAATAAGAAGTCATCTGTTTTTTTAACTGTACCTACAGAAACTGTAAGAACTGAAACATATCCATTTCCATAAGCTCCTGGCATTCCGTATCCATCACAGTAACGATTATATGGACTTATAGCTGTTTTATCTACCTTAGCTGCTCTTACTTTTCTTACCTTTCCGGGACCTACCCCTATAGTTCGATTTCTCTGTTCTTCTAAATTCTTGTTCATTTTGAACACCTCCCCAAAATTATATACAGCAAATCGCTGTACATGAGTACATATACCCTTGACAAAAAAACAAAAACAGAAAACGTTTATTTCTTTATATTTAGAAATTTACTAAAGTTCTATATACTTGTACATTATTTTAATGATTATTTATATCATACGCTTTATTAGATATAATAAGTTTTTCCTTTCATAATTGTATATTTTTTCAATTTAACCTACTTTTTGTAGTTATTATAATAAATTTAAAAGAAATTTAATATGAATATAAAATTAATTTTTATAGATATAAATGGTACTCCTTTAATAGATCAACAAACCATTTCTAAAAAAATAAAACTGCTATTAAAAGCGCTTTTTCTAAAGATGTTTATGCTGCTATCACTACTGACAGAGTATATTATTGTGCTAAATATACTATGATTAAATCGGATTAAACACTAATAATAGCATCTAATAAGGCTTTTATTGATAGAAGTGGTGGGCAAGTTATTTACAAAAACTCATTAACATCTAGTGAATTTAAATATTCTCTAGATACTCCGAAAAAATATAGAGTGTTTTCTTATTTAACTGCGAACTTTGGTATTGCATCAATTAATGTACTTTCAAAAAATTATATTTATAAATTTTTAAATAATCATCTAAAAGACGATGAAAAAATCAAATTTAAAATTTTAAAAGAGATGAAATTATGTGTAAAGGTGATAGCAAAAACGATTTATCAATGATTGAATACGCAGGATTTAAAGTTGCTATGGAGAATACAATTTATAAAGCAAAAAATTCGTTCAATATATAACATCATCAAATACTAATTAAGATGTTGCTAATCTATAGAAAAATCCGTATTAAAAACATGTAACAATTAATGAAATATTACATATAAATTAGTTATAAACAGTAACCAAATATGCTTGTATGTACATGTGATTCAGAAAATAATTATATTGTGAAAGCATGATGGAAATATCTTTCTCAGGTGTCCCGTACTGATATAGTAAGTTTTAGTTTTTGGAGGTATTATATGAAAAACTGGATATACTCTTTATTATCTCTTATCGTATTAGTTACTATTAATTTTTTATTCTCTAAATTATTTAATACATCATTTATAGAAATGTCATTTTTAACAGGTTTATTAATATCAGTAATTATTTTTTATTTCTCTAGTGAAGGTGGCTTTTTTACTTTCAAAACTGACCTACCAATTAAGCACTTATTAGAAAGTGAATCTCGTAGAAATACACATTTTTTAAGATTTTATATAAGTCCTCCCTTTATAGTTTCTGTTCTATATACTATAATTGCTGCTATTTTAAGTATAATTGTATATTGGGAGTATTTTTAGTTAAAATTTAACTTACCAACATATTTATTAGTTTATATAACTTTTTTAAATTTATTGTCATATAAAAAATTTATAAAAATAAAGCTATCCCTTCTAAGAGATAGCTTTATTTTTATTTCATTCTATTTAAAACTTTTTCAGTTTTTTTATACATTGGTAATGTTAACAGAGACATTATTGTTGCTTTTAATATATTAAATGGTGCTATTATCCATATAACAAAACTTAATTTATCTACGATTACTGGATTTATCGCTGCACCCATTTCTATAACTGCTTCAATTGGCATTATAGTACTATAAAATGGTAACATGATAAAGTAGTTAGATAAACATCCTACTATTGTCATAACTATAATTCCTAATAAAAGACCAATTATAAGGCTATTTGTTTTTCTTCTTTTGCTATATATATATGATACTGTCCATACAAATGATCCACCTATTATAAAGTTTGCTAACTCTCCTACCCCGCCTGTAGTAGACATTCCTGTTATAAATTGAAGCAAATTCTTTAAAAAAGCTATCATAACACCAGCAGCAGGTCCTAAAGCTATTCCTCCTAAAAGTGCAGTTAAATCTGATATATCTATTTTTAAGAAATCTGGGAATAATACAGGTATTGGAACTGATATAAACATCAGTATATATCCTATAGCTGATAATATACCTACCTTTACTAATGTGGATGTAGAAAACATCCTATTACTTTTAATTGTTTGTTGCATAATTTTTTACCTCCTAATTTTTATTAGGAAAAATAAAAAGCTCGAAGATCTTACCTTCGAGCTTTTATGGATATAGCAAAAAACTATAAATATGTCCTTATGTAGAAATATTTCCATAAATATCTTCTCTCATCCAGACTTTACTGTCGGCTTTGGAATCTCACCAAATCATGCTACTTTTGTAGCTCGCGGGCTATAACCGCCGGTAGGGAATTTCACCCTGCCCCGAAGATCTTCAGAAACTATTTAATTTTCCGTATATTTTAATAATATTAAATAGTTTATTCAAAGTCAACTGGTTATTAGATATAAGTTTTTTGATATAGTTTTTTTATTACGATGACAATACTATTATACCCATATCTATCTTCTATAAACCACTTTTCCATCTATAATAGTCATTAGTACATTGCTTTGTATTTCTAGAGGGCAACCATCCCATACAACTATATCTGCATCTTTTCCAACCTCTAAAGATCCAACTCTATCTTCTACACCTAAAGTTTTGGCTGGGTTTATAGTTATAGCTTCAAGGGCTTTTTCTTTTTCCATACCATGTTTTACTGCTATTCCAGAGCATATTGGTAAGTATTGTACTGGTATTACAGGATGATCTGTTGTTAACGAAACTTGAAGCCCTTCTTTTGCAAGTATGCCTGCTGTATCAAAAGTCAGATTTCTAAGTTCTATTTTAGATCTTTCTGATAATGACGGTCCAACTACAACAGGATATCCTTCTTCAGCTAATTCATCCGCTATAAGATGCCCTTCTGTACAATGATCTAAAGTTAACTTGATATCAAATTCTTTAGCTATTCTTATAGCTGTAAATATATCATCTGCTCTATGCGCATGAACTTTAAATGGTATTTCACCCTTTAATATAGGTATCATACATTCCATTTTCATATCATACTCTGGCTTATCATGATCTTCATGTTCTTCGTATAATTCTATTTCTTCTAAATATTCTTCAGCTTTTTTTAAATGCTCTCTTAAAAGTGCTGCTATAGCCATTCTAGTTTGAGGCATTTTTTCATCTCTTCCATAACAGCTCTTAGGATTTTCTCCAAATGCAATTTTTGATGCCACTGGATTTTTAAGAACCATCTTATCTATTCTTTTCCCATAAGTTTTTATAGCTATACATTCTCCACCCATAACATTAGCACTTCCAGGTGTAGTACATACTGATGTTATACCACCTTGAACTGCTTCTGTAAATGTATTATCCATTGGGTTTATACCATCTATTGGGTTTAAGTGTGGTGTTATAGGATCTGTTTCTTCATTTCCGTCAGCACCTTCAAATCCCATTCCATCTTCCCATAATCCTAGATGTGTATGTGCATCTATAAATCCTGGAAATACAAATTTACCTTCTACATCTATTATTTTTATATCCTCTTGAGAAGTTATATTACTTCCTATTTCTTTTATTTTTCCATTTTCTATAAGGATATCTCCTTCAATTATTCCATTTGTTATAGTGTTTATTACACCATTTTTTATAAGAAGCATATCTTCCCTCCTAATATGATTTATATGTTCATAGATAAAGCCACTCTTTGCTTATCTATATCTACCCCTATAACTTTTACATCGATAATATCTCCTACTGTAACTATGTCCATAGGGTCCTTTACAAAGCTTTTACTCATTTGAGATTTGTGAACTAATCCATCATTTTTTATACCTATATCAACAAATGCTCCAAAGTCTACTACATTTCTAACTGTTCCTTTTAGTACCATTCCTTCTTGAATGTCTTCTATTTTTAAGACATCAGTTCTAAGTATAGGTTTTATGCCTTCTTCTCTAGGGTCTCTACCTGGCTTTTTAATTTCAGCTATAATGTCCTTTAATGTTAATTCTCCAACTTCTAACTCTTCACTTAATTTTTTAAGCCCTATTTGTTCAACTTTAGAATCTATGTCTTCTATATTTCTGTTTTTTAAGTCGTCCATTGAATATCCTAATAATTTTAACATACTTTCGCAAGTCTTATAGCTTTCTGGGTGAACACCGGTATTATCCAAAGGATTTTTAGCATCAGATATTCTCATAAACCCTGCACATTGAGTGAAGGCTTGTGGCCCTAGCCTTTTCACTTTTTTAAGTTGTGCTCTAGATGTAAAATCACCATTTTCTTCTCTATATGCTACTATATTTTTAGCTATACTATGACTTATACCAGCAATATGCTCTAATAAAGAATATGATGCTGTATTTAAATCAACTCCAACACTATTAACTGAATCTTCTACAACTCCACCTAAAACTTGCTCTAATCTTTTTTGGTTAAGGTCATGTTGATATTGACCTACACCTATACTCTTAGGATCTATTTTTACAAGCTCTGCTAATGGATCTTGTAATCTTCTAGCTATTGATATAGCACCTCTTATAGATACGTTTATGTCTGGATGTTCTTCATTTGCAAGTTCTGATGCAGAATATACAGATGCTCCTGCTTCATTTACTATTATGTATTGAACTTCTTCATCCATTTCTTTAATCATATCTGATACTATTTTTTCTGATTCTCTTGATGCTGTTCCATTTCCTATAGATATTATGTCTATTGAGTATTTTCTTATTAATTCTTTTAACTCTTTTTTAGCTTCTTCTACTTTGTTTTGTGGCTGTGTAGGATAAACAGTTGTAAAATCTAATAATTTACCATTTTTGTCTACAACAGCTATTTTACATCCTGTTCTAAATGCTGGGTCAAATCCCATGACTACTTTATCTTTAACAGGTGGTTGTAATAATAAGCTCTTTATATTTTTACCAAATACACTTATTGCCCTTTCTTGTGCATTTTCTGTTAGTTGATTTCTTATTTCTCTTTCTATAGATGGGAATATTAATCTCTTATAAGCATCCTCTATAGATGATATTATTTCTTCTTTTGATTTATTCTTTTCATTTACATACTCACTTACTATATGATTTATTACTTTATCATTGTTTATTTCTAATTTAACTTTTAAGAATCCTTCCTTTTCTCCTCTATTTACTGCTAGTACCCTATGTGGAGCTATCGTCTTTACTGCTTCATTGTAATCGTAGTACATATCATAAACTGATTTTTCATCTTTAGAATTTTTTGTACTAATCATACCTTCTCTTAATGCTAGTTCTCTTATATATTTTCTTATCTTAGCATCTTCTGAAACTACTTCGGCAATTATATCCTTTGCGCCTTTTATAGCATCATCTTCACTATTTACGTCTTTTTCTGTATTAATGTATTTTTTAGCTTCTATACTTAGATTTTCTATTTCTCCATTTAGTATAGCTAAAGCAAGATTTTCTAATCCTTTTTCTTTTGCTATAGTTGCTCTTGTTCTTTTCTTTTGTTTGAACGGAGCATAAATATCTTCTACTTCCTGAAGTGTATTTGCTTTTACTATGTTCTTCTTTAACTCTTCAGTAAGTTTACCTTGTTCTTCTATGATTCTTATTACATCTTCTTTTCTACTTTCTAAATTTCTTAAATATACTAGCTTATCATGAAAAGCTCTTAATACAACATCACTCATTTCTCCGGTCATTTCTTTTCTATATCTAGCTATGAACGGAATTGTATTTCCTTCATCTATAAGCTTTATAGTATTACTTATTTGTTCATCTCTAAGGTTAAACTCTTTTTTTAAGATTTCATTTACTTTCATATTTGTCCTCTTCTTTCGTAGAAATTTATATGTAGCCTCAAAATAGGGCTCGAGAATAAAATTCTCAAGCCCTTATTTTCCTATTTACTAGATTTATTCATTTTTAAATATTCATTTATAAATAAATCTATATTTCCATCCATTACACTATCTACATTACCTACTTCTGCATTAGTTCTATGATCTTTAACTAACTTGTATGGTTGGAATACATATGACCTGATTTGACTTCCCCAAGTTATCTGAGAATATTTACCTTGAATGTCTTCTATCTTTTCTTTTTGCTCTAACTCTTTAAGTTCTATAAGCTTTGCCATAAGCATTCTCATTGCTGTATCTTTGTTTTTATGCTGAGATCTTTCATTTTGACACTGAACTACTACTCCTGTAGGAATATGTGTTATTCTTACAGCTGAATCTGTAGTATTTACATGCTGTCCTCCTGCTCCAGAGGCTCTGTATGTGTCTATTTTTAAATCAGCTTGATTAATATCTATATTTATATTTTCATCTAACTCTGGTAATACATCTATTGATGCAAATGAAGTATGTCTCTTTCCTGATGGGTCGAAAGGAGATATTCTTACTATACGATGAACTCCCTTTTCACTCTTTAGGTACCCATATGCATTTATTCCTTCTATTAGAAGTGTTGCACTTTTTATACCTGCTGCTGGGTCTGATAGCATATCTAAAACTTTGACCTTATAATCCTTACCTTCTCCCCATCTAATATACATTCTTAGTAGCATTTGTGCCCAATCTTGAGCATCTAAACCACCAGTTCCTGCATTTATAGACAAAATTGCATTATTTTTATCATATTCTCCGCTAAGTAATGTTTTAATCTTAAGAGTATCTATTTCTTTTTCAAGCTTTGATATAGACTCTTCTATTTCTTTTTCTATAGATTCATCATTCTCTTCTAGTCCTAATTCTATTAAAACTTCAATTTCTTCTACTGTTTCTTTTAAAGTATTAAATTCTTCTACTGTTTCTTTTAAAACCTTATTTTCTTGAAGAACTTTCTGAGCAAGTTCATTGTCGTTCCAGAAATCTTGCTCGTTCATTTTTTCCTCGTTTTCTTCTATTTTAGCTAGTGCACCAGCAATGTCAAAGAGAAACCCTCATTTCATCTAGATTTGAAGACATTGACTCTATGCTATTTCTATAGTCTTGTAATTTTAACATTTCTGTCCTCCGAAATTATCTACCACAACATTTTTTGTATTTCTTCCCACTTCCACAAGGGCAATCATCATTTCTTCCCACTGTCTCTTCTTTTCTAACAGTTTTGTTTGATGATTCTTCATCAGTATTTGATGATAAGTGGTCAACATCTATAACCTGTTTTCTTTCTACAGGCTCTTCTATAGTTATATTAAATAGGTATCTTACAGTATCTTCTTTGATATGCTTAGTCATTTCATCAAACATATCAAATCCTTCCATTTTGTATGCAACTACTGGATCTTGTTGACCTATTGCACGAAG
This sequence comes from Romboutsia sp. 1001713B170131_170501_G6, assembly GCF_015668195.1. NCBI lineage: Bacteria > Bacillati > Bacillota > Clostridia > Peptostreptococcales > Peptostreptococcaceae > Romboutsia > Romboutsia sp. 1001713B170131_170501_G6. Next base: position 88,668 of record NZ_JADPFC010000006.1, read on the forward strand.
ACCTATACCTTGACGCAATTGATCCATTGCATCTATATGATCTATCCAATGGTTATCTACTGATTGAAGTAATACTACTCTTTCAACTTCTCTCATTCTTTCAGATCCTATTCTTTCCTCTTTACCTTGGTATATCTTCATTGCTATGTTATAAACTTCTTCTACGATTTGAGTAGTATTAAGTTTTTCCACATCTGGTATTTCTATACTTCCTTTTGGTAGGAATACATGGTATAGGTAATCCCTAAATCCAACGAAATTAAATCCATCTTCTAAAGTATATGCAGCTACTGTGTCTTCTATTATAGATAGGATCATACCTTGTATTTGTTCTTGTAAGTTTTCTCCTTCTAATACACGTCTTCTCTCAGCGTAGATTATTTCTCTTTGCTTATTCATAACATCATCATATTGAAGTACATGTTTTCTTATACCAAAGTTTCTACCTTCAACTTTCTTTTGAGCACTTTCTATTGATTTAGTTAACATCTTATGCTCTATAGGCATGTCTTCTTCAAGACCTATTTTTTCAACAACAGAAGTTATTCTTTCACTTCCAAATAATCTCATAAGGTCGTCTTCTAAAGATATATAGAATCTTGAACTACCTGGGTCACCTTGACGACCAGCACGTCCTCTTAACTGGTTATCTATTCTTCTAGATTCATGTCTTTCTGTACCTATAATAGCTAAACCACCAGCTTTTAAAACTTCTTCTTGCTCTGCTTGAGTTTGTGCTTTATACTTTGCATATAATTTTACGTATTCTTCTCTAGCTGCAAATAATTCTTCATTTCCTTCTTTTTCTATTCCTTCTAATGATGCATCTACTCTATTTATAACATCTTCTTCGTATCCCATTTTCTTCATTTCTTTTTTAGTTAAGAAAGTAGGGTTACCTCCTAGAACTATATCTGTTCCACGACCTGCCATGTTAGTTGCTATAGTTACTGCTCCTAATCTACCAGCTTGTGATATTATTTCTGCTTCTTTTTCATGATATTTTGCATTTAATACTTCATGCTTTATTCCTCTTCTTTTTAATAGATGAGATAATAATTCTGAAGTTTCTATTGAAACTGTACCTACTAATATTGGTTGCTTTGTTTTATGTCTTTCTATTATATCCTCAGCAACTGCATTGAATTTACCTTTCATATTTTTGTATACAGAATCTGGTAAATCTTCCCTTTGTACACCTTTGTTTGTAGGTATTTGGACAACGTCCATTTTATATATTGCTTTAAATTCTTCTTCTTCAGTTTTAGCTGTACCTGTCATACCTGATAACTTATTGTACATTCTAAAGTAATTTTGGAATGTTACAGTAGCTAATGTTTTTGATTCTCTTTGTATTCTTAAACCTTCTTTAGCTTCTATAGCTTGGTGTAATCCTTCAGAATATCTTCTACCAAACATAAGTCTTCCTGTAAATTCATCAACTATAACTATTTCTCCATCTTTAGATACATAGTCAACATCACGCTTCATTATAACGTGCGCTTTTAATGCTTGGTTTATATGGTGATATAACTCTATATGAGCTACATCAGTTATATTATCAACATTGAAGTAAATTTCTGATTTTTGTATACCTGATTCTGTTAAAGACACCGCTTTTTGTTTTTCTTCTATCTCATAGTCATCTGGCTTTAGTGTTAATACAAATGTATTCGCATCCGAATATAAATGAGTAGATTTATCTCCAGGTCCTGATATGATAAGAGGAGTTCTTGCTTCATCGACAAGTATTGAATCGACCTCATCCACTATAGCATAGTTTAATTCTCTTTGAACCATTTGTTCTTTATGTATTACCATATTATCTTTTAAGTAATCAAACCCATACTCATTGTTTGTTCCATAAGTTATGTCACATTGATATTGTTCTCTTCTAACTTGTGGGTTTTGACCGTGAACTATTACACCTACAGTCATTCCTAAAAACTCATATACTTTTCCCATTTGCTCTTTATCACGTTTTGCTAAGTAATCATTTACAGTTACTACATGTACCCCTTTTCCTGTAAGAGCGTTTAAGTATACTGGAGCCGTTGCAACCAACGTTTTACCTTCCCCTGTTTTCATCTCTGCTATTCTACCTTGATGTAGCACTATCCCACCTATAAGCTGTACTCTATAGTGTCTCATACCTAGTACTCTTTTAGATGCTTCTCTAACTACAGCAAATGCTTCTGGTAAAATACTATCTATACTTTCTCCACCATCTAGTCTTTCTCTGAATATATTAGTCATATTCTTAAGTTCTTTATCTGTCATAGGCTCGAACTTTGATTCTAAAGAGTCTATTTCATCAACTATCTTATTGAATTTTTTTAGTTCTCTTTTATCTGCCATATTGAATAAATTATCTAAAAAACCCATGTTTAGCATCTCTCCTCGCTCATTTATTATACTATTATACATTTTACCATAAAAACAATAGATTTTATATTGTTATATTTACCATGTATTTACTTGATCTTGCTTAATATTTTATTTTTTCAATTATTATCTACAAACAAAATAAATGCCACTAACAAAGATTTTATATGTCTTTAATTAGTGGCATTATTTTTAATATATAAATACATTAATATAGTTTACTCATGTTCTATCATTCCATATCCACCATTTCTACGTCTATAAACTATAGAAATATCATCAGTATCAACATTTCTGAACATATAGAAATCATGTCCTATAAGGTCCATTTGTAAAACAGCTTCTTCTGGACTCATAGGTTTCATATCAAATTTCTTATGTCTTTCTATAACTATGTCTATATTTTCTTCATCCTCAGAATAATCACTATCCTCTAATAAATCATCTGTTTGATATCTTATACTCTCATTTACATGATGTCTATCATGCAATCTTTTTTTATATTTTCTCAATTGTGTATTTAATTTATCGTATACAACATCTATAGCAGCATATAAATTTTCTTCTATATCTTCTGCTCTGATTATTGGTCCACTTATAGGGATTATTGTTACTTCTATTTTGTGTCTAGCTTTTTTAGCACTAACAGTTACTTTAGCCTCTGTTGATGGATGAAGATAAAAATCTAACTTACCTATTTTTTCTTCTATCGATGACTTTATTCCATCTGTTAGTTCTATTTGTTTTCCAGATATAATTATATTCATAAGAACATCTCCCTTCGGTTATAACGGTATAAAACTTATATTTTATACTTACATAATATATTCTATATCGACTTATACAATCCTTTATTTTTATTGTTTACTTTTATAATTCATTATATTCAAGTAAAGTTATATTATTTTATTTATTGATATTTATAATTTTCATGTGGATTATTACTTTTATTGTTATTGTGGATAATGTGGATAAATTTGTTAATAACTCTTAAATACTGTATTTCTAGCTATTCATAATTCTTCAACTATCCACATATATCAATAATAATTGTGATTAATTTGTGAATTATTGTCGTAATTTAAATTTTTGTAAAAAAAAAGCACCTCTAAAGGTACTTTTGAATATTTAGCTGACCTGGTTTTTGACCCCACACTCGCCTACTGGAGGGTTCGCTTGGGTTTGCCGCACTACTAGCTCTCTCGATTTTATATCGGTAGGTCTTACTTCTAAGCCGCACCATGATCATTAACCCAATTTTTAGTGTTAACTTACGTGGATCCCTTTGCCTGCGACTGGCTTGGACTTTCAACCACAGACCTAAATATTACTTATCTATTTTAATATTTTAGTAACTTAATGTCAATAGTAATTTTAGGTATCAATAGTTCTGGTTAAAAATGTTATTACTGTAACGCTATTTACATTATTTAACTTTAATATTTTTGATATTTCATTTACTGTTGATCCTGTTGTAAAAATATCATCTACTAATAAAACATTCCTATTTTTTAATTTGAACGATTCTTCTTTCAATGCAAATACATTCTTTAATTCTTTCTTCCTCTCTTCTTGATTTAATTTGTAAAGTCTTTTTGTATTTTCAATTCTTACAACTATGTCTAAAACATCTTTATCTAATAGCTCACCTAAGTACTTAGCTATTTTCTCTGACTGATTAAAACCTCTTTTTCTTTGCCTTTTTTTATGAAGTGGAACAAACAAAATATAATCAAATTCTAAATTCTCTAGTTCTATCCTTTCTTTCATTATAGTAGCTATATATCTACTCATATATGTTTTTCTATTATACTTTAATCCAAAAACTACTTTTTTACTAAATTCACTATATTCTATACATGATATAGCTCTATCAAAATAAAAAGATTTATTTTTGCAATATCTACAATTACAAATATCTACTTCTTCTAAAGAATCATTGATAATTGATTTTCCACATTTTAAACATCCATCTAATATAAACTGCAATTCTTTAAAACAAGATATACACAATGAATATGTATTTGTAGTTTTTATAGGATTGTTGCAAATTATGCAAGATATATTCTCCGGATATAATAATTCTAAACTTGTATGAAATACTTCCCTTATTAGTTTTTGTTTATGTATTAAGAAATTATACATCTACTTAATTAACAAACCTTCTTCCTTAAATTTATTTAGCTTATAGGATAAATTCGAATGTCTATTATTAATTCTATTGTTCTTTATCATGTATTCTAGATACTTTACATCTCCTACTAGTACAACTAGTTTTTTTGCTCTAGTTACTGCTGTATATAATAAATTTCTACTTAAAAGCATTGGTGGAGCCCAAGTTATAGGTATCACAACTACTGGAAATTCACTTCCTTGGCTTTTATGAATAGTCGTACAATAACTATGATCTAACTCATCTAGCTCATCATAGGTATATGATACAATTTTCATTTGATCAAATATAACGTATACTGTTCTTTTATCTTTATCTATATGATATACATATCCAATATCACCATTGTATATACCTTCTCCACTATCAGTTTTATCTTCATTTTCCCATTTTCTAGTATAATTATTTTTTATTTGCATAACCTTATCACCAACTCTAAAAATTCTTCGTTGGAAAGTTTCCTCTACCTTATACTTTTCAGGTTTATTAAGATGCTTTTGTAGTTCTATATTTAGGTTTGTAACCCCTAAGTCTCCTTTTCTCATAGAAGATAAAACTTGTATATCTTTTAATTTATCAACATTATAAAATTTAGGTAATCTCTCACTTACTAAGCCTATTATTTCATTTATTATTTCTTCATTAGTACTTTTTCTTATAAAGAAGAAATCTTTCCCTTTAGAGTTTAAATGTAATGGCTGTCCATTATTTATTTTATGAGCATTAACTACTATCATACTTTCTTGAGCTTGTCTAAATATCTCGGTTAATCTAACTACTTTTATAACACAAGAATCTATCATATCTTTAAGTACATTTCCTGCACCTACTGATGGCAATTGATCACTATCACCTACTAATATAACCCTTGTCCCAGGTTTAATTGCCCTTAGTAAAGAGTACATTAGTAAAATATCAACCATAGAAACCTCATCTATTATTATTACATCGGCCTTTATTGGCTCTTCTTCATTTTTCATAAATTGAAGTTCATCACTGTCTGTTGCATATCCCATTTCTAGTAATCTATGTATAGTCTTAGCCTCTTTGCTTGAGGTTTCACTCATCCTCTTTGCTGCTCTCCCCGTTGGGGCAGCTAATACAACTTCTTGGTTATTATTTTCAAATATTTTTATTATGGTGTTGATAGTAGTAGTTTTTCCTGTTCCCGGACCACCAGTTATTATTACCACTCCACCTTCTATTGCTTCTTTTACCGCTAACATTTGATTATTAGCAAGCTTTATACCTTCTTCTTTTTCTACTATTCTTATCTCTTCTTCAATATCTATATTTAAATCTTTAAATTCATGCTGAGATAATTTTATTATTTGTTTACATACTCCATTTTCCGATAAATAGTATGGTATTAAATATATTAGATGTTGATTATCTTTTTTCTCTATATGTATTTTTTGATCATATGCCAGTTCTAGTATACACTCTTTTACAAGCTCTACTTTTACCCCTAATAATTTAATAGCTTCTTGTATAAGGATATTTTCTGGTAGGTATGTATGACCATTCCCTAATGATTGGTTTAGAGTATAAAGTATCCCTTGAGAGACCCTATCCTTTGAATTTTTTTCAATTCCTATTTTACTCGCTATATTGTCTGCTATTTTGAATCCAACACCTCTTATATCTTCCGCTAATTTATATGGATTCTTATTTATAACTTCAATAGCTTTGTTTTTATACTTTTTATATATTTTCATACAGTAGTTAGGAGTTATTCCATATGGAGAAAGTTCTATTATTATATTTCTAAGTTCTCTATTTTCTTCATAGCTTTTTACTATCTGATCTATTTTCTTTTGACCTATACCATCCACTTCACTCAGTCTATGAGGATTATTTTGAATTATATCTAATGTACTTACTCCAAACTTATCCACTATTTTTTTTGCCATTTTTTCGCCGATTCCATGTATCATACCAGAAGATAAGTATACATATATTCCTTCTAAAGACGTTGGTGTTACCGGCATAAATTTGTTTACTTCAAACTGAGTTCCATAAGTTTTATGATTTGTCCATTTTCCTTCAACTTCTATGCTTTCCCCCACAGATAAAGTAGGCATACAACCAACTATAACTACTTCATTCTCTGAGTTAGCCAAGTGGGCTATAGTGTACCCATTATCCTCATTTTTAAATACTATATCACTTATCATTCCTTCTAATTTTTCCATATTCATCTCCTACAACCCATAATATTTCTATCGTTCACTTAAGTTGTATTTATTATACCTTTTATACAAAAAAAATTCACCCCTTGAACTAGAGGTGAATTATCTATAGTTATTTTAAATTATTGTCCTAATGCTTCTTTTCTTAATAGCTCTGCTTTATCAGTTCTTTCCCATGGTAAATCTATATCAGTTCTACCAAAGTGACCATAAGCTGCTACTTGCTTGTATATAGGTCTTCTTAAATCTAAATCTCTTATTATTGCTCC
>NZ_JADPFC010000007.1:0-30765 GCF_015668195.1 Romboutsia sp. 1001713B170131_170501_G6
GTAGGAGTTTGGACCGTGTCTCAGTTCCAATGTGGCCGATCACCCTCTCAGGTCGGCTACTGATCGTCGCCTTGGTAAGCCGTTACCTTACCAACTAGCTAATCAGACGCGGGTCCATCCTGTACCGCAAAAGCTTTGATAAGAAAGCCATGCGACTCTCTCATATTATCTCGTATTAGCATACCTTTCGGTATGTTATCCGTGTGTACAGGGCAGGTTACCCACGCGTTACTCACCCGTCCGCCGCTCTTCACCGAAGTGAATCGCTCGACTTGCATGTGTTAGGCACGCCGCCAGCGTTCATCCTGAGCCAGGATCAAACTCTCAAATAAAAGTTGTTACCTGCTCAGACTATCATTATCTGAATATCTGGCTTGGTTTGTTTTCGATTCTTTTAAGAATCAGTTATATAAATTAACCTACTGTTTAATTTTCAAAGTTCTTATTTACACTTTTCTGTGTTTTTGTTTTGCCCTTTTCTTAAGGACAAGTAATACTATATCACCTTATTTTTATATCGTCAATACTTTTTCAAAACTTTTTTTAATTTTATTTTGCTATTTTAGTTATATATATATTCATTTGTTCTCTATCCTTAGTAATAGCAACACTTCTAGACTTTTTATTTTTACTCAAATCTAAAATTTTTATTACATCTTTACAAAAATAAATCATAACTTCTCCAACCAATAAACTAACACATATTAAACATATCCAATTTATAACTCCAAACATACTATTTCCCCCTAAACTTAATTTTATGTAATTTTCTATATTTTCATTAAGATTTCCTTTATAAAAATTAATCTATATATCTTCATTTTTTATTTTTTTAGTCTTCATTCTCTCATTTGGATGCTACATTCCTCACTATTTTATATACTTTTTTAATGATTCTTGCTAAAAATTATATTTTTTTATTTAATTTTTTATTAATTATTTATATAATAGTTAAGATTTTTAATGCTTAAAATACATTATTTCTAGTTATAATCACTATACTATGCTTAAACCTTAATCATCATAAAAACAAAATAAAAACCCTATAAAATAGCTTTAACGCTATTTTATAGGGTTTTTATTTATAATCTATTCTTCGTCTGCTTTGTTGCTTGCAGAGTTATCTATTGGTTTCATTGTTGGGAATAAAATTACGTCTCTTATAGATGGAGAATTTGTTAATAACATCATAACTCTATCTATACCTATTCCTAATCCACCAGTTGGAGGAAGACCTACTTCTAGAGCATTTACAAAATCTTCATCCATATCACAAGCTTCGTCATCTCCTAATTCTTTCTTTCTTAATTGGTCCATAAATCTTTCTTTTTGATCTATTGGATCATTTAATTCAGAGAATGCATTGGCTAACTCCCACTTATTTGCGAATGCTTCGAATCTATCTGTTTTTCTTGGATCTTCTACATTTCTCTTAGCAAGTGGAGATACTTCAACTGGATGGTGAGTTATAAATGTAGGTTGGATTAACTTATCTTCTCCAAATTCTTCGAACATTGCATTTATAACTTCTCCTCTTCTCATTCCAGGAGTTATTTCTATTCCTTTTTCCTTAGCAACTGCTAAAGCTTCTTCATCTGTGTTTATTTTTGAGAAATCTACACCAGTATATTCTTTAACACAGTCTTCCATAGTCATTCTTCTCCATGGCGGAGTGAAGTCTATTTCAGTTCCTTGATAATTTACCTTCATGCTTCCTGTAGCAGCTTCAGCCATATAAGCTATAACATTTTCAGTTATATCCATCATGTCTGTGTAATCTGCATAAGCTTGGTATAATTCTATAGCAGTATACTCTGGGTTATGCTTTATAGACATACCTTCATTTCTAAACATTCTACCCATTTCATATACTTTATCAAATCCACCAACTATAAGTCTCTTTAAGTATAACTCGTTGGCAATTCTCATGTACATAGGTATATCTAATGTATTGTGATGAGTTATGAAAGGTCTAGCATTAGCCCCACCAGCTATAGTATTTAATATTGGTGTTTCAACTTCTAAGAACCCTCTTTCATCTAAGAAAGATCTTAAAGCTTTTAATGCTTTAGTTCTTGTTAAGAAAGCATCCTTAACTTCTGGGTTAACTATTAAGTCAACATATCTTTGTCTGTATCTTAAATCTTGGTCTTTTAATCCATGATATTTTTCTGGTAATATTTGAAGTGATTTAGATAATAAAACAACTTCATTTGCTTTTACAGAGATTTCTTCTTTTTTAGTCTTGAATACTTCACCTTCAAGCCCTATTATATCTCCTATATCATATGTAGAGAATATAGCATACTCTTCTTCACCTATTCTATCAAGTCTAACATAGCATTGTATTCTTCCGTCTTGATCTTGTATATCGATGAATCCTGCTTTACCTTGAAGTCTCTTACTCATTATACGTCCAGCTATTCTAACTACTTTTCCTTCAAATTCTTCAAAGTTATTTTTTATTTCCATAGAGTTAGTAGTTCTGTCATATCTACTTTGGTGGAAAGGATCTCTTCCCATTTCTTGTAGCTTAGCTAACTTATCTCTTCTTATTTGAAGAACTTCACTAAGTTCTTCTTGAGTTTGATCATTATTCATTTGTTGATCATTATTCATTTGTTTTACCTCCCATATTATCTTTTTATTTCTAATATTTCAAACTTAGCAACTCCGTCTGGTACTTGTACTTCTACAACATCTCCTATAGTTCTTCCTAAAAGAGCTTTTCCTACAGGAGATTCATTTGATATTCTTCCTTCATATGGGTCTGCTTCTGCTGAACCTACTATTGTATATTCAACTTCTTCATCAAATTCAACATCGTTTACCTTAACTATCGAACCTATAGTAACAACATTAACATCTATTTGACTTTCATCTATGATAACAGCTCTTCTTATCATACTTTCTAACTTCATTATTCTCTCTTCAACTTGAGCTTGCTCATTCTTAGCTTCATCATACTCAGAGTTTTCAGATATATCTCCAAAAGATATAGCTACCTTTATTCTATCAGCAACTTCTCTTCTTCTTACAGTTTTTAAAAACTCTACTTCTTCCTCTAACTTATCGAATCCTTCTTGAGTTAACAGTATTTCTTTCTTATCTTCCATGACCCCTACAACTCCTTCACTATGTATTTGGGCATAAGCCCAATTTTTAAATTTTGCTCAAAATATACATTTTTAATTTATGCGCTATATTATAAGTTACTCTTATTTCAATGTCAAGCAGTCTTCCATATACTCACGTAGCTTAGCTACTACTTCTTCGTGGCTTTCTATCTTATTTATTTCATCTCTAACTCTAGCAGAGTTTTTAAGTCCTTTTAGGTACCAACCTATATGCTTTCTCATTTCTCTTACAGCAACATATTCTCCATGCTCTTTTACCGCTAAATCTAAATGTTTAATAGAAGTGTTTATCTTTTCTTCTAATGTTGGCTCTGGTAATATCTCACCAGTTTGCATGTAATGGTTTATTCTCTTGAATATCCATGGGTTACCTTGAGCCCCTCTACCTATCATTATAGCATCACAATTTGTTTTGTCTAATATATTTCTAGCATCTTCTACTGTAAATACATCTCCATTTCCTATGACAGGTATGCTTATATTTTTCTTTATTTCACCTATTATATCCCAATCTGCTTTTCCAGAATAATATTGTTCTCTAGTTCTACCATGTATCGCTAGGGCACTTATACCACAAGCTTCTGCTATTTTAGCTATTTCAACTGCATTTACACTATTATCATCCCAGCCTTTTCTTATTTTTAAAGTTACCGGCTTGTCTGAATTTTTAACTACAGCCTTTAAAACTTCTTCAGCAAGCTTAGGATTTCTCATAAGAGCTGACCCATCACCATTTTTAACAACTTTAGGTGCTGGACATCCCATATTTATATCTAATACTTCATTTGGGTATTCATTCATTATTTGAGCAGCTCTTCCCATAAACTCTGGGTCTGAACCAAATATTTGAACTGCTACTGGATGTTCTGCATCTTCTATTTTAAGCATTTTTTTAGTATTCTCATCATCATAACATAATGCCTTAGCATTTATCATTTCCGTATAAAGCATTCCACAGTTTTGTTCTTTACATATAAGCCTAAATGGTAAGTCTGTTACACCAGCCATCGGCGATAAAAAGACTTTATTTTCAAGCTCTAAATTTCCTATTTTTATCATTTGTCTCCTCCTATATGATGTATTTTTATTATTTATATATATCCATAAATTAATTCATTATCACAAAATTCATAATTGAGATACATGTTTTGAAATTGATTTATTCAAAAAAAGAATTGGGCAAATAACCCAATTCCCTCTATTCTTTGTTCTTCTCGTATATTAATCTTAATCCTTCTAAAGTTAAGTATTTATCTACATAGTCTATAGAATCTGTTTCTGATGCTATAAGAGTTGATAATCCTCCTGTAGCAACAACTTTTATGTTTTCATAATCAAGTTCTTTTTTCATCATATCTATTATCTTGTCAACTAATCCCACATATCCATAAACTATTCCAGCTTGCATAGCTGATACAGTATTTTTGCATACTGTAGTTCCTGGTTTTATAAGTTCAACTCTAGGAAGTTTTGATGCTCTTTGGAATAAAGCTTCACTTGATATCTTTATTCCTGGAGCTATAGTCCCTCCTAAGTATTCCCCTTTATCAGATATAGCACAGAATGTTGTAGCTGTTCCGAAATCAACTATTATAAGTGGATATTTGTACTTTTCTATACCAGCAACAGCATTTACAATTCTATCTGCTCCTACTTGCTTAGGATTATCATATTTTATATTTAATCCTGTTTTTATCCCAGGACCAACTATCTTAGGATTTATGTTACAGTACTTTATACAAAAATTTTCAAGAGAATGCATTACATTTGGTACAACTGAAGATATTATTATATCCTCTATTTCATTTATATCTATATTATCAAATTTAAATAAGTTACTTATTAACATTCCATACTCATCAGACGTCTTTTCTTTGTCTGTGTTTATTCTCCAGTCTTTTATTAACTGTTTTTCTTTATATATACCTAAAACCATATTGGTATTTCCAACATCAAATACTAAAAGCATTTATTATTAACCTTCTTTCTACCTTTTGATGACTTTTTTAAGGGCCATTACAACAGGTGATACTACTAAAGCTCCAACTATCGCTTCAGGTATACCATTTGTCGCTGCAAGAGTAAATATAAATGTTCCTGCAGTAGAAGCACTCGCCCCACTTACTTCAGCAAACCTAGCTCCATATAAGATATAAATCATGCCTAAAACACCTGCTGTGTTTATTATAGAACCTAATCCTCCGGCTAATAATCCTGATATAGATGCTTTTTTAGTTAACTTCATAGTGAATTCATATATATAATACGCTAGTATTCCTATCAACACTCTTGGAAGTATAGACACTAGTGGATTAATAAATGCGAAAGATGTTATCGTAGGTTGCGTCAACGCCTTTATAAGGCTAGTCAGACCAAATATAAACCCTACTGTAGCTCCAACTATAGGACCTTCTATAATTGAACCTATGATAACAGGTATATGCATTATAGTTGCATTAGTGGGTCCTATAGGTATATACCCTATCCCTGGTATCATTGACATCATAATAGATATTGCGGAAAGCACACCTATTATAGCCATCTTTCTTACGTTCACATTTTTTGTAGCTTTTGTTTGCACGTTCATAAAATACACCTCCGTTCCAGCTCATAAAGATGCCGGACTTCTTAAATTATTTAGTTTTTTATTCTCTTGATATCAAGTCAGGCTCCTATATTTCAAGGATGCCAGCTGCAACAAGAATAATTGTATCAATAGGAAATGACATTGTCAATAATTCTTAATTTCCTATTATTTCTTTATAAGAAGGTATATTCTTTATAGAGTTTGCATTTTTTATTGCATTTATTACACTTTTTTCTACAACCTCTGTAGCTATGGAACTAATTAGAGTTATATCTGACTCTATTTCTCCTGTAGCCATTGTAAAAATTGTATCTCCATCATGAGGTGTATGTATAGGGAATATAGATTTTGCATAACCATTATGTGCTACTTGAGATACTTTCTTGCACCCTGCTTTATCCAACTTAGCATTAGTAACAACTACACCTATAGTAGTGTTATCTATGCTAAATCCACCTTTTGAGAATCCTTCTTTCAAAATATCATAAGTGCTAAGATTTTTCTTTTTACTATCATCTAAAACCCCAGCTATTAATTTCCCATCTTCATATATATCTCCAAAAGCATTTACAGCGACTAATGCAGATACAACTAATCCATTTTCTAATTTTATAGAATAACTTCCTATTCCACCTTTCATACAATATTCTGGTCCTCTTATCTTCCCTACTGTAGCTCCACATCCTGCACCATAATTACCTTGTCTTAACTCTTTATCCGTGGCAGCTTCACAAGCCTTATACCCCATATCTATATTTGGTCTACATTTTGGATCCCCTACTATTAAATCAAATAATACAGCTCCAACTACAATAGGTACTTTAGCTACTCCAACATCAAACCCTATATTATGTTCTTCCAAATATTTACTTACTCCACATGTAGATTCTAATCCAAATGCAGAACCACCAGACAGAACAACTGCATGTACTTTTTGTATCATATTTATAGGATCTAATAAATCAGTTTCTCTTGTTCCAGGTGCTGAACCTCTAACGTCTACTCCACATGTAGCACCTTCTTCACATATAACAACAGTACATCCTGTTAACCCTTCAGTATCTTGAACTTGACCTACTTTTATGCCTTTTACATCTAAAATATTGTTATACATATCCTTTAATCCCCCTTATAGAAACCTCTCCTGATATAATCTCTTTAATAGAACCATCATTTCTTCTTATAATTAAATTTCCCTCTTCATTTATATCTAAACATCTAACTAATTCTTTTTCTTCACCTCTTATGATATATATTTCTTTTCCAATTATAGCTGAATGCCTTCTACAAATATCTAAAACTTTTTCTTTTGAATTATTATTTATATACTCTAAATACAGACTTTCAAATTCTAATAATATATTCCTTACTATATCGACTCTAGATATAATATAATTTTCTTTATATAGAGATGTAGCTACATCACATATTTCCTGGGAAAACTCCATAGTTTTTACATTTATTCCAATACCTAAGACAATATGATTAATTCTTTCTATTTCTGCGGATAGTTCAGTTAATATTCCACATATTTTTTTCTCATTTAATATAATGTCGTTTGGCCATTTGATTTTAGCATTTACACCTAGCTTATTTAAAGCTTCCACTATACTTGCTCCCGCTATTAATGTTATGAATGGTGCCTTGTATGGAATTATATTTGGTTTAAGTATTATACTCATCCATATCCCTTCATACGAATTAGAATGCCAACTTCTACCTAGCCTACCTCTACCTTTTATTTGCTCTTCACTTATAATAACTGTACCTTCAGACTCTTCATTGCCTATTTTTTTAGCATAATCATTTGTAGAGTCAATTGTATTAAAATGAATAATTTTCTTACCTAAAATTTTAGTATTTAAATTATGATATATGTTATCATAAGTAAGCAAATCATCGGGCTTTTCTATCAATCTATACCCTTTCTTGTTTACCGATTCAATATTATATCCCTCTTCTCTAAGAGATTTTATATGTTTCCAAATAGCTGCTCTAGATATTCCTAATTTTTTAGATAATTCTTCCCCTGAAATAAATTTACTTTTATTATCTAATATTTCTTGTATTACTTTTTTTCTCATCCTTCACCTCTATCTATAAAAACTTTATACAACTATATTACTTTTTAATTTATAACTAATTATACATTATCTATTAATATTTTCACATTTTAAATAACTTATAATTTTAATTTATTTTTAATCACTAGTATATTAATCAGAATTCTAATAAAATAACTATTTATTTAACACTTTAAAGCTTTTTCTATCCAATAAGAATAAAAAATATCACCGTTCACTATAAAAAGGTTTATAACCTACTCTATTAGATTTAATTTTATATTTTTTAATATACTAAATACATTATAGATTTATAACATAAAAAAGAACCTTGATTAATCAAGGTTCTTTTTTATACTATTCGTTATCTATATCATTTTGAGTAGTGTCTTCATTTGTAGTATTTTCTAAGTTATTTTGCTCCACATCAGACTCTTCTTTTGTTATAGCAGTTGTATCAACTTTAGATTCAGCATTTTCTAAAGGCAATTCTTTATCAAAAGCTTTTATAAATTGCTCTGCATCTAAAGTTTCATGTACTAGTAATGCTTGAGCTATATACTCTAAACTATCCATATTATCTTGTAGTAATTTTTTAGTTCTAGCATAAGCTTCATCAACTATTCTACTTACTTCCTTGTCTATTTCATAAGCTATTTCTTCTGAGTAATTCTTTTTAGAATTGAAGCTATTTCCTAGGAATACTTCATCTTCTTGATCACCAAATGCCATAGGTCCAAGTTTTGAACTCATTCCGTATTTAGTAACCATGCTTCTAGCTGTAGATGCTACTCTTTCTAAGTCATTTGATGCTCCTGTAGATATATCATCTAAAACTAATTCTTCAGCAACTCTACCACCTAATAAGACAACTATATTTTCTTTCATTTCATTCTTTGTTGCATAGAATTTATCTTCAACAGGAAGTTGCATAGTAAATCCTCCTGCTCTTCCTCTTGGTACTATTGTAACTTGGTGAACTGGACTTACATGTTCAAGTACGTGCGCACAAACCGCATGACCTGCTTCATGATATGCTGTAAGTCTTCTTTCAGGTTCACTTATTACTCTAGATTTCTTAGCAACACCTGCTATAACTTTTGTTATAGCTTCTTCTATTGTTTCCATTTGGATTTTCTTTTCTCTTTTTCTAGCTGTTAATATAGCAGCTTCATTCATTAAGTTTTCTATATCTGCTGGAGTAAATCCAGGTGTTCTCTTAGCTAAAACTTCAATATTAACATCATCTGCTAATGGCTTATTCTTAGAATGAACCTTAAATATAGCTTCTCTACCTTTAACATCTGGCGCTCCTACAACTACCTGTCTGTCAAATCTTCCTGGTCTAAGTAATGCTGGGTCAAGTATATCTGGTCTATTTGTTGCAGCCATTATTATGATTCCTTGATTAACACCAAAACCATCCATTTCAACTAAAAGCTGATTAAGTGTTTGCTCTCTCTCATCATGACCTCCGCCAAGACCTGCTCCTCTTTTTCTACCAACAGCATCTATTTCGTCTATAAATATTATAGCCGGTGCATTCTTTTTAGCTTGTTCAAATAGGTCTCTAACTCTAGATGCCCCTACCCCAACAAACATTTCAACGAAGTCAGAACCACTTATACTAAAGAATGGAACTCCTGCTTCTCCTGCAACTGCTCTTGATAAGTAAGTCTTACCTGTACCTGGAGGACCTACCATAAGTATACCTTTTGGTATCCTTGCCCCTAAATCAATATACTTTTTAGGGTTTTTCAAGAAGTCTACAACTTCTTGTAAATCTTCTTTTTCTTCATTTAAACCTGCTACATCTTTAAATGTAACTCTAGTTTTTTCATCATCTTTATGAACCTTGGCTTTTGATTTACCGAAGTTCATAACCTTTCCGCCTCCACCTTGAGACTGATTCATGAAGACAAACCATATTATTACCATGAAGAATATTAATAATAGTGTCGGTAACATTTCTACAAACCAAGGAGTTGATGGTCTTGGTTCTCCACCAAACACTAATTTACCTTGCATAGCTTGACTTAAGATTTCATCAGCTAATTTATCTCCCATTACTTCTTTTGGAACATATGACCTAAACTTTTTATTAGAGTCTTTTATAGTTCCTTCTACTGCAGTTCCATCAACAAAATGTATTCTTGATACATTTCCTTTTTCTAGCTCTCTGTAAACTTTAGAGAACTGCATATCTTCTATCTTTTCAGTAGGTTTTCCTGAAAACTGTACTATTCCTACTATGATTATAAATATTAGTAGGTAGAAACCTATTCCCTTGAAAAATTTATTCAAAAGAAGTCCTCCTTTCCTATATCGTTTTATTCTATATTTTCTTAAAGGTAATCTTTAAGACTTCCTTTGTATTATTGTCTATTTTGTAATTTTCGCTATTTCTATAATCACCTACACATAATATGCCTTGCTCATCTACTATTATAGGTACATTATTTCTTTCTTCTCTAGGTATTTTTAAATCTATAAATAAATCTTTTATTTTCTTACTTCCTGCTGAAAGCTTTATCTTATCGCCTTCATGTCTACTTCTTACTACTATACCCCCTTTTACTTTACCAAAATCAAAAGCTTTAGATTTCTTATCTAGTTTCATACTCTTATATCTATCTATATTCATGGTTTGAGTTTCTAAAACTAAATTAAGCTCTTTTACTTTAATAAAACCATTACTAGGTAAATTATAACAAAACTCTATAGTTTCGTTAACTATTTCTTTATTAGTTAATAGTATAGTATTTTTTCTTCTATATGCAAATATCCCCCTTGGAAGGGTTATCATTTTATCTATTTTTTTATTATCTTCTAATTGCATAATGTCTTCTATATGCTTTTGGTCTACAAAGTTAGTATCTCCAAGTATATGTTTTATACCTTTTCTTAATACCCTCACCTTGATAGCATTATGAAGTTTTGAGTACTTTTGTATATCTATTTCGCAGGCATTTTCTTGTAAATTAGAAACTTCTTTAAATTTAATTTCTGATTCTTCTTGGATATAGTCACTATCAGTTTTTAAACTATTACTCATTCTTACTATAGATTCTATTACATTTGGATTAAAATTATCCTTCATATATGGTATAAGTTCTAATCTTATTTTATTTCTGGTGTATATAGTTTCTAGGTTTGTATGATCTATTCTTGGATTTAATTCGTATTCTTCACAATAAGCTTCTATATCTTTTCTATCTATATCTAATATAGGTCTTATTATATTATTGTCTCTTATATATTCTATTCCTCTTAATCCTTGAAGTCCAGTCCCTCTCATTATTCTCATAAGTATAGTTTCTGCTTGATCATTTAAGTTATGACCTATAGCTATCTTATTAGATTTGGTCTTTTGTTTTATTTCTTCAAACATTTCATATCTAAGCTTTCTTGCACCTTCTTCTACAGATAAACCATTTTCTTTACAGTATTTAGGTACATCTATAGATTTAACAAAGGATGTCACTCCTAAGTTTTCACAAAGTTGAGTTATATATAGTGCATCTTTTTGTGCTTCTATACCTCTTATTTGGTGATTTAAATGAGCTGCATATACTTCGATATCTAACTTTTCTTTTAGTCTATAAAGTATATGCAATAGACAAACAGAGTCTGGTCCCCCAGAAAGTCCTAAAACTATTTTATCTCCATCTTCTATTAGCTTATATTTATTTATAGTACTTAGTACTTTTTCAAATATCATATATTAATACCTCTTACATCTAGTTTTTAGTAACTTTTTATGTATAAAGTTTCTATAAAAAAACTATAAACCCTTGTACGTTTTAAAAAACATTCAAAGTTTAGTATAGTTATTATAATACCAAATAAATTAAATAAAAGGTAGTACTTTAACTACCTTTATAAAATTTATATATTTCTATTATTCTTTAATTTCTAACAAAATATCTATTTTATTTCTACCGTTAAACAAATTCATTATATTTATGTCATAATCTATATTTAATTTTATGCAGTTTTCTGTTTTTTTATCTATTTTTAATTCTCTTGTTTTAGTCTCTATTATAAATAAACCTTGTGGAGTTCTATATTTACTTTTATTTACAACTCCCTTTTCAAAATTCATAGTAGAATTTACTTCACCGAACTTCTTTATACTAATCTTATTATCAGATATTTTAATAGTTGTTGTAGTCGGTTTATCCATTTCCACTTCCTTATAAACTACATATAAATCTTCATTTTTATAGTATATGTTTGCATCAACTTGTTGTTTTATAGTATCCAGTACTCTTTTCTTTTCATATTGCGTTGTAACTATATTTATTTTAGCATTCACTTCTTTTTCCTCCTAAAACAAATATAAACTTTAGATAATATCTAAAGTTTATATTTGTTGATTAGTACTTTTGTATTTCAACATGATTTACATTATCTATATCTCTCTTTATAAACTCTGTGGCTATACTAGCGAATTTTTCAGGTATATCAGAGACATAGTATTCATAATATGCTCTTTCATTACCATCTTCTCTTAATATATCTTCTTCTTCTAGTATTTTTTTCAAATCCATAGCAGTTTCTTTAGCTGGATTCACTAATCTAATCTCTTCTCCAACATATTCTCCAATAGTTCTCTTTAATATTGGGTAGTGAGTGCATCCTAGCACTAAAGAGTCTATCCCTTCATTAACTAACTCTTCTAAATATTTTTCAGCTGTTAGTCTAGCTATTTCCGTATTTGCCCAACCTTCTTCTACTATTGGAACAAATAAATTACAAGCTTTATCTATTATTTTTATATCTTTATCTATTTTAGCTATTTCTGCATTATAAGCTTTAGAACGTACCGTACCTTCTGTTCCAATAACACCCACTATTTTGTTTTTTGTAGAATATGCAGCTGTTCTAGCACCTGCTTCTATAACACCTATTATAGGTATATCATATTTTTCATTAGCTTCTTTTAAACATCTAGCCGTAGCTGTATTACAAGCTATTACAATAGCTTTTACACCTTTAGATATTAAAAAATTTATTGCTTGGAAGGTATATTTCATTACTGTATCTTTTGATCTAGGACCATAGGGAACTCTTGCTGTATCCCCAAAGTATATTATATTTTCATTAGGTAATATTTTCATTATTTCTTTTAAAACTGTTAATCCACCTAACCCAGAATCAAACACCCCTATAGGTCTATTGTTCATCATAAACACCTGCTTTACTTCTTAGAGTCTATTGCTAGCTCTATTAATTTATCTATTAGATTAGAATATTCTAATCCTGTCACTTCCCACATTTTAGGATACATACTTATATTAGTAAACCCTGGTAATGTGTTTATTTCATTTATAAATATTTCTCCTGACTTTCTGTCTATAAAAAAGTCTACTCTTGAAAGTCCTTTACCATCTATTCCTTTAAATGCATCTATTGCCATATTTCTTATATTTTCCATGTCTGTATCACTTATTTTAGCTGGTATTTCATAAGTAGATGCTCCGTTTATATATTTATCTTCATAATCATAGAAATCTTTAGCCGGCTTTATCTCACCTGCTATAGACGCCTTAACTTCTTCATTTCCTAAAACAGAAACTTCTATTTCTCTTGCGTCTACACCTTGCTCTAAGACTATTCTTGAATCAAATTTTAAAGCTTCATTTATTCCATTTAGAAGTTCTTCTCTATTTGTTGCTTTAGATATACCAACACTTGAACCTAAATTAGCAGGTTTTACAAATACAGGATAATCTAGTTCTTCTTCTATTTTGTTTAGTTCTTCTTCTGTGTTATTGTTAAATACTATTTTAGTTGTATAAGTATAATTTACCTGTGGTAATCCCATTTGAGAGAATACTTTTTTACATACAAGTTTATCCATACCAACACTTGAAGCTAAAACACCACAACCAACATATGGTATTTGACTTATCTCAAATAGCCCTTGTATTTTGCCATCTTCTCCATATGGTCCATGTAAAACTGGGAATAATACGTCTATCTTTTTAAATCTTCCATCTTCGAATTTTATACCTACTTCTCTGTTTCCAACAGGTATAAGATTTATTTCAACATTTTTATTAGCTAAATTTTCCCATTGACCATTTTTTATATTTTCTTCACTACCTTCATAATACATCCATCTTCCATCTTTAGTTATCCCTATTGTAAATATATTGTATTTATTTTTATCTATATGTTTATATATTGAAGCAGTTGAAGATAAAGAAACTTCATGCTCTCCTGATTTTCCACCAAATATTAAAGCCACATTAAGTTTGCTCATTAACAATCTCACCTTTCTGGTTTATTTTCTAATTCAAATATTATATGCATTTTACTATCTAAATGATTATTATAGTCCATTATAACAAAAAAATAAAGGAGCCAAGCTCCTTTTTGCGCATTTACATCAATTTTCACTATTATTTTGCAAACACATGGTTTCCTATTCTCATGTGAGGACTCAAAGTTTTTATCCACTTGCAAGTGGCTATATCTGGATTCCAAAAATATATAGATTCGTTAGTTGGGTCACTTCCATATAAAGCTTCCCGTGCTGCTTTATAGGCGCTTTCTGTTGGATCCATTTCTATCGAACCATCATTTACAACAGAAAAAGCATTTTTCTGATATATAACATCTCTTACTGTATTTGGAAATCTAGGATCTTTTACTCTATTTATAACAACTGCTGCTACTGCTACCTGACCTTCATAAGATTCTCCTCTAGCTTCTCCTGACACTAACCTAGATAACAATAAAAGCTCATCATTTGTTATGTTTAAAACTTCTTTTTCTTGTTTTTTGGTAGTACCTTCTTCTACATTAGGTACTTCACTTGTTCCTAAATCTTTTCCTTCCGCTAGTACCACATTCGTACATAACAACATGTAGAATAAAATAATTAACGATACTATAGATTTATAGCACCTGTCCATTCTTATGTCACTCCTTTAGTTTTTTAATATTGAATCTATGATTTCTGCTATTTTAAACTTAACTTCTACTCTACTAACTTCTTCTTTAGTTTTATGAGTTATTAGATTGTATTCTTCTTCAGTTAATACTTCCTTTAACTTTTCATCTGTAGCCTTATCTATAACTCCATTTTCTTCATCTATAAAACATAAAGGTGGAAACATCACACACCACCAATTTTTACCTGTTCCCTCTCCGATAACTATCTTCAAAGCCTTGTATTCCCCTGCTGGAAGAACTACACTTGAATATTGCTTAGTTGGAAAATTACTATATTCTATTCCTACCTTTATGTCATAAGTATATCCATTTTCTTTTATAATATTCTCACTTATTCTTTCTATTTGGTCATATTCATTCTTTATTATTTCTTCACTTTGGCTTATACTTTTTGATTTTAATAGTTTAGGTTGAAGATACTCAATAACTGCATCTCTTACTTTTAGTTTTAATTCTTGATCTTCATCTGAATCACTATTTGCTATAACATGAAACCTTATCAACTTATCTTTATAATTTTCTGATAAAGAATTAATATTATTGACTTCTCCGCTTATAGTTATTGTCATTAAACTTATAACACTTATAAGACTTAATACTAATATTATTAATCTTAACTTTATTTTATTCATAATTATTTCCCCCTCAAAATATTTCTATTTTGAGTATATCCAATCTTCACTTTTTTATACTTTTGCATTAGAATTTTAGATTACTTTATTTTATATATCAGAGTTCTATTTTTAATTCATATATAAAAAATACAGACTATGTTAGCCTAATTCGCGATGTATATCACAGACTATTTATAAATATTTATTAATAGTTTAAAATTTTTTAATAAACTATTAATAAAATTAAATAAACTGGTTAAAATAATAACTGTAACGGACAGGTAAACAATTTCTATCTTATCCGAAATATATGGGAATATGGCTCAGTAGGTAGAGCAATTGACTGTTAATCAATGGGTCACAGGTTCGAGCCCTGTTATTCCCGCCAATTTAAAAACTCTTAGTTTAGGCTAAGAGTTTTTTATTTTGTTACAATAAAAAAAGAAGGTTTTACCTTCTTTTAAATTTCTTTATTATTTACGGTTCTTTCTATCATAAAGTTTTCTGCCTTTTCAATATGCTCTTTAGCATATTTTTTAGCAAGTTCATTATCTCCCTTTTTTATTGCATCTACAATAGCCCTATGCTCATCTATTATATTTTTCACTGTTTCATAATCAGCTATATATGTCTCTCTAAATCTGTATACTTGCTCCCATAAAGAATTTATCAACTGATGAAGCTTTTTATTGTTAGTTGATTTAAATATACACTCATGAAACTCTACATCTTTTTTTAGAAGAGTATCAACGTCTGAGCATTTAGCACTTTCTTCAAATTCTTTCGCTATTTTTTCAAGTTCTTTTATATTTTCTGGATTTATTCTTTCTGCTGCTAGAGATGACGCTAATCCTTCTAGCGTTGCTCTTATCTCTAATACGTCTATTATATCTTTTAATGACATATTAGCTACATAAGCACCTTTTCTAGGCAACATAACAACAAGTCCTTCTAACTCAAGTTTTCTTATAGCTTCTCTTACTGGAGTTCTACTTACGCCTAACTGTTCTGCTAACTGAACCTCCATTAATCTTTGCCCTGGATTTAACTTTCCTTCTACTATTGCTTCTCTAAGATTTTCAAATACTACATCTCTTAGAGGCTTATAATCATCTAGATTTAATTTAGTTAAGTTATCCACAAATTTCAACTCCTTTTTCACTACTGCTTACAACATATACTTGAGAATATTGTTGTAATAGTATGTCTTTACACTTTAGTGCATTATCATATTTATCAAATAATCCAAATACTGTAGGCCCACTACCACTCATCATAGAACCTAAAGCACTATTAGCCATCATTATTTCTTCTATTTCATTTATTTCTTTATGCATTTTACTAGTTACATTTTCTAATACATTTGACATATTCTTTGATAAAGAATCTATATCCTCTTTTTCTAGGCACTCAATTAAGAATTTATTATTAGGTCTTTTTACTATATTGTTTAAGTCTAAACCTTGATATACATCTTTTGTAGACACAAATAGATTAGGCTTACATATAAGTATACTTATATTTTTAGGTAGCCCTTTTATGTAACTAAGTTTTTCTCCAATTCCTTCTGCTAATGCAGTTTTCCCAGAAATACAGTATGGAACATCTGCCCCTAACTTTAAACCTAACTCCTGTAACTCTTGTTCTGTTAAATTTAATTTCCAAAGCTTATTAAGTCCAACTAAAACTGCTGCTGCATTTGAACTCCCACCTGCCATACCTGCTGCTACAGGTATATTTTTCTCTATAAATACTTCAATCCCTTTATTTATATTAAATCTTTGTCTTAAAAGTTCAATAGCTTTGTATACTATATTGTCATTATCTAGTGGTATATGGCTACTATTACTCTTTATAACGACGTCATTTGTATCTAATTGTTTTATCTTTATAACATCATACAGGTCAATTGTCTGCATTATCATTTCTACTAGATGATACCCATCGTCTCTTTTTCCTAGCACATCTATAGATAGATTAATTTTTGCTCTGCTTTTTAATTCTATAGAATTCATCATATCCTCCTTGTATATAGTATAATGTATTCTCAGCTATTAACATTATACTACAAAAAATAAAATAATAGGGGATTGTCCCCCCTATTATTTTATTTTTTATAATATATTTTAATCTGCTAAAACGACTTTCTTTTCTAATATTAAACATTTTCCTGGTCTTAATGGTTCATCAACTTTGATCTCATTAACCTCTGCTATCTCTTCCTCTGTGGTATTATATTTCTTAGCTATATTCCAAAGGCTATCTCCTTCTTTGCATATATAAACTATTATACTTGGAGCCTTAGATAAATCATAAATTCCTAAATCATCACCCTTTATTATGAAACTTTCTGACTTCTTATCTATCCCCTCAATAAATCTCTTTATTTTCATATTAAGATCTATTTCATCTCTATTTAAATCTACATCTATTTTTTCTATACTAACTGTATTAAATACCTTACAAGTATCTGTTAATCTATCTATCTCTATATCATGCTCAAAAGGAATCTCTTCGCTTATTCTATAAACCATTTTTAGCCCTTCTACTGGAACATAAAGAATATCTACTCTTATTATACCTTGGATAACACTCTTGTTATCTTCTATATAATCATTTTCAATCGATATTGATGGGCAAACACTAACTATATCCTTTATTTGTATATCGTCTTTATCATTTTTTATAGTTTCTTTTACAACAAAATTTTCTGTTCCACTATATAGTATTTTATTTACATCTATAGCTCTGTGATCAAATTTTAATATTTTTTGAGGAGAGTACGCGTCTTGTAATACCTCTCTCGTAGTTTCATCTGTTACCTTAACTTTACTACTAACTGTACAATCTATGTCTAGTATACCTGTATTGCTATCGCCATTTTGCTTAAATGTATGGTTGAAATCTCCCATAAATAACATAGCCTCTTCTGTCATACCATCACAAGCTCCAGGAACCTCTATAAATTGTGTAAAATCTATCCCTATCCTATCTAGCTCTACTAATTCACCATCATATGTACAAGCCAATGGATTTACTTCTAGCACTCCACCAACTATTACTTTATTGTCTGCTATCCTAGTTTCTTTTATCCTAGCATTTGGATTTAAACTTATTATAGATTGTATTTCTTCTGTATTAACATTTATTGTATCCCTTATTACACTTTCTGTTTTCTCTATACCTATAATATCTTGGTAACTTATCTCTTTTCTATGTTTTTGTATCCCTTCAACTTGAGATACATCTTTAACTATATCTAATCTCTTTTTATCAAATAAGCTACCTCTTACATTCATAAGAGCACCAACTTTTATTTTTCTTTCATTCATAATAGTACAATCAACATGTTCAATCTCAGGATATAACATATATTCCATGTCTTGGACTATATTTTCCTTTTCTATAACTTCATTTATATCAATTCTTCCATCTACACTAGAAACAGTATTTTTGTCATCTGCTATATATATTACATTATAGTTAAAACTTCCCCTACAATGTATTTTGCCATCTGCTACCTCTATTTTTTTAATCGCTATGTAACCTTCTGTTTTTATAATGTCATATACATCTGCTTTTTTATCTGGTACAACTACCTCTGATTCTATAAACGTTTGAAATTTACCGAAGTCTATTCTATTATCTACTTTAATTACATCTTTAATTAATTCCATCTTCGTCCCCCCTGTATTAAATAAAACTATCACACTATATTTATATTTAAGGAACAAAAAAAAAATTACACCTATTTTTGATAGGCATAATTTTAACTTACGCTTAATTTATCTTGATGTTTAAATACTTTCAACTTTACGTTAGATGTTAATAAATCAGAGTAACTGTAAGATACCCTTGAATAACCATTTGCTTCATCATATATTTTTACGACAAATACACTTGGATAAACATTCTCTAGTATCCCCTTCTTAGTAACAATCTGTTTTCTTCCCTTATTTGCCTTAAGTAAAATCTTTTTACCTAAGTGCCTCTCTAAGCTAGTTCTTATATTATCTAGCGTTTGAACAGTGGCCATAATATCACCTTCTCTTAAACGATTATATGTTTACATAATATCACATTTAAGAGTTTTTGTCAAATGTTTAAACTAATTATTTTATATATTTTTGATTAAAAAGTCAATAGTATTTTTTAAAATATACAGTATAATTTGGTATTATTTTTAATAAATTATAGATTTAGGCATCGCCCATCTAAATTTGCCTCTTGTTTCTGATCCACCTATACCTTTCATACCTGTAACAGTTTGTTCTATTACTTCTTCTATTGGTACTATAGTATCTATTCTTGAGCAAGCTATTTTTTCTACCACAAAAACTGGATCTAAAGCATGTATCATTATTCTCCCTGGAGAACTTGCATAATTTGCTCCTGCTTTTATTAACTGCTCATAGTTTGACTGGCACGCTCCAGCAAATATAACTAAATTATCTAGGCTAGGTTGCCACTTTCTAGCTTGTTTTACTGTTTTAATAAAATTCATAGAATTTTTATAATTACTTAAATCTGTAGTGCTACCCTTTTTAGAAGTTAAAGCATCATGACCAGTGATTACAAGTATATCTGGATTATGTTTTTCTAACAGTGCTCGTACTTCCTTATACTGATTAGGCTCTGGTATAGCAATTCCGACTGCCGGTATTCCTAACTCTGTATAAACATCTAAGCATAGTTTTAGATATTCTTTATCTCCATCAATTTGAAGGACCTTTCCTGGCATACCATAAACATTTGTATTCATTTGTAATTTCGGAACTGCCCTATTCATCTTTTTTTCTCTTTCCTTTGCTTTTCTCATTGATTGAGATATTAAGGACTCTACATTTTTATCTAATAAAACATCTCTTATATTTGGTAATCTTACTGCCTCTAAATCATCTATTGGTGCATCAGCTAATATTCTAAATGCTACCCCTTTTAATATTGCCACTTTTTCATTGTTTTCATCTATGCTAAAAGCTATTATTTTAAATACTATATCTTTCCCATATGATTTTCTTACTACTATATCTCCTATATTCATAGTCGTCCTCCCTAATAACTGTTATCTTAATCTATATTATGTTCGATACTTTTTTTTGTTCCTTAAGAATAAAAACATTTTATTGTTGAAAAATTGAAAAGATAATGTTAATATAATATTAAACAAATGCTTATCGATATAAGCAAATATTTATTTCAGGAGATAAATATGACTGATAGAGAAAAAGAAATTTTAGATATTTTGAAAGAAAATCCTATGATTTCTCAACAAGAACTAGCGGATAGATTATCTATAACTCGTTCTTCCACTGCAGTACATATAACTAACCTAATGAAAAAAGGTTATATCAGGGGAAAAGGTTATATATTAAATAAAAGTAATTATGTAACTGTAATCGGCGGTTCTAATATGGATATTCAAGGGTCTACTAACTCACCTCTTGTTATGTTTGACTCTAATCCAGGTAAGGTTGATATATCTTTAGGTGGTGTTGGGAGAAATATAGCTGAAAATATGTGTAGATTAGGGGTAGATACTAAGCTTATTTCTGCCATTGGAAATGATTTATATGGAAATAAGATACTATCAGAATGTAAAGGACTTGGAATAGATGTTGAAGATTGCTTTGTTTCCAATGAAATGCCGACTTCAATATATGTTTCAATATTAAATGATTCTAATGATATGCAAGTAGCTATATCTCATATGGACATTTTAGAAAAAATAGATACTTCATATATAAACTCAAAACATCAATTTATTAATGACTCATTAGCAATTGTAATAGATACAAATTTATCTAAAGAGGCTATAGAATATATAACCTCTAAGTATTCTCATATTCCTATATTTGTTGATACTGTTTCAACAGCAAAGTGTATGAAGATAAAAGATATAATAGGACGATTCCACACTCTAAAGCTAAATAAATTTGAAGCTGAAGCTTTATCTGGAATAGAAATAAATAATTTAAAAGACTTAGAACTTTGTTCTAAAATCCTATTAGACCAGGGAGTAAATAGAGTATTTATTACACTTGGAAAAGATGGTGTATTTTCTTCAACTAAAGAAGATTCCATTAAATTAGATGGAGTAAAGGTTGATATAGTTAATGCAACAGGGGCAGGAGATGCATTTACAGCAAGTTTAGTGTATTGTCATATGAATGATTTTGACCTAGAGTATACAACTAAATTCTCTGTAGCATCATCAATAATAGCGCTATCACATAAAAATACAATAAATCCAAATATGTCTGTAGACAATGTTGAAAAAATACTTAAGGAGATGATTTTATGTTAGAAAAATATTTACAAGTACATCCAGAAGTTAAAAAAGCTATAGAAGCAGGGGAACCAGTAGTTGCATTAGAGTCTACTATAATTTCTCATGGTATGCCATATCCTAAAAATGTAGAAATGGCAAAAAACGTAAGTAAAATAATAAGAGAAAATGGAGCAGTTCCAGCTACAATTGCTATCATAGATGGTGTGTTAAAAGTTGGCCTTACTGAAGAAGAAATAGAATTCTTAGGAACAAGCAAAGATGTTGTTAAAGCTAGTAGAAGAGATTTACCTTTTATTATATCTAAAAAATTAACTGGTGCTACTACAGTAGCTACTACTATGATATTAGCTGATTTGGCAGGAGTTAGAGTATTTGCCACTGGTGGAATTGGTGGAGTTCATAGAGGAGCAGAAAAAACTTTCGATATATCTGCTGATTTACAAGAATTATCTAATACAAATGTTGCTGTTATATGTGCAGGAGCTAAATCTATATTAGATATAGGTTTAACATTAGAATACTTAGAAACTAACGGTGTACCTGTAGTAGGATTTGGTACAGATGAATTCCCTGCTTTCTACACAAGAAGAAGTGGGTTTGGTGTTGACTATAGAGTAGATTCTCCTATGGAAGTTGCTACCGCTTTAAAAGCTAAATGGGACTTAAATTTAAAAGGTGGTATGGTTATAGGCAATCCAATACCTACAGAACACGAAATGGAGTATGACACTATAACAAATGCTATAGAATCTGCTTTAAAAGAAGCTGAAGAAAAAAATATAGCAGGTAAAAAAGTTACTCCTTTCTTATTAGATAAGGTTAAAACAATAACTGCTGGTAAGAGTTTAGAATCTAACATAGAATTAGTTTATAACAACGCTAGAGTTGCAGCTAATATCGCCAAGGATTTAGCAGATATAAATAAGTAATATATTACTCCTAATTTATTATCTGTTTAAAAATTAGAACTCTAAATTATATAATTTAATAGTTTACTATAACCCAAAAAGGCACATCATTTATTAATGTGCCTTTAATCATGTTCTAAAGTATATGTATATAGATAAGTATTCAAATACTAACTATAAAAAAGGTTACTCCAACAATTTAAATTCATTAGAGTAACCTTCATATTAGTCTTCTTTTAAGTTAGGTATTACTTTTTTTATTTCTTCTATTTGATGCCATGTTCTTTCTAGACTGTTTTCAGATATATAGCTTTTTACTTCACTTAAGTTTGTAAATTCCTTTACTGATAAATCATCATCTTCGTTCATGTATCTTAGAATAAACATAAATTTACCTTACTTTCCACAACACTTCTTATATTTCTTTCCACTTCCACATGGACAAGCGTCATTTCTTCCAACCTTTTCTTCTTTAACAACTGTCTTAGATGTCTTGTAAGCTTTTTGTAATTCTTTTCTCTTAGCTTCTGGTAATATTTCATTCCAGCCTGGTAAGTTATATAACCAATGAGCTTCTACAGCTACCATATTGTAGTATAACTTTTCCCAATCTATATCTAATTTTATAGTGCTATCTGCTTCTATAGTTTCTAATGTTATATCTTCTTTTAAACTCTCACTTATTCCATCTATGAATCCCATGAAGTATTCAACTGATGTATTGTACTTAGCAGCTAATTCGCTAACTACACCTTCTACAACTTCTTGCTTGTTGTTTAATAACTCGTTGTATATTGAAGCTTCTACTTTTAAATAATCTTCCCAGAACTTTACTTCTGCTTCTTGACTTTCATGGTTATCACTTAAGTTTCTCCATTCAGTATATAAACTCATACGTTTTTCCTCCTAAAACCTTCTATAATATAATTATTAGATTAACTCTTCTATTATATCACAATTAAATAATTCTTTTAATACTTTTATAGCATACTCTTGTTCTATAAAGAAAGGGCTACTTGCTATAGTTATAACTTTAGCACTTTTTATTAATTCCTTTATTTTAGATACTCTCTTTTCATAAGAAATATACTCCATATCTTTAGAAAATATGTCTAGATCTATATCTAGCACATACTCTCCTTCTATATTCATTTCAAATCCATAGGAACTATCAATTATTATCACTTCTGAAAAAATATTGTGTTTTAATGCAGGCTGTATAAAGTTTCCTACATTAAGTACTTCATTTGTATATCTAAATACGTCATTAAGGCTATTCATATCTACATCGTAATTTTCAGGTTCCCTCATATCCTTATGTTGGTCTATATGCACTAATTTACAACCTTTTTTAAACTTATTTGATTTTAAGCTATTTATCCAAAAATAAAGAGCATGGTTGTGATTATCGAAAATATAAATATCCTTATCTTCTTTTTTATAAAAAACCATATTTTTAAGGCCCTTAGCCTTTATCTCTTTATCTTCATCAATCTCATTAAACACTATTTCTTCACCAACAGCAACATCTTCTAAGGTACCTTCTATTAATGATGGTACAAATATACTTTTATTACTTCTTTCCTCATAAGAAAATATATTATTTCCTATTGGTCTATCTATATAAAATCCTTTGTATCTATCCATAATATCTCCTTTTATTTTAATTTATTATCTAAATTATTATACTATATAGTTTAAGATTTTTTTATTTTCTAATTACCTATCTTTTATCTTACACTAATGTAATCAATCTGTTATCTATACGTAAGGCTTTTTTTGTATATTTATCTTATAATATGTATATAGAAAGAACAACTTATTTAAATTTTAAAATATCAATTACTTAACATAGACTATTAAATATTTTAGGAGGAATTATAAAATGATAACATTAATATTAACAACAATATTTTCAATACCTTTAGCTTTAACATTTTTAGCTTATGCAACAACTGACGGTTTTTGTGTTAATACTATGCAATATAATATTGAAGAAGATTCTATAGACTTAATAAATCTAAATAGTGCTTTAGCACTAAGTTTCGATAATAACTTATAAATTAAAAAGTGAAGTACTTCAAGATTATTAAATAATTTTGAAGTACTTCACTTTTTTAGCTTATATAAAAATATTTCATATAATTTATCAAATACAATATTTTTATTTAACGAATAAGTTCCAAGGATGTTCTTGTGGTGGTTCACAAACAAACTCCATTCTTTCCTTTGTTGTAGGATGGTCTATTTCTATTTTATGAGACCATAGAGCTATTTGTTGTCCAACTTTATTTACATCTTGTCCATATCTTTGGTCCCCAAACAGAGGATGTTTTCTACTTGAAAATTGTACCCTTATTTGGTGTGGTCTTCCTGTTTTTAAATCTATTTCAACTAAACTAAATTTCCCCTTAGTACTTAAAGTTTTATAGCTTAATTCAGCATTCTTTGCTTCTTTATGGTCTTTTCTTACTACACTAACCATATTAGTTTTCTTATTCTTATAAAGATAATCTTTTAAAGTATCACTTTCTTTATTCATTGTTCCATGTATAACTGCCCTATATGTTTTTTTAAAAGTTTTAGTTCTTACTTGATCTGATAGCCTAGAGGCAGCTTTTGATGTTTTAGCAAACACCATAACTCCACCAACTGGTCTATCTAATCTATGTACTAATCCTATATAAACATTCCCTGGCTTGTTATACTTTTCTTTTACATATTGCTTTAAAAGATTTACCATATCTTTATCATTTGTATCATCACCTTGAGATAGTATATTTACAGGTTTTTCTACAACTAGTAAATGGTTGTCTTCGTATATGACTTTAATCATTACTTAGACTCCCATCTTCCAAATATACCACATGGTAATACCTTACCATCTTTAGATGCAGGTATACCTATTTCTCCACCATATATTTTTCCACCTTTAGCTTTCTTAGCTACTGTAGCATCTAATATATGTTCAAGTATTATTGGTGATAATCCTGTTGTATATGAGTTTATTAAGAAGAATAATGGTTTGTCTGATAATACTTTTGTACATAACTCAACTAAACCATATAACTTATCTTCTATTTGCCACACTTCTCCCTTTGGTCCTCTTCCGTATGAAGGTGGGTCCATTATTATAGCATCATATTTATTTCCTCTTCTTATTTCTCTTTCTACGAATTTAACAACATCATCAACTATAAATCTTACTTTTCTATCCCCTAAGCCTGATGTATGTAAGTTTTCCTTAGCCCAAGTTACCATACCTTTAGATGCATCTACATGACATACTTCTGCCCCTGCTGCTGCACAAGCTACTGTTGCTCCACCAGTATATGCAAATAAGTTAAGTACTTTTATTGGTCTACCTGCATTTCTTATTTTATCCATTGACCAATCCCAGTTAGCTGCTTGTTCTGGGAATAATCCTGTATGCTTAAATCCTGTTGGACTTATATTAAACTTTAATTCTTTGTAGCTAACAGTCCATTTTTCTGGATACTTTTTTTTATGCTCCCATTGTCCTCCACCTCTACTACTTCTGTGGTAGTGTCCATGAGGGTTTTTCCATAATCCACTTTCATGTGGTATTGGCCACATAACTTGAGGGTCTGGTCTTCTTAAAACTATATCTCCCCAACGTTCTAATTTTTCTCCGTTACCCATATCTATAAGTTCATAGTCTTTCCATTTATCTGCTAATAATAACATTTATGTCCTCCTAAAATTTTTAATCTTAATCTATGTATTATATCATATATTTACCTAATATTTTCGGTATTTTCAATACTTTATATACTTATTCTTATGTATATATAATTTTATTTTTTATTAATTATATTTAGTTTCCTAGCATATCATATATAATAATTGATTTTTAATAGGGGGCGATTTTATGATGAGAAATTCTCAAGTTGGATACAACTGTATATATAATTTGTTGCATATAAAATTTAATGAAGACTTTGGGAGAGATGGAAAATTTTCATACGATTTACAGTATCCTTCTTTTTATGCTTTTAAAAATACATATTTTAAGGTTAACCCTTCTATACTTTCCCAATTAAATAGTACTATAAAGGCTAATGTCAATGACTTTAAAGAAGGAACCTTAAAAGAAGAAGAGGATATTGATAGAAAGTTTAATATTATGTCATGCTATGCTGTTACATTTAATAAAAACTATGTACTAAGCTCAATATTAACACTTAAGGGATTTGTAGAAAATGAAGGCCTACTTTATAACCAACTTAATAATTTTAATATTGACTTAAATAATGGAAAAACTATCTATCTTAGAGATATTTTTAAAGAAAATGTTGATTATATAACACTTATTACTAACTATGTTAACTATAAAATAAGCCAAAATAGAGATTTATATTATGAAAACTACGATTTATATATTCCAGAAGATCAAGCATTCTATATAACGGATGATGGAGTCGTTATATACTTTGAGTTAGATGAGATAGCACCTAAAGATCTAGGAGTACCTAAGTTTAAAATGTCCTTTGAAAGATTTGCCCCTTACATTAATCCTAGGTTCTTTTGTTCTCCTCAAAATATTAATCCCTTAAACGCTAGACACTTTAAATATTATCTTAGATAAAATATATAATTAAAAAAAGAGTATGACTAAGTCATACTCTTTTTAAATAATTTTTGTGATTCTTAATGAGTAAATCCATATTTTTTATTTTCTTGTTTTTTACCATGAACTAATACATTAGCATTGTTTAAATCATTTATAGCCATTTTTAAATCTCTCATGAATAATTCAGCCATATCATGACTTAAGTCTGCTCTACATACTATACGTTGTATTATTGTATTTTGTAGATTAACTGGTAATGGATATGCTGGTATTTGCCATCCTTTCATTGCTAATCTATCTGCTAAATCATATAATGTCCATTCTACATTGGCATCATCTTTTAATCTATAACATACTATTGGTAAATTTTCTCCATCATTATAGATTTTAAATAAACCAGTAGCTTCTATTTCTTTGCTTAAATACATTGCAACGTCTTTTGTACGTTGATGTATTTGTCTATATCCTTCAAATCCAAGACGTAAGAAGTTATAATATTGTCCTATAACTTGACTTGCTGATCTTGAGAAGTTTATAGCCATAGTTGGCATTGATCCACCTAGATAACTTACTTCAAATATTAATTCTTTTGGTAAGTATTCTTCATCTTTCCATATTACCCAACCTATACCTGGATATACTAATCCATATTTATGACCTGATGTACTTATTGAAACTACATTTTTTAATCTAAAGTCCCATTCAAGTTCTGGGTCTATAAATGGTACAAACATACCACCTGATGCACCATCTATGTGTATAGGTACTGATATCT
Source organism: Romboutsia sp. 1001713B170131_170501_G6 (assembly GCF_015668195.1). Classification (NCBI taxonomy): domain Bacteria; kingdom Bacillati; phylum Bacillota; class Clostridia; order Peptostreptococcales; family Peptostreptococcaceae; genus Romboutsia; species Romboutsia sp. 1001713B170131_170501_G6. Next base: position 27,937 of record NZ_JADPFC010000007.1, read on the forward strand.
TAGCTGTTTTATTATATTCTTCTAGTAAAGCATCTAATGCTTTTATATCATCAAATTTACCTGTATATGTTATACCTAGTAAACCTACTACACCTATTGTGTAATCATCTACATAATCTAACACTTTGTCTACATCTAAACTCATGTGTTCTTCATCCATTGGTACTAAACGCATTTCTATATCCCAATATACACAGAATTTTTCCCAACAAACTTGATATCCTGAAGATATTACTAAGTTTGGTTTCTTAGCATTTACATCTATTCCTGCTTCTTTTGCTCTATTTCTCCATCTGAATTTCATAGCCATACCACCTAGCATACATGCTTCAGATGAACCTACTGTTGATGTACCTATGTATTTCATATCTTCTGGTGCATTCCATAAATCTGCTAACATACTAACACATCTATTTTCCATTTCAGTTGTTTGTGGATATTCAGACTTATCTATAGCATTTTTTTCTAATGTTTCTGCCATAAGTTTAGTTGCTTCTGGCTCCATATAAGTTTGGCAGAATGTACATAAATTAAGTCTTGCATTACCTTCATTCATTAACTCATCTTTTATTAATTGATATGCCACATTTGGAGCAATAGAATCTTTCCCTAAAACATCTTTGGCTACCTCAGAGCCAGATTCTACTGTCCCAAATACTGGAGTATCATATTTGTCTCCTAATCTGTCGTTTCTACTAAATAACATTTTTGATTCCTCCTAATATCATTTTTTCTAATTATTAATATTAATAATTAGAAATTTAATTTTTTAGCTCAAATTATTGAGCATTTTTCATTTTAGATTTTTTATATATTGTTTTGTTGTTTGTTATACTATATATATACCTCGTTTTTTGTGTACTAAACATTATTTTTTCATTTTTTTACAATTTTTTTATATATTTTTTCTTTTTTCTAAATTTTCTTTAAAATATAAAAGAGTATTTTTCAACGTATATTATAAATTCTATACATCATAAAATACTCTTTTTTGCAATAAAATTTTATATTAAAATCATTTTTTCTTATTTAAGCTAATTATTTTGAAGATGAAGTTCCACTTTCTAATATAGATACTATAGAGAATAATGTAAAACAAATGGCTCCAAGCCCAATCATTACACGCGCTGGTATAAAGTATGCTATATTAAATATTTCAGCTTCAAATAAAAATGCTCCAGTAAATAAACATATAAGTGCTGTTACTACCGGTATTAAAGGTACTCTCTTAGCTAATGGATTTGATTTTCTCCATACCATTCCTAATAAAAGTACTTTACTTAATATACTGTAACATACTATCCCTAATCCAATTAGAACAAATCCTGGTGCTATCCAAGCAGGATTTGTAGCTATTGAAAGTACTGCTATCCCCCATATTATATCTATAGTTCCTAATATAACAACAAATATTGACCATTTATAGCGTTCTTTCTCTGTAAACTTATTTTGTATTTGTCTTACAACACTAGCTACTAGTGCTACTAAGCTAGTACAAACTAATGAGATTCCTATTAGTACATGGCCTGCTACAAAGTTATCAGTAGCTGAAGATGACATTAATAAATATAGACCTCTAAGAAAAGCAATTAATGCGCAAACAACAGGTACTGATATTAATATTTTAGCTGTAGATTCTTTAAAAGAATCTTCAGGTTCATCTCCTTCTTTTAAATTAGAACTATTTTTAGGTATTAAAAGAAATTTAGTTGATGAAGTTGCAACTGTTGAAACACAACAAGCTATTAATCCTAATCCAAATACTACGTTTCCTGAAACAATATATGCTGGATTTTTACCTGCTGTTTCAAATAACATTATTCCTGATACCATTGTAAATATTGATGCTAAATAACCTATGCTTGGTAAAACCCATTTATCAAAATTATTGTACTTATTTATAAGCTGTCTTATTATAGTTGCTGCAGTGGTAAATAGTGCAATACATATAGCTGTTAAATATATCAGAACATGGCCTGCAACTACAAACTCAGATCCTATTAATTGTCCTAAATTTTTCACATAAAACCCATAACCTAGACATACCACTCCCATAAGTAATGGTATCGCCCTAAAAAATATACTAATATAATAATTCATCTTTCTTACCTCCAAAAAAAATTTGAAAGTAGATAAAAATCAAACCAATACCTACATATTAATTATTAGCTTGATTCATAGCTACTTATCTTATTTAAAAAAGCAACTAGAATTATATTTAATTCCAATTGCTTTTTTAAATATATTTTACCAAGTTAGATTAAAGGTTTGATTACTAAAATCTTATTATAATTTAAGTTATTTTTAGTGAGTAAATCCATATTTTTTATTTTCTTGTTTTTTACCATGAACTAATATCTTAGCATTATTTAAATCATTTATAGCCATTTTTAAGTCTCTTATAAATAATTCAGCCATATCATGACTTAAGTCTGCTCTACATACTATACGTTGTATTATTGTATCTTGTAGGTTAACTGGTAATGGATATGCTGGTATTTGCCATCCTTTCATAGCTAGTCTATCTGCTAAATCATATAATGTCCATTGTACATCATCTTCATTTTTTAATCTGTAACATACTATTGGTAAATTTTCTCCATCATTATAGATTTTAAATAAACCAGTAGCTTCTATTTCTCTACTTAAGTACATAGCTACTTCTTTTGTACGTTGATGTATTTGTCTATATCCTTCAAATCCAAGACGTAAGAAGTTATAATATTGTCCTATAACTTGACTTGCTGATCTTGAGAAGTTTATAGCCATAGTTGGCATTGATCCACCTAGATAACTTACTTCAAATATTAATTCTTTTGGTAAGTACTC
>NZ_JADPFC010000007.1:30861-82295 GCF_015668195.1 Romboutsia sp. 1001713B170131_170501_G6
TCTTGAGAAGTTTATAGCCATAGTTGGCATTGATCCACCTAGATAACTTACTTCAAATATTAATTCTTTTGGTAAGTACTCTTCATCTTTCCATATTACCCATCCTATACCTGGGTATACTAATCCGTATTTATGTCCTGATGTACTTATTGAAACTACATTTTTTAATCTAAAGTCCCATTCAAGTTCTGGATTTATAAATGGAGTAAACATACCACCTGATGCAGCATCTACGTGTATAGGTAATGATACTTTAGCTGTTTTATTATACTCTTCTACTACTGCATCTAATGCTTTTATATCATCAAATTTACCTGTATATGTTATTCCTAATAAAGCTGCTATACCTATTGTATAATCATCTACATAATCTAACACCTTATCAATGTCTAAACTCATATGTTCTTCATCCATTGGTACTGTACGCATTTCTATATCCCAATATACACAGAATTTTTCCCAACAAACTTGATATCCTGAAGATACTACTAAATTTGGTTTTTTAGCATTTACATCTATCCCTGCTTTTTCTGCTCTATTTCTCCATCTGAATTTCATAGCCATACCACCAAGCATACATGCTTCAGATGATCCTACTGTTGATGTTCCTATATAGTTCATCTCTTTTGGTGCATTCCATAGGTTAGCTATCATATCAACACATCTATTTTCCATCTCTGTTGTTTGTGGATATTCAGATTTATCTATAGCATTTTTTTCTAATGTTTCTGCCATAAGTTTTGTTGCTTCTGGCTCCATATAAGTTTGACAGAATGTAGCTAAGTTAAGTCTTGCATTACCTTCATTCATTAACTCATCTTTTATTAATCTATAGGCTATGTTTGGAGCAATAGAATCTTTCCCTATTACATCTTTTGGAATATTAGAGCCAGACTCTATTGTCCCAAACACTGGTGTGCTGTACGTATCTTCTTTTTTACTACATAACATTTTAAAAATCCTCCTAGAACTTCATGCTTTGATTTAAATTTTTAATGATTTTTTCTAGTGTCTATTTTGCGACTTTTATACACTTTCTTTAGAGTTAATACTATTTAATTAGCCTTTCTCTTTTTATCAGTTATTGCATAAATTACAAAAGGTATTAAAACAGTTATTACAAAACTAACACTTAATATTGTTAAATACTCTGTGACACTCTTACCACTTAATTGGCTAGGTGGAACAAATGATATTACTAGAGCAAATATAGATGTTATAAATCCACATGCTGCTACTATTAATTTAAATGTTTTTCCTCCTGGAACTTGGTAAGAACGTTTTAAATCTTTATGTTTAAGTACTAAAGTAAAGTATCCTATGAAGAATAGTAAGTATCCTACTAGATATATTACAACTGTTAGTGATATTGCTGTAAGGAAAGATACGTTATTTCCTCCTCCACCAAAAGTAAGAACAGCTGCCCATATTGTAACTACTATTCCTTGAATTAATACTAAACGTACTGGAACATCATGTTCATTTGTTTTTGTTAATGATTTAGGTAAAATTCCTTTTTGTGCTGCTGAGTACATTCCTCTTGAAGGTCCTACAACCCAAGCACTAACTTCTCCCATTACTCCTAAAGCTAATAATAAAGCTATTAATTTTACAAGCCATGTAGCATTAGAACTAAAATGAAGTATTAAAACCTTAAATGTTTCAACAACACCTGAACTTAAGCTTAATTGAGACTTAGGTATTACAGATGCTACTGTTAAACCACCTATAGTATTTAGTATTATAGCTAGTACTACTAATATTATCATTGCTAATGGATAATTCTTCTTAGCATTATCTAATTCATTTACATGAGATGCTGATGCTTCAACCCCCATATACGCTAATATAAATGAAACGAATACAACTAATGTATTTACTTTTGTAAAATCTGGTACGAAATATTTCATTCCAATTTTTACATCTACTGGGTTACCTTGTACTATGTACGCTATTGATAAACCAAATAAAATTATAGCGGGTATAACTATACCAAATATAAATCCTGCTTTAGCTATCTTAGCTGTATTTTTTGTCCCACCTAATTGAGAGGCTGTTAATCCCCAGAATATAACTAAAACTCCTATAAATTTTATAGCTGGAACATTGTTTAACGCATTCCAGTTAAATATGTATGAAACACATCCTAAAATAAAATAAATCATAGTTACAAATCCAACTGTGATTTGGAACCATTGGAAGAATATAGCTGCAAAGCCGTATCTTTCACCTAGAGTATTACCTACCCAAGCAAATATTCCCCCTTCTTGCCAACCTTCTACGGTAGCCATTTCTGCTGCACATAAAGCAACTGGTAAAAACCATAAAATTCCTCCTAATAAAAGGAAAAATACTAGATTAAATCCTGATGTTGCGAATGTTGGATATTCATAAACAGTCATTACCATTGATGCTGTCATTGCAAAGAATGCAAACAATGTAAGTGTTCCCTTTTTACCTACTTGTGCATCTTTCATTTGAATCATCTCCTAGGTATTAATTTTTTTAACATATACTAAATTATCTTAGGCCTAAAGTAACTTATCGTTGTTATATGACATAAATACCCACATTTCAACATACATAACCATTTGGTTTGAAATTTATTTAGTTTTCTTATTTTATAATTTTCTAACTTTTTCCATGTGTTAAATTTAATAAACACCACTTCAGAATTATCTCTAAAGTGGTGTTTATTGATTATATTATTCAGCTATATTGTATACTTCTAAACCTTCATTCATTATATGCTTCTTTTTCACTTCAACTAAAGCCTTTAATGTATCAAGTGATGTCATTACTTCCGTAGAGAACTCTGTTGCAGTTCTTCTTATTTTAAATCCATCTCTTGTCGAGTCATTCCCTTTAGTAGGGGTATTTATTACTATATCTACTTGCTTGTTTCTTATAACATCAAGTATGTTTGGTCTAGCTTCTTCTACTCTCTTAACTACATCAGCATTTATTCCATTTTCTTGTAATGTCTTAGCTGTTCCTTCTGTAGCTACGAATGTATATCCTAATTCATTCATATCTTTTGCTATTTCTATAAACTCTTCTTTGTCATGATTATTTATAGTTGCAAGCACTACACCTTTTTTATCAGACATAGTCTTTCCTGCTCCTAAGAATCCTTTGTATAAAGCTTCTTCTAACGTTTCACCTACACCTAGTACTTCTCCTGTAGATTTCATCTCAGGTCCAAGACTTACGTCAACGCTAGCAAGTTTTGACATTGAGAATACTGGCACCTTTACAGATATTAACTTAGGCTCTTTATATACACCTGTTCCATATCCTAAATCTACTAATTTTTCTCCTAACATACATCTAGTAGCCAAGTCTACTATAGGTACATTACTTACCTTACTTATATATGGTACAGTTCTACTTGCTCTTGGGTTAACTTCTATTACATATAATTCATTTTTGAATTCTATAAACTGTATGTTTACCATTCCAAGTACGTTTAGTTCTAAGGCAATTTTTTTCGTGTAGTCTAATATTTTAACTTTTATTTCATCACTTATATTTTGGCTTGGATACATTGTTATACTATCTCCAGAATGAACCCCAGCTCTTTCTAAGTGTTCCATTATTCCTGGTATTAGTATATTTTCTCCATCACATATAGCATCTACTTCTATTTCTCTACCTGTTAAATACTTATCTATAAGTACTGGATTTTTCTTATCTCTCTTGAAGGCATCTTCTAAGTATCTAGATAACTTAGTTTCATCATAAGTTATTTCCATACCCTGACCACCAAGTACATAAGACGGTCTAACTAATACTGGGTATTCTAATCTTTTTGCTTCCTCTATTCCTTCTTCAACTGACCATATAGCTTTTCCTTTTGGTCTGTTTATATTTAATTTTTCTAGTAGTTCTTCAAACTTTTCTCTATCTTCTGCTGCATCTATGTCTGTAAAGTCAGTTCCTAATATTTTTATATTTTTTTCATGTAAGAATTTAGCTAATTTTATAGCTGTTTGACCACCAAATTGAAGTATTACTCCATCTGGATTTTCTTTTTCTATTATGTTTAATACTTCTTCTTCTGTTAATGGTTCGAAGTATAATTTATCTGATGTATCAAAGTCTGTACTTACTGTTTCTGGGTTATTGTTTACTATTATAGTTTCTATTCCCATTTTTCTTAATGATTTTACACAGTGTACTGAACAGTAATCAAACTCTATACCTTGACCTATTCTTATTGGTCCAGAACCTAATACTACAACCTTTTTCTTTTCACTTACCTCTACTTCATCAAATTGTTCGTAAGTTGAGTAGTAGTATGGAGATAATGCATCAAATTCTCCTCCGCAAGTATCAACCATCTTATATGCTGGTTGTATGTTGTATAGCTTTCTTAACTCACATAATCTCTCTGGACTTATCTTCATTAGGTCAGCTATACCTTTATCTGAGAATCCTTTTTTCTTTAGTTCTAATAGGTAATCTTTATTTAAGTCTTCTATTTTCATGCCTCTTAACTTTTCTTCTTGCTCTACTATCCACTTAAACTTGTGTATAAACCACTTATCTACACCTGTTATTTGCTCTATCATATCAACTTTATAGCCTCTTCTTATCATTTCAGCTAAATCAAATAGTCTTTCGTCATCTGGTACTACTACACTCTTCTTTAATTCTTCTAAGCTCTTTTCTTCTGAAGGAGCATGAACTAACGAATATTTTCCTATTTCAAGAGATCTTATACCTTTTAACATTGCAGATTCAAAATTACTTCCTATACTCATTATTTCTCCAGTTGCCATCATCTTTGTTCCTAGCTTTCTGTTAGCTTGCTTAAACTTATCAAATGGCCACTTTGGTATTTTAACTACTACATAATCAAGAGTTGGCTCGAAACATGCGTATGTTTTCTTTGTAACTGCATTTTCTATTTCGTCTAGAGTATATCCTAAAGCTATTTTCGCAGCAACCTTAGCTATTGGGTATCCTGTCGCCTTAGATGCTAATGCTGAAGATCTACTAACTCTTGGATTTATTTCTATTATCGCATATTCTAGACTATGTGGATTAAGTGCTATCTGTACATTACATCCACCTTTAACTTCTATTGCATTTATTATATCTATAGATGCTTTTCTAAGCATTTGGTATTCTCTATCACTTAAAGTTTGACTCGGAGCTACAACTATACTATCTCCTGTATGAACCCCAACAGGGTCTATGTTTTCCATGTTACATACAGTTATACAGTTTCCGTTCCCATCTCTTATTACTTCATATTCTATTTCTTTCCAACCTTTTATACTTTTTTCAAGTAATACTTGATTAACTGGACTTAATTGTAAGCCTTGAGTAAGTATTTCTGTAAGTTCTTCAACATTTTCAGCTATACCTCCTCCAGTTCCACCTAGTGTGTATGCAGGTCTAACAACTACTGGATATCCTATTTTTCCTGCAAACTCTAATCCACTTTCTAAGTCAGTTACTATATCACTAACTACAACTGGTTGGTCGATTTGCTTCATTACTTCTCTGAAAGTATCTCTATCTTCACCTTTTTTAATAGATTCAACAGATGTACCTATTATTTCAACATTATATTTTTCAAGTATTCCAGCTTCATGTAATTCAACAGCTAGGTTAAGAGCAGTTTGACCACCCATCCCAGCCAATAAGCTGTCTGGTCTTTCTTTTTCTATTATTTTTTCTATAAATTCTATTGTTAATGGTTCTATATATATTTTATCTGCTACTTCTTTGTCCGTCATTATAGTAGCTGGGTTACTGTTTATTAATACAACCTCTATTCCTTCTTCTTTTAATGCTTGACAAGCTTGTGTTCCAGAGTAATCAAACTCTGCCGCTTGCCCTATGATTATAGGTCCTGAACCTAATACTAATGTCTTTTTTATTCTATCTATTTTAGGCATAATTTTTTCTCCTTATCTAATTAAATTTAACAATCTATACTAATGCTAAGAATTTATCAAATATATAATCGTTGTCTTTTGGCCCTGGACAAGCCTCTGGGTGATACTGAACACTGTATATAGGTAATTTTGTATGTCTCATTCCTTCTACAGTATTATCATTTAAGTTTATGTGCGTTACTTCCATATCTTGTGGTAATTCACATACGTAGTAACCGTGATTTTGAGATGTTATAAATACTTTATTTTCCTCTAAATCTTTAACTGGATGATTTCCACCTCTATGTCCAAATTTTAGCTTCCCTGTCTTTCCACCTAAAGTTAATGCTAGTAATTGGTGTCCTAAGCATATTCCTGCTATTGGCTTTTTACCAACTAATTCTTTTATATTTTCTATAACATCTTCTAAATCTTCTGGATCTCCAGGTCCATTAGATAAGAATATTAAATCTGGATTTATTCCTAATACTTCCTCTGGCTTTGTTGTTGCAGGAAATACTGTTATGTCACATCCACGATTAGCAAATGATCTTAGTATATTTTCCTTAACTCCAAAGTCCATTACAGCAACCTTTGTTCCTTTTCCAGCTATATGCTCTACTTCTTTTCTTGTTACTGTTTTTACTGCTTGAGTATTTGAAAATGCATCTAATTTAGCTTGAACTTGCTCTAATGATGTACCTTCTAAAGTTATTATGCCTTTCATAGTTCCATTGTTTCTTAATATCTTTGTAAGAGCTCTTGTGTCTATTCCTTCAAGTCCTATAACTTTATTTTGCTTTAGATATGTGTCTAAATCCATTTCGCATCTAAAGTTATTTGGCATATCACTTTTTTCTCTTACTATAAATCCCTTTACATGAACTCCCTTAGATTCTACGTCTTCTAAGTTTATTCCATAGTTTCCTATAAGAGGATATGTCATTGTTACTATCTGTCCATAGTACGAAGGATCTGTTAACACTTCTCCGTATCCTGTCATAGAAGTATTGAATACTACTTCTCCTACACTGTCATTTAAATATCCAAAGGCCTTACCTTCAAATATAGTTCCATCTTGTAATATTAATTTCCCCTTCATTTTAACCCTCCTAAGCATTTTCTATTTCATTTACTATATTTTTAGCTGACTGAGCTGGATTTTCAGCTTTAGTTATAGGTCTTCCAACTACTAAGTAGTGTGCTCCTTTGTTGATTGCATCAGCCGGAGTTACTACTCTCTTTTGATCTCCTTTGTCCGCACCTGATGGTCTTACACCTGGGCATACTGTTATAAAATCTTTTCCACAAGCTTCAACTATCTTATCTACTTCTTGTGCTGAACAAACTATTCCATCAATTCCTGCTTCCTTAGCTAATTTAGCTCTTTTTATAGCTAATTCTTCTGTAGTCATATTGCATCCTATATCTTGTAAATCTTTATTGCTTAGTGATGTTAATACTGTAACACCTACTATTATAGGTTTTTCTATATTCAACTTCTCAGCCTCTTCCTTAGCAGCTAATGCACATTGTCTCATACCTTCCATATCAGAAACATGTATTGTCATTAACCAAACATTATCTCTAACTGCTGCTCTTACTGCACTTTGCATAGTATTTGGTATATCATGGAACTTAAGGTCTAAGAATATTTTTTTACCTTTTTCTTTTAAGTAATCTACTGTTTTACCTCTTGTTGATACATATTGCTCTAACCCTACTTTAAATATATCCACTTCATTTTCTAATGTATCTATTAATTCTTTAGCTTTATCAAATTCGTTAGTGTCTATCGCCACTATTAGTTTGTCTTTTCCATTTATCATAATTTTACTCCCCTTTTTAATAAAGCCTTAATAAAAAATTCGCTTCGCTCATGTCGCCAACGACTTCGTCCATTGCTCAAAATGTCTTTTTTACGCTCTGCAAGCTGATTGATGTTACTTAACTTCAATAATTATCCACATTCTTTAAAGTATCATAGTTTCCTTAAGCGTAAAAAAATCCTTATACCACAGGGTATAAGGATTCTATCTATACATAACAATACATTTATAAGCTATGAGATATCTTTCCCAGCCTCTCTGGACTAGTTTAAAAGACTTTATTATTTTTATTATTAAAATTCACTTCGTTCATATCGCCAACGATATGATTTCGTATTCACTCAATCACATCCGTTGCTAAAAAAACCTCTAGCCAATCCAGCTAGAGGTTATATATACAAAATTAATTATTATAGTTAACCTTTTTAGCCTCTCTGGACTAGTTTCAAGGAATTTCTATTTTATTTTAATTACATACTACACTTCATATCCTCTCGGGATATTTTAAAGCTTCATCTTGTATACAATTATTACATCTTTTCCTTTTAATGTCAACTCTTCTTTTATTTTTCTCTTTTTGTAAATCGATATAATATATAATATTTTCTATTCTTCTATTATAGCACTAATATAATACTCTTTCCCCAATCTTTTTTTAGCCTTTGTTTTTTCATATCTTACTTTTATATCATATTTTTTACAAGCTATATCAAAATTTCTAAGACAAATTCCCATGCTTACTTTGCTCATTCTCTCTATAGACTTTTTTTGTTTTTCTTCATATATATCAATAGATGTTTTTGCGTTATAAAATCTCCAAGGTTGTACATTTTTTATAGATGCCGACATTCTTGCAGCACTTAATATTTTAGTCCACTTTCTATCCATCTTTTTTGATATTTCTTTTATTCTTTTTCTTCTTGGCTCTGCATTTATGTTTCTAAAAATATGCTCTCCTTCTTTTGGGTATCCAAAAGCTATTACAATATATGGCTGTTCTTCACATTCATCTATACTTTCTTCTAGGTCTATATCTTCTTCTTCCTTAACTTGTTCTTTTGAATATATTTCTATACTCTCTGTATCAATATCTATAATCTCCTTTACATCTGTTTGAGATAAATTACACTCGATCCAACAAGTACCTAAACCTAGAGTTGTTAATTGTAACACTACATTTTCTATTGCAAAACCAATATTTTGTAAATAATCTTCCCCTTTATTCGATGTTACTAATATATAGTGAGGCGCCTTTATATTACAGTCCTTTTTCATTAAAAACTGTATCAAGTGACCTCTATCTATTAAATGTGCTTTTATATCCAATTCTTCATTTAAATAATCAATATTCTTACATATTTCTTTAATTTCTTTCATTAATTCTGGTTTTACAGCTCTATTTGAATATTCTTTTATAGTTCTTCTATAAAATATAGCATCATATAAGTCCATTTATTTCCTCCTAAAATATTTCCAATAGCTATATAAATCAAAATGATATATTATACATCTTTTATTAATAGTTATATTTTTCTGGTCATTTCTACAAATTCATATATTATATTATAAATTTTTTTATTCTTTTTGTACATTTAAATACATATTATTTATAATTTATAGTTAAATATTTTTTATATATTTACTTATATTTTTTTGGGTATAAAATATAGTATTATAGTTTATTTAGTGCTTATTTTTGTCGATAATTTATTTTATAAGAAAACTGTTTCCAATTTTCTGTTTTTGTAAATATATTATAAATATTTTTTTATAGTAAAATTATGTAATTCCCTTATTTTTTTAGTATTATTAAGTTAGCAGTGAATAAACTATAATTATCTTAGTAAGATAATTTCATTAAAATTTTAGGAGGTTCAAATTATGGAATTTGAAAGAAATTTAGATAAGTATGCTGAGTTAGCTGTTAAAGTTGGAGTTAATATACAAACTGACCAAACTTTACTTGTTAGATCGCCTATCGAATGTGCTCCTTTTGTTAGAAAAGTTGTTGAGCATGCTTATAAGGCTGGTGCTAAAAATGTACATATAGAGTGGTCTGATGAAGAATGTACTTTAATAAAATACTTAAATGCGCCAGAAGAAGCATTTAACGAATTCCCTAAGTGGACTTCAGAACAATATGTTGATATAGCAAAAGAAGGTGGAGCTTTCTTAACTATATATGCTCAAAACCCTGATTTATTAAAAAATGTAGATCCTCAAAGAGTTGCTAACTTCCAAAAGGCATCTGCACAAGCTTTAAAAGAATGGAGATCTTACACTCTATCTGACAAATGTAAGTGGAGTATAGTTTCTGTACCAACTGAATCTTGGGCAGCTAAGATATTCCCTGATGTTTCTAAAGAAGAAGCTGTTGAAAAATTATGGGAAGCAATATTTAAGTGTTCAAGAGTTTCTGGTCAAGACCCAATAGAAGCTTGGAATAATCACAATAATGACTTAAAAACAAGAATGAATTTCTTAAATGATAAAAACTTCAAAACATTAAAATTCAAGTCAGCAAAAACTGATTTAACTATGGAATTACCTGAAGGACATATTTGGTTAAGTGGTGCATCTCAAGACCCTAATGGAATTAACTTCAACCCAAATATACCAACAGAAGAGGTTTTCTCTATGCCTCACAAATTTAAAGTTAATGGTGTAGTTCATAGTACAAAACCACTTGTTTATGGCGGAAATGTTATAGATAAATTCTCTTTAACATTTAAGGACGGAAAAATAATAGATTTTACAGCTGAAAAGGGTGCTGAAACATTAGGAAAATTAATAGATACAGATGAAGGTTCTCATTACTTAGGAGAGGTTGCATTAGTTCCTTTTAAATCTCCTATATCAGACACTAATATAGTATTCTTCAATACTTTATACGATGAAAATGCATCTTGTCACTTTGCTTTAGGATCTGCATACAAGACTTGTATAAAAGATGGGGATTCTATAAAAGAAGAAGAAATGGACGAATATGGTGTTAATACAAGTTTAACTCATGTTGACTTCATGATAGGTTCAGCTGATATGGATATCGTTGGTATAACTAACGATGGTGAAGAAATTCAAGTATTCAAAGATGGAAACTGGGCTTTCTAATATTTATATATTAAACTTTTAATATACAAATAAAAGAGATATAGGTAATTTTATCTATATCTCTTTTTATCTATATATTATTTAATTAATGTTAGTATTACCTGTTGTATAGGCGCACTACCTATGTACATATTCCATTCTTTAAATTTATATTTATAATCATCAATAATAATAGTTCCATAATATAATATCTTGCATGTATGACCTTTATCATTAAAATGTTTCACTGTAGCTTCCATTAAATCATTTTTATTGAAGTAACGCTCGTCTAGTTCTAGAATCATTTTCTTTTTCATCATAGTTTAGCACCCAACCCCAATTTTATATAGAAATTTTTTGAAACTAAATAATACAATTATAATTTTAGTAATAAAACTTACTTTATTTAATATTATAGCATATTTTCTTTTGTATAACTATTTTATAAAAAGTAAAAAAGAGTATCTAGAATTATGAAATAATTCTAGATACTCTTTTTTGTTGTCGACGATAAATATTTTATATCAATTAATCTTACATTTTGCAGATTAACTTATAACTTAATTATACATAATTTTTTTAATATAGTAAATTTCTATTTACTATATTTTACTTCTGTCCATTCTATATTATTAATATATTTTTCAACTAACTCGTGGCTCATATCTGGATGAATAGTTTCTTCTGTTGCTATAGTTATAGATGACATAGCTATTGCATATTTTACAGTATCAACTATATTAATATTATTCATATAACCATTTGCTATACCTGCTACAAAAGAATCTCCTGCACCAGTAACGTTGATTACTTTTACATCATTAGCCTTAATTTTACCTTCTTCTTGCCCATTATTGTAGTATATACCATCTTCATCTAATGTTATAAATACATTTTGGATGCCTAAATCTGTAAAATATTTCCCAGCTTTTCTTAAATCTTCATCATTGTGTATTTTAAATCCACACATTATTTCAGCTTCATATCTATTTGGCTTTATAGTATGGAACCCTTTTATTAAGTGTTTAACTGTTTTAGCCTTTGCTGCTGAAACTGGATCTAATATAAGTTTTGTATCTTTACTAAAGTTTTGTATTATATATTCTACTATATCAGGTCTATCTGAGTCTAGTATCATATACTCAGCATTTCTTATTATTTCCGCTTTTGAGTCTATAAATTCTGTAGTAAACATATCTATTATGTTCATATCAACTACAGCAGAAACCATCTCACCTTGTTCATCTAAGATAGCCATATATGTAGGAGTGTGCCCTCCTTCTATTATTAGAGACTCGCTCATATCATAGTTCATCTTTTTAGAATGATCTAACATTCTTTTTCCTGTTTCATCATCTCCTAATATAGAGATAAATCTTGTGTTTACACCTACTCTAGCCATACATTCAGCTATATTTCTACAAACTCCTCCGAAAGAAGTCTTAACTTTACCTGGATTAGAATCATTGCATCTATAATTATTATTTGTAAACCCGCAGATATCAAAAACTGATACTCCGAAAACTAACGCATAAGGTTGCCTATTGTCTATCATTTTTGTTTAAACCTCCCTAAGAATCACCTTCCTATTTTATCACATTCTTATGAGTTTTTTCTATAAATTTTAAGTTTTAATGTCAATTATGCAAATTTTTACACTTTTTTTGTCGTATTTAATAAAATAGGAGGCTAGAATACCCCCTATATTTTATCTTAAATTTATCTTTGCTATTTCTATAGATGATTTCGCATCTTTAGAATAATAGTCTGCCCCAATCTCTTTTGCGTACTCATTAGTAAGTACTGCACCACCAACAAATACTTTCGCATCTAGTCCTTCTTTTCTTATAGCTTCTATTGTTTCTTTCATACTTTTAACTGTAGTTGTCATTAAAGCACTTAATCCTATAAGTTTTATATTTCTATTTTTAGCCTCTTTAACAATTACATCAATATCAACATCTTTCCCTAAATCTAGGACATCATACCCATAATTTTCAAGCATTATCTTTACAATATTTTTACCTATATCGTGTATATCTCCTTTTACAGTTGCTACTATAATTTTTCCTTTTTGCTCTATACTTCCATTTTTATTTTGTAAACTTTCTTTTATAATATTTAGTGCTACCTTCACAGTTTCTGCTGATTGTATTAACTGTGGTAAGAAAATTTCACCATTTTCATATTTTTTACCTATTTTATCTAGTGTAGGTATTAGTATTTCTTCTATTACTTCATTTTCTGATTGACTTTTTAAAATATTTGATATTACTTCTTTTATCTCTTCTTTAAGCCCTCTTTCTATTATTTGTTCTACTGATAATTCTTCTTTGTTATTTTGTCTTGTATTTATATCTTTATTATTTACAACATTTGCATATTTACTTATGTAATTTATACAATTTTTATCTATATTTTTTATTACTTTAAAAGAATTTATAACTTCCATCATGCTATATTCATTTGGGTTTATAATTGGTAAATCTAATCCATTCGCTAATGCCATAGTTAAGTAAGTACTATTTAAAGCTTTCCTATTTGGTACGCCAAAAGATACATTTGATACTCCTAATATAGTTTTAACTCCTAATTCTTCTTTTATCATTTTTATACATTCTATAGTTGCCATAGCCTCTGATTGTTGTGCTGAAACTGTAAGTGATAAGCAATCTATAAATATATCTTCTTTATTTATTCCATAAGATGTCGCTTTGTCTACTATTTTTTTAGCAATATTAAATCTTCCTTTTGCTGTTTTTGGTATTCCATTTTCGTCTAAAGTAAGTCCAACCACACATGCTCCGTATTTTTTTACTATTGGAAGTATTTTACTTAGGGATTCTTCTTTTCCATTCACAGAATTTACTATAGTTTTTCCGTTATAATATCTAAGACCTTGTTCTAAAGCATCTATATTTGACGAATCCACTTGCAGAGGAGTGTCTGTAACAGATTGAATTTCTTTTATAACCATAGGCATAAATTTTTCTTCTTCTATATTAGGTATTCCTACATTTACATTTAATATTTCAGCTCCACCATTTATCTGTTCTAAGCCTAAGTTTATAATATAATCAAAGTTTCTATTTTTGATTGCATCTTGAAGACTTTTTCTTCCTGTTGGGTTTAATCTTTCTCCCATGACAGTCGGTGCTTTTATTTCTACAACCTTTGATGGTGAGCATATAAAGCATTTATTTACTTTATCTACATTTACCTTTTTTAATTCATCTAAATTATTAGATATTTCTTTTATAAAAGATGGATCTGTTCCACAACATCCTCCTACTATTGAGGCACCTACTTTTATAAAATTTTTAACACCTTTATAAAATTCCTCTGCATCTACATCATATGTAGCTTGTCCATCCACTATATTTGGTAGCCCTGCATTAGCTTGAACCACTACTGGTACCTTTGCCATCTTAGCTATTCTCTCTACTATTGGTAAAAGCTGCTTTGGCCCTAAAGAACAATTTACACCTACAGCATCTACTCCTAATCCTTCTATAGTTAAAACCATACTTTCTGGAAGGCATCCAGTAAAACTCCTACCATTCTCATCAAAAGTCATAGTACAAAATACAGGTAAGTTAGTATTTTCCTTAGCTGCTAATACTGCTGCCTTAGCCTCATATAAATCCATCATAGTTTCTATTATTATTAAATCTGCACCAGACTTTTCACCTTGTACTGCCTGTCTTTTAAATATTTCATATGCCCTATCAAAACTTAGTGTCCCCATAGGCTCTAACATTTCTCCTATAGGTCCTATATCTAGTGCTACAAATTTATTATTAATATTTTGTGATTCATTAATAGCTTTTTTAGCGATTTTTACTGCATTATCTACTATTTTTTCTACAGTATACCCTAGTTTTTCTAGTTTTAGCTCATTAGCACCAAAAGTATTCGTAGTTATTACGTTAGCCCCTGAATCTAAATATAATTTATGTATTTCTAAAAGTTTCTCTGGATTTTCAAATCCAAAGATTTCTGGATTTTCCCCTATTTTTAACCCTTTTTGTTGAAGCATTGTTCCCATAGCTCCATCAAATATTAATATATTATCTTTTATAAAATCTCTTACATTCATCTCTGTTATCCCCTTTTTTATATTTACAATTTTTATTATTTTGGCATTTTGAACATGATTTAAAGCTTTGAGTTGCTTTATCTTCTGATATTCCTATTATTGCTATAACAGATTTTCTTGGAATCATTATTCCACTTTCAGTTATAGTCAAGCCGATTTCTTTTTGACAGTTTAATAGATTTATTATTTCTCTATTTTTTTCTATTGGTAAGTCCCCATATCCTGGGCTATATCTTGATGTTATGAATTTATTAGTATTAATTAATTTTTCTTGGATTTCCAATTGTAGTCTATCGCACAGTTCTTCTATAGCTGTGGTAGCACAAGCATCTAATATTATGCTTTTACTTAATTCATTATAAGAGCGCTTTTTTATTTCTTTTTCTATTTCTATTCCTAGTGTTGTAGCCATTATTATACATTCACTACAACTATCTAATAAATTATACAAATCTCTACTTTTTAATGTTAAATTACTTCCCTTTATATATACCTTATCTCCATATGGTCTGTTATCTTCTCTTAATATAGGATAAACCCTCAAAATATATCGAGGGTTTATCGTTGATTTAGTTATTTTTATGCATTCATCAATTATATTATGAAGATTTTCATTTATTTCTTGACCTTTGTACTCTAGATATCTTAATACTTCATTTTTATCTATATCTATAGATTGTGAAAAGTCAATTCTCATTTATTACTCTCCGTATATATTTAGTGAGAATCCTTTTTCTAAAGCTTCTCTAGCATATTCTTGTGCTCCAAATAGAGATAAATCTTTGTAATTTCCACACTCTACAGCAGTAGCTGCTGGTATTTCTTTAGCATCTAAGACCATTTTTAATGCTTTTTCTAATCCTTCTTTTATAACTGCTGGTTCTACATCTCCCCATACTATTAAGTAGAATCCTGTTCTACATCCCATTGGAGATAAGTCTATTATGTTATCTATTGTTTCTCTTAAATAAGTAGCTAATAAATGCTCTAAACCATGCATAGCAGCTGTTCCAAATGTTTCTGCGTTTGGTTGTAAGAATCTTATATCAAACTTACTTACCATATCTCCTTTTTCTCCATTTAATAAACAACACTTTCTAACATAAGGCGCTTTTACTTTTGTATGATCTAATTTAAAACTTTCTACTTTTTGCATATTAATTCCCTCCGATACTTAAATTTTTTATATGATAATATTATACTTCATAATAAGGGTATATTATCAAGTTTTACATGATATTTTTATTTATTAACTTAATTTTTTATTAAATTTCTAAGTATTTTATATTAATTTAAACCTTACTTCAAAAATAGTTCTGCTACTATTACTTTCAACTTTGATGTTTCCCCCATGTAACTCTACTATATTTTTAGCTATAGCTAGTCCTAGTCCTGATCCACCCTCATTTCTATTTCTAGATTTCTCTACTCTATAAAATCGTTCGAATATATGAGGTAAGTCTGAAGAAGGTATTTGTTCTCCATAATTTATAATTTGGACTATAGCCATATTGTCTTGCTTTCTTGTTACTACATCTATATATCCACCGTCTTTACCATATTTTATACCATTGCTTATTAAATTTTCAAATACCCTTACTAACTTGTTAGCATCTGCATTTATTATTAGTTTATCTTCAGAAAAATCTGTTCTTCCTTTTATATCATTTTGCTTAAATTCATATTTAAACTGTTCCGTTATTTGTCCTAATAATTCTACTAAATTTATATTGATTTTATCTAAGCTTATAGTATTATTTTGCATCTTTGTAAGTTCAAACAAATCATTTATAAGAATGCTCAAGCTTTTAGATTTTTCGTATGCAATCGTCGTATAGTATCTAAGTTCAACTTCATCTTTGTATCTATCATCTTCTATTAAACCTAAATATCCTATTATAGATGTTAAAGGTGTCCTTAAGTCATGTGAGACATTTGTTATTAAATCTGTCTTAGTTTGTTGTGCTCTTCTCTCTTCTATTGTTATATTTCTCAACTGTGAAACTATACTATTAATATTACTTCCTAATTGTCCAACTTCATCTTTTGACACGACTTGTATAGTTTGATTTAAATCTCCATTGGCCATAATATTAGTTGTATTTATAATTTCACTTATACTATCAATCTTTTTTTTCATAAATATAATATATATAGGTATTGTTATTAGGAGAATTAGTATTATATAAATTAAATCTCCTATATAATTATTTTTTGCATATAAAAATTCGTTTACTACATTTATAATTACTTGTGGAATTTTTGCATAACTATTTATATACATATCTACTAATGTAAAATAAGTAACACCTACTATGCTACCACCTATAACTAAACTAATTATAAAATATATTATAGGCTTAAAAGCATATTCAAATAAAATTTTTTTATTTTTCAACCTTATATCCTACCCCCCACACAGTGTGTATTATTTTATCATCTATATGATTTTCTATTTTTTCCCTTATCCTACTTATATGAACCATCACAGTGTTATTAGATTGGTAATATTGTTCTTTCCATACCTTTTCAAAGATTTCTTCTGTACTAAAAACACGCCCTTTATTACTAGCTAATAGATATAAAATATCAAATTCTCTAGATGTTAAAGATATTTCACTTTCTCCAACAGTAACCTTATGTTTACTTTTATCTATATTTAAATTTTCTATTGTTATTATATCCTTATTGTTTTTTGATTTATTATTAAAATAATATGCTCTTCTAAGCAATGACTTCACTCTAACTGTGAGCTCTAATGGATTAAAGGGTTTTGTCATATAGTCATCTGCCCCTGTCATTATACCTTGAATTTTATCCATATCTTCAGATTTAGCACTTAGCATTAATATAGGAATATCTAATTTTTCTCTTATCTTTCTACAAACTTCTATTCCATCTATACCAGGCATCATTATATCTAGTATCATTAATTGTATATCTTCTCTGTCTAATATATTTAAAGCTTCTATTCCATTTTCAGCTTTTATTACATCATATCCTTCATTTAATAGATATATTTCAAGAAGGTCTCTAATTTCCTTTTCATCATCTACAACAAGTACTTTATTTTTCAAATTTCATCATTCCCATCCATATAATATGTTTTTGTGTAATATTTTTACGTTATTAGTTAATGTTTCACATAAAACAATTATAATATACTTTTATTGATTTAATTTAATTAATTTTTACTAGCTATATACTCTTCTAATGTAGAATCATTTTCATATATTTTTTTAGCTATATCTTTTCCTACGTATCTTATATGCCATGGTTCATATGACTTACCTGTTATATCTTCTTTTCCTAATGGGTATCTTATTATAAATCCAAATTCATGGGCATTTTCTGCTAACCATATAGCTTCCTTCGTACTACCTACAAACCATCTATCTTTATTAGTTACATCTATGCATAATCCAGTTTGATGTTCACTATGACCTGGCTTAGCCACATATTCATTAGCCTTTTTTAATCCATCTGAAATAACCTTTTTAGTGTATATTTCTTTTTGTGTTTCATAAGATCTATACGCTGATGTGCCTAAAAAATCTATTCCTTCTTCTTTTGCTTCTTTAAATAATTTCTCTACTGCTTTTGAAGCTACCTCTTCCATTTGTTTTTCTTCATCTGTTGCATTATCAATAAAAGGAATATTTGGCACATCACTTTTATGTGGTTTATAATTTTCATCTAACTTATTATCATTGTTTACTAATAGCGTGTTTGTTATAATATTTGAGTTACTTTTATTTAGTATTTTTTCTTGTATTGATGTTTTTCCTGGCATTAATATTTTTACTAAAATAATTGTAACTGCTACTATTATTATAATAGGTACTATAACCCTAAATTTTTTCATAATCTATCTTCTCCTTTTAACCTTAACTACTACATTTTGAATGTAATTGTAGTGAATTTTTATAGGTTTATTTTAAAAGATAGATTTTAAATAACTTATAAGTAATTCTTAAGAAATCTTAAGTTTATTAATTTTGATGGAGGACACAAATATGACTATGCAAAAACTTCTTAGTAAAGCTCGTCAAGCTATACAAGATTTTGATATGATACAAGACAACGATAAAATAGCAGTAGGACTTTCTGGAGGAAAAGATAGTTTAACATTACTTCACATACTGAAAAACTATCAAAGATTCTCACCTCAAAAGTTTGAATTGATTGCAATAACGCTAAATCCTGGTGGTGTAGACAATTCACCATTATACAAACTTTGTGAAGATCTAGATGTAGAATTTCACGAAGTTCAAACTAATATAAAAGAAATTGTATTTGATATAAGAAAAGAGAAAAATCCATGTTCATTATGTGCTAATTTAAGACGTGGTGCATTAAATGGTACTGCTAAAGAATTAGGATGTACTAAAGTTGCACTTGGACATCATAAAGATGATGCAATAGAGACATTTTTAATGTCTATGCTATATGAAGGTAGAGTTAACTGTTTTTCTCCAAAGACGGTTATGGATAAACAAGAGTTAACAATTATAAGACCTATGATTTATATAGAAGAGTATATGACAAAAAAGGCTACAAGAGAATATAACTATCCAGTTATAAAGAATCCTTGCCCTGCCGATGGTCATACTAATAGACAAAACATAAAAGAACTTGTCCAAAGATTAAATAAAGATATGCCAGGTTCAAAAAAGAATATATTTGGAGCTTTAAACAACCCTGAAAAATTATTTATATGGGATAAAGAAAAAATAAAATAGATATAAAAGCTTAAAAATATTATATATCTTAGATATCAATCTATGAATTAATGTAATATTATTTAATTCATAGAAAATATGTCAAAATGACGTAAATTTCATTTTGGCGTATTTTTTATTTATAATAATTGTAACACTACCTTATTGAAATTTTTATAATAACTGAATTGTATAATTGAATCAGACAAATATATAAATAAAAAATGAGTTGTTTTGAAAATTATTAAATCAACTTCAAAACAACTCATTTATATTTTATAAATTTTTATTAGTCTTAAGCCACACTAAACTTCCATAAATTCTTAGTTTCCTTCATGAAAATATCTATATCCCAAGTTTTATTACTTCTTTCTTTGCTATCAGGGTCATTCACTATTATATTACCATCTTTATCTATGCCAGTTAAGACTATATAATGTCCTTTGGTTGTAAATGTTCCGGGACCCATAGCTGCTATTATTGGCTCTCCTTTTTTAAGAGTAGATATAATTACTTCTTTACTTAAAGGTATTTCTTTACCCTTTAGTCCAAATTTACTTGCTCCATCAGTCATTAGACTCCACTTAGAACCTACGCCTTCTACATAGTATCCGTTGTTATAAGCAAAATCTGAAACTACCTTTGGATTTATACTTGTATTTCCTGTAAGACCTACCGCAACCATTGCTAAAGAAGTTGGTCCACATCCATCAATTGCAATAAATTCTGAACCATATTTATCGTATCCCCATCTTTCATCCCATTGAAGGAAAAGTGGTATTTCACCTTTTTTGTAATCATCTTTTACAGATATTTTTTTATTCGTTTTTGATTCATTATAAATATAATCTGAAACAAAGTCTATAGCTTCAGGCTTTTTAGCTGCTAAATCTAATAACTCCTTAGGATACAAATCTATATTATTTAATATCTTTTTTGCTTTTGGGTATTCATTTGATTCTTCTACTAAACTAATTATAGTTGAATCTTTCGAGTTTAAAATTTCTTTAGATATTAATTCATTCTCTTTATTAGATATTAATTCATCCCTTGTATTTCCAGAGATTATATGTGTCCCTAATATAGCTACTAAACTTATACCTAATATAGACGCTAAGCCTATAATATAATATTTAACATTCTTCTTCAGCACTCTTTTTTTATTAATTTTGCAAGTCATTATGTCATTCTCCTCTTGATGAATACTAAAACACCTAGAAGCTACTTTATTTGGATTTATTATATACTTCATAGTTTACAAGTGTTTTATTTTTATTTAATCTTAAGTTATTCAGCTATTTCTCAATTGTAGTAAACCTTTTGAACATCATCATCTCCTAATATGTCAACTAGCTTATTCATGTTCTTTAATTGAGTTTTACAAGCTAATTCTGTAATAATTTAAAATATTAACTTAACAGTAGATGATATAAACTCATATCATTTAACTTAAGGTTCATCTCTTATTCTATATAACTAAATTACAACATATATCATAACCTACATTATCATATTCCACAAGACTGTAAGAAAGCTTACTATTTAGATTTAAAATATACTCGTTAACTGACTCGAATCAACAAAATGAGTGCCAAAAATGTATTTTGGCCATACTAACATAAAGCAGGTAACAGATCTAGAGGTAAATTATTACTTGGATGTGAAAATCTGAAGGAAATAAATAATATCGCGTATAAATAAAGTTCTATTCCTAAAAATCATAATTTACAAAACACCAAATAAGGTTATGAAAAAACCAACTAATTTTGAAAGAGCTTACTTCCATTTGCTTAGTGATTCATAGATAATTTGCCTGATTTAAATTGACAATTCAGGATATAAAAAATTCTTTATCAGTTAATCTTATAATTTAAGAAAATATAATTTTTATAACAAAAAAGACTGTTTCCGTTACAGTCTTTTTAAAGGGCTATTAAAATTTTTATCAAATACTATTTAAGGGGGGTTAGTATTTTTATAGTTATAATTCTATATTTAGGAGGAGCATTAAGTATAACTCCTCCTTTTATGTCAAGTTCTTAAATGTCAATTTTTTATGTCCGTTCCTAATGCATATATCATCTTATGTCATTTCTTGTTGCCTATGTATACAATGTACTATATTTTTGTATAGCTGTCCATAATACAAAATATTTTTTATATAAAATTTGCCTTTTATAACAAATTTAGCTTTTTATATAAATATTATATAAATTTATATTTTAAAAATCCTTGTAATAAATAAGTTCATAGAAATGCATTTAATATAACCGCTATGAACTTTGATCCTGAAGAAATTGGGTCTGGGATTCAGAAACATATACCAGAATTTGAGCTTAGCTATAATGTAGACCCTATACGTCAATCTATTGCAGAATCTTGGCCTAATTCTATAGATTCATCTTGTGCAGTAGAAGAATAGGGATTTAAGTTCGAATATGATTTAAGTAAGATGACATCAGATATGATTAGTAAATTATCATCAAAATAGCATATAATACATTTATATAAAATATATGTAATTATTTATATTCTATAGATTTTATCAATAGGAATTTAAGGTGTTTAAAGATTATTCCTATTGATAAAATCAATTTTTTACTCTTTAAAAAACAATTCTATATACATTATTATGATTTTATTGTTTATTTAGATATACCTTCGGTTCTATATCCAATTTCTTTATTTGCTAGCCTATATGCGTCATTTATCATGTCCTCTTTAGACATACTATTACCAATTAAACTATCTATAGTTATCTGGTTTCTGTCACTAAAATATTTATCTAAAAGTTGATTTTCTATATATTCTTGTTCAGCCAGACCACCTTCATGTAGTATATACTTAACATTTATTCCATTTTCATTTAATCTTCTTCCAACTAATATACTCCTATGACATCTGATTGGATCTTGCATTGCTCCTAAAAGAGCAATTTTATATCCTTTTTTACACCCATCTTTTATTCTCTCTATTCCTTTTTTAAATATGTCTTCTTTGCTCACTTTCTCAAAATCAGCAAATCCTTCTCTATTATAAGATTCTTTTGATTCTCTTCTAGCTCCAAATTCTTTTCCCATGTATATGTATATAAATCCTTTTTCTCTTAAAGTTTTACAAAAATCTTCTCTATTATATTGAACATTATACCTAGAGTATGGAGTTTCTCTAATATCTACAACGCAATTTATATTGTATTGATTTAACATATCTATAAGCTTTTCAATGGGATAATTAGAATGACCTATCGCAAATACTTCCATGACCTCACCACCTTTTTAATGTATTTATACTTATATTTATATCCAAAATGAGTTTATATAAATTCCATTATTTTAAATTAAATATTTAAATAATTAGTGTTTTTTATTATTATGTCTTATAAACAAAAATGATAGTCTATTGATGATTGATTTGCTCTCATAGACTATCATTTTATTACTATATTTGCTTCTATTTTTTTAAATTTATTCTACCTTCTCTATAGGTTTCGAAACTAACAATATAACTTGAATCATTGTAGTTATTAATGATGTTTTTCTTTTATAAGCCATATATCTTCCATCCCAAGAATCACAATATTTTTCCTTAAATTTCTTTAGTCCTTGGAATGAGTAGAATTTATGCCCGTGTGAGTATACCTTAGCAGCTATCTTTTCACCTAAAAATGCATACTTTGATGTACCTACATTTGATAATGGAGCCATACCCATATTAAATCTTGAGTATCCATTTTCTTTTCCCCACTCAAATAGGTTAACAAACATAAAGTCCATTATTCCATTACAAGTTTCATGTGAAAAACGCATTAAGTCTATTGATAAAGTTTTGTGATCATCATACATTGGCATAAAGTTAGCAAATCCCTTTATTTCACCATCTTTATTTTTAACTACAGATATTGGATTTTTACTTAAATACTCTATATCGAAAAATCCTATTGAGAATCCTTTTTCTTGTCTTCCACATAACCATTCATCAGATACAGCTTTTATACTATCCATAAATTCATCACTGAAAGGAGGCTTTACCACTTCAAATGTGTACTCTTCTTTGCTAACCCTTGATATAGCATTTCTTACACTCTTCATTTTTCTTCCTTCTAATGTGAATTTATTTAAATTTACAGCTGCTTCTTCTCCTAATTTAAAGAACTCATATCCTGTTTCATGAAGGTATGGAATTAATTTATCATCTATAGCACAGAATGTTGGTATATATCCATATTTATCAGCTAACTCATAGAATTCCTGAATAGTGTCAAATATATTTTCATTATTCCCTACTGGATTTCCTAATATAAATATCTTGTTAGCATAAGTTTGATATTGTATTAAAACATCCTTATCTTTATTTATATAAACATACTTATCATTTAGATATATAAAATGTATTATAGATGTTCCACCAAATTTATTTAGTATATTTTCTACATCATCTTTACATTCTTCTAAGCTCATCTTAGGGAATTCATTTTTACCATTCTTATAATATATAATACATAAGAATAATATTGCTATTATAAATCCTGCTATACTTAAGAACATTACATTTGATGAAGCATTTGAAAATTGTATTTGATACTGAGTAAAAGGTATCTTTCCTACTTTACCATGAACACTTGCATAGAAAGTATATAAATATAATATTAAGAAAGATAGCAATATTATTACGTCTTGTATAAATATTCCCCAACGCATTACAAAGCTTTCTCTATAAAATTGCTTTTTACCAAGCCAAATTATAAGGCCTACTACTATTAAATACAATCCTCTACTATAATCTGTTCCTTGTGCAAAAGTTACTCCAATACATAAAGCAACTATTATTAAAGTTAGTTTATAAATATTTTTTGATTTATAAATCAATAATCTAGACATAGCTATAAGTAAAAATCCTAATACTATAGCAAATCTATCTGGTATATATATTATTGATAGATGTGAAACTCTACTTATTAAATTTATTTTGTTTACAACTTCAGGAATAGCTTCTGATATTAACAAGAAACTTCCTGTTAGTAGTACAATAAGCACTATACCTATATGAGCGATTTTAGATAGTATAGTCATTACTATATCTCTTATGTCATCATCTATAGTCTCCCACATTACATTTCCATATAATATTAGTCCTATAATTAATGGAACTATATAATACGAAATTCTATATAAGAATATGGCTAATAAAACTTTCTCTGATGGAACATTTAAAGCTTGTAATCCTAATATCATTGTTAAGTCAAAAGAACCAAGTCCTCCTGGTGATAAACTTACAATGGCCACTATAATTGCTAGTACAAATACCGGGAATAATTTCATAAATGATATATTTGCATCTAATACTAACATGATAGAGTATATTAAGACTATAGTTGTCAACCATTCTAATGCTGATATTCCCATTATAATTACCGCATCTTTAATATCTTTTCTATCTTCATCATTTCCCTTAGTAAACTTATATATGAAGTATATTGATATTGCCGGGAAATATACACTTATTATTAAAGTTAATATGCTTGTCCAATCATTTAACTTTAATGACTCAAAATTAGTGATGGCATATATGAAACTCACCATAGAGAAACCAGTTAAGTTTAAAGCTACTATTTTTGATATCTCTTTTACAAGCAACTTTTTGTCCTTAACATAATTACCATAAAAATTGCTCTTTAATGCTATAGCTGTGCTTCCTCCAAAACCAGCTATACTAGCAATCGAACTAGCTATCCATGAAAATTTATATAACTTCCTGTTATCTAAGTTTATATTCACCCTTCTTTTTAGTACAAAATCGTAAAGGCTCAAAGGAAGATATGAAATGATTCCTAAAAGTATTATTGTTATTGAGTTTGTAAATGTTAACTTATCTGCATATAGCTTAAACGTATTCATATCGAATGAAGAAACTACATTAATAAACTCTTTCATAACTACAACAAATATTACTAATGCTATTACATATTTTAATATATTTTTAAATTTAACTTTATTTATAATTATAATCTCCTCCTTTTATATTTATAATAATAAGGCTATTTTACCATACTTTGACACAACTTATCCTTACATTCTACTATATCTTATATAACAGATTTGTAAGAATTTGATTTTATTGTAATAAGTTTTGACTGGTAGTATATATTATTCTACAAAAATAAATAGATATTTAAAATCTATCTCTTTTTATTTTTTTGATAAAGTTCTTAGTACTATTGCTCTATATTATTAATAATGTTAAATGTTAATACTATTTGCTAATAATATAATTTTTAATGATAAATGCTTTATAGTTAACAATCTTTATAATAATTCCTTGCATAATTCTTGTAAATACTTTTCAAATCTTATATTATCTTCTTTTTTCCTTTTGGATGGACCTTTTACTCGAGCACCGGAGCTTCTTAATTTTTTTGATACGTGTCTTGTAAATAGTAATTGGTCTATATTTTCATTTGTATATACTCTTCCATTTTGATTTATTGGGTACCCTCCCTTTGAAAGTGCCATCGCAGCTAAACCATAATCTTGAGTTACTATTATATCTCCCTTATTTACTTTATTGACCAAAGAAAAATCTACTGAATCTCTTCCTTTCGATAAAATTATAGTTTCTACATTATATTTATCAAAGTTATGTGATGTATCACACATTATTAATACTTCTATATTAAACTTTTTAGCTACTTTTATTGTTATATCTACAACTGGGCATCCATCACCATCTATTAATATTTTCATAACTGTCCTCTTCTCTTTTATATCTAATACTACCCTATAGTATTTTACTCCATAACATTTATTATTTACAAAAAAATATGAACTAATTTTTAAATTAGTTCATATTTAAGCTAAAATATTTGTATGTACATCATAAATACTAAAAAAATTATTAATTATATTAAATTTATTATCTGTTTTTTATCTTCTATCTGCTTTGAGTTAAATATTGCTTTTATACTTACTGGATTCCCTCCTAATATATATATTTGCCCCATAAAATATATAGCTTCATCTATATCATGTGTTACAAATAAAACTGTTCTAGTTTCTTCTTTAAAAACATTTTCGAAAGCTTTCATAATGTCATTTTTATTTTTTATATCTATAGATTTAAAAGGTTCATCCATTATTATAAGCTTTGATGGCTTTGCAAATGCTCTAGCAATATTTACCCTTTGTCTGATTCCACCGCTTAAACTTTGAGGATAATAGTTTTCAAAATCTTGTACCCCCACCAAGTTTAAATATTTTTTGCAAATACCGTCTAACTCCTCTTTTCTATAGTCATTTTTTAGTATTAACTTCAGATTCTCCTTTACTGTTAACCACTCTACAAGCCTATCCTCTTGAAATATGTAACTTATACTATTTATATTTACACCTTCTATTTTTCCGCTATCTTTTTCTTCTATATTACTAATTATTTTTAGTAATGTAGTTTTTCCACATCCTGATTTCCCTACTATAGTATTTACTTTATTTTCCTTAAATGTGATATTAAAATCTTTAAATATAATTTTATCATCATATTTCTTATATAAATTTTTAACCTTTATATCCATATTACACTCTCCATTTAAAGGACTTCTTAGTTATAAACTTATTTAGTATATCTAAAACAAATGAAATTATTGCTATTATTATTATCCATGCAAATATAGCTTCTGTATTAAAGTTCATTTTTTCATATTGAATTACTGTTCCTATTCCGTACTTTGGTTGCCCGTGAACCTCTCCTGCTATAACCACTTTAAAAGCCAAAGAGAATGTAGACACTAATAAATTAGTAACTTGAAACTTTATTAATGGAAAGTAGATATATCTAAGTTTATCTATTTTTTTTACTTTATAAATGTCTGTCATTTCTATTATATTTTTATCAACTCCTAAAATAGAACTTAATACACCTTCATATAATATGGGGAAAACTATAAATATTCCAACTATAAAAGGTGCTTTGTCCTTATCAAACCATATAAGAGATAGTACTACTAAAACCATAGTTGGAATAGATGTAGATAAAGCATTTACAGGCTTTAATATGTTTTTAAATAAACTGCTTCCTGAAGAAACTATACCTAAAAATATTGCACTTATCAAAGCTAATAAAAAACTTACTATTGTCCTGTAAGCAGAGCTAAGCACATTTATAAAAAAATCTTCACTTTTAAATATGCTTATTATATTAGCTAGAACTACTTCTACAGTAGGTAAATATATCGGATTATCTATAAATATCGCTAATACTTCCCAAATTATAATTAGTAATATACAAGATGCAAGTATCTGTAATTTATCTTTCCATAAAAATTCCTTCATCTGGTATATTGCCTCCTAGCGACTTTGGATTTGAGTCGAATAGCTTTTTATAATAGTTTTTGTATATATCTTTGCTCTCTTCTATAGGTACAAATTTAAGATTTGCTCTTTCAATAGATTTTTCAATTATAGGCTTCTCTGTTGAAACTTCTATTTCTTCACAGTATGTTGCAAGTTCTGATGGATTATCATTTGCCCATTCTATCCCTTCTTTAACATTATCTAAAAATATGTTTGTAAAATCTTTATTTTCTTCTAAAAAACTCTTCTTAACTATAATAGTTGCTTGAGGATATCCATGTTCTGAATCTGCTATTTCTTTATATTCATCATTTAATCCTTTAAATATTTTTACATTTTCTTTTTTAGCCATAAGGGCACTAAGAGCTGGTTCTGGCACTATGGCTGTATTTTTTTTACCAGACACTATCATGGGTACTAATTCACTTGGTGAATTTACATAGCTAAAATTAACATCACCTTCAGTATTTAATCCCTTTTCAGATATTATATATTGTGCTGTTATATCCGGCGTTAGACCTTTTCCTATGTTCATAATAGTTTTTCCTTTTAAGTCTTCGTAATTATTTATATCTTCTGTTGAAACTATGTAAGATGAACCAAACCCTGTTGTTCCTGCTATTTGGTAATTCTTTGTTTTGTTATAGACTATAGATGCCATATTCGATGGTACTATAGCTATATCTGGTTCTTCTTTCATAACTGTTGTTGAAAGAGTTTCTGCCGTCTTTTCTATTGTATATTCAATTTCATAATTTACCTTTATTTCTGGTTTCTCTTTTATTAATTTAGCTATTGCTATTGTTGGTAGTCCATCTGGAGTTACTACTTTAACAACTTTCTTAGATATTTCTTCTTTACCTCCTTCTGATTTTTCTTGATCAATAGATGAACACCCTGACAATACCCCCATTGCTATTATTCCTGTTGATAAAATACTTATAAACTTTCTCATATCTAATCCCCCTTTTTATAAATTCTCTATAATACTTATTTATTCAAATAAATTATGTAAATTTTATTTAGTATTTAAAATTTTCTGTCTTTATATATTTTCTATCTTTATAATTAATTTACCTTTTATCATATTCTTTAGTTTATTAATTATTTACTAAGTAGTTTAGCAACTGTTAATTATTGTTTTTATTATTCTCAAAATTACGAAAATATAAGATTTCTAATTATTTTGTTTAGATTAATTTTAAAGTGGTATTTATATTAGAGTAGTTAAGATTTAATATATACTTAGGGAGATGAATTAAAGATGAAATCTTTAAAAGGAACTAAAACAGCACAAAATTTAATGAACGCATTTGCAGGAGAGTCAATGGCTAAGAACAAATATCAATTCTATGCTAAAATAGCTAGAAAAGAAGGATTTGCTCAAATAGGAGATATATTTGATGAAACTGCTCAAAATGAAGAAATGCATGGTAAAATATTCTTTAGATACTTATTAAATGATTTCACTGGAGAAGATGTTCAAGTAACAGGTTCTTACGGAATGGGTATGTCTAGTACTTTAGAAAACTTAAAAACAGCAGCAGCAGGAGAAAATGAAGAAGATACTCTTTACTTAAAATTCGCTGCAGATGCTAGAGAAGAAGGATTTGAAGAAATAGCTGCTTCTTTCACTCATATTCACACAATAGAAGCTCATCATAGAGATAGATTCTTAAGATTAGCTAAAAATATAGAAGAAAATAAAGTTTTCGAGAAACCAGAAGTTAAAGAATGGATATGTACAGTATGTGGATATGTTCACTCAGGAACAGAAGCTCCTCAAGTTTGTCCTGCTTGTAAACATCCACAAGGATATTATGAAATAAAAGCAGATAACTTCTAAATCTAAGTATATAAAAAAGGTTAAACACACATTTTCTATCAATAATGTGTATTTAACCTTTTTTATATTTCATAAATATTCACTTTCTATACTACTTTATATCGTTTATTCTAACACAAAAAAGCTAGGTAAAATACCTAGCTTTTTTGTGTTTAAAATCTATATACTATGCTTTTTTAACAACGCTAGACTTTAATTTCATAGCTCCAAAACCGTCTATTTTACACTCTATATCGTGTCCATCAGCTGCATCTGGAACTAAACGTATGCTCTTTACTTTTGTTCCTATTTTTATAGAAGATGAACTTCCCTTAACTTTAAGGTCTTTAACTACTGTTACAGCATCTCCATCCTTTAATACATTTCCATTTACGTCTTTTATTACAACTTCTTCTTCAACTGATTCTGCTGGATTCCATTCGTATGCACACTCTGGGCACACTAAAAGACTTCCATCTTCATATACATATTCTGAATTACATTTTGGGCAATTTGGTAAAGTTTCCATAATATTATTTCCTCCGTTCAATATAGTTAATATTTTTTCTCATAGGCTATATAATATCATAGTCTTCTCATATTGACAAATCTTCATACTAAATAGGTTCAAGGTTAGCATTTATCCTTGATAATGCAATTATTTATTAGACACTTAATACCGTCTATTTTAATATTTTCTTATAAACATTAAATGATTAATACTTTAAATCTCAAACTAATATAATTAAACATAGAATTGCTTAACTAATAAAAATATATTAATAATATGACTTAGCTTTACTAATTATCCTATTATATTTTTATTTATTAAAATTGTAATTTTTCTACCCTTGAAATAACAATTTGATAGTTAGGTAAATAATTTGGAGGATAGCAGTATGAAAAATATGATTTTTAATGTTTTATATAATACAATATTTCGTAATCATAATAAAGACAATATAAAAACAAAGTCAATAACATCAAGGCAAATTCCTTATGAAATTGAAGTTATCGCTGAAAATTTATATGTCCCTTGGGCTATAGATATAAGCAATGAAGGTAACATATATTTTACAGAAAGATCTGGCGCTAT
Source organism: Romboutsia sp. 1001713B170131_170501_G6 (assembly GCF_015668195.1). NCBI lineage: Bacteria > Bacillati > Bacillota > Clostridia > Peptostreptococcales > Peptostreptococcaceae > Romboutsia > Romboutsia sp. 1001713B170131_170501_G6. The sequence continues at coordinate 61,758 of NZ_JADPFC010000007.1, forward strand.
TAGAATTATTGAAGATGGGAAACTTAATTCGAAGCCACTCATCACATTTAGTTCTCCCTTTGTAAGTCAAGGAGAAGGAGGATTAATGGGTATTGCTCTAGACCCAAACTTTTCAAATAACCATTATATTTATGTTATGCATTCATATTTAGAAGCTAATCAAATCTATAATCGTGTTGTAAGATTAGTAGTAAACAATAATATAGCCTCTATTGACAAGGTTATTCTAGATAAAATCCCTGGAGGAAGTATTCATAATGGAGGAAGAATAAAAATAGGCCCAGATCAGAAATTATATATAACAACAGGAGATGCAGGCAATCCTGCATTGGCACAAGACCCTACAAGTACTGCTGGAAAAATACTTCGAATAGAGTTAAATGGAAGTATTCCTAAGGATAATCCAATTATTAACTCGCCTATTTTTAGCTTAGGTCATAGAAATCCTCAAGGCTTAGCATGGAATTCAAAAAATGTGTTGTATTCATCAGAGCATGGACAATCAGCGCACGACGAGATAAATATAATAAACCCAGGTGGCAATTATGGGTGGCCTATCGTTCAAGGAAATGAAGAATCTTCAGAAGTTATAACACAAAAACCTCTGATACATAGTGGAGAAGATACATGGGCACCCTCTGGTATTACATTCATAAATCAAGGACCATGGGAAGGAAAATTGCTCGTTGCTACTTTGCGTGGACAACAGCTGCTTGGTATCTCAATGAATGGAAAAGGAACAGTAGTTAAGAATGTAGAATCATGGTTGAAAAATGAGTATGGACGTTTGCGTGAAGTTGTCCAAGGAAAAGATGGTTCAATTTACCTTACAACAAGTAATAAAGATGGTAGAGGTAATCCTGATGTAAATGATGATAAAATTATCCGTCTCACTCCAAAATAAAGAACTAGTTTCTAAGTATACTGACTTATGGCATAATCAAATGATTTTCTAAATAATTAAAGTAATTAAAATATAAGAGCTTACTTTTAATTTATAAAAAATATAGAATAAATATAAAAAGGTCTATAAAATTTATTTTATAGACCTTTTTATATTTAATTTTCATTTTCTATATAATTATATTTTTAATCGCAATAAATTTTTATCTATTTCGGTAGAATTTATACTAAAGGTGCTTGAATTTGAGTAGTGAAAAGGAACCTATGAAAATGGTCATCAACAACAGTAGTTCTTCCAGATACCAAATGAATATGCTTATTAGTTCCTGGTATTGGAATTGCTGGCCCAGTTGTAACACATATTTGATGAAAATGATCAAAGAAGTCTGTATTGTCATTCTTAATTCTATGAACATGGTTTGTTCCACCATTTATTGGTATAGCCTCTCCTGTAACACCTGCAACTCTATGGTTATGTCTATCATCGCCTTCTTCAGCTAATTTAACACTTTCTGAGTATTCATGAACATGTGTCTGCATTTCATCTTCATTATGACAGTTGCAGCAGTTACAATTATGACAGTTCATATGTCTACATTCATCTTCATTATGACAGTTACAGCGATTATCTCTATGACAATTCATTCGTCTACCTTCATCTTCATTGTGACATCTCATACATTTAAAGCAGTTACCTCTATTACAATTATCTCTTCTACATCTATGATTTTGAAAACTCATTCTTTATCTCTCCTATTGTCTTATATTAAAAGATTCTTATAATAAATCTCTTAATATAAGATATAAATATTTGTCAATTTTGTTCCTATTTCTTGTAAAATTTACATAATCTACGTTTTTACGCACCATTATAATTTTTTATTTTTTAGTTAACAATTTCCCCTTCTCTCTTTATACTTCTTACTTTTTGATTAGATTTCATCAATATGTATTAATAGTTAATGCTTTAATAGTTAGATTATTATTAATCATAATGTTTAAGTCAAAACAAAAATTCTATTTAAAAATATTATCATCTTATATATTAAAGCATCATCATTCAACTTTATTTTTTAGAAGAATGATTTGCGAATTACTCTATCTATTCTAATTTTTTCATAAGTTATTGGTTAAAATAACATAAATATTAAATCTTTTAGCTAAAGGAGATATTTTATATGGACTTTTTTAGTGGTCAAGAAACACTTAGCACCATTGACTGGATACTTCGAGCTATTATTGCTTTTTTCTTTTTGATAGCTGTTGCAAAACTATTAGGGCAACGTTCTATTTCTCAATTAAGACTACTTGATTTTGCTATTACTTTAGTAATTGGTAATATTATTGCCCATCCATTATCTGATGAAAAACTTGGATTAGAGGGTTCCATCATTACAACACTTGTATTAGTTGTCCTATATATTGCTGGAATATTCGTCGTTCTTAGATTTCCATTTATCGGAAGAATTATTAATAGTTCGCCAATTACAATTGTTAAAAATGGTGAAATCCTTTATAGTGGATTAAAAAAAGCAAGAATATCAATTGATATATTATTAGAAGAGTTACGTGAAAAAAAAGTAGAAGATGTGAAAAAGGTAGCATTAGCAATTTGGGAGCCTAATGGTAAAATCTCTGTTTTTTTACGCCCAGAATACGAACCAATTACGCCTTCACATTTGTCTATGGAAATGGAGCCTTTTAATCTTCCAAAAACAATTATTAAAGAAGGTAAAATTAACTTCAATCAGCTAGAAGGACTTCATAAAGATGAAGGCTGGCTTGTATCTAAATTAGAAGATTTATATCAAGTTGAGGTGAAAAATGTTTTACTTGCTACACTCGATAATAAAGGTAACTTAAAAGTTTTTTTATATAAGTAATCTATTGAGGCATAAACATATCCATCTATATACAGATTAGTTTAAGCCTCTTTTATTATAAAAACTTCATTTATTTATGCTAACTGTACGGGTCTTATTTTTAGTATAAATGTACTTAATATCTTATAATCATTGTTTCAAAAATCTCCATGATTGTCCCTCAACCCAATTATACTAAGTAAAAGTTAATATATTAATTTTGAATCTTATTCTTAACTATCTAAATAAATTTTTTTTACTTAATAACTTAATAAAATCCTATATTGTTTTATATTTGTTATATATAAAAAACCGTATCATTTTTTGTGATACGGTTATCTATAATAATTTAAATGATATTATTTGCTTAAATTACTACTTTGATAAAATTTTTAGATGTATTTTAAGTTACATAGCTCTAGCAGGGAATATTGCATCTAAAATTCCAATAACTATAGCTGCCAATATTGCTCCGATAATAGTTACACCCATATCAGGAACTAAAAATTGTGCTAAATATATTATTATTGCTGCAATTATAAATCCTTTTATTCCTTTTCCAAAAGGAGATGCGTCAACTCCCATAAGCATTTCTGCTAAATAATCTAATCCAGATATTACAACTGCGGCTATTAAAAATGACCATATTCCATTGATTGAAAATCCTGGAGTTACAAATGATGTTATCATTAGAATAACTGCAACTAATATAAATCTTCCTATCCATCTTAATAAACTATTATCATTTCCTCTTTTTTCATTATTATCATGTGCCATATAAGCCACTCCTTTAATAAAATTTTATAATTACTTTTTGCTATTAAATCTTTACAAATAAATCTTCAGTATTTATTAAATAGTTCAATTTTAAATAATAAATATTTATTATTTTTACATTATAGTTATATATTTACCACTATATTAAATATTATTCCTTATAATATTGAAAAAACTTACAATTATGTTTTTATTATTATCTAAAACAATAAGCTTGTAGTTTTATGTTATACCTCCAAAGAAGGTTGTTTTTTATATTATTTACATATGGTGTTCTTCTGTCATTTTCTACCTCCATATTTATATTTAATATAAAAACAGTATAATTTTATACTAAATATATCAAAAAACCTTAGTTCACATGCATGCTACACTTCATATCATTTGTAATATACTTATAATATTTTCTAATCATATGAATATATTTGATTTATTTTTTCCTCTAATCAATTTATTATTAGTCTTGAAATAAAAATTTTTAAACAAAGAAAAAGCACCTCCTCTTATAAAGATTAGTGCTTTTTTACAATGGATTTTATTAATCCTACATATATATCTGATTTATAGTTAAATCTATCTATAGAATTTAATATATATTCTTTAGTTAATTGTTAATTGTAGTTATCTATCAAAATTACAAAAGTAACAAAAACAAAATCCACTTTTCCATCAGACGTATCTCTGCTAAAAATTCTTTATTTAGTAAGTCAAGATATAATGATAAAGTGGACTATAAGATATAGAAATTGGTTCTTTTATATTATATATAATTTATATTTCGTTAGCAGCATCATAAGCAGTTTTAATTGCATTTTCAATATCAGAGGCTTTATCTTTGCAATCACCTATTTTAACAACTTTAATATTATTTTCTAAAAGTTTATCAACATCAAAACTATTAGGTCTAGCACCAACTGCCATGACTACGTAATCACAAGGTATTTTAATTTCATTATTATTATTTTCACAAATTATATGTTCTTTATCTATTTTATTAACTTTATGATTAGTATAGATTTTAACGTTATTTTTATTGAAATTTTCCATTAGAGTTGGAAGTATCGTATTGCTTTCACCCTTAGCTATACTATTATCCATTTCAATTATAGAAACTTTATTTCCTCCTTGAAGACATAAGTGCTCAGCTACTTCACAGCCTACCATACCTCCACCAATTACAGCAATTCTACCAAATACTTGTTGTTCACCATTTAGGATTTTCCATGAATCACATACCATTTGCTTATTATAGCCATCTATACTTGGGATAACATTACTTGCTCCTACTGCAACTAATACAACATCTGGCTTTAAAGTTAATATATCTTCCTGAGTTACTTTTTTTCCAAGTCGTAATTCTACATTTTGAGAAATTACAGAATGTGTTAAAAATCTAATAGCTCTACGGATCTCATTTTTTCTAGGAGGAATACAAGCTAAATTTAATTGACCTCCTAAAGATGTATTTTCATCAAATAAAATAACATTATGACCTTTTAAACTTGCTACACGTGCAGCTTCAAGTCCTGCAGGTCCTCCTCCTACTATTATAACTTTTTTCTTAGTTATAGCTTCAGTGATTTTTCGAGTTCCTTCATATCCATTTTCAGCATTCAATACACAGCTTAAAAACTTACGGTTTTGAATATTATCGGTACACCCTTTATTACAACATATACATTCACGAATATCTTCTAATTTATTCTCTTTTACTTTATTGACCCAATCAGGATCTGCAAGTAGAATTCTACCAAGTCCAATTATATCTACCTTATTAGCTTCTAAAATACTTTCTGCCATTTTAGGATTAAATATTCGCCCAACAGTACTAACTGGAATGTTTACTGATTTTTTTATTTGATCAGCAATATCAACAAAGAATCCATAAGGCTGTACTCCCATTGGAGGAATAGTATCCGCCATATCACCAGTATGGTTGGCTTGAGCTACATGAAGCATATCAACTCCGGCTTCTTCTAACCATTTAGCAAATATAGGGGCTTCATCTAGATTTATTCCACCTTTACCTCTGTCAGGTGTAACAACTGAAAATTTATAATCAATAGGCATATTAGGAACCGCTTCTTTTAATGCCTTTACGAGTTGCAGGGCAAATCTTGTTCTGTTTTCTAGAGTTCCACCAAATTTATCATTTCTTTTATTTAATATAGTACTGCATAATGAACCTACTAATCTATCTCCATGTATTTGAATAATATCAACACCAGCTTTTTGAGCACGGATTGCACAATTACACATTTTATCTATAATATCTTTTAAGCCTTCCTCACTAACCTCATTAACAAAGTGTTTCATATCATGATGTAGTTTTTCTCTTACAGCTTTCATATCGCCACTAGCAACCATCTTATTTATAGCATCACAGTCATACTCTGGATAAAATATTTGAGCAGAAACTTTAGCTCCATATTTATGTATCGAATCACATAATTTTCTAAAACCATCTATTTGACTATCGTCATATAATTTAGGTGTAGGAGAGAATCCATTAATTGGAGAAACATCACCTACTACTATGTATGAAACACCACCTTTTGCTAATCTTTCATAAAATTCAATGCTTTGTGTAGTTATGCTACCATCTCTACCTTCATAACCTGTAGTCAATGGAGGAAACATAATTCTGTTTTTTAGTGTAATATTCCCTATATTAATAGTTTCTAAAAGTTTCATATAAATTCCCCCTAAATTTATTTATTATTAATTAGTTTACAGAAATTAATAATTGCATCTTCGCATTCGCTTTTAGCTTTTATATTTGCAAAATTATGGTCTCCACCCTCAATTTCTATGTATGTTGACTTATCACTGTTATAACAATTTAAATAAGCTTGACAAGTACGATTATCAACTAATTTATCTTCAGTACCTCTTATAATTAGGACGTCTTTGTCGTAACCCATAGCACTAGAGAATGGTTCATAGTTATATAAATCATAATTGAAATCAATATTAAATTTTAAACCTTCCATATTAGCATATTGTATAGATTTTGCTTTTAATTCATCAGCACGTTCTTTACAGCCATACCACATACCACCACCAGGACACATAAGAATTAGAGCTGTAGGTTGTAGTATTGGAGCGGCACAAGAAGCTACATATCCACCCATGCTATGACCAGATAATATGATTCTATCAGAAGTTGTTATTTTAGAATCAATTAGATAGTTATATATATCTATAGTGTCTTCTATAAGCCCAGTAAAAGTCATTTCTTCAAATTCCCCATCACTTTCACCACAACCATAAAAATCAAATCTAGCACAACCAAATCCATTAGAATCAAGTACTCTTGATAAATGAGTATGGGCATATTTATATCCTGATAAACTTCCTCCAAATCCATGAAGATTTAATACTATAAAAGGATTTTCTATATTATCAGGAAGAGTAAGTACTCCTCTTAATGTTTTACTTTTTCTATTTTTTATTTCTATTAATTTAATCATTGTTAATCTCCTGATACAGTTATATTTTAAGTATTTTTTATATTTTTTCTCTTTATTGATAATTCTTCTAACATTTCTTGAGTTTTCTTCTTACTTAAAGGATATATAAAGAATAATGCTAAGATTGCTATTATGTATCCTAATGAATAAATCCCTGTATACGCTTTCCAAAGATTTGAAGCAACTTCTGCAGTTTGAGTAGAAGCATGTACGTTGTATCCTATAAATGCAAGTATAAAACTACTTAAGCTTGCACTTAAAGCAGCAGCAAGTTTTCTAAAGAATGAATATGTAGAGTAAATTATACTTTCATTACGAGTACCAGTTTGTAACTCTTGATAATCTATTGAGTCATTTACCATAGCCCAAATTAGTATCTGGAAACCAGAAGCACCTATATAACAAATTCCATTGATTATTATAAAAGTTATAGGGTTATCTATTGGGAAGAAGTATAATACTCCATATACTATTGCAGCAAAACCAGCACCATACATACACCATTCTTTTTTACCAAATTTATTTGCAACAAATTTAGTACCAACAAATGTAATTATTGAATAAACTGTACTCAGCATTCCTGACACAGCCATGATTTTTACATTACCAAAATAATCTTTAAATAAATAAGTATTTAATCCATTAACGACACTAGCTGATATCATACCAACTAAACTAGCAATTATAACCCCTAATAAAGCTTTATTTTTTAAAATATTTTTTAATATTTCAAAGTAATTAAATTTTTCCTTTTCTATATGAGGTAACTCAATACGTTCTTTGCACCAGATAGATGTAACTTGTAAACAGAAAACGCTTACACAAGCACAAATAATAGCTAATAGTAAAAAGTTTGAAGGAACAGGTGCATTATCTTTATATAAAAATAGTGGACCAACGATAACTATGATAGTCATAAAAATAGTTCCGCCTAAACTTCTATATCTTGATAAATCTGTACGATGATTAATATCGTCTGTCATAACACTTGATAATGATCCAAATGGAACATTTACACAAGTATACATAGCTTCATATAGAACATAAGTAATTAAAATATAAGCTAGCTTTAAACCATAATTTAAATTAGAAACGTTTAAAAATCCAATACACATTAAGATTGCACATGGTATTGAGAATGTACGAATCCAAGGTATAAATTTTTTACCAGGCTTTGCTTTTCGAGAATCTATAATTGCTCCAATTATAGGGTCATTAATAGCATCCCAGAATTTTGTTATTAACATTATTGTACCTACATGAATAGGATTAACCTTTAGAACTAATGTATAAAATACTGTTAAAAACATAGCTCTAAATTGTTCTGTGCAGCAACACCCTAAGTCCCCAAGAGTATAACCGATCTTATCTTTCATTGAAAAATTTTGCATAAACTACCCCCCTGATATTGATAAGAAATAAATTATAAGTAGGTCCATAAAAAACCACCATATTTATTTGTATTTTTATTATCTCATATTGTAAAATAAAATTATATTCATATATTGATGTAATATTAACAAAAATTGATATATTGAATAAAACTTTCTGAAAAAGAGGGGTATTAATGATTGATAAAAAAGATTATTTTGTAAATGAAATTAAATTTAATAATATAAGAACTAAAAAAATTAAATCGAATAAATATTATAAAATATTATTTGTATTTTCAGGCGATTGTTATGTAAATCTAAAAAATAAATCTCAAGGATGTGGTGCTGATAATATTATCTTAATGAGCCCTAATAATAATATTGATATAGAACCTAGGTCAAAGCAATCTCTTATAATATATGAACTAGCAATTACAATAGGATTACTGGATAAATTATCAGATGAAGAAGTCGATTTAGTCAAAAGTTTTAATACTGTGCCTTTTGAATGTGCAGTAATAGATGCAAATACAGAAACTAATATGTTAATAAAAAATATATTAAGAAAGCTTGTTTACTTAAAAGAAGAAAATTATGAATTTGCTGATAATCTATATATTAAAAGTATGTTATCAATAGCTCTAGTTCTAATACTAAGATCATGTATATACGCAGAACCAAAACAAAAAATAAAAAAAAATAAAACATTTTTAATTGATGATATTTTTTCATATATTAATAACCACATTACAGAAGAAATTTCTCTTGATCGTCTTGAAAAAGAATTCTATGTTAGTAAATTTCATATATCAAGAGAATTCAAAAAAACTACAGGATTGACATTACACCGTTATATAATAAAAGCTAAATTAGATTTATGCAAAAAACTTATAGAAGAGGGAAAGGCTATAGTAGACATTGCACACATTTGTAAAATAGGAAGTTATAATAATTTATTCCGTGCTTTTAAAAAGGAATTTGGGATTACGCCGAAGGAATATTATAATGAAATAAAAAAATATAAATGATCTAGTTATTTAAAGTATTTTATAATAAGAAAGAGTGTGAGTAAGCGCTCTAAGATTAAATATATAAATAATAGTATTGGTAAAAGTAATATACTAGTATAGTTTGTAATGTGAATAAGTTTATAACAGAATCATTTTTATTCTGTCTATTATACTACAATAAATAATTTTTTTGGACAAAGGAAAAGAGTAGACTTAACTCTACTCTTCTAAAAACTTTATTAATGAATCTCCTAGAATCTTCGATATTTTAACAGGAACTACAATTTTAAAAACTATATTCCTTACTTATGATACGGTTCACCGTATCATAAGTAAGTGAGGTATATATACTAATATTTAAAATCTAAAAGTTTATTTTTCAATTGATTTTCAATATTTCTTAATTCTAATTCAGCTTCCCTACGTTTTTGACGTCCTTCTGTTTGTATATTAAGTATTTCATCAAGAGTTGAAATTAATGACTCATTTGTAGCTCTAAGGGTTTCAATATCAACAATTCCTCTTTCAGACTCTTTTGCAGTTTCTATAGTTGAAGTTTTTAAAATTTCTGCATTTTTACGTAAAAGTTCATTTGTCATATCTGTTACTTCTCTTTGAACCCTTGCAGCATTAGCAGCGTGAGCAACCCCAAGTGCTAAAACCATTTGATTTTTCCAAAGCGGAATAGTATTTATAATTGTAGATTGTATTTTTTCAGACATTAATGCATCATTATTTTGAATTAAACGAATTTGAGGAGCCATTTGTAAAGAAATCATTTTAGTTAATTCTAAATCGTGAATTTTCTTTTCAAATCTATTGCAAAGAGCCACAAAATCATTTAATTCTTGAGCATCCTGAGGATTACCACTATTTCTTGCTTTTTCTTGTAATTTAGGAAGTTCTTCCTTTTCTAGCTTTTGAAGTTTCTTTTTCCCAGCTAAGATATACATAGAAAGCTCTTTAAAATATACTTTATTTATTTCATACATCTTATCTAACATAGCAATATCTTTTAAAAGCTGTATTTGATGCGATTCAAGAACATTACACATTTTACCAATGTTTTTATCTACATTTTCATATTTTATTTTCATTTGGGAAATCTTATCCTTACCTTTTTTAAAGAAACCTAAAATTCCTTTTTTCTCTTCGGATTCTTCAAAGTTCTTTAATTCATGAACTACACTAGATAGTATTTCTCCAATTTCACCTAAATCTTTAGTTTTTACATTATTCAATGCTGACTGTGAAAAATCAGAAATTTTCTTTTGAGCACCTACCCCATATTGTAAAATAGAATTTGAATTATTTATATCTATTTTATCTACAAATTGATCAACCATTTTTTTTTCTTCTTCTGTAAGTTGGATTTCATCAATTCTTTCTTCTTCTATTTTTTCTTCTTTTACTTTTACATCAAGAACTTCATCTTGGAATGGTTGAAAAGTTAATTCTGGTTTTATATCAATAAACTCTTCTTTGAACTCATCACTCATTTTTAATGCCTCCCTTTTATTTAAAACTTACTTTTTAAAATCGTCTTCTGCTAATCCCTCTTGTTTAAATAATGTTTTAAGAACAGAAATATCTGTAGAAATATCTAAAACAACATCTTCAAATAAATCATCTAATAAATTTTCAAAAGCGTTATTAATAAGATCGATACTCTTTTCAATTTCCCTTTTAGCATTTTCTATATTGTCGCCTTGAACTAGTTGATTATTTATCTCTTTATATGAATTAATTAATTTTATAGTAATAGGAAGATAATGATTTATAAATTTATTAACTTCTTGTATCTTTTTAGGATTTTTTTCAACCTGATTAAGGATTTGGTTTGAAATGTTTCCTAATTTATCTAACTTTATAGCTATTTCTTCTTTATAAAGATCATTTCTTATATTTTTTATTTGTTCAATATAATTTCTTCCTATTTTAATTGTAGATTCTATTTCTTCTTTTTCTGAATCATATATTTCTTCATTTAATTTTTCATTATTACTTTCTTTAGCTATTTGTTGCTTTTTTAAATTTAAATAGTCAGTATAGACTTCATCATTTAACATAAAATAAGTTTTTTCTTCATCTATATGCCCTTGTAAGAACATACCTAAATCAATCATTTTACTTAGGTCTTTAAGAACAAAACTCTCTTTCTCTTTTGCAAATTTTGCTAAGTCTTTAATTAAGAAATAGCTATTATTGTCAATAAATCTTACATACTTCTTAAAACGTTTTACTCTTTTTCTTAAATTTATTCCTCTTACTAATAAGGCTACACTTACTGCAAGGAATAAGAATAGAACTCCCAAAATAATGTTGCTACCTAAGATAATCCCGCTGAAAAATGTATTAAATATTAAGAATGTCAACACTGAAGAACCAAAAACAAAACTTCCACAAGCTCCCAATAATATATAAAGTATTCCCGATATACTTCCAGCTGGTTTTTTATTGATATATCTTGATATATCATTTTTAGCTTTTTTATTTAAGCCTATATATTTTTCACTGTATCCATTAAGCTTTGATTTAAATTGATTTAAGGTATCCTCAGTTTTATCATTAATATCCTTTTTCAAATTAGCAAAATCTATTGCTTTAAGTGCATTGCTAACTGTAGACATAATTTGGTCTTCTAAATTAGAAAAATCCTTTTTATCCATTATTTTGCCTCCAGATTATTTTTTATTATAATTAACATAATTCTGGATATATACTATACCGTTATGTTAATATTTTAAGTTTATTATATCTTATAATTTAGCTAATTGTAACTGCTAACTTAAAAGGAATATAATAAACATATTTTATAAATACATTATTAATTATGATACAATACCTTTGCTAATAAAAATAGCCTCAGGTATTGATATGACTTACCTGAGGCTATGAACCTCACTTATTTGTGATACGGTTATACGTACCTTACTCTACGGAGCTTACTTTTATTTAATATTAAATGTACTTTTTGCATTTGCTATGTATATATTTTTAGGTTTATATAGTCCACTTATGGTGCATACCATAAAATACTTCTTCATGTAATATGTTTTATGAGTATATTTTCAATAATTGTTCTATTTCATTTTTAATTTCATCAAAACTATATTTTCTAGAATTCTCTAACCTAATTCTTAATTTAGTTTCATCTAGTCCCATAGACTCACTTATAAAGCTCATAAAACCTCTAACTTTTCTATCAACTTCTAAAAGTATATCCACATGAGTATTTGTAGGTATAAAAACTAGTTCTAATTCGTCTAGTCTACCTCTAAAATTACCTCTAGTTGGTATAAATTCAAATTCTTGAACAAAATTAAACCCATTTAATTTAGCTGGACAATATTCATTTTCAACCTCTCTAAGAGAAAAACCTAACTCTAATATAGCGTCTATAACATTTTGCATATAATCGTTAAATCCTACATTTATATAATCTCTATCTGATGTATCTTTCCCACTTTTTATATCTAAATAAGTTGATATCCATACTTGTGATTTATGTATAGTAACAGGTACTCTCTTATATAAAATAAAGCTAAATTTAACTTCATATGTTTCATCAGGAAGTATACTTTTATCTATTTTTATAATATGCTCTTGAATACGTTGTACTTGATTTATAATTTTATCATCGACTTCTTGTTTATAGCTAGTGTAAACACCTATAGAAATATCATTTATATGTTGCTCAATATTACCACCTTTTATTTTACAAATACCTTCAATTCTTTTTCCTGGCATTATATTTTTAGTGTAAATTATTGTATCTATTCTTGCACCACCTAAACCAAATGCTGATGCCATAACTTTGTTGAATATTCCCATGTCATACCTCCATATTTTTTATATTTTGACATCTTTATTTTATAGTAAATTATTTTAATTTTCAAATAATATAAATAGCAAAATATGGTTAATCACTTTAGAAATTCCTAAGTTTTATTATAAAACTGTACTTATTATATTTGTTATTTGTCTAATTGATTGTTTCTCTTAGAATATTTAATAATTGCTTGAGTTATAGTCTTACTTAACGTAAAAATACTAAAAAAGAAACCGTATCTCTTATTTGTGATACGGTTCTCCGTTACACCCCCAAAGGATGTCGCTTTTTATTCTATTATATTAGCATATTTATTAATTCCTCTATATCTGTATATGGAAAGAAACTCAAGAATAGATGAAATCACAAATATAATATTTTTTATCATAAGTTGTCTAGTAAGAGCAACTTACCTTGTTTTTAATTTAATAATTTTGGGTATCATAAGATAAGCTATTTTAAAATTTTAAATTGAAAGAGGACATTTTAATATGATAAGCATAATCGGATTAATTTTATCATTATCTTTGATAATATTCTTAGCCTACAAAGGGTATTCAACTATTATTACAGCTCCCTTAGTTGCCTTACTTACAGTATTATTAATAGGTGGAGATTCTAATACACAGTTAATGGTTCATTATACTGAAGTATATATGGGTGGGTTTGCAAATTTCGTAAAGAACTACTTCCCTATTTTCTTAACAGGTGCAATCTTTGCTAAATTAATGGAAGAAGCTCTTTATGCGAAATCCATAGCAAATTTCATTACTAAAAATTTAGGTAAAAATAAAACTATATTAGCAGTAGTACTTGCTGGTGCACTTCTTACATATGGAGGGGTTTCTTTATTTACAGTTGCCTTCGTATTATATCCTATTGCCAATGTTTTGTTTAAGGAATCTGATATTCCAAAGAGATTAATTCCAGGAACTATTGCTCTAGGGTCATTTACCTTTACAATGACAGCTCTTCCAGGTACTCCTGAAATACAAAATGTTATTCCTATGAGATACTTTGGGACAGATACTTTTGCTGCACCTCTTATAGGAATTATAGCTAGTGTATTAATGCTAGTACTTGGCATGGCTTGGCTTACATATCGCGTTAGAAAAGCACATGAGAATCTAGAAGGGTATGGAAATCATTATATTGAGGATAACTTTAATGAAGATAAGAATATTCCAAATATATTTTTAGCAGTAACACCTATATTAATTATATTTTTAAGTAATTTATTCTTTTCAAAAATATTTTACCAATTAATCGATGGCTCTTATTTGAGTAAATATAACTTAGCACTAGATAATGTGTCTGGCACATGGAGTGTAATTATCTCTATAGTTATATCCACATTATTTATAATAATAACTAACTTTAGGAAAATTTCTAACTTAAATAAAGTTCTTAATGAAGGTATATCAAATTCCTTTTTACCACTGCTTAGTTCTAGTGCTATTGTTGGGTATGGAAGTGTTATAAAATCATTGCCTGTATTTATTGCTTTGCAATCAATGATATTAAATGTATCTTCTAATCCAATAATTTCAGAAGCTTTATCAGTGAACATAATTTGTGGTATTACAGCATCTGCCTCTGGAGGACTTACTATAACACTAGATGCTCTATCATCTACCTTTATAGCAATGAGTCAAGCCCTTAATATTTCTCCTGAAATAATGCATAGAATAGCTGCTTTAGCTTCTGGTGGACTTGATACCTTACCTCATAATGGAGCAGTAATAACAACACTTGCTATTTGTAGCCTTACTCATAAGGATTCCTATAAAGATATTTTTATTACCTCTGTTGTTATACCTATATTAGTAACCACATTGGTCGTTATTACTACATCTATATTATATACTTAAGATTAATGGTATAAAAATAACCACACTTTAGAATTTTCAATATATTAAATCCTTAGGTGTGGTTATATATTTAGCATGTTTTCTAGAAAAATTATCCATTGTGTAAATTCACGCATTCCTTCACGTCTTTTTTCTTATGGATAATAATATTATCACTAGAATCTTTTCAGTATATCACAAGAGAGTTATACTTTACTTGTGATATGGTTCATTATTATTTATTCTAAACGCTCTATAAACTTGCTCTAAAAGTATAAGTCTCATCAGTTGATGTGGAAAAGTCATCTTAGAAAAAGATAACTTATAATCAGCTCTGTTTAACACCTCATCACAAAGCCCTAGAGAACCTCCTATAACAAAAGTTATATGACTATTACCTCTAACAGCTAGCTTACTCATAGTATCTGCTAATTCTTCAGAAGATAAATTCTTTCCATCAATAGCAAGAGCGATAACATAGCTATTGCTCTTTATTTTACCTAGAATTTTTTTACCTTCCTTTTCTTTGACTATTAACATATCCTTTGGGCTTAAGTTTTCTGGACACTTTTCATCATCCAATTCTATTAAATCTAATTTACAATACTTAGATAATCTCTTTGAAAATTCTTCTATTCCTAATTTTAAATACTTTTCTTTTAATTTACCTACACTAATAACTGTTATATTCATAAGATTTCTCCTTTATCCGGTCTATTTATGTCTTAATAAATCCTCTTTATTTAACTTTATATATATCTGAAACTTCTTCTCTTAATAAAACATCTAGCTTAACATCTTGTCCAACTATTATATCATTTTGAGTAAGTATGCTCTTAGATGTTTCATATGCTAGTTCTGGGAAGTTATTTTCTTTACTTAAATGAGCTAATAATATTCTTTCCGTTCCGTTATTTATAAGCTCAACACAGAATTTAGCTGCATCTTCATTTGATAAATGCCCTTCTTCTGACATCACCCTCTTTTTTAATGAGTATGGGTAAGAACCCATCATAAGCATATTAGGGTCATAATTTGATTCTAATACTACTAATTTTGATTTATACAGATGTCTTCTTATATTGTCATCTATATATCCTATATCTGTAGCTATAGACATCTTATCGTTCCCTGTGTAGAAGTTATATCCTACTGCGTCCGATGCATCGTGTGGTATTGAAAATGGTCTTATTACCACATCTCCTAAAGAGTAAGTTTTATCATTTTCAAATACCTTCATATTGTTACTTTCTATATTTCCTAATTTATCTTTCATAGCACACCATGTTTTTACATTTGCAAATATAGGTATATTATATTTTCTAGACATTATCCCTGCACCTTTTATATGGTCTGAATGTTCATGTGTTATGAATATTCCTTTCACCTTTTCCATATTTATTCCTATATCATCAAGTCCTGTTGTTATTCTCTTTCCACTAAGACCTGCATCTACTAGTATTCCTGTATCCTTATATTCTATATAATGGCAATTTCCGCTACTTCCACTTCCTATTGAACAGTATTTTAGCATTTATTCACCTCGTCTTCTCATTGTCATAGATTATATTATACCAAAAAACTCAAGCATTAAATAATTATTTAATGCTTGAGTTAAAATTTACTTGTATTCTTTTATAATCTTATCTATATCTACACCCTTATCATTCCATAACTTTACAAATTCTGCACTACTTACGTTTTTGTGCATATATGTAGAGTAATATTCCTTTAAAGTATCAAAGAATACCTTATCTCCCACTTCTTTTCTTACTTCATGGAAAGCTAAAGCCCCTTTAGTATAGACATTTAAACTATATTCTATTGAATTTGAATACTCTGTTACTGGCTTAAATATATCTTCACTACGATAACTTCTAGCTTGTAGCTCCATATTATCTATTAATTTCTTAGCTACTTCATTTCCATATTTTTTTTCAAAGTATAGTATTGTAGAATATTCTGTTAGCGCTTCATCTATCCATGGTTCACTTATTTCATTATTTCCAACTACTGAATACCACCATTGGTGTGCTGTCTCGTGTGCGATTACATATTCTAATAAAAATTTATCTCTATTATTATACAAGCTTTGATCTATCATTATTAAAGTTGGGTATTCCATACCTCCTATAAAAAAGTCACTTGCTATTACAGAGTATGTATCATATGGATATTTCCCAAATAACTCACTAAATATCTCCATAGAGCTCTTTGCAATATATGTAGCATCCTTAGATAATTCTTCATTTAAATTATATGTACTAATATTGACTTCATTATATTTATCGCTATCAACATGAAACTTATCACTTAAAATAAAAGCGAAATCTCTCACTTGCTTTGCTTCTACTTCATAAAGAGTCTTGTCACTATCAGATGTCTCCTTTACTACCTTACCTGTACATCCAATTTTATACTTTTTAGGTAAAAGTATCTTTACATAGAAGTCGCTTGTATCACTATAAAATGGATCCCCTACTGTTTCATAGCTATTTAAATCCCATCCTTTGTCATCATTAACACTAGCTATTGGAAACCAATTGGCCACGTTTACTGTATTTTCCCCATATCCAAATCTACCTTGCGAATTAGGTATTTTAACATTGTATTTCATATCTATAGATACTTTATTTCCTGGCTTAATTGGGTTTTTTAATTCAATCTCTAGTATATCATTTTTTTCACCACTTACCTTATAGGCCAATTTTTTTCCATTATTTAATATGTTTTTTAAATCTATATATCCTTCATTAAATCCATTTGGATATGCTTGTTTCATTTCAGATTTTTCAAAAGGCGCAAATTCACTCTTTGAGAAAGCATTTGGATATATATGAAAATATAGCTTGTCTAAAGTGATTTTTGTATTATTTACATACTCTATATTTTGGTTACACATTAAACGTTTACTTTCATCATCAAAAACTACATCTATTGTATATCTATTAATATCTTTTTCATTTGTTAAGTTGGCTGAAGGTATTTCTTTTTTATCATTGTAAAAATATATTCCTCCACCGGCTACTAAAACTAATGCTATTATTCCTACTGATAATAGCTTTCTTACTCTTTTAGTAAAGTTTATTATCAAATCTTCTCCCCCCTGTTTTACATGAATAATTTAAAAGTTTTTTTGCAAGATAAATTTATATAGCTTTTTATGATATAATTCTTCTTGATAATTATGTAGGCTACATTTAGTATTACATTTTTATGATATAATTTAAAGCGAGGTGATAAAATGTTTTTTAAAGAACCTAATGAGGTTGACTTAGGTGATACATCCATTCCAAATATCTTTATAGATATATTTATGCCTATGGCGGACGGGTTATACGTTAAAGTTTATCTCCTTGGATATAAAAATGCTTGTGACCCAAGTGCTAATCCTAAGTTTAACAATAACTCTATTGCAAAAGACTTAAATATCCCTCTTTCAGATGTATTATCAGCATGGAAGTTTTGGGAAAGTAAGAATATAATTAAAATGCACAAAAACGAAGGCCTTGATGAATTCGATTATTCTGTTGAGTTTTTAGATTTAAAGAAACAGTATATAGAAAATACTACTGTTAATACTAAATCTATTAAATCAAATACAGACTCTATTGTTTCTGTTGCTGAAAACCCAAGCATTAGAAAGATGTTTAACGCTATAAATCAAATTGTAGGAAGACATCTTGACCCAGGTGAAAAAATTAGTATTTTAGATATAATGAATAAATACAATATGAATCCAGATATGATTGTTTATGCTTATGAAAATGTAAAAGAAAGAACTGGTTCTTCCAAGCCTGTTAAGTATATTGAGAGTATAATTAGAAACTGGTATGATAGCAACTTATATACTCCTGATGATGTTAAAGTTAGTTTTAATGCTAGGAGTGAGAGATATACGATATACAAAACTATATTTAATGAATTAGGATTCTTCAGACAACCTTCTAGGTCTGAAAAGGAAACTATGGATATATGGTTAGATCAATTTAATATGGATATTGAATTAATTCTTGAAGCTTGTTCTAAGTCTAAAAATATTTCTAATCCTTCTATAACATACATTGATGGTGTTATTAAAAGTTGGAATAATAAAAGCATAAAAAATCTTCAAGACTTAAAAATACAAAAAGAATCAAGAAAATTAAAAGAAAATGTTAATAAATTTTCCTCTAATAAAACTTCCGAAAATTATAAAAAGACTAAGTTCCATAACTTTAATGAGACATTCACTCAATATAGTCCAGAGGAACTAGACAGAATTATCGAGAAAAGTCAGAAGGAAAAATTTAGGTAGGTGATTAGATGAACGAAAGTAAGATAAGAGAGATCCTGCTAAAGTACGAGCAAAAAAGAGATGCAGATGAACTTGACTTAGAAAACAGAAAAAAAGAACTTTATACTCGAATACCAGAAATTCAGCATATAGAAGATGAGATTAGTAAAATTGGCCTTAAACTAGCTAAGGCTGTTTTACTTGATCCTAATTCAAGAGAAAAGATAGTAAAGGAATCTAAAGAACAGATGGATACTCTAAAAGCTAGAAAATCTCTTCTTCTAAAAACTCATGGTATACCTGAAAATTATTTAGAGATGAAGTATGATTGTAATTACTGTAAAGATACTGGGTTTACGCCAAATGGTGAAAAATGTAGTTGTTTTAAGCAGGAAATAATCAATGAAGCTTACAAAATGTCTAATTTAGATAGAGTTTTAAGTAAAGAGAATTTTGCCAATTTCAATTTTGATATATTTTCACCTGTAAGACCTGAAGGTGCTGGTATATCACCTAGAGAAAATATGCTTGATATATTCTCTATTTGTGAAAAATTCGTATTAGATTTCGATAAAGATAATGGTGAAAATCTACTTTTCTATGGTTCTACTGGACTAGGAAAAACTTATATGTCTAACTGTATTGCTAAAGATTTATTAGATAGAGGATATGTAGTTATATATCAAACATCTTTTAAAATCCTAGAAATTATTGAGGACTATAAGTTTAGAAGAGATCCTAATAATAAAATGGCTAATGAAAATTATAAAAATCTATTCGATTGCGATTTATTAATAATAGATGATCTTGGAACTGAGCTAAATAATTCATTTACGAGTGGTGAAATTTTTAATATAGTTAATACTCGATTGGTATCTGGTAAAAAGATAATAATCTCTACAAACTTATCTCCTAATCAAATAGGAAAAACTTATACTCAAAGAACTTTATCTAGAATATTAGATAAGTTTAGGCTTATAAAGTTTGTTGGTAATGATTTAAGATGGGAAAGATATAAATAGGAGAAAAATATTATAATATTTTTCTCCTATTTTTTATTTTTGTAAACAACAAAAAACTCTTAGATAAAATCTAAGAGTTTGATTGGAGCTGGTGATAGGAATCGAACCTACAACCTGCTGATTACAAGTCAGCTGCTCTACCGTTGAGCCACACCAGCAT
>NZ_JADPFC010000008.1:0-74621 GCF_015668195.1 Romboutsia sp. 1001713B170131_170501_G6
TTATCCCGTATTAGCATACCTTTCGGTATGTTATCCGTGTGTACAGGGCAGGTTACCCACGCGTTACTCACCCGTCCGCCGCTCTTCACCGAAGTGAATCGCTCGACTTGCATGTGTTAGGCACGCCGCCAGCGTTCATCCTGAGCCAGGATCAAACTCTCAAATAAAAGTTGTTACCTGCTCAGACTATCATTATTTGAATATCTGGCTTGGTTGTATTCGATTCTTTAAAGAATCATTTTAGTTATATAAATTAACCTACTGTTTAATTTTCAAAGTTCATTTTAAGCGACTGTGTCGGCGCTACTCTTTTTACAACTTCTTCAGTTTACCAAAGTAATTTTACTTTGTCAACTTTTTTCTGTTGTTTTTCTTTTTTGTTTGCCCTTTGCTCAAGGACAAGTATAACTATACCATCTCAAATTTATTTCGTCAATGCTTTTTTTATTTTTTTCTAATTTAATTTATCTTTTCATTTAAATTACTTTATATACTAATGTTTACATATATATTATCCACGATGTTGAATATTAATTCTTAAATTTCATAAAATATTAAATAAATACAACTTTATATACTTGTATAAACTCTAAGAAAGGAGATGCTATATATAATTATAGCTAACAAATTTTATGTCTACTTTCAACAAAATCAAAGATTTATATGAGGATGGTTACAGATGTATTTACCATAATTGTACAGATAATAATTATACTATATATCTTAAGAATTTTGATTCTGAGGACTCCCAAACCATTGAGATATCAGATGAAAATGAATTCAATCAATTCCAAGGATATATCAATGATTTAAAGATGTCATAACTAATTTTATTTTTCATTTTAAATTTTAAAATTAGTTATTAAACTACAAAAATAGAGAGTTTTCACACTCTCTATTTTGTAGTAACTAGCTTCTTTATAAGGTTTAATAATTCCACTCTATCTACTTCCATTTGTTTTTTATGCGCTTTATATTCATTGAAGTTAACAACTTTCCCTCTGTTTTTCTTCATAATAACCACTTCCTATTTTAATTATAAACTTAATATATTAATTCTATATTTAATTAATATTCCCTTCTATATAATATACAAAATTTCTTAAATATATTCATATTTTATATTTTAATTCTTTATAATATGTTATATTTTTACATTATATTTTCTTATAAATTTTAATTATATTTTTCATTAAAAAACAGGCACTTTTTATATTTTATGCCTGTTTTTATTGGTATATTCTATTTTATTTCCTTTTTCATCCAATCAATAGCTGCATCTAATTGCTTTTCAGTATCTTTGACTTCTATAGTTGGTTTTATTCCTTTTTCATTTATATAATCTCCATTAGGAGTAAAATATTGAGCAGTGGTTAATTTAAAACCTGTACCATCTTTAAGCTCTCTTACACTTTGTACTAAACCTTTACCAAAAGTTGTAGTTCCTATTGAAATACCAGCTTTATTATCTATAATAGCTCCTGTTAATATTTCTGATGCTGATGCACTATTCTCATTAGTTAAAATAGCTATTGGCAATCCTAGCTTATCTTTATCTGATTTTAAGTATTCTGTATTTCCTTTATTGTCTTTAGTATAAACTATAGTTCCTTCTCCTATTAACTCATCGGCTATATCTTTACATATATTTAATAGTCCTCCACCATTATCCCTTACATCTAATATTAAACCCTTCATTCCTTCTGATTTCAATCTATCTAGTGCAGTCTTAAATTCTTTATATGTATTTTCACTAAAAGAAGTTATTCTTACATATCCTATCTTATCTTCTAGCATCTTACCCTCTACGCTTTTTGAAACAATTTCTTCTCTTTTAACTTTAACATCAAATTCCTTACCATCTCTTTTTAAAGTTAATTCTACAGTTGTACCCTCTTTACCTTTTATCATACTAATTGCTTCATCTGAATTTTTAGCAAAAACATTCTTTCCATCTACCTTTACTATCTTGTCTCCCGCTTCTACTCCACTTTTTTCTGCCGGAGAACCTTGTATAGGAGATACTACTGTTAAGTAGTCATCATCTGGAGAAGGACTTATTATTACACCTATACCAACAAAGGACCCACTTGTTTGTTCCTTAAGCCTTTTAAACTCCTCTTTTGTGTAGTACTGAGAGTATGGATCATCTAATCCCGAAAACATTCCTTTTATAGCCCCATTAACTAATTTATCATCTTTAGTTTTTTGATAGAAGTCTTCTTTTATAGCTCCTTCTAGCCCTATCATCTTATTGTACTTACTATATTTTTCATATAAATCTTTCGACACTACAACCTTATTACCCAATCCTATTTGCAAGGTAGAGGTAAATAAAGCCGTTACTATTACTAAAACTATTCCATACACGATAGCTCTTTTCTTTGATATCATTCTAGGCATCTCCTTTATCTAATCTAGTATATATTATATGACTAGCTATTCTTTTTATTACCATTTCTATTTTTGTTGCTTAGTTTTTAGCTTATGTACTAAAATTTATAATGGGTACATATCCATATTATATCATAGTAAAAGGGGTAGATTTTATGAAAAAGGAATTTAGAAAGAAAGTTATTTCTGATAGAAATAACCAAAGTTATGAATCTTTATGTAAAAACTCATCGATAATAACTCAAAAAGTATTAGCTTTAGATTGTATAAAAACAGCTAAAAATATTATGCTTTATCTTGATTTTAATAATGAAGTTAAAACAGATGAACTTATAATTAAGCTTCTTTCTTTAGGTAAAACTGTCTCATCTCCTATAACGATTAAAGAAGAAAAAAAATTAATACCATCTCAAATAATTGATTTAAAAGATGGAGTAAAAATCGGTGCTTACGGAATAAGAGAACCAAAGCCTGAGTGCTCCCCAGAAGTAGAGGTTAAAGATATAGATGTAGTAATAGTTCCAGCTGTCGCTTATGATAAAGATTGCTATAGACTCGGATATGGCGGTGGCTTTTATGATAGATTTATAGAAAGGTTAAGAGAAGATGCTATCACAGTAGGAATTGCTTTTGATTTACAAATTTTTGATTCTGTTCCTAAGGAAGATCATGATGCTCAACTTGACTATATAATTACAGAAAGCCAAATACTTACACCTAATAGATTTTAAATAAAATTAATTTAAAAAAATACTAAGGGTTAAAACATTAATGTTTTAACCCTTAGTATTTTTTATTCCTTTTTATCATCTCCATCTTTTTTATCTATTTGTCTTAAACTCTCAAGCTTATCTTTAACTATATTATCTATTTCATCTATAGTCTTACCTGTAAGTATCTCTAAACCTTCTTCTATACTGCTTATTGCATATATACTAAAAGTTCCAGCTTTTACAGCTTCCACTATCTCATCTTTTAGTATTAAATTCTTAACATTTTGTATCGGAATCATAACACCTTGTTTTTGAGAGAAGCCTTTTAGCTTACATACATCAAAGAACCCTTCAATCTTTTGATTCACTCCACCTATAGGTTGTATCTCTCCTTTTTGACTAACAGAACCTGTTACTGCAATACTTTGTTTTATAGGTATATTAGCTATACTAGATATTATAGCGTATAATTCAGTACTAGATGCACTATCTCCATCTACACCACTATAGTTTTGTTCAAAAGTTATTGATGTAGTTATAGATAATGGTCTCTCTTTTCCATACCTTTCTCCTAAATATCCACTTAATATTAAAACTCCTTTATCATGAATACTTCCACTTTGCTTTATTTCTCTTTCAATATTTATTACACCTTGTCTTCCCCTATAAGTAGATGCTGTTATTTTTGACGGCTTCCCAAATGAATATTCACCTGTTCCCATGACAGCTAATCCATTAATTTGACCTATTTTCTCTCCTTCTATATCAATTAACAGAGTTTTGTCTTCAAACATCTCATTTAATTTTTCTTCATATTTATTATTTCTATATACTTTTTGCTCTATTGCATTTTGAACATCTTTTGCAGTGACATATAACTCACTATCGTCACTTATAGCCTCTGACTCATATACTAAATCTATTATATTACTAACTCTTGCTGTTAATTTATCCTTACTGTCACTTAACTTAATACTATATTCTATTACCTTTTCAACTGCATCCTTTTTGAAATGTTTTAATTTTTCATTGTTACAAGTATTAGCTATTAGCTCAATTGTCTTATATATATTTTCATCATTTTTATCTATTTCTATATCAAAGTCAGCCATTACTTTAAACAGATTTCTAAAATCTTCTTCATATGAGTATAAAAGTCCATAATAACGACTATCTCCTATTAATATGACTTTCACATCTAAATCTATTGGTTCTGGCTTTAATGTAGATGTTACTAAATATCCATATTGTTTATTAAGAGATTCTATTGATATCTTCCCTGTTTTTAAACTTCTCTTTAGGCAATCCCAAGAAAAAGGATTTGATAATAAATCTTTTACATTTATGATTAAGTATCCTCCATTTGCCTTATGTAAGGCTCCTGGCTTTATTTCCGTAAAACTGGTTGTTAAAGCTCCTATCTCATTTTTATACTCTATACACCCTATCAAATTATAGTATGTAGGATTACTTTCTATTATTATCTTACAATCTTCACACTCACTATTATCTATAAATAAATTTACTTTGTATTTATTAAAAAACTTATCATCATTTTTATGGCCCATCATATTAAATAATGCCATAGGATTTTGTTGATTATCTTCACTTTTATCCTTAAATTTATCTATATTATTAACTATATCATTACATAAATCATTTATATATCTTTGTGTTTTTTCTTCTTTTCCATACTTATCTAGTAAGTATTTACCGTAAAATCCAACTAAACTTCTTCCTACATTCTTATCTAAATCAATAGTTTTATTTTTATAATCATCTTCACAATTTTTTATCTTATCTATATAATCCTTGCTATCTTGATTTAGCTTAAGCCCCTCTTCTCTTAATTTATTGATTTCTGTAGGAGTTAATTTACCTAGTTCTTGTTCTTGCATTAACGTTCCATCTTCTTTTATTGGAATACTAACAAGTCCCCTTTCTGTAACTTCAAACTTAAATCCTCTAGGCTTGGCAAATTCATTTAACTCTGATATTATTACTTGAATATTATTTTCAAGTTCACTCATAAGTATTCTACTATGATATTCATATTCTTTTGAATTAAATAATTTAGGTATGTCACTCTTTAATTTTTGAATTATTTCTTCTATATCTTCTTTAAATATTTTTCCTACACCTGCTTTGAAAGATAAAGCTGTAGGTTCATTAAAGTTTTTGAAGTTATTTACATATACCCAATCTCTATTATCATTTTTTTTATTATTGCTAGCATACTTTTTTATAAGTTCACTAGTGTAATTAACCCTTCCTAAACCACTTGTACCTGAAACATATATGTTATATCCACTTTTTTTCATCTTAAGTCCAAATTCAATTGCCTTTACCGCTCTATCTTGACCTATTATTTCCCTTTTAGAATCTATCTCTTCTGTAGTACTAAATGATAGATTCTCTATCAATGAACTGGGCTTTAAGTCTTCTATTCTAACTTTATATTTATCTATATTCAACAATCATTCACCTCTTCATATTATGTTAAATTTTATTTTTCCCCGCTTATTGATAAATAATTAGTTAATACGCAATAATAATAATTTTTTTAATGAATACTTCTAATTTAATTATTTTATTTAAAATTAAAAAATATATTTTAGGTATAAAAAGTCACCTTAAAGTATTTTAAGGTGACTTTTATTAGTTTATGTACGTGTTTATTTTTCTAAATTTTATTAATATAATGTGTAATATGTTATTCCTCAGTTGCATTTAATTCAATATTATCAGGAAGGTCAGTTAAATTAGTTTCTACAACTATGTACGGATATGATTTTTCTTTTTCTTTATATGAAATTTTTACTTTCATTAAATTTTTATCATCCTCTTGAACCATTTCTATTTTATTCATCTCTATTCCCTTTTCATTATCTTTACCTCTAGTTACAATAACATATATCTTTTCGTTTAACTTTACAGCCAAAGCTCTTTCTTCATCTGTATATTTGTCCATCATGTCCAGTATCTTTTCTGGTATAGATTCTCTTTGTACTATAGTGTAATCTACTGGCTTTGATTTTTCCATGAACATATTTGGGATTACTATAAAACCACCTATTACTAGTATTAATAGAAGTACTCCATATATAACTCCCTTTACATTAAATTTTATATTCATTTATTTCACCCCCATATATTTTAATATATGAAATTTATACGAGCCTTAGAATATTATTTATTAGTATACTTCAAAAAGTCTCATAAAAATTCGCTTGCTCAATTTACGTATTGGCAAATATATTCATACCTCCAAAAGCCATATTTATTACTAAAATACAACATTTTAAAGTTTATTGAATTATTTAAGATACAAAACTAATTGGATTTTACCTTCTATTTTATAAGGAATGTTATTATATGATATGTATTTAGTGAAATATAACAAGAATATAAAATCTTTTATAGTAGATAAATTTGATAATATAAAAAGGATATAGCATATGCTATATCCTTTTTGTATTATTTCTTAGCTATCGCTTCCTTAGCAGCTTTAACTATATCATCAGATGTTAATCCGTATTTTTTTACTAATTCAGCAGGTGTACCTGATTCTCCGAAAGTATCATTTATACCTACTTTTTTAACTACAACTGGACATTCTTCAGTAACAACTTCACTTACTGCTGAACCTAGTCCACCTAATATACTATGCTCTTCAGCTGTTACTATTGCACCAGTTTCTTTAGCAGCAGTTATTATTAATTCTTTATCTATAGGTTTTATAGTAGACATGTTTATAACTCTAGCATTTATGCCTTCTGATTTTAAAACTTCTGATGCTATTATAGCTTCATTAACCATTATTCCACAAGCTATTATAGTTAAGTCATTACCCTCTCTAACTATTGTACCTTTTCCTATTTCAAATTTATAATTTTCATCAAATATTGTAGGAACTGCACTTCTTCCTAAACGAACATACATAGGCCCGTAAACTTTAGCTGCTTCAAATATCATTTGTTCTGCTTCTACACCGTCAGCTGGAACCATAACTGTCATATTAGGTATACTTCTCATTATAGCTATATCTTCTACACTTTGATGTGTTGCTCCATCTTCTCCTACTGTTATACCAGCATGAGTAGCACAAACCTTTACGTTTAACTTTGGATAACAAGCAGAGTTTCTTATAACTTCGAAAGCTCTTCCTGTAGCAAACATAGCAAAGCTACTTGCAAAAGGTATTTTACCAGCTGCAGCAAATCCACAAGCTGCACCTATTAGGTTTTGTTCAGCTATACCCATATTAAAGAATCTATCCGGGAATGTCTTGTAAAAATCATTTGTCTTAGTTGATTTTGATAAATCTGCATCTAATACTACAACATTATCATTTACTTGTCCTAATTTAACTAATGCTTTTCCATATGCTTCTCTAGTTGCTATCTTACTCATTATCTGCACCCCCTAATTCTTCTAAGGCTTTTTCTAAGTCACTATCACTTGGAGCTGTTCCATGCCATCCAGCTTCATTTTCCATAAAAGATACACCTTTACCTTTTATAGTCTTTGCAATTATCATTGTTGGCTTTCCTACTGTTTCTTTAGCCATATCTAAAGCTGCAAAAATTTGATCGAAATCATGTCCATCTATTTCTATTACATTCCATCCGAAAGCTTTAAACTTATCTACTATAGGACCTATGTTCATAACTTTCTCTACTGCTCCATCTATTTGAAGACCATTGTAATCTAAGAATGCTACCATATTATCAAGTTTATAGTGGGCTGCACTCATAGCAGCTTCCCAAACTATTCCTTCTTGAACCTCTCCATCCCCAAGTATAGTATACACTCTCCATGGTGCATTATCTAATTTAGATGCCATAGCCATACCACAAGCTGCTGAAAAACCTTGTCCTAATGAACCAGTTGACATATCAACTCCAGGTATTCCCTTCATATCAGGATGCCCTTGTAGCATACTATTTATTTTTCTCAGCTTCATTAATTCTTCTCTAGCAAAGTAACCCTTTTGAGCTAAAGTTGCATAAAGTACTGGTGCTGCATGCCCTTTAGATAAAACAAATCTATCTCTATCTTCCATCTTGCTATTATTAGGATCTATATTCATTTCATTAAAGTAAAGAGCTGTTAATATTTCTACAGCTGATAATGATCCTCCTGGATGTCCAGATTTAGATTCATGTATCATAGAGACTATATCTTTTCTGATAATACGTGCAATCTCATTTAATCCCTTATGGTCTCTCATGTAATTACCTCCCTGTTTTTTATAAAGTAAATATTACTTATGTAATATATTTTTGTAATCTCATATTATTATATCACTTTTATAGATTTTTTTTACTTTATTTTTTTAATTTGGATATATTACGTATACTTTTTATGCATTTTGATATATTTTTTAGATAATTATAATTATTATATATCAAATTTTATATGAAAAACTATTTATAGTACACTTTTTTAATTATTTAATATATAACATTTCATTTTTAGCAAAAAAAATTATTGATATTAAAAATAATACCAATAATTTTATAACGCAAATAGTCCTAGACTTATCTGAAGACTACTGTCAACTTTTACCATCATATTATCATCTAGACAACCAATTTTTTCTCTTAACCTTTTTTTGTCTATAGTCCGTATCTGTTCTAAGAGAATAACAGAATCTTTATTAAGCCCATATTCGTTCGCACTAATTTCTATATGTGTTGGTAATTTCGCCTTGTTAATCTGTGATGTTATAGCAGCTATTATTACCGTTGGACTATATTTATTTCCTATATCATTCTGTATAATTAAAACAGGACGAACTCCACCTTGTTCCGATCCGACAACAGGGCTTAAATCAGCGTAGTACAAATCTCCTCGCTTTATGTCTAGGTTAATACTCACCCTGGGCTATCTTCCCTTCCATACAATCCTCAGAAGATACTTCATCTGTCATACCTAGTTCAGCCAGCGATAGATTAATTTGCCCCATTTCTTTATAACCTTTGATCATAGACTCTTTTATGTCTATTTTTCTCTTTTGAGTTATATAAAATTGAAAGGCAGCCTTTGCAAAATCTTCTCTATTACTATTCTCCATCTCAACGATATGGTCTACCTCAGAAACGAGGGAATCCGGTAAAGTAAATACTATCTTTTCCTTACTTTTTTTGTGCACAAAATCGCCTCCCGGGGTATACTATCATTATTATTTTATCAAATAACTATCTGATTGTAAAATTGCATTTCTTTCCATATAGATTCTATCTACTCTTCTTGATACCATACATAAAACTTCATAGTTTATAGTCTCTAGGCTTTTTGCTACATCTTCTGCTGTCAATTTCTCTTCCCCAAATATTATAACCTCATCGCCAATTTTTATGTCTATATTCTTGTTAATTTTGACCATACACTGATCCATACATATTCTACCTATAACATCAAATATACTTCCTTTAATCATCACCTTAGGATTTTTTTGTATTCTAGAAAATCCATCTGCATATCCTATAGGTATAGTTGCGATTTTTTCTGTTTTATCACTTCTATACTTTAATCCATAACTTATCCCAGTACCTTTATCCACATCTTTTATATGAGCTACTCTCGTTTTTAAAGTCATTGCAGGCTTTAATTGAATAATTTCTCTATCTACTTCTTCTGATGGATAATGACCGTATAATATTATTCCACATCTTACCATATTAAGATTCAACTCTGGTATATCTATAATTGCAGCACTATTTGATACATGTTTTATAGGTATGTTTATATCTACAGCTTCTAACCCTTCAACCATATATTTAAATCTTTGTACTTGAAGTTTAGTGAATTCCTTACTTTTTTCATCTGCTGTAGCAAAGTGTGTAAAGATACCTTCAATATCTACAAACTCTAAATCATTTATCGATTTTATATCATTTATTGATTGGGAGTTAGATATAAATCCTATCCTTGACATACCTGTATCAATTTTAATATGGATTTTAGCATGTTTACCTATATTCTTGGCGATATCATTAAGTTTTTGAGCCATTTCTACTGAGTAAATAGTAATAGTTATATTATTGTTTATAGCAGTTGCTAATGCTTCTTTAGGAATATATCCTAGACAAAGTATAGGAAGCATTATTTTGTTTTGTCTTAATTCTATCCCTTCTTCTAATCTAGCTACTGCTATATAATCAACATTTTCTTTCTCTAATAATTTTGCAATCGGTACTGAACCGTGCCCATAGGCATTAGCCTTTAGCACACCACAAATTTTTGTATTTTCCTTTAAGGATTTTTTTATATTATCAAGGTTAAATTTGATATTGTCTAGATTTATCTCTGCCCATGTTGGCGCTGTTATTTTGTTCATTTCTTTAGTTCCCCCTTACTTTTCATATTGAAAGTCTTGGTAAGTAATAGTGAATCTAATCATTCCTTTAGAATCTATTATTTCCATTTTTTCTGGTTGTTTAGTCTTAATATTAATATACAATATTTGTTTATTAAAATATTCATCTTCACCTGGTATGTACGTTTCTAAGGCAAGACTACCATCAGATAATTTTATATCAACTTCTTCACTTTGCAGGTAATTTTTTATAAAATCCCCAATAAACATATTTTGATCATTTTCACCTACATTAGGTAGTTCAATTTCATCTTTTATTCCGGGGTTTTTTACTATTATTTTATCTGATTTGTATTCAATAGTTTTACCTTTTAAATGTTCTGGTGATACTAACTCTAATTTATAATTATCTGGCTTATTATAATTATGAATAAATACGTAATTATGTGAACTCTTATTGCCAACTACTTCTACTTCAGCCCTACATGTGTATGAATCAATTTCAGCTATTACCTTTTGAAATTCTTCATAGGCCTCTTCTTTAGTTAATTGCCTTTTTTGGCAACCTACAATAATAACTAGCATACTTATCATAAGCACTGCTAGTAGCGTTAGCTTACTTCTCACAAAATCCTCCTATATTAATTCTTATTCATTATACATAGCTCTGATTATATCGTATCTACATATAATTCCTTTTAATTTATGTTCTTTATCTACTACTGGAACTCTATTTACCGATTTCTTTATCATAATGTTAGCTACATCATCAAAGTTATCTTCTTCATTTACAGTTACTATATCAGTTGACATTAAGTCCTTTACTTTGTATGCTGCTACTTCTTTAAATTCTTCTTCCATTTTTTTGTAATCATCTAAAAATATTAACCCTTGGAAAAAGTTAATTATATGAGGAGCTTCTACATGCTGTTCTTTCTTCATTATATCTGTCTCAGAAATAATACCTACTACCTTATTATCTTCATCTACTACAGGTACCCCTCCTATTCTTTCTTTAATTAGTAACTTTGCAACATTAACTATACTTTCTTCTCTATTTACTACTATTACATCTGTTGTCATTATGTCCTTAGCTATTTTATTGTTCATAATATCACTCCTTAATTATAGTTATAGCATTAGCTACCGCATATTCTTTACAATGAGATATAGATACTTTTATTTCTAAAACATTATAGTCTATGCATATCTTCTCTAAATTATTATAGGTTTTAACTATAGGCTTTCCTATTTCATTCCTTAATATTTCTATATCTTTAAAATTAAAATTTCTTATCCCTGTCCCTAAAGACTTGCTTATAGCTTCTTTTGCTGAAAAATTCCCTGCTATACTTTCAACTCTAAAATTATTAGATTTAAAATACTCTATTTCATTTTCCGTAAATATTTTTTCTAAAAATCTATTATTTTTATTTATAGCTTCTTTTATTCTTCCTATCTCCACTATATCTATACCAATATCTAATATATTCATAGATGCCTCCGGTTCCTATTATAGTATTATTTTATTGCGTATATATAAATATATTCAACTCAACATTATAAAATCCTGTCATATGCCTATTATAATACTACAGTAGAATTATTTTTAATAGATTTATTAGAATTTTCTATTAGTACTGATGTTTTTCAAAATAAAAAGACTAGAGTTTAACTCTAGTCTTTTTTTATAACCACTCTGCAGATTCAGTTAAAATAACAGCTTGTTCTTTTTCAACTTGCATGAATCCCCCAGATATTTTTGCTTCTTTAAATTTACCTTCTTTTTTTAGACGTAGAGTTCCATCAGATAATCCTGCAACTAAAGGTCTATGGTTTTTTAATATACCTCTGTCTCCTTCAGTAGTTCTAACTATTATCATCTCTGTTTTATCTTCATAGAAGATTTTATCAGGAGTAACAATTTTAACCGCAAATTCGCTTGCCATTATTATCTACTCTCCTTCGCTTTTGCAACTGCCTCTTCTATACTTCCTACGAATAAGAATGCTGATTCTGGTAAGTTATCATGCTTACCTTCTAATATTTCTTTGAAACTTCTTACAGTTTCTTTAACAGGTACATACTTACCTTCAAATCCTGTGAATTGCTCAGCAACTGTGAAAGGTTGAGATAAGAATCTCTCTATCTTTCTAGCTCTTTGTACTGTTATCTTATCTTCATCAGATAATTCATCCATACCAAGTATAGCTATTATATCTTGAAGTTCTTTATACTTTTGAAGTATAGATTGAACAGCTACTGCAACTTCATAATGTTCTTTTCCAACTACAGCTGGATCAAGTACTCTAGATGTAGACTCTAATGGGTCAACAGCTGGGAATATACCTAGAGACGCCTTTTGTCTAGATAAAACTGTTTTAGCATCTAAGTGTGTGAATGTTGTAGCTGGTGCTGGGTCAGTTAAGTCATCGGCAGGTACGTATACAGCCTGAACTGATGTTATAGACCCTTTATTTGTAGATGTTATTCTCTCTTGTAATTTACCCATCTCAGTAGCTAGTGTTGGTTGGTATCCAACTGCTGATGGAGTACGTCCAAGTAATGCTGAAACCTCAGATCCTGCTTGAGTGAAACGGAATATATTATCTACGAATAATAAAACGTCTTGTCCTTCTTGATCTCTGAAGTGCTCAGCCATTGTAAGACCAGTTAAAGCAACTCTCATTCTTGCTCCAGGTGGCTCGTTCATTTGTCCGAATACTAGAGCAGTCTTGTTTATAACTCCAGATTCGCTCATCTCACCGTAAAGGTCATTACCTTCTCTTGTTCTTTCCCCAACACCTGCGAATACTGATATACCACCGTGTTGAGTAGCTATGTTGTTTATAAGCTCTTGTATAAGAACTGTCTTACCAACTCCGGCTCCACCGAATAGACCGATTTTACCACCTTTTAAGTATGGTGCTAGTAAGTCAACAACTTTTATTCCTGTTTCTAGTATTTCAACACCTGGCTTTAATTCGTCAAATGCTGGAGCTTCTCTATGTATAGGACTCTTAGGAGCATTTTTTGGTGCTTCCTTACCATCAACTGGTTCACCTAATACATTGAATATTCTTCCTAAAGTTTCGTCTCCTACAGGTACACTTATTGCAGCTCCTGTATCAACAACTTCCATACCTCTTACAAGTCCATCAGTAGAACTCATCGATATACATCTAACTGTGTCATCACCAACATGTTGTGCAACTTCTATAACTATTTTTTTATCTCCGTGCTTTATCTCTAATGCATTTAATAGATTAGGTAAGCTTTTTTCATCATCGAACTTTACGTCAACAACTGGACCGATAACCTGAACTATTTTACCTACATTTGCCATGTCCTAACCTCCTTATTATTGAGCTGAAGAAGCTCCCGCAACTATCTCAGATATTTCCTGAGTAACTGCCGCTTGTCTTGCTCTATTGTATTGTAACTCTAAATTAGATATCATTTCATTAGCATTGTCTGTAGCTGATTCCATAGCAGTTCTTCTTGCTGCTTGTTCTGAAGCATAAGCTTCAGCTATACCTCCATATATTCTTCCTGAAACATACTTAGGTACTATAAAACCAAGTACAGCATCTGGAGAAGGTAAATATTGAACAGAAGCTCTACTATTCTTCTCTTCTTTATCTTTATCTACTGCTATTGGTAACAATCTAGTTACTCTTGGCTCTTGACTTAATGCTGAGACAAATTCTGTATATATTAACTTAACTTCATCTATATCTCCGTTTTGATAAGAATCCATTATAGTATTAGATATTTCGATTATATCTTCATACTTAACATCTTCAACAGAATCTATTGATCCGACTAAATCAAAAGATCTCTTGCTAACAAATTCTTTTGCTTTTTTTCCTATAGCTACAACCTTAACATTATTAGAACCTTGAGTTTCTGCAACTAATGCTTTAAATACATTCGAGTTGTATCCTCCTGCAAGTCCTCTATCTCCTGCTATAACTATATAACATTTATTTTTAACTTCTCTTTCTTTGAGAAATTCACTTTTAACTCCACTCGTATTCTTAGCTATATTTTGAACAGCTTCTTGTAAAGTATTAAAATATGGCTTAGAACTTTCTGCTCTTTCCTTAGCTTTTCTAAACTTTGAAGAAGCAACTAATTCCATAGCTTTAGTTATTTGCTTAGTATTTTCAACACTGGCAATACGAGTTTTAATTTCTTTCATTCCAGCTCCTGCCAATTGGGTTACCTCCTTTTTTAAAAAGGATTACGCTTCTATAACAAATTTCTTCTTGAAATCGTTTATAGCGTTTGTTAATTCTTGAGTGAAATCTCCATTCGCAAGAATTTTTTCTCCTATTTGTGGATAATTAGCATCTATGAATTCAATTAATTCTGCTTCAAATCTCTTTACATTGTTTACAGGTATATCTGCTAATAAGTCGTTTACAACTGCAAATATAGCTATTACTTGGTCTTTAACGTCCATAGGTTGATGTTCACCTTGTTTTAGAACCTCAACTATTCTTTCCCCTTGAGCAAGTCTCTTCTTAGTATCTTCATCTAAATCAGATCCAAATTGAGAGAATGCTGCAAGTTCTTTATATTGAGAGTAAAGAAGTTTTAATGGTCCTGCAACTTTTTTCATTGATTTTATTTGAGCAGATCCACCAACTCTTGATACTGATATACCAGGGTCAACTGCCGGTCTTATTCCTGAGTAGAATAATTCTGGTACAAGGTATATTTGTCCATCTGTTATTGATATAACGTTAGTTGGTATATAAGCAGAAACGTCTCCACCTTGAGTTTCTATTATAGGTAATGCAGTTATAGATCCTGCACCTAACTCATCAGATAATTTAGCTGCTCTTTCAAGTAATCTTGAGTGTAAGTAGAATACATCCCCAGGATAAGCTTCACGTCCTGGTGGTCTCTTAAGTAATAATGACATTTCTCTGTATGCAACTGCATGCTTAGTTAAGTCATCGTATACTATTAATACATGTTTTCCGTTGAACATGAATTCTTCACCCATAGCAACTCCTGCATATGGTGCTAAGAATTGAAGTGGTGCAGATTCAGATGCTGTAGCAGATACTACTATTGTATAGTCCATAGCTCCGCCTTTTTCTAATGTATTAACAACTTGTGCAACTGTTGAACGCTTTTGTCCTATTGCAACGTATATACATATAACATCTTTACCTTTTTGGTTAAGTATTGTATCTATACATATAGATGTTTTACCTGTTTGTCTGTCACCTATTACAAGCTCTCTTTGTCCTTTACCTATTGGTATCATGGCATCGATAGCTTTTATTCCTGTTT
This sequence comes from Romboutsia sp. 1001713B170131_170501_G6, assembly GCF_015668195.1. Classification (NCBI taxonomy): domain Bacteria; kingdom Bacillati; phylum Bacillota; class Clostridia; order Peptostreptococcales; family Peptostreptococcaceae; genus Romboutsia; species Romboutsia sp. 1001713B170131_170501_G6. The sequence goes on from NZ_JADPFC010000008.1 coordinate 15,742, forward strand.
GTAGAGGCTCATGAACTGACTTTCTAGCCATTATTCCTGTAGCTTCTGATTCAACTGGTCTAAATTTATTAGTGTTTATAGGTCCTTTTCCATCAACTGGTTGCCCTAGTGAGTTTACAACTCTACCTATCATAGCATCACCAACTGGAACTTGAACTATATTACCAGTTCTCTTAACGATATCTCCTTCTTTTATTCCAGAGTCGTTACCTAATATAACTGCCCCAACCATGTCTTCTTCAAGGTTAAGAGCCATTCCGTATACTTCTCCTGGGAACTCTAATAATTCACCAGCCATAGCTTTCTCTAGCCCGTAAACACTAGCTATACCGTCCCCAACTTTTAAAACACTACCTGTATCTGTTAATTCAACTTTATTCTCATAATTTTTTATTTGCTCTTTAATTATAGAACTTATTTCTTCAGGTCTTAAGTTCATGGGTTCACCACCATTCTAAGATATTACTTGAGATAGTATATTTTTCATTCCTGCTAAACGAGTTTTAACAGTTCCGTCTATCTCTTCGTTTCCAAGTCTAACTAGAACTCCTCCTAGTATAGATTCATCAACGTTGTTTTCTAAAGTAACATTTTTGTTGTATTTTTTTGAAAGTTTTAACTCAAGTTCTTTAATTTCTTCTTGAGACATAGGTACTGCAGTTATTGCAGTTCCTTCTAAAACATTGTTCTTTTCATTTAATAATGCTTTAAATGAGTTTTGTACAGCTTCTATAGCTGAAACTCTATCTTTATCTATTATTAATTTTAAGAAATTGCTTAAATTTTCACTCAACTGATTTTGAAAAACTTTATCTAATAAGTCTTTCTTTTCTCCTTTTCCTACAAGAGGAGATTTTAAAACATTATAAAAATCTTCGTTAGATTTTAATATGTTCACAACTGCCACTAATTCTTCGTTTAAGCTAGCAGTTGTGTTAGTTTCTTCTCCTACTTGAAATAAGGCTTCAGCATATCTACTCGCGACTACATTCATCATTTAGCTTCGCCTACCTCTTTTATAAAGTTATCTATTAAATCCTTGTGCTTAGATTTATCTATATCTTTCTCAATAACTTTAGATGCTGCTAATAATGCTATATCAGATATATCGTTTTTGATTTCATTCATAGCTTTTTGTCTTTCTTGTTCTATATCTTTATTAGCTTTTTCTCTTATATTTTGTGCTTCATTTTTAGCATTAGCTATCATTTCAGATTCTTTTTGCTCTGCTCTTAATGTAGCTTGTTTTATTATTTCTTGACCTTCATTTTTAGCTGAGATTATCTTTTCTTCATATTCTTTCTTTAAAGATAAACCTTCTGTCTTAGCAACTTCTCCTTGTGCTAAGTTTTCTCTGATGTCTTTTTCTCTAGCTTCGATTATTCCTAATACCGGTTTGAATAAAAGTTTCTTTAATATTACAAATACTAGGAATGTATTTATAAGCTGGAATATTAATTCATATGATATGCCTATAAGTGGCTTAAATTCCATATGTTATCCTCCTTCCTACTAATCACAATTCGTAAGTAGGAGATGGCTCTCCCCATCTCCTATTTACAAAATTTCTTAATATTCATTCATAATTTCCTTACATTAATGGATTAGCAAATAGAAGGATTATTGCTATAACTAGTCCGTATATTGCTGAAGACTCTGCTACTGCTGCTCCAAGTAACATTGTTTTTATTATATCACCTTGTGCTTCTGGTTGGTTTCCAACTGCTTCTGCACCTTTACCTGCTGCGAATCCTTGTCCTATTCCTGCTCCTATACCTGTTGCAACTGCGATACCTGCTCCTATAGCTGAAGCTGCTGCTATTATAGCTGTTTCCATAATTACTTCCTCCTTAGAAATTCTAATTTTTTAAAATTTTGACTATTTAATATTTTTTTATTCTGTTGCTGCACTTCCTACGAATACCATCGTTAACATTATGAATATAAATGACTGTAATAATCCAGCAAATATATCAAAATATAAGTGCAGTGGTACTGGTATTATTAACTGACCAAAAGGTATTGTAACACCTGGGATTAATGTTGATAGATATCCCAAGAAGTCATATAGTAAAGCCATTATAACGGCTCCACCAAGTATATTACCAAATGGACGGAAACTTAGTGAAACTGGTTTCGCTAATTCTCCTATTAAGTTAAGTGGTAATAACAGTGGGTTTGGTTCTAATAATCCTTTGAAGTATCCTGGACCATTAAATTTAACACCTGCATAATAAATCATAACGAATGTTATTAATGACCATGCTAATGTAGTATCTAAATCTGTTGTAGGTGATCTAAATCCTAATAATCCTATTAAGTTAGAAACCGCAAAGAATAAAAATAAACTTCCTATGTACGGAACCACATTTGGCATTCTTTTTACAGTTTCCTTACCCATAGTATCTTCTACTAATTTAGCAAGCCCACCTATAGCAAATTCTAAGAATATTTGCAATTTACTTGTTGGAACTTTCTTTAGGTTTCTTGTCATTAAGTAAGAAGCTAAAGCAAGCCCTGCAAGTATTAACCAACTTGTTACTACGGTTTCACTTAATTTAAAGTTACCGAAAAATATAACCCATTTTGCTTGGCTCATACTTACGCCTCCTTTCTTTTGAGTTTGTCTATTAAGAATGTTTTTGTTAATATAACAAACTTAGGACTTAATAACCCTATTGCAACCCCTAATACATGTATGTATGGGGCTTTTACAGAGACAAATAGCACTACTCCTGTCACAGTCATCCTCAGCAAATATTGACCAGCTGAGTATATTTGAGCCTTAGAAACAGGCATAGTTACCGATTTTTCTATTGTTATAGCTAACAATCTAAAATTAAGTACAGCTATTATTGTACCAAATATCAACCCTAAAAGCATTTCTTTGCTAAATGTTGAAGTTATCAACAATAATATAATAGCTATAAGATCGTAAACTATAACTCCCTTTGTTACGTAGTTTATTTCATCTTGTAGTTTTGTATGCATATAATCACTTCCTTTTTGTGTATACTATTAAAGTTTTATAAACTCCCATAAATGCTCCACCAACTCCTAATAATAAAAATACTATCATAAATATTGGTTCTGTATTGAATTTGGAATCAAAAAACTTTCCTAAAAAGGTACACCCAAATATAGGAATTAATATCATCAATCCTACTTGACTTATCAAAGAAAGCATCTTAGCTATTTCCATGTATATCTTGTGTTTACTCATACATTAGATACCTCTCTATGAATAGTTTCTTATATATTCATTAATTTTACTTATGTACATGATTTATGAGACCCACTTAGAGCCCTTTATATAAAAAACCATATACCCTATATTACCACTTTTTCAGCAATTTTTAAACATTTTTTTATTAAATTTGATTTTTTTTGAATTCATTTGAAGTTTTGTGAAAGCACCAATTTAAGCCATTATAGGTATATAACTTGAATAAAATGTTTTCATAAATATATTATTCAAACTAAACAATTTCTATCCTATTAAAATAATATTTAATATATTTTTATAATATTATAATTGTTTTTGTATATTATTCTACCTATTCACTCATTTATGCATGTTTCAAGATTAATAATTAAATATTCTGATTCTCAATAATAATTTAAACTTACTAACATAATTTATAAAATTTTTCATTCAAAAGTTAACATTGTTATTTTTTATTTTTCTTTTAATAGATATCCTTTTCCTTACTCGTTATTAAAAAGGCATCTATAAATTTTATAGATACCTTTCCATGTTGTCTTATTACTTTGTACCGTATAATCTATCTCCTGCATCTCCTAAACCTGGAACTATATAACCATGCTCATTTAATTTTTCATCTACTGATGCAACATATATATCTACATCTGGATGATATTTTTGAACTTCTGCTATACCTTCTGGAGCAGCAACTAAGTTAACTAATCTTATAAACTTAGCTCCTCTTGCTTTAAGTACATCTATAGCTGCAACTGCAGACCCACCTGTAGCAAGCATTGGATCTACAACTATCATTTCTCTTTCTTCTATATCTTGTGGTAATTTACAGTAGTATTCTACTGGTTGTAATGTTTCTGGATCTCTGTATAAACCTACATGCCCAACCTTTGCAGCTGGTGTTAAACTTATAAGTCCATCTACCATTCCTAAACCTGCTCTTAGTATTGGTACTATTCCTAACTTTTTACCTGCTATAACCTTAGATGCAGTTTTTACTACTGGTGTTTCTATCTCCACCTCTTCTAATTGTAAGTCTCTTGTTATTTCATATCCCATTAACATACTTATTTCTGTTAAAAGTTGTCTGAAATCCTTTGACCCAGTGTTTTTATCTCTCATTAATGTTAACTTGTGTTGTATTAATGGATGATCTGTTACTATTACTTTACCCATTATGACTACCTCCTATTTGCTGTGTTTTTTTTCTATTTCTTTTATCATATCAACTCTTTTTGAGTGTCTACCGCCTTCAAATTCTGTATTTATCCACGCATCTACTATTTCTAAAGCTAATCCTCTTCCTAAAACTCTCTCACCTAAAGATAACATGTTTGCATCATTATGAGCTTTAGACATCTTAGCTGAGAAAACATCAGATACTACAGCACATCTAATTCCTTTAACTTTATTAGCTGCTAAAGATATACCTATTCCTGTTCCACAGCAAATTATTCCATAATCAATCTCTTTATTTACTACTGAATTGGCAACTGTCTCCCCATATATAGGATAGTCCACTGATTCTAAGTTATTATTTGGTCCAAAATCTACACACTCTATGCCTTTAGCTTCTAAGTGCTTTTTTATTTCTTCCTTAAGTTTATATCCTCCATGATCACTACCTAGTCCTATTTTCATCTGCCTAGTCCTCCAATTTATATTATTATAATATATTTTAACCTACTTTTGCCATAATTTTATACTTTTATTACTTTATATCCTGCCGATTTAAGTAGTCTATTCATTATAGCTTGACCTACACCAGTCATTTCAAAGGCTTCAGAATAAACTATATCTACATTTCTTTTGTCCATTTCTCTTAGTACATCAAATAAATTGCTTCCTACTTCTTCTAAAGTATTCCCCAAGGAAATAACTTCTCCTTCATATACTTCTTTATTTTTTTCTACACACATCACTCCAGATTTAATACCATTTTCGGAGTTTTCACGTATAATTTGATTTATTTTGTTCATAACATCTTTATCGCTTCCTGACACTATATATACATCTGCATCAGGAGAATAATGTGTGTACTTCATACCAGGTGCCTTTGCTTTTTTGTTATCTTCTTTTTTTAATAGAGAAGGGTCAACCAAAACTTCTCCTAAAACTTCTTCTAAATTTTCTTTTGTTATACTTCCAGGTCTAAGTATCATAGGTACCTCACCTGTAAGATCTAACACTGTAGACTCTAGTCCAAAATCACAATTTCCACCTAAAACAATACCACTAACTCTTCCATCCATTTCTTCTTTTACATGGTTCCCTTTAGTTGGAGATGGTCTACCTGATATATTAGCAGATGGTGCTGCAATAGGTAACCCTGATTGTTTTATAAGTTCTCTTGCTATTTTGTGAGATGGCATCCTTATAGCTACAGTATCTAATCCTCCACTAGTCGTGTTAGGAACTATATCTTTTTTATTTAGTATTATAGTTATTGGTCCTGGCCAAAACTTATCCATAACTATTTCAGCTTTATCACTTATATCTTTAGCCAAATCTCTAACTTCTTCTCTATCATATATATGTACTATAAGTGGATTATCGCTAGGTCTACCTTTAGCTTCATATATTTTCTTTACAGCATTTTCATCTAGAGCATTTGCTCCTAGACCATATACTGTTTCAGTCGGGAATATTACAGTCTTTCCTTCTTTTAATAATTCTGCTTGTTTTTTTAATTCTTCTACATTTATGTTATTAACATCTATTTTGCTTATTATTGTTTTCATTTTTTGTATGCCTACTTTCATTTTTAGCTTAAATACACTTTACAATTATTGTACCTACTAAAAAACCAATTATACAATGTAATGTTGTTGACTTTGGAAATATTTCTTCTAAAACTACATATATCATAGTTCCTGCAGCTAAAGAAAGAAAAATACCCATTAAAGAATTAAATACTATCCCAAAACAACCACCTAAAAAACTACCCACACCCATAGGAACTCCTGCTAACAGTGTAAATCCAATTACTTTTGGAATTTTTATTTTAGACCCTACTAAGCTAAGAGCCATAGCTAATCCTTCTGGAATATTGTGAATTCCAATTATTATTGCTAAAGTTATACCAAAGGATTCCTCCGATATAAAAGACGATCCAATCGCTAACCCCTCCGGTAGATTGTGAAGTAATATACTAATAAAAACAAGGTATCCAGATTTTAAGTCACTAGGTATATCGAGTTTATTTTTTATATACATGGTGATAAGTACACCAATTAATACAAATAAGGAAGTATAAGCTATTCCCATTTCCTCCATTGACTCATTCATCAAATCGAAAACTACTACAGCTAACATTATACCCCCAGATATCCCCATAAAAAAACTAAGATATTTGTCCACATTTTTCTTGAAAACTGCGGATATAACACCTCCCATACCAGTTCCTATTACACCTGCTAAAAGTCCTATTAATGTTATTTTAAGTATCATATGCTCCTCCTTTAAATTTAATATATTAATGTATACTTAAAGAAGGAACATATTTATTCATGTTATATAAAAATCCCTAAATTAATAGGGATTAATAGAAAGATTAGATTTAATCAAATTATATTGATGCCATTTTTTCAGTTTGATCTACAGTTATTAAAGCATCTATCATTTCATCTATATCTCCATCTAAGAATGAATCTAACTTATATAATGTTAAGTTTATTCTATGATCACTTACTCTTCCTTGAGGGAAGTTGTAAGTTCTTATTCTTTCAGATCTGTCTCCAGTACCAACCTGACTCTTTCTTTCTGCTGCTATATCTTTATTTTGTTCAGCTATAGCTTTATCATTAAGTCTTGCTACTAGTATTTTTAATGCTTGCTCTTTATTTTTTAACTGTGATTTACCATCTTGACAAGATACTACCTCTCCTGTAGGTATATGAGTTATTCTTACCGCAGAGTCAGTAGTATTAACACTTTGACCACCATTTCCTGAAGAACGGAAAACATCTATTCTTAAGTCATTTGGGTTTATATTTACTTCTACTGTTTCAACTTCTGGTAAAACTGCAACTGTTGCAGTAGATGTATGAATTCTTCCTCCTGATTCAGTAGATGGTATTCTTTGAACTCTATGAACTCCTGACTCATATTTAAGTCTTGAGTAAGCTCCCTTACCTTTTATTAAGAATGATACCTCTTTATATCCACCAACACCAGTATCACTTGCACTTAATAATTCCATTTTCCATCTTCTTCTTTCAGCGTATCTTGAATACATTCTGAATAGGTCCCCTGCGAATAGAGCTGCTTCATCTCCACCAGCTCCTCCTCTTATCTCAACGATTACGTTCTTTTCATCGTTAGGGTCCTTTGGTAATAATAATATCTTTAATTCCGCTTCTAGAGGTTCTACTTGCTCTTCTAACTCAGATAATTCCATCTTAGCTAATTCTCTTAACTCTTCATCTGATTCTTCTTGTAGTATTTCCTTTGAATCAGCTATGCTAGTTAAAACATTTTTATATTCTCTATACTTCATTACTATCGGCTCTAAGTCAGCATGTTCTTTCATATACTTTTGCCAAGTTTTTTGATCATTTATTATTTCCGGATCACTTATTTTTTCTGTTAAATCTTTGTATTTATCTTCTAATACATCTAATTTTTTTAGCATCCTTTTTCACCTCGTTTATTGTAACATATCAATTTTTCATTATATCATAGTTTATAGCCTATAACAACTCTATCAATACCTTGTATATCCTTCTTTGTATATATATTTGTGTATCCATTAGCTTCCATAATTTGCTTTACATCTTCTGCTTGATCATGCCCAACCTCATATGCCAATATTCCATTTTCTTTAATATATCTTACTGATTGCTTTGTTATATTTCTATAAAAATCAAGTCCATCTTCTCCACCTTCTAAGGCATTGTATGGCTCATAATCTTTAACTTGCGTATGAAGTGTTTCTATGTCTCTTTTAGGTATATATGGTGGATTTGAAACTATAACATCAAATTTAGTTTCTGTATTTTCAATGGCTGAAAATAAATCTGATTTCTTAAATACAATCTTATCATCTACACCATTGTTTATTGCATTTATTTTTCCCACTTCTAAAGGTATATCCGATATATCTAAGGATATAACTCTAGATTTTTCTATATACTTAGCTAGACTTACAGTTATAGCTCCTGAACCTGTTCCTATATCTACTATATTAACTTCTTTATCTTTACAAAGTTCAATAATTTCTTCCACTAAAGGTTCTGTATCAGGTCTAGGTATTAAAACACCTTCTTTTACAAAGAAATCAAGTCCCATAAATTCTCTATTACCTACTATATAAGCTATTGGTCTTCCATTTATTCTCTCTGATATTAAATTTAAAAACATTTCATATTGTTCTTTATTTAATTCTTTATTTAAATTTAAATGGATATAAATTCTATCCACATCTCCAAGTACTTTTTGTAAAATAATTTCCGTGTCTAACCTTGGAGTGTCACTTATTTCTTTTAGTTCCTCCATATACTTTATAAGTATGTCTCTTATTGTCATATTATCACCTTTATTTTTCTTCTATTACAGCTTTTAATGCTGTTAGTGCTACTTCTAATTGCTCATCATCAGGTTCTTTAGTTGTAAAGTTTTGTAAAAACATCCCTGGATATGCGACAATTTTAGTAAGACTATTATTATATTTCCCAAGAAATCTTATTATTTCATAAGATATTCCAGCAACTACAGGAATACATATTATTCTCATAACTACTCTTAATATAGGATTAGGCCATCCAAAGAAAGAGAATAATATAATAGACGTAAACATAACTATAAATAAAAAATTAGTACCACACCTTGGGTGTAATCTAGTAAATTTCCTAGCATTTTCTACGGTAAGCTCTTCTCCACTTTCATAGCAGTATATAGATTTATGCTCAGCACCATGATATTGAAATACCCTTTCTATATCTTTACTCTTAGATATGCATACTATGTATATAAATAAAATAGCTATTCTAGCAAAACCTTCTATTAGATTTAATACGAAATCGCTTTGTATATATTTTGAAAATAAACCTCCTACTACAGTAGGAATTAGCACAAATAATCCTATTGATAAAATAATAGATATTATCATAGTCAAACCTATCATCACATCATTGGCTTTATCTTTAAATATACTCTTGAAAAATCTATCAAAGGCGTCCTCTTCTTCTTCATCTATAAAAAATTCTGATGAAAAGTTTAGACTTTTAATACCTTCTACCATTGTCTCGATTAATACAAATGAACCTCTTAAAAATGGTATCTTATCTATATTCTTGTCTTTTATCCAACTTTTTACTTTATTTTTCTTTACAACAATCTCCCCATTGCTTTTCCTCACTGCAACGGCTCTCTTTTCTTTGGACTGCATCATAACCCCTTCGATTACAGCCTGACCACCTACAGATTGCTTCTTCATTAATTCACCTCTTTATTTTATACTTTACTTATTACTTTATTATAATATAAGAGTATGCATTAAAATAGACTTTTTATATTATAAAAGGGAGTATCCTCTAGTGATTGACATCATTTTAAGAAACTCCCTTTATTTTCAATTATTTTTTATCTTTATAAACCACATGACATTTTCTGCATCTAGCTTCATAGCTTTCAACAGCCCCTACTTGTATTATAGGATCATCATATCTTGCAGGTTCTCCATTTATTAATCTTTGAGATCTATTAGCTGGTTGTCCACATACTGAACATATAGCTTGTATCTTATCAACAAATTCTGCAACAGCTAATAACTTTGGTGTTGGACCAAAAGGCTCTCCTTTAAAGTCCATATCAAGACCAGCAGCAATAACTCTTATACCTTTATCAGCTAAATTCATAGCTATTTCAACTATTTCTTCATCAAAGAATTGAACTTCATCAATTCCTACCACCTGAGTCTTATTATCTATATGATTATATATCTCTCTTGCACTACTTATAGGTATTGCATTTATACTGTCTCCATTATGTGAAACAACATCCTCTTTACTATATCTATTATCTATTTGAGGCTTAAATACTACTACATTTTGTTTTGCTATTTTAGCTCTTCTCAATCTTCTTATAAGCTCTTCACTTTTACCACTGTACATAGGTCCTATGACAACCTCTATATACCCGTGATTTACAGGTCTATACATATTTCGTACCCCCTATGATTGTTAGATTACATTAAAATAGGAGTTGGCTGCCCAACTCCATTTTTGTAAAGATTAGTCCATTTTGAATCTCTTCTTGAACTTGTCTATTCTTCCACCTGCTTCTATATTCTTTTGCTTTCCAGTATAGAAAGGATGGCACTCAGAACATATTTCTATCTTTATCTCGTCCTTAACAGAACCAGCTTTGAAAGTGTTCCCACAAGCACAACGTACTTCTACAGCTTCGTATTTTGGTTGTATATCTTTTTGCATTATATTCACCTCTTCTCAAATTTTATAAATTAACTATATTAATTTTTTCGTTTTGCATTATCAACTACACCATTATAACATAAGTTTTTTATTGGTACAAGCAGTTTTTCTTTAGATTAAATTCCTTTTATCGATTTGATAAACTCTTCATTATTCTTTGTTCTTTTTAATAATTCTATAACTTTATCTGTAACTTCTAATACAGAATTATTACTCATTTCTCTTCTTAATTTATATAAAGCTGACTTCTCTTCTTCTGTAAGTAATAGATCTTCTCTTCTTGTTCCTGACTTATATATATCTACAGCTGGGAATATTCTTTTTTCAGCTAGCTTTCTATCTAAATTAAGCTCCATATTTCCAGTTCCTTTGAATTCTTCAAATATTACATCATCCATTCTAGAACCTGTTTCCACTAAAGCAGTTGCAAGTATAGTTAATGAACCACCTTGTCTAATATTTCTAGCTGCACCAAAGAATTTCTTAGGCCCATGTAATGCTCCTGGATCAAGTCCTCCAGATAAAGTTCTTCCTGTTGGAGATATTGTTAAGTTATAAGCTCTCGCAAGTCTAGTTATACTATCTAATAATATAACTACATCCTTTCCATGTTCAACTAATCTTTGGGCTCTGTTTAATACCATTTCAGCTACTTTAACATGGTGGCTAGATACTTGGTCAAATGTTGAGTATATAACATCTCCATTAATAGATTCTCTCATATCAGTAACTTCTTCTGGTCTTTCATCTATAAGAAGTACTATAAGTTCTACATTAGGATGGTTTTTAGCTATACTATTGGCTACATTTTTTAATAAACTTGTCTTACCTGCTTTAGGAGGTGCAACTATTAATCCTCTTTGACCTTTTCCTATAGGAGATATTAAATCTATTAATCTAGTCGCTATATCATTTTGATGTCTTTCTAATGTAAGTCTTTCTTCTGGGTATATTGGAGTTAATAATTCAAAAGCCTTTCTTTGTATTGCTGTTTCAGGCTTCTCGTCATTTATTTTTTGAACATATAAAAGAGCCCTGAACTTTTCTCCTGTTTTAGGGTGTCTAGTTATTCCTTTTATCTTGTCTCCTGTTTTCATATTGAATCTTCTTATTTGAGAAGGTGATACATAAACATCGCCTTCTGTAGATAAGTAATTTGACCCTCTTAAGAATCCAAACCCATCTGGAAGTATTTCAAGAACCCCTACTACCTCATCATCTTTTGATGTGTTAAATTCATCTATTATTTTAGATTCATCTACTACCTTTTGAGTATAGTGTCCTTTATTATTTCTAGTATTATTATTTTCTATATGGTTTCTATGATTATTTTCTGTATTATTTCTTTGATATCTATTTTCTGTATTACGATTATTTCTATTTTCTTCGTTTCTTTGTTGACTATTTCTCTCTTCTTTAACTTCTATTTGTTTAACTTTCTGTTCTTTCTCTACACTGTCTTTTTCTAAACTTTCTTTTATTATATCTATTAATTCATTCTTTTTATACTTACTTATAGACTTTATGCCTATTTCTTTTGCTATCTCTTTTAACTGAAGTAGAGTCTTGTCGTCTAATTCAGATACTTTTATGTTATCTATATTCAAAAGAATCCTCCTCATCTATATCTCTTTATTATATCTTCCATTTAATCTATGGGATTTAAAGGTGTGAAAAAGAAAAGATTTACTTATAATTAATTTTTATAATATCACTTATCTTCTATACTGGTCAACATACAAACATGGCTATATAATAATTATTCTATATATTATATATTATACTATTTTTTAAAACTTTAAACTATCTATGCATATTTATATTTCCTCGATAAAAAAATATAGGCTTATTTGGGCAATAAACCTATATTTATTATACTTCTATTCCATATTATATTTTTTCATTAAATCTATTAATATATCATTTTTATCTAAATTATGTATTGCATCAACAAATCTTATAGTCCCTGTTTTTGCTCTCATAACTACAGACTGCGTCTTAGCCTTATTGTTGCCTATTTGTATTACTCCCTTTAATAAATCACCTTCTGTAATTCCTGTAGCAGCAAAGAATAATTCATCTCCTTTTGCTAAGTCATCAATAGTTAAAACTTTTTGTAAGTCCTCATCAGAGAATCCCATTTCATGGCATCTTTCTCTCTCTTGTTCACTTAAAGGATATATTTGACCTTCCATATCTCCTCCCATACATTTTATGGCAGCAGCAGTTATTACACCCTCTGGTCCTCCACCTATTCCCATAAGCATATCTATTCCTGTTTCTTCGAAGCAAGTAGCTATAGCAGCTGCTACATCCCCATCTCCAAACATTTTTATTCTAGCTCCTAGTTTTCTTGCAGCTTCTATTATATCATTATGTCTTTCTCTATCTTGAACTATTATAGTCATTTGAGTTGTTTTTTTACCTAAAGCCTTAGCAACATTTTTTATATTCTCTTCATGAGATTTATTTAGATCTATACTTCCCTTCGCCTTTGGTCCTACTATTATTTTTTTCATATAAGTATCTGGTGCATTTAATAAGCTTCCCTTAGCTCCCATGGCTATTACCGATATAGCATTTGGAAGTCCTTTAGCTATTAATGTAGTCCCATCTAATGGGTCAACTGCTATATCAACTTCCATACTCCCCTTAGTTCTCATACCAACTTTTTCACCAATATAAAGCATTGGTGCTTCATCTAGTTCACCTTCACCTATAACAACCTCACCATTTATTTTTATTGATTCAAAAGCTCTTCTCATAGCTTCTACTGCTGCTCCATCTGCTCCATTTTTGTCTCCTTTACCCATGAATTTAGAAGATACTAATGCAGCTGATTCCGTTACCCTAACAAGTTCTAGTGCCAAATTTCTATCCATAATATACTCCATCTCCTTAGTTAGTTTTACTAAGAAAAATTATATATTATATTCGTTAATTAGTAAACATGTGTATCACTTTTTATTATATAGTGTATTATAATAACCCTATACACATTAGTATGCTGTATTTTAAATATATTTTTCTTAATTTATCAGATAATAAATCAATATAATTATATATTTTTAATATCTTATAAAAATTTTATATAGAAATATAATTTAATTTCTTTAAAATAAAAAACTAACCAAAAGGTTAGTTTCTTACATCATAGCTGCTAATAATCCAAATAATGTCGTCATGCTAGTAGCAACAAGTACCACTACTACTGATATTGCTATAATTTTATTTTTTTTCTTTTGATCTTTTTTCGCCATTTATTCCACCTCAAATAAATTATTTATTATATTCTCTACAAATCAAATTAATGTATTATAAAAGTTATTCTTTAAAATCTGTCTTCTATATTCTTAGCTGCTATTATACCATATTTGTAAGTATCTTTTAAAACTACTTTTTTAATTCAATTATATCCGTTTTGTCTTAATCATATTAGATATGCTTTTAATAGCCTTAAAAAATCATTTTATATTTTTTATATAACTTTCTTTCCATTAATAATTAATTATATATAAAAAGCCCTACTTATAATAAATAGGACTTTTTATATAATTATATCACTAATAACCTATATTATTTAACTATAATCCTTTCTAACTCTTTAACTAATGAGTCAAATTTGTTTATTGTATTTTCTATAGGTTGTGTACTCGTTAAATCTACTCCTGCTTTTTTCAAAAGATTTGTAGGCGAATCCGAACTTCCTTTCTTTAGAAAATTAATATAATTATCTGATCCATTTTTTAAGATATCTTGTGCAAATGCAACACCTGCACTACATCCTGTAGCATATTTATACACATAAAAACTATTATAGAAGTGCGGTATTCTAGACCACCCTACTTTTGCTAATTGATCTAATTCATAATCTTTTCCATAATATTTTTGAAGTAATTTTCCCCAAGTATCATCTAATACTAGTGTATTTACAACCTCTCCATTTTCCATCATCTCATGTATAATTTTTTCAAACTCAGCATACATAGTCTGAATGAATACTGTGTCTTTTATTAAGTCTAAATATTGAGTTATATAATATGCCTTTTCTTTATCATTTGTAGCATTCTTTATTAACCCTTCATATAATAAGGCTTCATTAGTTGTTGATGCTACCTCATGAGTGAATATTGATGGACTTGAATTATAATAATTTTGATTTTTAGAGCTCATATAAGAGTATACTCCATGCCCAAGTTCATGAGCTAATGTAGATACTGAGCTTAAATTCCCTCCATAATTTAATAATATATATGGATGAGCATCATAAACAGATAAACAATATGCACCAGTTACCTTTTCATCTTTAGAATATACATCAATCCATCTTTCATTAAAAGCTTTATATACTATATCACTATATTCTTTACCTAAAGGTGCTAATGCTGAATATATAATTCCTTGTGCTTTTTCATACCCTATACTATTGTCAACACTATCTACTATAGGAACAAACATATCATAATAATATACCTTATCTAAATTAAGAGCCTTTTTTCTCAAAGATATATATTTATGCAAACTAGATGTATTATCACTTACAGTTTTGATTAGTCTATCATATACTTTGGTATCTATCCCATCACCTTTTAAATACATATCTAAAGAGGACTTATATCCTCTTTGAGTAGAATAAAATATATTCTTATTCACTTGTCCTACTAATAGCCCTGCTAAAGTATTTATATTATCATTATAAGATACAAATTCATTTTGATAGGCTACTTTTCTTTCATTTCTATCAAAAGATTCTAAGGCTTGACTATACTCAGATGGATTTAAATTTGTTTTTTTGTCCATATTTCTAAAAAGTTCATATATATACCCTGGTAATGATGTTATTTTCGATACATCTGCAAGTATATTTTCTGAGGTTTGGTCTAGATAATAATCTTTAGAACTTCTGATGCTTGATAAATATCTATTATATTTATTTTTTATTTTCTTACTAGATGAGATTTCTTTAAATTCTTTATCTGATAATTTTAGAACTTCTAATTCTAAACTTGAACATACCATTCTATAGTCTTTATACACATTATCTAATTTTTCATCCATCGCTAAGTATTTATACGAATTTTTACTTATATCTTTTTTTAATTTTACATATCCTCCAAGCTTATTTAATTTTATATCTAATTTTTCTTTTATTTCTAGTGCAAAATCCAAATGAGTCTTAGACTTTGTAACTTTACCTATATAATTTTTTAATTCCTTTATGTCTTTTGTAAATTTTTTTAAATCTTTTTCCCATTCAGCATCATTTTTATATAATACTTGTAGATTCCAACACATCTTATTATAGTCAATAGGTTTCCTATTTTCTTGTTTAGTTTCTTCTTGATTATCTATTGCTATAATACTTTTATTGTACAAAAAATCATTACCATAAGATGTTTTTGGCATAGCTCCTATACAAAAAACAGATATAGACAAAATCATAATTGCTTTATAATATATTTTATTGCTCATAATAAGCCATCCTTTCAATAAAATCTACTTACTTATAGGATGGCTTTTTTGTTCCTTATTATTCAACTATTACCATTTTAAATATTTATACATAAATACTTTATCCACATACTTATCAACATATTAACAATCTATATTACGACAAATATTTAGTTTTTCCAATATTCTTATTCTATCAATTTTTTTTTGATTTTAGTTTTAGATATACTTATTAACAATTATTTAATACTTATCAACAAGTTTTTGTAAGTTATTCACTTATATTGTTAATAAATATCTTTAGTTTATTTGTATACAATTTCATTGTATCAAAAAAATATTTTTTTACTTATTGTTTTACTTTGTCGAACTTTGTGTTTTCAATATATATAGACTAATATTGTTCAATCCTAAACTTATCCACATTTTAATAACATATTATTAACAATATGTTGATAAGTTAATTTTTATATATCTTGGTAACTAATACTGTCATATCATCCTCTATAGTTTCTCCTTGCATTTCAAGAGATTTATCTAGTATTAAACTAGCTATTTCTTTTGGATTGGTAGTTTGTATATCTTTTATGAAATATATTAACCAGTTATCACCCATATTGTTATTCTTACCAGCATCTAATATTCCATCAGATACCATAACTATATAATCACCATCTTTAACCTTTGTAGTCTTTCTATCTAAGTTTATATCACATAAAATCCCCACCGGTAATGATGATGATGATATTAAATCTATATCTTTATTATCTCTCATTATATATGTAGGGCATGCCCCCATCTTTATAGTTTCTAGTATTCCTCTTTTTAAATCAACTATTCCTAAATCCAATGTAGAAAACATCTCATCTGACGATTTTAATAATAACATGTTATTAATTGTGTTAATAACTATTTCATCCTCAATTTTGGCATCCATCATTTTTTCTAATATGTCTATAGTTATAGATGATTCTTCATATGCTTTTCGACCTTTACCCATTCCATCACTTATGGCCATCATATATTTACTATCTCTTATCTCCATATGTGTATAATTATCCCCACATAATATATGTCCATCTTTTGACATTGATATCACTTCAGTTATAGCTTTATATTTTTGACTTCTGCTAAAAGTTATTTTACATTCTTGACCTAAAGATCTACATCCAACCTTTTGAGCAGATACACTAGTTCCCATATAATCCGATATAATATGCGTTAGCTTTTTATCGCATAAACATCCATCTACACAATTATTTTTATTTATTACTATTTCAAAGTCATCATCACTCTTTGTTATATAATTTATCTTGTTTACTGTTATATAATTTCTTTCTAATTCATCTTTTAAATCATTTTCTTTCTCTAAATCTAGTACAATATTATTTTCTAAGTCATAAGATATAGATTTCATAGACTTAGATATACTTCTTATTTGGTTTGCTATTAATTTTCTACTTTCTGAAAATCTTACTGTCCAGTTATAATCTACTAAAAATAACTTATAATAATTATTTATTGTTTTTATTACTCCCTCTGGAGTTATGCACTCTTTTATGAAATCCTCTGGTACACTGTCTATTTTAAGCTCCCCTTCTTCCTCTATACTTTGTAATATTTCATTCATAAGAGTATATGTATAATTAAATTTTAAATCCCAGCATCTTCTTTTCATTCCACAGTTTTTACATTGATCAATATAAATCATATCTATTATACTTGCTATGTCCTTTTGATCTACAACTTTTTCTTTTTCTCTAATCTTATCAAAAGTATCTGCTATACTATCATAAGCTTTGCTCATATTTAATAATCTATTGTTAGTTAAGCTTTTCATTCTATCTATATAGTCATTAACCACTTCATTAGAATTCATATTAACTCTTATTCTATTTTCTATTCTATCAAAAGCTTTCTTTGGTAATAGTAATACTATTAAACACCCTATTAACATATCTCTCACTTGTTGAATATCCAATCCAATACCTAAACTATAACCATACATCATAAACCAAGATAATATATATCCTATTATACAAATATATTTATTTAACCTGTTAAAAGCCCCACTTATTAATCCCGATACAGAGAACACCCCCATATATATAGCATTAGTTATATTGCTTATCATAAATGCTATTCCAACTATGACCCCAGAAGTAGCTCCCATGGCTGCACCCCCAATAATAGATGCCATGAGAATAAGTATTGTAGACAAGACTGTTTTTAAAGATACTCCTAAAATATACATATCTCCAATTCCCATAATACTTAAAGTAACTATTATACTTAAAGATATAATTTCTTCTACATTCATAGTTATTTTCTTATTAGAATTACTCAGTAAATCAATGCCATAAGAGAAAATATATATTCCGATAAATACTATAGATGATTCCATAATTGCTATAAAAATATCATATATATATCTATTAGATAAAAGAGCTTGTCCAATAGATATAGGTAATATAATAAAAGTTCCCACAAGAGCTATCTTCCAGGTTGAATTAATAACTTTAATTTTCTTATTTATTGACATATATATAATTAAGCATAAAATATACTTCAAAATATAAGGCATAGTATTTCCAGATAAGACTATTCCTAATAATGTTGCCATAAAGGCAGGAAGTCTGTATTTTTCTATCTTAGATACATATATGAAAAATGCTAACCCCAAAGGTGCTATAGTATCCATCAAAATAGTCCTACTTAGCAAAAATGCCATAGATATAAATACAATTGTGTTTAATTCCATATATCTATTAAATTTTCTATAATTAACTTTAATAGTTTTATCTTTTAATTTTACTGAACTCTTCTCCATAAAAAATCCCCCTCTTTTGTTTATAATGAGATTGTAACAAAAGGGGGGTAATGTTTTTGTCATAATGAGTTCTTCATAATAAAAACATTAAGACATATTTTTTGATTTTTGACAGATTAATCCTTCCAAATTATCGTATTCACTTACAATTATTTTTTGACTTTCTAGTTTTTCCATTATTTTATCTAGTATTTTTACACCAGCAGTTATAATATCTGCTCTTTTGGGCTGTAATCCTTTTAATCTTTTTTTATCATTTAGTGTCATATTCTTTAAACTTTGTAGAACTATATCTATATCTTTTTTGCATACTTCACTATTATGTATTTTTTCCATAGAATATACTTCTAATTCCTGGTTCATCGCTGATAAAGATGTTATGGTTCCACCTATACCTACAAGACAACTTATATTGCAACTTTTTATATACTCTAATGTGTCTTTTAATGTATTTTCTATAAACTCTTCCATATCTTCAAATTCTTTATTATCTATTGGATCCTTTTTTAAGAATTTCTCTGTCATCCTTAAAGCTCCTACATTCTCACTTTTAGCAAAACTTATTCCTTCTCGGTTTCCAATTATAAACTCTGTTGATCCTCCACCAATATCTATTACTAATATATTATCTTTTTCATTTAGACCTTCTAATGCACCCTTAAATCCTAAATTTGACTCTTCTACTCCACTTATTATTTCTATCTCTATGCCTGTTTTTTCTTTAGCTAAGTCTATAAATTCATTTTTATTCTTGCTGTCTCTTAATGCAGAAGTTCCCATTGCATATATTTTTTCACAGCCTTCTTCTTTACATATATCAGAGAATGTTGCTAGTGCTTTTATATTTCTATCTATAGCTTCTTTGTTTATATATCCTTCTTTATCTACACCTTGTCCTATTCGTGTAGTATTTATAAACTTTTTCCTATTTTCTATCTTACCATTTATATAATCGGCCACTAAAAGTCTCATTGAGTTTGTTCCAATATCAATTGCTCCTATTTTCATTAGTATATCTCCTTTGTCTTTTTTATTTAGTAATAAAGTTCAACTGATTTTTTAACTATATATGTTAATTATCTCATATTATATGCATTCACATAACTTAAATATTTTTCACCTAAAAAGAAGGTAACTTAGTTACCTTCTTTTATATCAATATATATGATTTCCCCTGGCTTAACCATATTTAAGCGTTCCCTAGCCATAGACTCTAAGTCGTTATTACTCTTTACTTTTTCAGCCTCTTTTATTTCTAACTTGGTCTCTTTTATTTGTTCATTAAGGCTATAAATTTCTTCTTTATATTCCTTATACTTTTTTAGTTGAAATATAAATCCACTCATCATGCCTACTATTATGACCCCTAAAAATAATGTTAATACTATAAATTGGCTCGAAAATTTTTTCCTTAAGTTCATATTGACCTACACCTTTTTTCTTATTTTTATCTTACCTAATGTTTTTCTCTTTACTCCCCTATTTATAAGTACAATCATATTAGGTATATAAAATATCATATCAAATAAAAAGTGTAGTGTGTATATCATAACGTAATACAAATTCTTCAAAATACTGACTATGTACTTTATAGTATTTTTGATTAAAGTTGTTAAAATATATAATATCTTATTCATTATTGTTAAAACAAATTTACTTATGGTGTTGTAATATAAAATAAAACCAAGAAATAAAGCTACAAAATGATAATATCTAAGTTCAAAAGATTCTATTGCATTTACGGTTATAAAAACTGTTATTGTAGTTAAAATCCAAAATAATGCATCAAAAACTAAAGAGCAATATTTTATAAATTTAAAATTTGATTTTATGACTTTATAAATATCAAATAACATGCCTACAACTATCCCACCGTAAATAGTTGCAAAAAAATAACTAGCATCTTGAGTAAACGGAGTCATCTACTTAAACACCTTCTTAAAGAAGCTTTCTTGTGTCTTTCTTTCCTTAGAGTAAATTATAGCATTTATAGTTCCATCTATATTTATAACTTTCTCGTCTATGCTCAGTTTACTCATATCTAGGTTTTCACCTTCTATTACCATTTGACCTGCACTTGTTTTAACTTCTACCTTTTTATCACTAAAGGAGTAGATGTGCTCTACACCAGAAACAATTAAATTGCTCCTATCCTTTAAGGTTATATTATGTTCCATAGTATCCCCCCAGTAAATTTTCAATTAATACTACTATAAATATACTGAGGATATCCTATTTTTATTCTACTATTTCATACATTTCTTTTGCATCATTTTTTAATACATGCTCTCTTATTTCACTTATCTTTACCTTCATAACTTTTTCTCCAAAAGTTATTTCTAATAAATCTCCTACATTAACTTCTGATGAAGATTTTGCAACTTTCCCATTTATAGTAACTATCCCCTTATCACAAGCCTCTTTAGCTACCGTTCTTCTCTTTATTATTCTAGACACTTTTAAAAATTTATCTAATCTCATTATCTAAATTCACTTCCTTAAAAAATAAAATTATGTTTATACAAGTATATAGAAAAAGTGTGGTATAAAATTCCACACTTTTTAATTTAATAATTATCCATTTATTATATCTTTAAGACCTTTTCCAGCTTTGAATACTGGAGCTTTAGAAGCTGGTATTTCTATAACTTCTTCTGGGTTTCTTGGGTTTCTTCCTTGTCTAGCAGCTCTCTCTCTAGTTTCGAATGTTCCAAATCCTACTAATTGAACTTTTTCTCCACCTACTAATGCTTCTTCTACTGACTTCATAAAAGCATTTAATGCTGCTTCTGCTTCCTTCTTAGTTAATTCACTCTTTTCTGCCATTTTTGCAACTAATTCAGCTTTATTCACGATACTTACCTCCTAAAAAATTTATATAATAATAGAATTCTTATTTTTAAATTCTAGTTTTTAGCTAAAAATTATAACTTATTAGCTTTTGCTTCATTCCAAAGATTGTCCATTTCTTCAAGACTCATATCTTCTAATCTTTTGTTTAATTTTCTTGAGCCTTCCTCAACAAATTCAAATCTATTTATGAATTTTTGACTTGTAAGGTTTAATGCTTCTTCTGGATTTATACCTAAAAATCTGGATAAATTTACTATTGAAAATAATAAATCTCCTAGTTCTTCCTTTATGTATTTTATATTTCCTTGTTTGTGTTCGTCAAGTAATTCTTTGTATTCTTCCTCAACTTTTTTTAATACATCATCAATATTGTCCCAGTCAAATCCTACTAAAGATGCTTTATATTGTATTTTTTCAGCCTTTGTAAGTGCAGGTAAATATTTAGGTATTCTTTTTAATCCTTCTGTTACGGTGTCTTCACCTTTTTCTTCTTTTTTTAACTCTTCCCATGTTTTATCAAATGTATTCATATCAATTTCTTCATTTTTGAAAACATGAGGATGTCTATGTATAAGTTTTTTGCATATACCAGCTACAACTTCTTTTAAATCAAATAATCCTTCTTCTTGTCCTATTTGGCAGTGGAATATAACTTGTAAAAGGATATCTCCTAGCTCTTCTATCATTTCATCTATATCATCATTATCTATAGCTTGACAAAGCTCATACGCCTCTTCTATGACATATTTTTTTAATGATTCATGAGTCTGCTTTTTATCCCAATCGCAACCACCTGGCCCTCTTAAAGTATCCATTATTTGATATAAGTCATTTACTGTATTATACACTTTTTTAGAGCTTTTTGGTATATATAAACTCGTTAAATAATCAAATTTATTTTCCATTCTATCTAGCTCGAATAAAGGTACATATTTCTTACTTTCTAGATTTTTGACACCTGCACCACTTACTATACATACTTCTTGATCATAATCATAATACTCCATTAATTGTAGCTTAATATTTGAGGCTATAAAGCTATCATATATTTGAGTTATTATCATTGCAGTATTTGTATCTATATAAGAATTTTGTATTTCAAATGCATCTATCAACTTAAATCCATCTGCAGGGTCTACTGCTAAGTAGTTAAACATAGCGTCTACAAAACTCATAGATGCAATTGTTTCTACTTCTATGCCTTTTTCTCTTGCCATAGATTCTATTATACCCACAGACTTTTCTGCAACCCTTGGATGCCCTGGGACAGCATATACTAAATCTCCTTCTTTAGATGTTTCTATTATAAATTCTGAAATCTTTGTATATACGTCTTCAAAGTTTTCTTCTTTTTCATAAAAATAATCTAGAGAAGTATATTTTATAGATTCTTTTAGCTTGTCCACTGTTGGATGTTTCTCTGTTCTTAAGAATATCTTTTGAGCTGACTGTAAGACTTCTAATGCTCCCTGACTAATTAAAGAATAATCTCCTGGGCCAAGTCCTACAATACTTATCTTACCCATAATACCACTCCTCTTAATTTATTTCAATTATTAGTTATCTTATAAAGATATACTAACAAATTCATAAATATTATGTTCATGAATTTGCCTTTTTATTTAATTTTAAGGAAATTATGCCTAATACTAATAAGAATTAGGCATAATTTTTTAACTATATTTAACAACAACTATAATTATTTTAGCATAATATGTACTATAGTAGTGTGTTTCTATTTCATAAGTTTAAATTTTTTAAGTATTCTATAAAGTTTATCACCTTTTGGAATAGTTAATAATTCATCTTTCTTAATTCCACCTATGAATATAAGTACTAATCCATAAATAACAGCACCTATACATATTGAGATTGCTGTAGATAATGTATTGCCTAATATTCCAAATAAGAATCCATAGCTTAGCTTAACAACTATAAACATACTTATAACTGTTATTAATGGCTTTATAATAAATTCTGTTGGTGAGAATCTTACTTTCATCACGTTTCTTATGTAAATAATTTCGATTAGTGCTGCTACTAGATATGCAGTAACTGTACCTAAAGCTGAACCTAATACATTTATTTCATATATACCTGTTAATGTATAACTTATTACTACCTTAAATAGCATACCCATTAATAAAGCTATTACAGGTACCATTGGTTTACCCATACCTTGAAGTATACCATTCATTGTTTGTATTAATCCTAAGAATACCACACATGGTGTAAGTACTAATAATATAGTTCCTACGTATGCTGGCTCTTTAGGATATAATAAATGCATTATCGGACCTGCTAATGATGCCATACCAAATGCCGCTGGTAAAACTATTAGTAAAGTTACTTTTATAGCTGTCTTTGTATCTTTTCTTGCCTTAATTTTGTTGTTAATAGCATATGATTCTGATATAGATGGAACTAAACTCATACTCATAGATATTGTAACAACTGATGGTAAGTTAATTATAGACATAGCTAATCCTGTTAATTGCCCAAATAAAGCTAATGCTTGATTAGGAGTATATCCTGCCTCTGTAAGTCTTCTAATAACTATTACGCTATCTATCATGTTTACTAAAGGCATAACAGATGCACCTATTGTTATAGGTATAGCTACTACCAGAAGATTTTTTATTATCTTAGATACTGCTTCATCTTTGAAATGAGCACTAGCTTCTTTCTCATATTTACGTTGTTTTCTTTGTCCTAAATAAACTAGTATTAAATAACCTATAGATGCTAGTGAACCTATTGTAGCTCCCATTATAGCCCCTGCAGCTCCTAGCTTTGATCCAAAGTTTTCCATTAAGTAATAAGCTAATCCTATTCCTAATACAACTCTAAATAATTGTTCAAGGATTTGAGATATAGCTATCTTTGTCATTTCTCTTTTCCCTTGGAAATATCCTCTATAAGATGACATCATTGGTACGAATAAAAGCGCTGGTGATATAGCCATCATAGCGTAGTATGCACCTGGATTTTCCATTATGTCATTTACTATGTAATCTGCTCCGAAGAAGAATATACAGAATGCCACTAAACCAGTTATAAATAAAACTGTATAGGACACTTTAAAAATTTTATGAGCACCCTTATGGTCTCCAATCGCGTTCTTTTCTGAAACTAACTTTGCAAGTGCAGTTGGAAATCCTGCTGTTGCTAGTGTTAAAAATAAAGTATATACAGGATATACAGCTTGGTAATATCCCATCCCCTCTGCCCCAATGAAGTTACCAAGAGGTATTCTGAAGAATGCCCCCATTATTTTTACAATTATACCTGCTAATCCAAGTATAAGGGCACCTTTTAAGAACGAGTCTTTGTTCTTGTTATTATTCATAACACGACCTCCATATTTTTTGTATAACAAACTTTAATATATCATATATTCAATAGTATGTTCAATATATTACTATAACTTTAAATAATTAGCTTTATTCATGTCCTAAACGATTTTGTATCTTAATCAAAATCACTTTTTTGCATATGTAAATCAATTGATATTACTTAAACTTATAGCTCCCTGCAATTAAAAAATATAGTTTAATATTCTCTATAAAAAAGACCCAAATTTATTTGGGTCTTTGACTTTATATCTGTTACTGAACTTGCTTTCCTAAGAAATTTGCTGCTATTTTTAATATTTTTTCTTCGGCTTCTGACATATCATCTGATTCTTTTGATACTAGTGCTATTGATCCTATACAGTCTCCTGATGAGCTTATTATAGGTATTATAATTTGTTTTTTATAATCCATGCTGTCATCTTTATGTAAAGGTATCAGCTTAGTATCCTTACTAGTTTTTGTTTCTCTATTTTCTATTAATTGTTCTAATTCATCACTTATACTTTTTTCTTTATATTCTTTTTTAGGCAATTTAGAAACAGCTATTATAGAATCTAAGTCTGTAACAACAACACCTAGACCAAGTGTTTCTCCTAAAGTTTCTGTGTATTCTTGAGAAAACTCATTTAACTCTCCAATTGGTGAGTATTTTTTTAGGATTACCTCTCCATCTTTAGCTGTGAATATTTCTAGAGGATCTCCTTCTCTTATTCTTAAAGTTTTTCTTATTTCTTTAGGAATAACAACTCTTCCTAAATCATCTATTCTTCTAACAATTCCTGTCGCTCTCATGTTTAGTTTATCCCTCCATAAATAACTTTAAGCTTATTTTTACCAATGATAAGAAAAATATACAAAAAAGACTATGCATAATTTGCATAGCCTTTATATTTATATTCTTATTTTGTCTAATACATCTTTATTTTTCTCTATTTTTGCTTCTTTTGTAAGTTTAGTTACTTGCTCAGTGAATTTTTCATTAAGTAGTATAGTTTTTATTGAGTCTTTTACATCATCATATGGAGTTTGTTCATTTACTTTATCTGTAACTTTTATTATATGGTATCCAAAACTACTCTCTACTATGTCTGATATTTCACCTGGCTTAAGATTAAATGCTGCTTTTTCAAATTCAGGAACCATCATTCCTTTGCTAAAGTATCCTAAATCTCCACCTTGTGCTGCCGAACCTGGATCATCAGAATTTTCTTTTGCAAGTTCTGAGAATTCTTCTCCTGATTTAGCTCTCTTAAGTAGATCTTCTGCTTTTTTCTTAGCTTCTTTTTTCTTTTCATCAGAAAGTGGTTTTCCATTTTTATCTTGTGTTGAAACTAATATATGTGATGCTTTAACTTCATCCTTGTAATAGTCTTTTTTATGGTCTTCATAGTACTTTTTCATTTCTTCATCAGATATTTTAGTATTCTTATCAAAATTTTCTTTGTAATTTTGAACAGCTAAGTCTTGTTCTTGTTGAGTTCTTAGAAATTCATCATTAGCTCCTATTTTTTCCATATCTTTCTTATACTCTTTATCTGAATCTATATTTTTCTTTAATTCATTATATTTTTTATCTACTTCTTCTTTAGTAGGTAGTAAATTATCTTTTTTTGCTTGTTCATATACTACTTCTACATTTATCATTTGGTCTAATATATTTTCTTTAAACTTATCTTTATATTTAACGCCTTTTTCAACTTCTGTATCCCATACATTTTTTCCATACATAGCCTCTACTGATTGCTTGTATAGAGCTAGAGTTGTTTCGTATTCGCTAACAGTTATCTTTTGGCCATTAACTGTAGCTACTGTACCATCACCTTTAGGTGAGTTTGAGCAAGCTGTGACAGATAACCCTACCATCATAGCCACTGCAACTGACATTAGTTTTTTCATTTGAACACCTCATTTAATTTTATTTTATACTACACATCTTTTCTAATAGTTCTTCCAACTCAACCACTATATTATACCCTATTTTTTCACTTGTTTTGTATCTTGTTATTGGAGCAAGTATTATTTCATCTTTTAACTGTCTAACTTTTTCTATCTTTAGCTTTTTACACAGTGTTTTTATATATGCTATTCTTAATAAACATTTAACAGATTTAGGTATATCAGAGAATCTATCCTCTAACTCCTCTTCTACTTCCTTCATATCTTCTTTATCTTCTATAGATGCAATTTTTTTATACATTTCTATTTTCATTAGCTCATCACTTATATAACTATCTGGTATATAAGCATTTACACTTAAATCTATTTCTACATCTATTTCTTCGATAATAGCCTCACCTTTAACCTTTTTAATAGCTTCATTTAACATCTTGACGTATAAATCATATCCTATTACAGCCATATGCCCATGTTGTTGAGATCCAAGTATATTTCCTGCACCTCTTATTTCAAGGTCCCTCATAGCTATTTTAAACCCAGAACCAAATTCTGTAAACTCCCTTATAGCTTTAAGTCTTTTCTCTGCTACTTCGCTTAGTACTTTATCCTTTTCATACATAAGATAAGCATAGCCTTGTCTTGAGCTTCTTCCTACCCTACCTCTTAACTGATAAAGTTGTGCAAGACCCATCTTATCCGCATCATATACTATCATAGTATTAGCATTAGATATATCCATACCAGTTTCTATTATAGTTGTACAAACCAATACATTATAATCTTTATTTAAGAAGCCTAATATTATATCTTCTAAAGCTTTAGAAGTCATTCTACCATGAGCTACGGCTACTTGAGCATCTGGTACTAAACGTTGTATCATACTAGCCATTTCTTCGATTCTTTCTACTCTGTTATATACAAAGAATACTTGACCTCCCCTTGCTAGCTCTCTCTCTATTTCATCTTGTATAACACTTTCTTTTGCTTCTGTAACATAAGTTATTACAGGATGTCTTTCTTGAGGTGGTTCTTCTATAACACTCATATCTCTTATTCCACTTAGAGACATATGTAGTGTTCTAGGTATAGGTGTTGCTGATAAAGTTAATACATCTACTGTTGATTTTATCTTTTTAAGAGCCTCTTTATGTCTTACTCCAAATCTTTGTTCTTCATCTATAACAACTAATCCTAGGTTAGGTAAGTTTATGTCCTTAGAAACTATTCTATGAGTACCTATAAGTACATCCACCAAACCTTTCTTAGCATCTTCAATTATTTGCTTTTGTTGCTTAGGAGTTTTAAATCTACTTAATACTTCTACTCTTATTGGGTAGTTATCAAAACGCTCCCTAAAAGTATTGTAATGCTGTTGAGCTAGTATTGTAGTCGGAACTAATACTGCAACCTGTTTTTGCTCCATACAGGCTTTAAAAATAGCTCTTATAGCTACTTCTGTTTTACCATATCCAACGTCTCCACAAACAAGTCTATCCATAACTTTATCTGATTCCATATCTTTTTTAGTGTCTTCTATGGCTTTTAATTGGTCATCTGTTTCTTGATGTGGGAATAATGATTCAAACTCTGACTGCCAAGGAGTGTCTTCAGAGAATTTATAACCTTTTACTTTTTCACGTTTAGCATATAGCTCTATAAGGTCTTTTGTCATATCCTCTATTTCTTTTTTAACCTTAGCTTTAGCCTTAGTCCATTCATTTGTTCCTAATTTATTAAGCTTTACTTTCTCTTCCTCTACTCCAATATACTTTTGGACTTTGTCCATTTGGTCTATTGGTACATATAAATTGTCTCCACCTTGATAGACTATTTTCATATAGTCTTTTTTTACGGCATTCACAGTTATTTGCTCTATTCCTGTGTATCTACCAACTCCATTATTTTCGTGTACAACATAATCTCCTACACTTAACTCTAAGAAAGATTCTATTTTTTTACCTTTTTTAGACTTTTTAGATTTAGATGACGAAGTTCTTTTATGTACACCTATCATTTCATTATCAGTTATAACCGCGTACTTTATAGATTTATACTCAAATCCACTACTTATACGAGCTGGTATTATTATTATTTGAGACGATTTTATCTCTATATCTCTACTTTCTGAGATAGTTGATTCAAGTCCTAAATCCAATAAATCTGAATTTAGTTTCTTAGCCCTATCAAGAGTATTAGTAGCTAAAATTATTTTATACCCGTTGTATTTTAATCTATTTAATTCTTCTACTAATACATCTACCTTAGCATTAAAGGTTGGTATTTCCCTAGCCTCAAAGTTTACAATTGATTTTATATTAAAATCATTTATAGGCTTTGGTAGTAAAGTGTTTATTACAAACTTTTTATTAGATGCAATAAATTCTAAATCTGAATAATGATATAAAAGTTTTCCTTGATTTTTAAGTGCCAATCCTCTTTCAAGATTTACCTTATAATTTTCTTTGAAAGTATGTATATAATTTTCACATCTTTCCTTAAGCCTACTTATATCACTTACAAATATTATTGCATCATCACTTAAATAATTAAAAATACTCTTATTTTCATCTGTATATATATAATCTATATAATTTTCTATCCCTTCAAAGTAAGTCTTATTGGATATCTTATCTATATTACCTAAAACATCATCATCTGTATGCTTACTAACTTCTTTTTTCATTCTAGCCACAGATTCATCTATTTTTTTAGGATATATAAACTCCCTAGACGGAGTTATAGAAAATTCTTGTATCTTTTCAATAGATTTTTGTGTAAAAACATCAAAAGTTCGTATAGATTCTATTTCATCATCAAATAGCTCAATACGAATTGGGTTTGTGTATTCTAGAGAGAATATATCTATTATTCCTCCCCTTATACTAAACTGACCAAAACCTTCTATCTTAGAAACTCTTTCATATCCTAACTCAACTAATCTTTCACTTAATGATTCTACATTTAGAATATCACCTATCTTATGCGTTGATATATTTTCTAAAAGAACGTCTTTAGGTATATATTTTTTTAAAGCAGCTTCAATAGATGTTACCAAAATTATATCCTCACCTTTAGCCAATTTTAGCAACACCTTTAATTTTCTAGCTTCTTCATTTCTATCCTTTGCATCTAAATGGTAGAAGTAAATATCTTGAAAACCTAAATACTCCACCTTATCCTTAATATAAAAGTTTAAATCATCATATACTTTTTTAGCCTCTAAATCACTACTTGTTATAATTATCATTTGTCTAGATAAGTCCTTGTATAGTGAATATGCTATATGAGGTTTTTGTACAGGTAAAAGCCCATTAATAAGTAATGAGCCTTTGTTTTTCTGTATAGAGTTTATAACTTCTTTATATTCTTTGGAATTTTGCAAAGGGTATACAAATACATCATTCATATTAATTCCCCCTCACTATCCATTATATTTATTCATAGATAAATCTATATCTTCCTTTATTATAGTCTCAACAGCATGATATGCTTTTTCAAGACCTCTTTCTAAATCATCGACTTCTTCTTTTCTAAATCTTGAAAGAACGAAATCTGCTAAATCTTGGCCTGGCATAGGCTTAGATACTCCAACTCTAACCCTTGGAAATTCTGTTGAACCTAAGCACTTAACGATTGATCTCATACCATTATGAGTTCCACCACTACCTTTTTTCCTTATTCTTAGTTTACCCACATCTAAGTCAATATCATCATATATTACTATTATATTGCTCAGATCTACCTTATAGTATTTATATATATCTATTAAAGTTTCACCACTTAAATTCATGTATGTTTGCGGCTTAACTAATAGAACTTTTTCAGAACCTATTCTTCCTTCTCCTATTAAGGCCTTATGCTTTATTTTCGTCACTGATATGTTATATTCCTTTGCAAGAATATCTATAACATCAAAACCAACATTATGTCTAGTTTTTTCATATTTCTTGCCTGGATTACCTAACCCTACTACTACGTACATATTTTGTCCTCCTCTATTTACTTATTATGCCAAAATATAAATTTAATATATCATAATTTGTTATTATTATTGTTATTGTTGCTAAAGATATAAATGGTGCAAATGGTATTTTTCTCATTTTATCACTTCTATATAAAAGTATCTATACTGAATACGGACAAGCTAAAATAAATGATATAGCAATTAAATACATTGAATAGTTATGCCCTAACACAAAACAACATAAGCAGTATACGCCTATGTCTCCTTGTCCCAATGATTTTGTTGTCGTGGCTAATATATATGGTACAATAAATCCTATTAATAGTGCAACTATGTGACTCATTGTATTAGTGTCATATTTTATCGTAATTAGAAAAACTACACCTTGAATTATTATACCACTAAGTACAGTTATATCATATATATATGTAGTGTGATAATCTATTATTGATATAACTATTATAAATGGTATTAGCGATATGTACTTTATTGACTCTGCGTTTATTCCATATTTATAGTAGATTAAAGACATTGATGACAGGTTTAATACGTAAATTATTATTGTATTTAGCTTATTTTGATTAAGTTCATCACATATTTTATATATTCTTTGATTGCATATATATGATGCTATTATTGAAATTAATACTATATATATCATAATCTAAACATAGTAATAGGGTCAATTTAATTATTGACCTTATTTATATTCTCTAATCATAAAAACAAATTCGTATACTAATCTATTATAGATGTTCCACATAGAACGGTAATTAATGCTCCTATGGATATGAATGGTCCATAAGGTATCATTGAATTATATTCTTTGTTTTTTATCTTGCTATATATTATAGTATAAACTCCGTAAATTGATCCTACATATACGCTTAATAATACTGTTAGTAGTCCGTATTTAACTCCTAAAAATAGTCCTACCATAACAAAAAGTTTGATGTCTCCTCCACCCATTACTTCTTTTTTTACTAATAGCTCTATTATGTAAATTAGTGCTAATGCACCACCTCCACAGATTAGCCCCCCTAATAAACTTTCCTTTAATCCTACTCCTTGTCCTAGGGTGTTAAAAGTCAGCACTCCTACAGCACCAAAGATTATTAACCTATCTGGTATTATATAGTGATCTATATCTATGAAGGTTATTATTACTAGTAGTGATACTAGTAATAAGTAGTATAATGTTATTGTGTTTAATCCGTATACTTTATATACTAATACAAATAATATCCCTGTTAGAAGTTCTACTAATGCATATCTTGGTGATATTTTTTGCTTACAATATCTGCATTTTCCTCCTAGAAAAGTCCAGCTTAGTACAGGTACTAAATCTAGTGGTTTTAGTCGTGTGTTGCAATTATAACAATGCGATGGTGGATTAGATATTGATTGTTTGTTTGGTATTCTATATATACATACGTTAAAGAAGCTACCAAAGATTATTCCAAAGATAAAAAATATAAATATATAATACACTTCCATCTGTAAATTTATCTCCTTTCCTAATTTTTTTATTATATTATAAATAGTTTACATACCATAAGTCGCATTTTAATTCTAGTATCAAATCTATATCATTCACTAAAGATTTTATTTTTTCCTCATCATATTTACCAATTTTATGTACATATTTAAATAACTCTATAGTTTTTATTTGAATATTAGCCACTTTATCTATAATTTTATTTTTAACCAATTTACCACTACTTGACTTTAATCTAACTATATCATCTCTAACATCCTCTAGAATGGATATAGTTCGTTACTTGGTTAATAATTAACCCCTCCAACTAATCTAGATGTGTATTCGTAGTCAGAACACCTACTTAATACACTATCTCTTGAGATTTTTCCTTGTCTGTATAAATTTACTAGCTCTTGATCCATTGACTTCATACCTAACTTAGAATTTGTTTGTATAATGTTTTGTATTTGGTATGTTTTATTTTCTCTTATTAAGTTTCTTATTGCTGGTGTAGTCACCATAACTTCTAATGCTACAACTCTATTTCTTCCATCTATAGTTTTTATTAGTTGCTGTGATATAATTCCTTCGCATACTGTTGATAATTGAGTTCTAATTTGTTGTTGCTGTTCCGCTGGGAACATATCAACTATTCTATCTATTGTCTTAGCTGAACCTACTGTATGTAAAGTTGAAAAAACTAAATGTCCTGTTTCTGCAGCAGTTAAAGCTATTGAAACAGTTTCAGTATCTCTCATTTCTCCTACTAAAATAACATCTGGATCTTGTCTAAGTGATGCTCTAAGTGCTGAGTTAAAGTTTTCTGTATCACTACCAATTTCTCTTTGGTTTACTATTCCTTTTTTGTGATGATGAACATATTCTATAGGATCTTCTAGTGTTATTATATGTTTTTCTTGAGCTGAATTTATTATATCTATTAAACTAGCTAAGGTTGTACTTTTACCACTTCCGGTTGGTCCTGTTACAAGCACTAACCCTTTATTCTTTTCTGCGAAAGTAACTATAACATCAGGTAACCCCAATGTTTTAAACGACGGTATTTGAGATGTTATAGTCCTTACGGCTATTGCATATTTCCCTTTTTGCTTATATGCATTTACTCTAAGTCTATCTCCACATTCAAGAGATATGGATAAGTCCACCTCTCCATGTTCTTCTAGAGTTTTAAATTTTTTATTTCCTGTTATTTCCCTGGCCATAATTTCAGTATCTTGTTCTGTTAAACTTTCTTCATTCAACTTTACGAAGCTTCCTTTTATCCTAGCTATCGGAGGACTATCTACTGTTATGTGTATATCTGAGGCTCCTAACTCTACTCCTATTTCTAATAAACTAAATATATTCATGGTTTCCTCCTCATATATTATGATTTTTTAATGTGTATTGGAATGGATTATACTCTTCTGATTTCTAGTCTTGAGACTTACCTGTATCAAACTTAAGAATATCTCTTTTTCAGTTATATGCTATAAATTGGATTTTAGCTAAAATATCTCCTTTTATATCTGTATAGATATCATATAAGTTCTCTATTCCTGAAATAACATCACTGATAAACAATCTTTTAAAATTTTGTATTATTTCTTCATTATGCTCATAATTTCCTGTAGTTAGTACATTATCTACTATCTTACCGAAATTTATTGAAGAGTAGTAATTCATAAAACCATTTACCTTATATAATCATCATATTTAGCATACTTAGATAATCGTACTAGAATATTTTCATATATGTTGAATTTTCTTCTTTCTATATTTCCATTTTATTACTTTAGAAATCATTTAAGCTAATATACATATTATCAATATCCTAAGTCTTTTTTTGCTTAATATTACCTGAATCATTTATTTAATCTGAAATTCTATATTAAACTTTATCAGATATTCTTTTATATCCATTTTCATTGCAACAAAACAAAAGGATACCTATATAGGTATCCTTTATCTATTTAACTAGAATAACTTACTAACTGACTCGTTAGCAAATATTTTCTTTATAGCATCTCCGAATAATGGAGCAACTGTTTCTATTTGAACTTTATCTATTTTCTTTTCTTCTGGAAGTTGTATAGTATCTAAAACTATTAATTCTTTTATTGCAGAGTTTTCTATTCTTTCCATAGCTGGTCCTGATAATACTCCGTGAGTACAACAAGCATATACATCTTTAACACCAAATTCTTTTAAAGCATTTGCTGCATTTGTTATAGTTCCCGCTGTATCTATCATGTCATCTAATAATATAACATTCTTACCTTGTACATCACCTATTATGTTCATTACTTCACATACGTTAGCTTTAGGTCTTCTCTTATCTATTATAGCTATTGGAACATCTCCGTTTAAGTTGTTAGCAAAGTTTCTTGATCTTGTTACACTTCCTAAATCAGGTGAAACTACTACTAAATCTTCTATATTCTTTTTGTTGAAGTAATCAGCTAGTATGCTTCCTCCTTGTAAATGATCTAGTGGTATATCAAAGTAACCTTGTATTTGTGCAGCATGTAAGTCCATAGTTAATACTCTGTCTGCACCTGCTGCTGTTATTAAGTTTGCAACTAATTTAGCTGTGATTGGATCTCTTGCCTTAGCTTTTCTGTCTTGTCTTGCATATCCGTAGTAAGGTATAACTGCTGTTATTCTTCCTGCTGATGCTCTTCTTAATGCATCTATTATTATTAATAATTCCATTAAGTTGTCATTAACTGGACTATTAGTTGATTGAACTACGAAAACATCACAACCTCTTACTGTTTCATTTATGTTTACGCTTATTTCACCATCACTGAATGTACCTACTTGACAGTCACATAATTCTACACCTATATGATCTGCTATTTTCTTAGCTAATTCATTAGATGCATTTCCTGATATTATTTTTATTTCGCTTCCGCTAGTGTTCATGTAAATCCTCCCAAAATTTTTGAAACTTTGTTTAATTTATTTAAAATCTAGGCTTTTGCCTAAAAAAAATAATAAGCTGTTTAGTTGCTATTTTTTATCCTTTTGATCTTTCTTCTCTACCCAACCTTCTTTGTTCACTTGTCTTTGTCTTGCTACTGCAAGTGCTCCTTGTGGAACATCATCTGTTATAGTTGAACCTGTTGCTACATATCCTTTTGCTTCTACTGTTACTGGTGCCACTAGGTTAGAGTTTGAACCTATGAATGCTCCATCTTTTACTATAGATTTTGCTTTGTTTTTACCATCATAGTTTACAAATACTACTCCACATCCTATGTTTACACCCTTTCCAACATGAGCATCTCCAATATATGCTAGGTGAGATGCTTTAGAATTATCTTCTATTGTAGCATTCTTAACTTCTACGAAGTCTCCTATCTTTACATTGTTACCTATATTACTCTTCGGTCTTAAATATGCATATGGCCCTACTGTAGTGTTTTCTCCTACTACACTATCAACTATAGTTGAATTTTTCACCTCTGTATAATCGCCAATTTCTGAATTTGTTATACTACAATTCATTCCAATTATACAGCTTGAACCTATTTTTGTGCTTCCCATTAACATAGTTCCTGGGTATATTACTGTATCATTTCCTATTTCAACTCCAGCTTCTATATATGTTGAATTAGTATCTATGATTGTTACTCCATTTACCATGTGAGATTCATTTATTCTTTGTCTCATTATTTGCTCTGCTCTAGATAACTCTACTCTTGAGTTTACTCCCATTAGTTCTTCTATTGTAGAACCATTGAAAGCTCCTACTTTAAGACCCTTATTTCTCATTATTTGTATAGTGTCTGTTAAGTAGTACTCTCCTTGTGCATTGTTGTTATCTAATAAATCTAAAGATTC
The DNA here is from genome assembly GCF_015668195.1 of Romboutsia sp. 1001713B170131_170501_G6. Classification (NCBI taxonomy): domain Bacteria; kingdom Bacillati; phylum Bacillota; class Clostridia; order Peptostreptococcales; family Peptostreptococcaceae; genus Romboutsia; species Romboutsia sp. 1001713B170131_170501_G6. The sequence goes on from NZ_JADPFC010000008.1 coordinate 52,074, forward strand.
TCTTAAACTCTTTCCATTGAAGCAGTATATTCCTGAGTTTATCTCTTTAGCTAACTTTTCTTCTTCTGAAGCATCTTTTTGCTCTACTATTTTTAGTAAATCTGAATTTTCATCTCTGATTATTCTTCCATACCCTGTTGGATTGTCTACTACTGTTGTAAGCACTGTTGTGTGATACTCATTTTCTATGTGATAATCGAATAGTTTTTTAAGTGTTTCTTCTTTTACTAAAGGTGTGTCTCCGCATAATACTACAATTATATCTTCATCATTTATGTATTCTTTAGCCATCATAACAGCATGACCAGTACCTAATTGCTCTGTTTGCATTGCTATCATTGTATGTTCTGGTAGTTTTGATTTTACTACTTCGCTTTCGTGGCCTAATATTGCTACTATATCGTTAACCCCTGAATTTTTACATACATCTATTACGTGGTTAACCATTTCTTTTCCACATACTTTATGAATTACTTTTGGAAATTTAGACTTCATTCTTGTTCCTTTTCCTGCTGCAAGGATTATAGATTTAAAGTTCATTTCTCCACTCCATTCTTTATAACTATTTTATCTATGTTATTATATTATGTATATAATATAGTTTGTATACAATACTTTGTTACTACTAATTAATATAACACCTTTTGTCAAAAAAGTATACATTTAAACAAAAATTTTAAATATAAAAAAGAGTCGAATAGTTCGACTCTTTATAATAAACAATAAAAAAATTCTATATAATTATTCAGCTGCAACTTCTAATTGAGCAACTGCTTCATGATATGCATTTAATACTGCATCTTCTAATACTTGTCTCATCTCTGCATTTATTGGATGAGCTATATCCCTGAAATTACCTTCCCCTATTTTTCTACTTGGCATAGCGATGAATAATCCATTATGTCCTTCTATAACCTTTATATCATGCACAACAAATAAGTTGTTAAAAGTTATAGATACTATACACTTCATTTTTCCTTCGTCAGTTATTTTTCTTATTCTTACGTCAGTTATCTTCATCCTTTTATATCCCCCTTTTGAATTTGACAAATTAATGTATTTATAAATTTTATATATATATTTTCTTATAGTTTAGTATTCTATTAAATATTTGAATATCCTTTTTTATTTTTTGAAAATTTATAGTTTTTGTAAATTTATTATTTACCTAATCTTCTATGATTTCTTCTATATCACAGTCCCCTTCGACAAATTCTTTTTGGTATTCGTCTTTAAATGTCTTTAAATTTGGTTCTACTATTATATTATCTCCATTTACATCTAATTGAATTAAAGATATATAATCTTTTACCATTTTTTCTTCTGGCTTCATTGTAGATATAAATACTCCCGTTCCTATAACTTCCGCTCCAAATTCACTCATAAGATCTGTCATACCTTTGATTGTACCTCCACCTCTCATGAAGTCATCTATTAATATAACTTTACTATTTGGCTTAACTGCTCTTCTTGGTAAGCTCATACTTTCCACTTTAGAAGTATTTCCACTAACATAAGTCATACTTAGTGTAGGTCCTTCTGACACTTTTATATCTTTTCTTATTATAACAAGTGGTAAATTCATTGCTTTAGCTGTCATAAGAGCCATTGGAATTCCCTTAGTTTCCATTGTAACTACACAGTCAGCTTCTGCATAATCTATATTTGATGCAAATATCTTACCTATTTTTGATGCTATAGTAGGATCATATATTAAGTCTATTAAATATAAAAATCCTCCTGATAATACTCTAGATTCGTCACTTATTTTTTGACATAATTCCATTAAAAATTCTTCATTTTCTGCTTTTGATGTTTTTGGTATATATTTTACTCCACCAGCCGCTCCTGATATTGTTATTACTTTCCCTAGTTCTAATTTTTCAAAAACATTTTTTACTACTATTAGATCTTCACTTATTGTAGATTTAGCAGCATTAAATTTATTTGTAAAATAGCCTAATGTAAATATCTTATTTGGATTGTCCGACAATATCTTTACTATGGCACCAATTCTTTCCGTTCTTTTAAATTTCATGCATTTAACCTCCTACGATTGCAGCTTCTTCTATATAAACTAAATAATGCATAACCATGTTTATTATGGTATAATAATGGTTATGTTTTAAGCAATTTTTTAATATATTGTATATGTAATATAGTATATGTATATTAATCATAAAATATTGAACATTATACTATTATACCACAAACATAGTTCATATTGTAGGGCTTAATTAAAAGAAAGGTGGTTTTCTTATGAAGATACATTTCATTGGAATCGGTGGCATAAGCATGAGTGCTTTAGCTGAAATATGCCTTAATAAAGGATATAAAGTTTCTGGTTCAGATTCAAACGAATCTTACCTATTAGATAAACTTAGATCTCAAGGCGCTAATATATTTATAGGACATGAAAAGGAACATTTAGCAGATGATGTAGATATGGTTGTTTACACTGCGGCAGTTCATGATGATAATGCTGAGCTTATTGCAGCTAGAGAAAAGAATAAACTTGTTGTAAACAGAGCTACTTTCTTAGGTCAAATAATGAGAGAGTACAAAAACTCTATAGCAATTTCTGGTACTCATGGTAAAACTTCAACTACTTCTATGTTATCTACTATATTCCAATACGCAGATTTAGATCCAACTATACTAGTTGGTGGAAATTTAAGTAGTATAGGTGGTAATGTTAAAATAGGTAACTCTGATCATTTCATAACAGAGGCATGTGAATATGTTGATAGTTTCCTAAACTTTAACCCTAAGATATCAACAGTTTTAAATATAGAGGAAGACCATTTAGACTACTTCTCAGGTTTAGATGAAATAAAAGCATCTTTTAATAAGTTTGGTAAATTACTTCCTAAAGATGGTTATTTCATAATAAACGGAGATGATGAAAATACAAATGATATATTACACGATGTAAAAGCTACTGTTATAAAGTATGGTACAAATTTAGGTAACGATGCTTTAATTAAAAATATAAGCTTCAGTGAAAAAGGTCATGGTATATTCGAATTAGAATTAAATGGTAAAAATTTAGGTGTATTTGAACTTTCTGTTCCAGGACTTCATAACATCTACAATGCTACTGCTGCTATATTAGTTGCTTATGTTTCTAATATAGAATTAGAACTTATAAGAGAAAATATAAAATCTTATTCTGGTGTTGGAAGAAGATTTGAGGTTAAGGGTAGATATAATGATGCATTAATAGTTGATGATTATGCTCATCATCCTACTGAATTAAAGGCTACTTTATCTGCTGCTAAAAAGATGAAGAAGTCTAAGTTATGGTGTATATTCCAACCTCATACTTACACTAGAACTAAGTCTCTTTTAAATGAGTTCGCTGAAGCATTTTATTCTGCTGATAAAGTTATCATAACTGACATCTATGCTGCTAGAGAAAATGACCCAGGAGATATTCATTCTAAAGATTTAGTTGAAAAATTATATCAAAATCATGTTGATGTTGCTTATATAAGTAAATTTGAAGATATAGTTGACTATCTTCGTGATAATGTTTCTTCTAATGATTTAGTAATAACTGCTGGTGCAGGACCTATATACAAGGTAGCTGAAGAATTAGTTGAAAATTAATAAATAAAAAGGATATACTAATTAGTATATCCTTTTTATTTATTAAAATACTTATTCCTCTAATTTAAATATATCTTTTACAAGATAATCATATAAACCAGTGTGAACCTCATAATATGCCTGGATTTTATTCTTTCCTTCACCTTGTGTTATTTTTACATAATCTTTACCCATTGTTTCTACCTTAGCATCATAGTTCTCGCCTTGAATATTTATAGTAAAGTTATACTTACTTCTTTCTTTACTCTTTTCTGGCTGAACTTTACCAACCATTCTCTTTTGAACCATTTTAAGTGCTAGCTCTTTAAAATTCCAGCCAAATATTTTCTTAGTTTCATCTTTATAAGTTATTTTTACAGTATCCCAGCTCTTATACTGCTTTATAAAGTCAAATGACAAATATATACTCTCACTTAAAAGCTTACTAAGTTCTTTTTTTGTAGCAACCGGAACTTTATAGTACTCTTCTTTGCTGACAGTGTATACTCTAAAGTAATTCAAGTCTGTTGAAAATCTAATTCCATCATCTGAGTTACCATTGTATATAGGAGTGTATGATTGTGGCTTTCTTATTTTTGTAAATTCTGTAAATAACACAGTTATATTATCCCAATAATCCTTTTCTATTCTAACACTTTCTACTTTTGAGTCTGATAAGTATATTTTACTTTTAGAGCTCAATTGTTTTATTAATGGTCTTGTGTCATCTTCTAGTGCCTCTGTCGTTTGTTGTCCTGGTTCTTTGTCTTTTGTATCTTTAAACAAGGTAAATCCTAAAAAATAGCATACAAAGAATAACACTACAGTAAGAGCTACTAAAACCTTTTTTTTGATTTTTTTCTTTTTAGCCATCTTCACGCCTCCTTTATCCATATAATCATAAGATAATTATATTACTTTTATGTAGTTTTTGTAAGACATAATTACTTATTATACTTATTTCCAGGGAAATTACTACACCCTTCTACATAAATACTTGTACATTTTTTAATTTTTATACATTTTTTTCTTATCTTTTAACATAAAAATAGTATCTAAAAGCAATTTAGATACTATTTCTAATTAGTTTTAAATTTTTAATTTATGCTTCTTTTATTAACTCAGTTACCATTTTAGCAGAATTTTCTATATCCTTTATAGCTATATATTCTTCTAATGTATGAGCATTCTTCATACCTATACCTAGGTTAACTGCTTTTATTCCATTTTTATTTAATATATTAGTATCACTACCTCCACCTGTAGATGTTGTGTGACCTTCTATATTCATATTAGCAAAAGCTTTTTTAGCTAGCACTACTATTTCATCATCTTCAGATATACTAAATGGTGCATAAGCTCTTGTAGTTTCTATTTCTATTTTAGCTCCAAATTCTTTAGCTGCTTTTTTGAATACATCTACCATATGATTTGTTTGAGCATCTAATTTTTCTTCGCTTAAGCTTCTAGCTTCTGCTGCTATTTCTAATTCTGGCATAACTATATTTGTTGCTATTCCACCATTTATTATACCTATATTAGCAGTAGTTTCTTCATCTATTCTTAATAAATTCATATTTTCTATAGCTCTTGCAGCAACCATTACTGAACTTACTCCATTTTCTGGCTCAAGACCTGCATGAGCTGGTTTTCCTATTATTTTGACCTTTATAGCATCTTGTGCTGGCGCTTGAATTATTATTTCTCCTGGAGCTCCACCACTATCTAAAACAAATGCATAGTCTGCATTTACTTTAGAATAATCTAAGTACTTAGCACCATATAATCCGCCTTCTTCCCATATTGAGAATACAACTTGTATATCTGCATGTTGGATATCATTTTCCTTAACTGTTCTTAATGCCTCTAATATAGCAGCTATACCAGCTTTATCATCAGACCCTAGTACTGTTGTTCCATCACTTTTTATTATGCCATTAGCTTCGTCTATTATAGGTTTTACTCCTATACCAGGACTAACTGTATCCATATGTGAAGTGAAAAGTAATGTTTTACCTTCTCTATTTCCTTTTAATGTAGCAATTACATTTCCTGTTTCTCCACCAGCTTTTACACCAGCACCATCTATAACAACTTCTAAACCTATTTCTTTTAGTTTTTCGACTAGAACTTCAGCTATTTTGCCTTCTTTTGAAGATGGACTGTCGATTTGAACTAGCTCTAAAAATTCATTGATTAGTCTTTGATTATTTATCATATATTCTCCTCCAGTTATACTTGGTCTACCTATAATTTTAGAACATTATCAAAAAATTATCAATATGTGAGGTAATTTATTCTATTTTATTATTTTTCTACTTCTTGAATCTATCATACATAACCAGTATCCTAAGCTATCATTTCTTGTGTCACAAGGCTGGTATTCTCTAAATCCTGTATGACCTTTATCTGGTTGCTCTGTTTTATTTCCTGGGACTGCGTATATATAATTCTTTCTCTTGTTATACTCATCATATTGTACACCAAATAAGTAATGTCTATATTTATATGATTGCATTACTGCATCACTATACATTGTGTAATTTAGAGTATTAACATATCCTAAGTAAGGCATAGTGTATCCACATAAAGTTGTAGGACTTATTTCAATTTTCCACCATCTAGTATTGTCTATTTCATCTTTGATAAATGGTCTTACTTCCTTAAAATGTTTAAGCCCTTTTTTTATTTGTCTTGGCATTAAAAGTGTTCCTGCCGTTTTTTGGTATTCATCTATAGAATTTGTTTTTGCATACTTTTGACGTGTTTTTTGTTGATGTGAAACAGTAGGATATGTCTTCTTTTCTTTAGGCTCACTACTTTTTCTATTTTTCTCTATAGTTTTATCTATATTATCATATTCATTATATTCTTCTCTAGCTTGAGGCTTTACATCCTCCTCTATAATTTTGTAATAACCATCATCTGAGTTGTATACACTATCTTCTTCATATTCTTCTTCATTTTCATACTCTTCTTCGTTATCATCTATTTCTATATACTCTATTTCTTCATACACTTCATACTCTTCGTCATTATCATCTACTTCTATATATCCTATTTCTTCATATTCCTCAAACCCTTCGTCATTATCATCTACTTCTATATACTCTATTTCTTCATATTCCTCAAATTCTTCGTCATCTTCATACTCTTCTCCTGCAAATAATATTTCCTCGTAATTATCTATCTTAGTGCCTTTAAACCCTATAAGAGGTACAGTTTTTTCATATAAAAGAGCTATCCCTTTTATATCTACATCTTCTCTGGCTAAATTTAATGTGAACTCACCTTTTCCTTGCTCACTTGGCAATACCTTTCCTAAATCAAGGGTATCATAATCGCTTTGTATAGCAACTACCCTATATCCATCTTTCATAAATTTAAGATTTTCTACATATAATGAAATTATTGATTTTTCATCATTTATCTCTACTTTAGCAAATGCTTTTGGTAAAACACGTTCTTTGTATCTAAAGTTAGTGTCCTTAGCTTCAAGGATTATATAATCTCTCTTAAATTTTTTTTTAGCTGCCACTTTTAATCCCCCTTTTAACATAATTTCTCTTAATAGTATATGAGTATGATTATAAAAAAAGTACCTTCAATTATTTTGAAGGTACTTTTTCATTTACTTTATTTGATAAAGTGGCAAACTCTTCTATTGATAAAGTTTCTCCTCTTCTCTTTTCATCTATATTAGCAGCACTTAATACTTCTTTTATTTCATCTTTACTTAAGAACCCTAATCCACCTAATGCATTAAGTAATGTTTTTCTTCTTTGTCCAAAAGCAGCTTTAACAGTCTTAAAGAATATTTCCTCATTATCAACTGGATACTTTCTTTCTTCTCTTACGTGAAGCCCTATAACTGTTGAGTCAACATTTGGTTGTGGTATAAACATATGTCTTGGTGCTTTTGCTACTATTTCTGTATCACAGTAATATTGAACTGCTACTGATAAAGCTCCATAATCTTTTGTGCCTGGTACTGCATTCATTCTATCTGCAACTTCTTTTTGTACCATTACAACTATATCAGTTACTGGTATGTCTTCTTCTAAGAATTTCATAACTATTGGAGTTGTTATGTAGTATGGTAAGTTTGCAACTAATTTAACTGGTCCTCCATTTAGCTTCTCTTTTACTAATTCTTGGACATTTACTTTTAATATATCTTGATTTATAACTTCTATATTATCAAAGTCTTTTAATGTTTCACCTTGTAATATAGGTATTAATGTTTTATCTATTTCTATAGCTACGACTTTCTGAGCTACTTTACCCATCTCACGAGTAAGTGTACCTATACCAGGACCTACTTCTATTATGTAGTCTCCTTCAGAAAGTCTTGCCCCTCTTAATATTTTATCTATTACATTATCATCTATTAAAAAGTTTTGCCCTAAAGACTTTGAAAATTTAAATCCGTGCTTTTCAACTACATCTTTTGTGGCTCTATGTGATGAAAGTCTATCCATTAATTTCTCTCCTTTTATATTTATTTATCTAAAGTTTCTAGTGATTTTTCAAATTCTTCTCTAGTAACTCCGTAATTATTTAATCTATTTAAGAATTGCTTGGCATTTCCATATCCTATTCCAAGTATTTTTCCTAATTCATCTCTTCTGTTAGATGCATCTTCATTTCCTATAAGTCCATTTCTTATTAAATCAACTTGCTTAAATTCATCTCTTTTTTCTGTACTTTCTGTTCTAACTCTCTCAAGAGCTGCTATTATACTTTTTGGTGTAGCATTTTCTATACCAATGTCACCATCTTTCTTAGCTTCCTCTCTTGGTAAAAAAGCATGCTTACATCCTGGAACTTCTGCAGCTATTTTCTTTCTTATTTTTTCACCTGCAAAATCAGGGTCTGTAAATATTATTACTCCACGTCTTTTTTGAGCAGATTTTATTCTTTCCATAACACCTTTAGGAAATCCAAATCCACCAGTTGTTATAAGTTCTGCATCTACAGCTCTTTTTACTGCTGTAACATCGTCTCTTCCTTCTACAACTATTATTTCTTTTATCATTATCAATTCACCTTTTATTTGTTTTGTATCCTGTCTTAACTTCATTTCTATATTTTACGTTTTTTATGTAATTTTATCAAGGAAAAACAAAAACTATAGTATCATTATGTACTATAGTTTTTATTTTTACACTTTATTTTTATTGTGTTTTACAATATTTACGTAATCATTATAATGCATAGAATTATAATTCAAATTTTCTTGACCATAGTCTATACTGAATTTTTTACTCCAAAACCATATATAAATTTTTTATAATTGTATTAAAAAAAGCTCTTGAGACTGTATAGTCTCAAGGGCTTTTATTTTATATTAAATAATCTTTTAGCATTTTCTTTTGTAGCTTTGCAAACTTGCTCGTAAGATATACCTTTTTCTTGAGCTATCTTATCTGCTACAAATTGAACTAACGATGGGTCATTCCTTTTTCCTCTATGAGGCTCTGGAGCCATATATGGTGAATCAGTTTCTATTAATAAATATTCTAGAGGTATTTCTTTTGCTACTTCTCTAGTTTTTTTATTATTTTTAAAAGTTACTGTTCCTGGTATTGATATATAGCAACCCATTTTCACATATTCTCTAGCTAATTCAACATTTCCGCTATAACAATGAAGCACGCATCCTATTTCTGGAGATTTTGTATTTTTTATTATTTCAAAAGTATCTCCATGTGCATCTCTATCATGTATTATTATAGGTAATTTTAACTCATTAGCTAATTCTATTTGTTTTTTAAACCATTCTTTTTGCTCTTCTCTAGGTGAATTATCATAGTAATAGTCTAATCCTATTTCACCTATAGCCACTACTTTTTCATTTTCAGTAGCTAATTTTCTTAAAGTATCTATTGCAGTTTCATCTAAATCTTTAACATCGTGTGGATGTACTCCAACTGCTGCATATATAAAATCATATTTATTAGCTAATTCTACACTAGTTATTGATGTTTCTATATCTGCTCCTGGATTTAATACTAAATCTACACCTTTTTCTTTTAAAGATTCTATTAATTCTTCTCTATCTTCATCAAATCTTTCACTATTTAAATGTGCATGTGAGTCAAATAACATTTTTATTCTCCTAACTAATTAACGAACTTCGCATCCATCCTTAGCACCTGTAGCTACTGGTACTACTAAATCGTCACCATCATCTCCAGCAGCTAATATCATACCTTGAGATTCTACTCCTCTTAGCTTAACTGGCTTTAAGTTACAAACAACTATAACATCTTTTCCAACCATATCTTCTGGCTTGTACCATTTAGCTATTCCAGATACTATTTGTCTTGTCTCTGATCCTAATTTTATTTGAGATACTAAAAGTCTATCTGCTTTTGGATGTTTTTCACAACTTAAAACTTTACCTACTCTTAGCTCTACTTTATCTAGTTCATCTATTGTTATATTTTCTTTGTGCTCTAATGGAGCTACTTCTACTACGTCTTCTTTCTTTTCTGCAAATAATTCGTTTAATTCTTCTACTTCTTTTTCTATATCTAATCTAGGGAATAAAGCTTCACCCTTTTCAACTTTAGTATTTTCTCCTATAAGTCCGAAAGTTTTTGTACTTTCCCAAGTCTTTAAGCTTTCGTCAACTATTCCTAATTGAGCGTATATCTTATTAACTGTAGCATTCATTATTGGATTTATCATAGTCGCTACTATTCTTATAGCTTCACATAAGTTGTATAATACTGTATCTAAAGTATCTTTGTTAGCTTCATCTTTAGCTAAAGCCCAAGGCATAGTTTCATCTATATACTTGTTAGTTCTTCTTATTAATTTCCAAGCACTTTCTAATGCTTCATTAAATTGAAGTTTGTTCATTTCATTTTCAAAGTTTTCTACTGATAATCTAGCAGTTTCTTTTAAGTCAGCATCAAATTCAGTAGTAGCTTTTGGCATTGGTATTATTCCACTGTTATACTTTTCAACCATTGCAACAGTTCTACTTACTAAGTTTCCTAAATCATTTGCTAAATCTGAGTTAAGTCTAGTTACAAAGTTTCTATGAGTATAGTTACCATCTTGACCAAATGCAAATTCTCTTAATAAGAAGTATTTAAGAGCATCTACTCCATATCTTTCTATCATTTGTTCTGGATAAACTATGTTTCCTTTTGATTTACTCATCTTATCATTATCGAATAATATCCATCCATGTCCATATACTTGTGTAGGTACTTCTTCACCTAATGCCATAAGTATAGCTGGCCATATTATTGTATGGAATCTCATTATTTCTTTACCTACTATATGAACGTTAGCTGGCCAGAATTTTTTGTATTCTGAATCATTTTCACTCATGTATCCTAAAGCTGTTATATAGTTGCATAAAGCATCCACCCAAACGTATATTACATGTTTTTCATCAAATGGCACCTTTATACCCCAATCAAAAGTTGTTCTAGTTACACATAAATCTTCTAATCCTTTATCTAAGAAGTTTGCAACCATCTCATTTTTTCTTGATACTGGGAAACAGAAGTTAGGATCAGCAAATAATTCTCTTAATCTATCTTCATATTTTGATAATTTGAAGAAATAAGCTTCTTCCTTAGCATCATAAGTTTCTCTTCCACAGTCAGGACACTTGTTTCCATCTACTAATTGCGATTCTGTCCAGAAACTTTCACATGGAGTACAATACTTACCTTCATAAGCTCCTTTGTATATATCCCCTTGTTCATATAACTTAGTAAATATCTTTTGGATTATTACCTTATGTCTATCTTGTGTAGTTCTTATGAAATCATCATATGATATATCCATAGTCTTCCATAATTTTTGTATGTCTGCTATCATTCCATCTAAGTATTCTATTTCAGTCATACCTTTTGCCTTAGCAGTTTTTTGTATCTTTTCTCCGTGCTCATCTGTTCCTGTTAAGAACTTTACATCATATCCACAGAAACGTTTAAATCTTGCTATTGCATCTGCTGCAACAGTTGTATAAGTATGTCCTATGTGTAAGTTACCACTTGGGTAGTATATAGGAGTTGTTACGTAAAAAGTTGGTTTTGTCATTTTAATACCTCCTGATTTATTTTAATTAAAAATTTAGCTTTTTAGTTTTATATAAAAATCAAAAACTATTTGTATCAAAAAACTCGCCTCCTATGATATACATAGGGGCGAGATTATTCGCGGTACCACCCTAATTATCTAAATTTATAAATACTACTTTAAAAGTTAAAACTTTATGGTTTATACTCATATCAATATAGTATCTTAAACTAATTTAGATATCTTAGCAGACTATAACGTGTCTAATCGTTTTATCTTAAAAATAGAATCTCATCTATCATTCGGATAAAAAGCTCCGAGGCCATCTTCAATAATTTCTTTAACACTAGCTTTCACCTAACCTAGCTCTCTGTAGAAAAAGTCTTTATTTACTCTTCTCTTCTCAGCTTTGTATATTTCTATATTTTACTAAATAAATATATTTTATTCATTCTATGTAATTTTGTTACTATTTAAAACTAATTCTATATAATTAACAAATCAATGTCAATTGGTTTCTATATTTTAATTATACCACCTCGTACATTTTATAGGAATATTAAGTTGTAAATAATATATAGCATATAAATACAGACGCTATTACGCCTGCAATATGACTTATCATAGCGCAAGTTAGAGTATGTCTAGTATTCTTTATTTTTAAACTCCCATAGTATATAGCCATTGTGTAAAAAATGGTTTCAGATGCTCCAACTATTGTAGACCCCATTTTTTCTATTATAGTATCTATGCCTACTCTTTGAGCTAATTCAGTATACATTCCAAGTGCACCACTTCCTGAAAGAGGTTTTACTATTATTAATCCTATAAGTTCTTTCGGTATACTCATTAGCTCTGCTATTGGCTTAAATAAAAATTCAAGCATTTCTATTCCTTTCCCTGTTTTAAATATCCCTATTGCTAAAAATATTCCTATTATGTAAGGTGTTATAGACCAAGCTGATTTAAGACCATCTATTGCCCCTTTTACAAAACTATCATATATATCTATTTTTTTATGCCTTCCATAAATAACTATATAAAGTATTATTAGAGGGACAAGTATATTTGAAAATAGCTCCACCTATCTTACCCTCCTTCTATTTTGTAATAATTTACAGGTTATTATAGCTATTATTGTTGATACTGTTGTTGCAAATAATGTAGTTACTATTATTTGGCTTGGATCTTGAGAACCTAAATCCATTCTTATTTTGAGCATAGTAAATGGTATTAATTGAATTGATGATATATTAATGACTAAAAACATTATCATATCATTTGTCGCCGTATCCTTTTTACGATTTAAAGTTTGCAGTTCTTCCATAGCTTTTAGTCCAAATGCTGTAGCCCCATTACCTGCCCCTACCATATTCAAAGCTATATTCATAACCATATAAGACATAGCTTTATGCCCCTTAGGTATAGATGGGAAAAGTCTTGTCATTATAGGGTTTAGTTTTTGTCCAACTTTTTCTATCAGTCCAGCATCTTTTGCTATGTTCATTATTCCCATCCAAAGAGCCATTACTCCTGCTAAACTTATTGCAAATTCTACTCCTTTAGATGCTTCTGTTAGTATTACTTTGTTTAGTTCTCCTAGATTATTAAATGCCATACTGCCTATTATTCCTATAGCAATCATGTAAAACCATATTCTTGCCATTAAATCGCCTCCCCTCTAGATAAATTTTATGATTTATATATACTACTTTATACTTGAAACTTGCACTATATTGTGTTTTAGTATATATGTGGGGTTTTTTAATCAACTAGCTTTTCATACTAATCCATATACGAAGTGATTTTATAATTATATATATTTAAGGAGAAATGCAATGAGAAATTTAACACTTCTTACTGATTTGTATCAACTCACTATGATAAATGGTTATTTTGAAAAAAATATTCATGAAGATGTTGTAGTATTTGATATGTTTTTTAGAAAAAATGCTTGCAACGGGGGCTACACAATAGTGTGTGGTATAGATCAATTTGTTGAGTATATAAAAAACATAAATTTTTCCGATGAAGATTTAAAGTATCTTAAAAGCCTAAATCTTTTTTCTGATAAATTTTTAACGTTTTTGAAGAATTTCAAATTTACAGGGGATATATACTCAGTTGAAGAAGGTACTATAATGTTCCCAAATGAGCCTATACTTACTGTAAAAGCTCCATTATATCAAGCCCAATTAATTGAAACTGCCTTATTAACAATTGTTAATTTTCAATCACTTATAGCAACGAAGGCATCTAGAGTTTGTTTTGCTGCTCAAGGAGATCCAGTGTTTGAGTTTGGACTTAGACGTGCTCAAGGTCCTGATGCCGGTACATATGGTGCTAGAGCTGCTATGATAGGGGGATGTAATGCCACTGCTAATGTTTTAGCAGGTAAATTATTTGATGTTCCTGTAGTAGGAACTCAAGCTCATAGCTGGGTTCAAAAATTTGATACAGAATTAGAGGCATTTGAAGCTTATGCTGACATATATCCAGATAAATGCCTTTTACTTATAGACACTTATAATGTATTAAATAGTGGACTTCCTAATGCTATAAAAATATTCAAAGATTTAAGAGAAAAAGGCCATAAGCCTTTAGGTATTAGACTAGATTCTGGTGATTTACACTATTTATCTAAAGAATGTAAAAAAGCATTAGAAGAAGAAGGTTTTACTGATATTAGTATAACAGCATCTAATGACTTAGATGAACATACTATATCTAATCTTAAATCTGAAGGTGCTGCTATAAACTCTTGGGGTGTTGGAACTAAATTAATAACATCTGCTGACTCTCCGTCTCTGGGGGGAGTTTACAAGTTAGCTGCATCTTTTAATGGAGATAAAATAGAACCTAAGATAAAATTATCAGAAGATCCTGAAAAAATAAATAATCCAGGGTACAAAAAAGTTGTAAGAATTTATAATGAAGATAACAAGGCTGAAGCAGATTTAATAATGTTACATGATGAAAAAATAGATGAATCTAAGCCTCTTGCTATATTCCATCCTGTCTATACTTGGAAATCAAAAGTTTTTACTAACTATACAGTTAAAGAGCTTCATAAGCCTTTATTTATAAATGGTAAATGTATGTATGAGCATAAACCTGTAATGAAAATAAGAGATTATGTAAAAAATGAATTAAATACTTTATGGGATGAGTACAGAAGATTTTCTAATCCTCAGACTTACAAAGTAGATTTATCTAAGGACCTTTGGGACCTAAAAAACAACATGATAGATTCTAAAAATTTCTATAATAAATCATCTTAATACAAGGGGGATTCAAAATGGATGCTACAGATCACAGAATTATAGATATTCTACAACAAGATGGTAGAATTTCAATGAAAGATTTAGGTAAAATAGTTGGACTAACTTCTCCAGCTGTTTCTGAAAGAGTTAAAAGACTAGAAGAATCAGGAATAATAGAAGGTTATAAAGCTATAGTTAATCCTGATGCTTTAGGTAGAGTTATAAAAGCTTTTATACATATATCTTTACCTAGCAATAAGTATGAAGAGTTTATTAATGTAGCTCGTCAAGATCCAAGAATAGTTGAATGTCATCATGTTACAGGAGATGACTGCTCACTATTAAAGGTTGTAGTTAGAGACATGTATGAACTTGAAAACGTTATTGATGCAATAAAGAAAATCGGCTCTACTAAAACTTCAGTTATACTATCAACACCAATACAAGCTAAGGCTATCTTATAAAAAGTGATACAATATTATCAAAAAGAAGTCAATGTAAAGTAACTAATATTTTACATTGACTTCTTTTATTTAAAAATATATATTCTAGGTAACTAATATTTATATTATAAACTTTGCTTATATCTATATATATAATTTGTAAGTGCATATTCCATATACACCTTTATTATATTCATATCTTCATTTGGATTTAGTAGCCTTCTCGTTGCTACTATATCACAATAACCTAATATAAATACTCCTATACAGTCTTTTCCTAAAATATCAAATATCTCTGTAAGATTTTCTTTGCTCATATCATTTTTCTTATATAAAGCTAAGAGTACCATATGATACCTTACATATTTTTCAATTAATTCTATACTTCTTTCATCGAGATTTAAGCTTTCTCCTAATTCTCTTGAAATTTTAGCTCCTACTACCTCATGCCCTCTAAAATGTACTCTTCCTGTATCATCTACTGTTTTACTGTCTGCTTTACCTATATCATGTAAGAATATACTTAATTTTAATAGGTGAATCTTTTTTAGATGACTCTCCACCTCTTCATTTAAATATCCTTTTATATTATTTCTTAAATGACTTGAGAAAAATTCTTCATCTTTAAGTATTTCTTCAAACTCTTCTAAGGCTTTTATAGAATGTTCATATACATTTACTACATGAAATTTACATTCTCCTACTTCCTTCATACCATTTAATTTTGATATAACTTTTTCTAATTTTTTTAGTCTATCTAATTCTTTAAGCTTTTCTGATGTATTTTCAAACACTAAACTTTCCAATAACATATTTTTAATTTCCATTTTAGCCACCCCAAGTTAGTTTTATTTTATAGGTCTAAAACTTGCTTATATACTATATCTTTCTGTAATTTTCTGTCCTTACATACTATTTTTATAGCTTCTTTTTTATTTTTACCTTCTTCTAGTAATGCAATAACATATTCTCTTTCATTAAGGTCATCATAGCTATTTTTCTTAGTTATTTCGCCCTTAAATCCTTCTACTATTAATACGAATTCACCCTTTACTTCTTTTTCATTGAATATTTCAACTACTGTTTCAATATCTTCTCTTATTACTTCTTGGTACTTTTTAGTAAGCTCTCTATTTACTGCTATTTTTCTATTTCCTAATATTTTTAGCATATCTTTTAAAGTATCTTTTAATCTATGTGGTGATTCATAGAATATTATAGTTCTTCTTTCTTCCTTTAATTCTTCTAATTGCTGTCTTCTTACCCTCTTATCTCTGTCTAAAAATCCTTCAAAAGCAAATTTTCTAGTTTCAAGCCCTGAACCAACTAAAGCTATAATAGATGCACTAGCTCCTGGTAATACCTCTATTTCTATATTATTTTCTATGGCTTGCTTTATTATTTCTTCACCTGGGTCACTTATTCCAGGCATTCCTGCATCACTTATTAATGCTATATTTTCTCCACTTAATAATTTATCTATAAGGTAACTTCCTTTAGAATCTTTATTATGTTCATGGTAACTAGTTAATGGCTTAGATATTTCAAAATGATTTAAAAGCTTTATACTATGTCTTGTATCTTCTGCTGCTATTAAATCTACTTCATTTAATATTCTTACTGTTCTATAAGTCATATCTTCTAAATTACCTATAGGTGTTGGACATACATATAACTTTCCGCTCATTTACTCTTCTCCTATATCTTCATTTGCATATATTGCTCTTATTTCTTCTGTATAATTTCCATCTTCTCCATATACATATAATGGATCCAATATTTTCAATTCTGGTCTTCCATCTTTAACAAATTCTACAAGTATTAAGTTTGGTGCTTTATTAGCTCTTGGATGAATAAATTGTACTTGTTTAGGTTCTAATCTGTATTTTCTTCCTAGTTCTATTATGTCTACAAGTCTTGTAGGTCTATGTATCATGAAAAACTTTCCTTTAGGCATTGTAAGTCTTGATGCTGCTCTTATAACATCTTCTAAGTTGCATTTAACTTCATGTCTTGATATCATCTTTTTATCATTAGGATTTTTTATACCATCAATGTGCATATATGGAGGATTTGATGTTACTACATGATAACCATGTACTTCTAATTTTTGGTCTATTGTTTTTATATCAGCATTTATTATTTCTACTCTGTCTTCTAAATTATTTAATTTTACAGAGCGAGTAGCCATTTCATATACTTCTTCTTGTATCTCTACACCTATTATTTTACTCGCTTGACTTTTTCCTGCTATAAGTGTTGGTATTATACCTGTTCCAGTTCCTAAATCTACTACCTTAGCTCCTTTTTTTACTTTTGCAAAATTAGCTAATAGTACTGCATCTATCCCAAAACAAAATCCAGTTTTATCTTGTATTAATTTAAGTCCTTTCAATTGCAAGTCATCTATTCTTTCTGTTTCTTTTAATTGTACTTCCATATATATCTCCTTTCATGTCTTACTCTAAGACTGTCAATTTTCATTAAGTAAATTTAATTTTTATTTCATCTATTTATATTTTCAGTATTCTTTATATTAATCTATTATACTAATTAATTTATTAAGTGAATTATAAGAACAATAAATACCCAATTTTAATAACCCAAAATTTATTATATCTAAAAAGGTAGGAAAAATCCTACCCCCTTAGTTATATAAAATTAATCTTCTAATTTCTTTAACTCTCTTAATGTAGCTTCATCTATATCATTTTGACATCCACCACATTTTCTAGGTTCTTGTAATACCTTAACATCATCTTTAAGGTATACTTTTATAGTCTTATCATTAAATTCAACTTTAACTTGTTCTAATAATGGATTTATTTCTATAACTCGTCCTTTTCCATCTTCAACTTTAACTAATGCGCCTACTGATGGCATAACATCTATTGCTTCTGCATACACATCATGCTCATATTTTAAACAACAGAACAGTCTTCCACATATTCCTGATATTTTTGTAGGGTTTAGCGATAAACTTTGGTCTTTTGCCATTTTTATAGATACTGGTTGGAAATCTCCTAGCCATGATGAACAACAAAGACTTCTACCACATGGTCCTAATCCACCTATTGTTTTAGCTTCATCTCTAACCCCAATTTGTCTTAATTCTATTCTAGTCTTAAATATTGATGCTAAATCTTTTACAAGCTCTCTAAAATCTATTCTGCCTTCTGCTGTGAAATAGAATATTAGCTTATTTCTATCAAATGTATATTCACAATCTATTAAATACATAGTTAATCCATGGCTTTTAATTTTTTGTTGGCATATTTCAAAAGTTTCTTTAGATTTTTCCTTGTTTTCAAGATATATTTTAGTATCTTCTTCTGTAGCTACTCTTATTATTGGTTTTAATGGTGAAACTAACTCTTCTTCTGATATTTCCTTTGGCCCTACTACAACTGAACCATATTCTAATCCCCTTGCAGTTTCAACTACTACATCCATATTTTTCTCTATTTCTAAATCAACAGGATCAAAGTAATAAATTTTACCTGCATTTTTAAACCTAACACCCACTATCTTTATCATTTTATCACCTCATATATATTCAAAGCCATAACTTGCATACTTATATTAAAGTTGCAATTGCTTCTTATCTTTTTCTTTATCTCTTCTATTATATCAATAATCTTAGACACTTGAGAATAGCTAATTTTTTTACTCATATTTTGTAAAAAAGTAATTTTATCCGAATTTATTATCATGTCCCTGTCAATTTTCTCTTTTATAAACATGATATCTCTAAAATAA
Source organism: Romboutsia sp. 1001713B170131_170501_G6 (assembly GCF_015668195.1). Classification (NCBI taxonomy): domain Bacteria; kingdom Bacillati; phylum Bacillota; class Clostridia; order Peptostreptococcales; family Peptostreptococcaceae; genus Romboutsia; species Romboutsia sp. 1001713B170131_170501_G6. Next base: position 71,179 of record NZ_JADPFC010000008.1, read on the forward strand.
TTAATCATAATATCTAAAATGTTGAATATATCTCCTCTATATTTTTCTATATCTAATGATATATCTAATATATCAACTATATTTTTATCAAGAAGTCTTTCTATATATGATTGTATCTCTTCTCTCATAAGAGCAAACTCACTAGACTCAGATAATTCTAATGCTTTTTCTATACTACCTCTAGAAAAGGTAGCTAACAATTGAACTCTCTGCTCATCTACACCTTTTTGTATTAGGTATTTTTTTAAGTCTATAAGAGATATAGGTAAGAATTTTATTATTTCACATCTAGATTTTATAGTATCTAAAAGAGCTTCTTTATTAGATGTTACAAGAATGATTATAGCATACTTCGGTGGCTCTTCTAACGTCTTTAAAAGAGCATTTTGACCTTCAATTGTCATTTTATGAGCATCATTTATTACATATATTTTATAGTCTTTATGAGGCTTTATAATTATATCTGTTTGTAATTTTCTTATTTGGGCTATTTTTATACTATTTCCATCTGGATTTATCTCTATATAGTCAGGGCTATTATTAACATCACTTATATCTAGCAATAATTTTGCTAATTCCTCTGTTAGTTTCTTTTTTCCTATACCTTCTAGTCCTTCAAACATGTATGCATGGCTTATTTTATTATTTTTTATAGAATTTGTTAAATATTTTTTAGCAAACTCTTGTCCTATTATATCTTCAAAGTACATATTTATCTCTCCACAGACTTTATCTTATCCACTACAACCTTGTATATCTCTTCATGTATACTATCTATACTTCTAAGGTTTTCTTCCTCTACACAGTTTATTTTTTCCCAATTATACTTATCAGCTATATATAAAGAGTTATTATATGATTTCTCTAAATAATCTAAATCACTTTCATGTATATCTTTTTTATCCTCACCAGTTATTTTATTTTTTCTATTTTCCATAAGTTTTTTACTAAACTCTATTGGAACATCTAAAAATACTACACAATCTGGTTGTGGAATTTTATACAGATTAAACTCATAATCAAATAACCAATCTAAATATTTATCTCTATCTTCCTTAGCCATTTTAGACGCTTGATGCACCATATTAGATGTTGTATATCTATCTGCAAGTACTATCCCACCATTGTTATAGAACTCTTCCCATTCTGTTTTAAACGATGCATATCTATCTGCTGCATAAAATGTAGATGCTATATAAGGGTCTACATCTGAAGGCTTACTTCCAAATTCTCCTCTTAAGTACATTTTGACTAGTGCTGATGATTCTCCATCATAGTTTGGATATTCAACCTTTCTAACATTATATCCATCTTCTAAAAGTCTTTCATATAACTTCTTTGTTTGAGTGGCCTTTCCGCTTGCATCTGATCCACTTTCTATGATTATTAACTTTCCCTTCATATTTATATCCTGATTAAAAAAATATTTAATCAGGTATCACCTCCGTAATTCTTTATTTAGTCTTATATATTTTGATTTATTTTTTAATTATGTATAAGATATCTTAGTAGAGTAGTAGATTAATTGACATAATATATTAAATTAAGTCTATCTAAAATTTATAATTATTTATATTAGTCACTTATAATCTCTATAAATTCTAAATTCGAATCTTTTATTCCATTTATATTCATTCCTTTTTTATGGCATAAAATTACATAATCTATTATTTCTTTAGTAATTACTTCTCCTGGGGACAATAAACTCACTCCCGGCGGATAAGGTATTACATATTCAGCACAAATTTGCCCAATGCTTTCATATATTTTAACACTTTTCTTATTTTTATAAAATGCTTCTCTAGGGTTTAGTACTTTTTCTGGTATTACTACTGGATATTCTAGACATTCTATATAAGAATCTCTCTTATATCTATTTGACATGTCTTCTAACGCTTCGGATAATCTATCTAAATCTTCTTTAGTATTTCCTATAGTACATATTAAAAGTACTCCATAATAATTGGCTAATTCCACCTGTATATTGTACTTTTCTCTTAAAAGATCTTCTAATTCATATCCCGTCATTCCTAGTTTTTTAGAAGATAAAAATAGCTTTGTTTTGTCATCTTCATTATATATATCAAAACTTGTATTTTTATTTTTTTCTTTAAATTTCTCTATATTATCTAAAAGTTCTTCCATTAATTCATTCCCTTTAGTTTCATATATATCTACGGCCAATTCTAATGAAGACATAAGCATATAAGAAGGACTAGACGATTCTATTATTCTAAGCATAGTACTTAATTTTTGTCTATCCACTCTATCTCCTTTTATATGTATCATTGATGATTGAGTAAATGAAGGTAATGTCTTATGAGTGCTTTGAATTACTATATCTGCACCTTCTTCTAGGGCAGTCTTTGGTAATCTATCACTTAAACCTAAATGTGCTCCATGTGCCTCATCTACTATTACTGCTATTTTATGTTTATGCGCATAATCACATATTTCCTTTAAATCAAAAGTTCTTCCATAGTAAGTTGGATATGTAAGTAAAATAGCTTTAGCACCTAAATTATTGTCTATTATCTTCTTAGCTTCTTCAATATGAATTCCCTCTTGTATATTAGTTTCTTTGTCAATTTTAGAAAGTATATATATAGGTTCTATATCAGCTAATATACATGAATTTATAACAGATTGATGACAATCTCTATTAACAATTATCTTATCCTTAGGGTTACATAAAGCCATTATAGCCCCTTGTATCCCGCATGTACTTCCATTTACAAGATAATATGTCACATCGCTTTTAAAAACCTTAGAAGCCCTTTCTTGCGATTTTTTTATTATTCCTTCTGGCGAATGTAAATTATCCGTTCCAGGTATCTCAGTTGTGTCCATTTTATATATATTTTTAACTATATCAGAGTATCCAAGTTTATCATAAATTTTTCCTAACTTATGACCTGGCACATGAAATGATATTAGATTAGTTTCTACGATTTCTCTTAACTGATTAATAATCTCTGTTTTCATTTTGTTCTCCTTTTAATGATTAGATCTAACCAATAATCAATATAGTAAATTAATACTTATTTAACATGTGTTATCTTTACCAATTAATCTTCGTATACAAATACAAATAAAGTCGTTGATACTATTATAATCTATCAACGACTTTATTTATACTCATAAAAATAATTTTAATCATTATTTAATTTTAGATATAAAAAAAGATTACGTGGCTACGTCTTACTCTCCCAGGGGGTCGCCCCCCAAGTACCATCAGCGCTAAAGAGCTTAACTTCTGTGTTCGGTATGGGAACAGGTGTATCCTCTTTGCTATAATAACCACATAATCTTTATATTTTAGAATTAATACTCTGAAAACTGTATATCATTTAGTTAATGATTTTTGGTCAAGTCCTCGACCTATTAGTATCGATAAGCTAAATACATTACTGCACTTACACCTTCGACCTATCAACCAGGTA
>NZ_JADPFC010000009.1:0-22429 GCF_015668195.1 Romboutsia sp. 1001713B170131_170501_G6
GTAGGAGTTTGGACCGTGTCTCAGTTCCAATGTGGCCGATCACCCTCTCAGGTCGGCTACTGATCGTCGCCTTGGTAAGCCGTTACCTTACCAACTAGCTAATCAGACGCGGGTCCATCCTGTACCGCAAAAGCTTTGATAAGAAAGCCATGCGACTTTCTCATATTATCTCGTATTAGCATACCTTTCGGTATGTTATCCGTGTGTACAGGGCAGGTTACCCACGCGTTACTCACCCGTCCGCCGCTCTTCACCGAAGTGAATCGCTCGACTTGCATGTGTTAGGCACGCCGCCAGCGTTCATCCTGAGCCAGGATCAAACTCTCAAATAAAAGTTGTTACCTGCTCAGACTATCATTATCTGAATATCTGGCTTGGTTTGTTTTCGATTCTTTTAAGAATCAGTTATATAAATTAACCTACTGTTTAATTTTCAAAGTTCTTATTTTGTCCTTTTCTTAAGGACATATATAAATATATCATCTTATAATTAAATCGTCAATACTTTTTTTATATTTTTTTAAATTTAATAAAAAACTAGGTTATATCTAATAAATTACTTATTTGATATAACCTAGTTTCTACTTTTTTTCAATTTTTATTCTCATTATCACTAAAATATTTTTGAATACCTACGTATATTGACCAAGCTATTTTTTCTTGATATTTTTCATCAGCTAATAAATTAGCTTCTTTTTCATTAGATAAAAATCCACATTCTATTAAAACTGATGGTATTGCATTTTCTTTTAATAAATATAGGTCATCTTTAGGTTTAATTTCTCTGTTATTAGTTTTATCAACTACCCTCTTTAATTCCTCTTGTATATATTTAGATAGCTTTTTAGAGTCATCTTTTCCACCTGGATAAAACGTCTGGGCCCCATAATATTTAGAAGCACCTTTTCCACTTAATGCATTCATATGTATAGATACAAACATATCTGCATCAGATTCGTTTATTATCTTTTTTCGATTCTTTAAATTCTCATTATATTTTTGTCTAATTGTCTTGCCTTTAGCTTCTTCATACAAGCTAACATCTTCTTCTCTAGTTAATATAACAAGACCTCCACTAGATTCTAATAATTCTCTTAATTTAAGAGTAATAGATAAATTCACATCTTTTTCAGTTATACTTTTATCTTCATTCAAAGCCCCTGGATCTATCCCGCCATGACCAGCATCTAATATTATAGTTTTTTTGGTTACTGGCATATACTCCATAGACTCTTGTGATACACTTTGAATTTCAAATGAAAATACCACTACTAGTATTATAGATATAACACAAAATATTATATGTTTTATGTACTTTCTCACAATATCACCCTGTACATTTATATTAAAAAAGACTTTGGAATATTCCAAAGTCTTTGTACAAACATATAAAATAGGATATTATCTCTTTGAGAATTGTGGAGCTCTTCTTGCTGCCTTTAATCCGTATTTCTTTCTTTCCTTCATTCTAGCATCTCTAGTTAAGAATCCTTCTTTCTTTAAAGCTCCTCTTAACTCTTCATCAGCTTTTAATAAAGCTCTAGATATACCATGTCTTATAGCTCCAGCTTGTCCAGTGAATCCTCCACCTTCAACCTTTACTATAACATCGTATTTGTTTTCGTTGTTAGTTAACACTAATGGTTGCTTAACATCTCTTATTAATGTTTCATAGTTGAAGTATTCTCCAACTGGTCTTCCATTTATTACTATGTTTCCTTCACCTGCAACTAATCTAACTCTAGCAACAGAGTGCTTTCTTCTTCCTGTTCCGTAGTATTGAACGTTAGCCATGATAACTCCTCCTTTCACCCGTTAATTATTATTTAAAGTTTAAAACTTCTGGATTTTGAGCTGCATGATCATGGTTTGGTCCTGCGAATACTCTTAATCTAGTCATCATTCTGCTTCTTAATTTGTTCTTACATAACATACCACTTACTGCATGTGATACAACTTCTTCAGGCTTCTTAGCCATCATTTCTCTGTAAGTTATTTCCTTTAACCCACCTACGTATCCTGTGTGGTATCTGTACATTTTTTGATCTAATTTCTTTCCTGTTAAAACTACCTTCTCTGCGTTTACAACAACAACGAAGTCTCCTCCGTCAACGTGTGGAGTGAAAGTAACCTTGTGCTTTCCTCTTAATACTGTCGCTATTTCAGTTGCTAAACGACCTAATGTTTTTCCTTCAGCATCAACGATGTACCATTTTCTTTGTACATCAGCTGGCTTAGCTATATAACTTTTCATGTTTGTCCCTCCTTAACTTATTTTCCTATAAAAATTTTACCGTTTATGTCAAGTCCGGGGCAAGTGGACTTATTAACACACTCTAACTTATTTTAATATATGCCCCCTGGTGTGTCAAGCTAATAATCAACTTTTTTGAGAAATAATCCATGTGCTGGAGCGGTATGTCCACATTCTCCTCTATTTTTTGATTTTATTACTTCTTCAAGGTTTTTAGTTATACGACCTCTACCTATATCAACTAACGTTCCTGCTATTATTCTTACCATATTATATAAAAATCCATTACCTTCTACTTCTATAACAATTAATCCATCTTCTTTAGTTAGTGTTATATCGTATATCGTTCTTATAGTATCTTTAACTGAAGACCCAGAACTCATAAACCCTTTAAAATCATATTCACCAATAAGACTCTTAGCTTCTTTACACATTTTTTCGAAATCGAGATCATATTTTACATGATATGATATGTCCTTATATATAGGATTTCTATATGGACTATTGTGTATTAAATATCTATATCTCTTTTTCTTTGCACTATATCTTGAGTGAAAATCTTCATCTACCTCTATACAGTCTATTATAGATATATCTTTTGGCAGCTTAGCATTTAATGCATTTGGCATTTTACTTGCAGGTATATTAGAGCTTGTTTTAAAATTAGCTACCTGACCTAAAGCATGAACTCCTGCATCTGTTCTACCTGATCCGGTTATTTTAACTTCTTCTCTAGTTATGTCATAAATGGCTTTTTCTATTGTACCTTGTATACCTAAAGAATCAGGTTGCTTTTGCCATCCACAATAGTTTTGACCATTATACTGTATCGTAAGTTTTAAATTTCTCATATTCTTCCTCTTTAAATAAATCTAGTAGCTATAATTATAACCAAATATACAATCTGTATACTATTAGCCACATAGTCTGCTTTTGTCATTATAGCTTGTTTCATTTTTGTTCTATTGTATCCACCTCTATAACATCTAGCTTCCATTGCAGCAGCAAGTTCTTCAGCTCTTCTAAATGCGCTTACAAATAAAGGTACTAGTAGTGGTACTAAATTCTTAGCTCTATTTATAAGATTTTTACTTTCAAAATCTGCTCCTCTTGACATTTGAGCTTTCATTATTTTATCAGTTTCATCTAGTAGAGTAGGTATAAATCTTAAAGCTATTGTCATCATCATAGCTAATTCATGAACAGGGAAACCAACCTTGTTTAACGGATTTAAAAGCCTCTCTATGCCGTCTGTTAGATCCATAGGTGTAGTTGTTAGGGTAAGTAAAGAAGTTCCTACAACTAAGAATATAAGCCTTATAGCCATAAATATAGCTTGTTCTAAACCTTGACTTGTTATTCTTAAGAAACCAAACGACCAAATGACATCCCCTGGTAAGAAAAATATATTGATTACAAATGTGAATATTATAATCCATCTTAATGGTTTTAATCCTTTTAATATATATTTACCTGGTAATTTTGATGATTTTATAATAGCTGCTAGAGCTAACAAAACAATAGCATATGGCCAGAATTTGTTTATTATAAATAGAGATATCATAAAAACGAAAGTGGCTATAAGCTTAACTCTAGCATCTAGCTTGTGAATCACCGAATTTACAGGATAATACTGTCCTATAGTTATATCTTTTAACATTTACTTTTACCTCTCATAACTCTTAATATTTCTTCCTTAGCTTCTTGTATAGTTATGATATCTTCTTTTATGTCAAATCCATTTTCCCTTAGCTTTATTGCTAACTCCAATACTTGAGGTATATCAAGACCTATTTCCTTAAGTCTTGAAGAGTTAGATTTAAAAACTTCTTTAGGAGTTCCCATAAATTCTACTTTCCCTTTATTCATAACTATCAAAGTCTTTGCTAATCTAGCCATATCATCCATACTATGAGAAGATAATATTATTGTCATATTATTTTCTTTATGCAGTGTTTTTATTAAATTGAATATTTCATCTCTTCCACCTGGATCTAATCCAGCTGCAGGTTCATCTAAAATAAGTACTTCTGGTTTCATAGCTATAACTCCAGCTATTGCTACTCTTCTTTTTTGACCTCCTGATAATTCAAATGGAGATTTATCTTTAAATAGTTCATAATCAAGCCCAACAGCTTCCATTGATGTTTTTACCCTACGATCAATTTCCTCAGGGTCTAAGCCTAAATTATTAGGTCCAAAAGCTATATCTTTCTCTATTGTTTCTTCAAATAATTGGTATTCAGCGTATTGAAACACTACTCCTACCCTTTTTCTAACCTCTGTTAAGTTTAAGCTTGGATCTGTTATGTTAAATCCATTTATATTTATTTCTCCAGAATGAGGCTTTAATATCCCATTTAAATGCTGTATTAATGTTGATTTACCAGAACCAGTATGTCCTATTAACCCTACAAAATCTCTATCTTTAATTTTAAAACTAACATTGTCTAACGCCTTACTAGCAAAAGGCATTCCTTCGTTATATATATGAGTTAAACCTTTTATCTCTATCGACATAATTCCATCACCATCTCATCTACAGTTAATATATCTTTTTTTATATCTATACCTTCTTTATATAACATACTAGATAATTCCGTCATATAAGGAACATCTAATCCTATACCTTTTAATGTATCTATTTGACTAAATACTTCTCTTGGAGTTCCTTCTAATATTTTTTTACCTTTTTCCATAACTATAACTCTATCAGCTTCTACTGCCTCTTCCATAAAGTGAGTTATGTGTAATACGGTAATATTTTCTTCTTTATTTAACTTTTTTATAGTTTTCATTACTTCTTTTCTTCCAGATGGGTCTAACATAGCCGTTGCTTCATCAAATATTATGCATTTTGGCTTCATAGCTATTATTCCTGCTATAGCTACCCTTTGTTTTTGTCCTCCTGATAATAGATGCGGTTGTCTATCTCTTAACTCATACATACCGACACTCTTTAAAGATTCTTCAACTCTATGTTTTATTTCTATAGGATCTATTCCTAGGTTTTCTGGTCCAAAAGCAACATCTTCCTCTACTATTGTAGCAACAATTTGGTTATCTGGATTTTGAAATACCATACCTGCTGTTTGCCTTATATCCCATAATTTATCTTCTTCTTTTGTATTCATTCCATCTATAAGTATATCTCCTTCAGTTGGAACCAGTATAGCATTTAAGTTCTTAGATAATGTAGACTTGCCAGAACCATTGTGACCAATTATAGCAACAAATTCACCTTCTTTTACATCTAGTGTTAGTCTGTCTATTGCCTTAAGAGTGCTATCTTCTGTAATATACTCATAAGATATATTATTCACTTTTACTATATTGTTCATTTATTTACTCCTTTTCATAAGTAATTAAAGCAACTTCGTCATATATAAATAACTAATACCTTATTAGTGTTAATAAACTCTATTTATTGAACAAAAACCATTTTGACTAGTATTATATCATAGTTCATTACAAAAAACACAAATACGTTTTTCTTAAAATCTACTTATATTTGCCGTCAGCATACATTTTTTTCAATTTTATAATTATATGTTCAATTATATTTTATGAACTATAGATATGCCTAAATAAGAATCATATTTCAAATTATACGCCATATATTTTATCTACTATCACCCTATAACTTTTATCCTTTATAAGTTTGTTTTTTATCCCTAACTTTATCTTAATATAAAAATATAGCCTTTACAAACTATAGAATCTATCATAGTTTATAAAGGCTATAAAACAAACCTACAGTGGATTAAAAGTATCATTTTTGTACAAATTTATATTTAAAAAAGGATTAAGCTATAAGCTTAATCCTTCACAAGAATTATACTAATTCTATAAATGCCATTTCAGCAGCGTCCCCTCTTCTTGGACCCTTCTTTATTATTCTTGTGTATCCACCGTTTCTCTCAGCATATTTTGGAGCTATTTCAGTGAATAAGTTGTTTACTACAGTTTCATCTATAACATAAGCTAAAACTTGTCTTCTAGCATGAAGATCTCCTCTTTTAGCAAGAGTTATCATCTTTTCTGCCATTCTTCTAGTTTCCTTAGCTCTAGTAACAGTAGTTTCTATTCTTCCATTTCTTAGTAAATCAGTTACTAAGTTTCTTAACATAAGGTTTCTGTGAGCTGTCTCACGTCCTAATTTACGGTAAGTAGCCATGATATCCCTCCTTCACTAACTATTCTTCGCTTGGTTTTAGACCTAATCCAAGTTCTTCTAACTTTTGGATTACTTCCTCTAAAGATTTTTTCCCTAGATTTCTAACCTTCATCATATCGTCCTCAGACTTATTAGCTAATTCTTCAACTGTGTTTATTCCCGCTCTCTTTAAGCAGTTGTAAGATCTAACTGATAAATCTAATTCTTCTATAGTCATTTCAAGAACTTTTTCTTTTTGGTCTTCTTCTTTTTCTACCATTATCTCAACATTGCTTACATGCTCTGTTAAGTCTATGAATAGATTTAAATGTTCAACTAAAACTTTAGCTGCAAGAGATATTCCCTCTTGAGGGTTTATGCTTCCATTAGTCCAAACTTCTAGTGTTAATTTGTCATAGTCTGACTTTTGACCTACTCTTGTATTTTCAACATGGTAGCTCACTTTTTCAATAGGAGTATAGATTGAATCTACAGGTAAAACTCCTATAGGCATATGCTCTGTCTTGTTTTCTTCAGCAGAAACATAACCTCTACCTTTATCTATCATTATTTCCATATTTAACTTAGCATTGTCATCTAATGTTGCTATCTTTAAGTCTTTGCTTAATACTTCAACATCAGAAGGACATATTATATCAGCACCAGTTATAGTACATGGACCCTCAGCCTCTATTTTAAGAGTTCTGCTTCCTTCACCATCTATAGTAGCTGAAAGTTCTTTTAATGCTAATATTATTTCAGTAACATCTTCTTTAACCCCAGGAACAGTTGAGAATTCATGAAGAACTCCATCTATTTTTATAGCATTAACTGCTACACCTGGTAAAGATGATAATAATATTCTTCTTAAAGCATTACCTACAGTTATGCCATAGCCTCTTTCAAGAGGCTCTATGACAAACTTTCCATATCTATAATCTTCGCTAAGCTCTATTATATCTACTTTTGGTTTTTCTATTTCTATCATGGACAAAACCCTCCTTTAAATTTATTAATCCACTGAGGGTAAACAAAATCTCAAAAATAAATTTTAAAATATATTTATTACTTAGAGTAAAGCTCTATTATTAAGTGCTCTGCTATTTCAAGATCTATATCTTCTCTTGATGGGTTAGCAACAACTTTAGCGCTCATTTCGTCTAAGTTAGTTTCTAACCACTTAGGAGCTATTCTTGTGTTGTTTTCTACTAAAGCTTTGAATTTAGCAGATGATTTTGATCTTTCTTTAACTGTTATAACGTCACCAGGCTTAACTGTTATAGAAGCTATATCAGCCTTGTGTCCGTTTAATAAGAAGTGACCATGTCCTACTAATTGTCTAGCTTCTTTTCTAGATGAAGCTAATCCCATTCTGTAAACAACATTGTCTAATCTTCTTTCTAATAAGCTTAATAAGTTTTCCCCTGTTATACCAGCCATTTTTTCAGCACGCTCGTATAGGTTTCTGAATTGAGTTTCTAAAACTCCGTATATTCTCTTAACTTTTTGCTTTTCTCTTAATTGTAATCCATAGTTAGAAACTTTCTTTCTTCCTTGTCCATGTTGTCCTGGAGCATAGTTTCTCTTAACTATAGCACATTTATCAGTATAACATCTGTCACCTTTAAGGAATAATTTCATTCCTTCTCTACGACATTGTCTGCATGATGCACCTGTGTATCTTGCCATGTCTTTACACCTCCTAATTTACTTGTTTATATAATTACACTCTTCTTCTCTTTGGTGGTCTACATCCATTGTGAGGGATTGGAGTAACGTCCTTTATCATAGTTACTTCTAATCCAGTAGCTTGTAATGCTCTTATAGCAGCTTCTCTTCCTGAACCTGGTCCCTTTACGAATACTTCAACAGTTTTTAAACCGTGTTCCATTGCAGCTTTAGCAGCAGTTTCAGCAGCCATTTGAGATGCGAAAGGAGTCGCTTTTCTTGATCCTTTGAATCCTAATTGTCCTGAAGATGCAGCTGATATAGCGTTCCCATGAACATCAGTTAAAGTTATTATTGTATTGTTGAAAGTAGATTGTATATGAGCTTGCCCACGTTCTATATTTTTACGCTCTTTTCTTCTTACACGTGTAACTTTCTTTTGCTTAGCCATTGTTTTCCCTCCTATCTAGTTTTTATTTATTACTTCTTCTTCTTACGAGATACAGTTTTTCTAGGACCTTTTCTAGTTCTAGCGTTAGTCTTAGTTCTTTGTCCTCTTAGTGGAAGACCTTTAGCATGTCTCATACCTCTGTAACATTTTATATCTCTTAATCTCTTTATATTTAAAGCGATTTCTCTTCTTAAGTCACCTTCAACTAAGAAATCATTATCTATTATCTTTCTTAATTCGTTAACTTGCTCTTCTGATAAGTCTTTTATTCTTACGTTAGGATCTATGTCAGCTTTAGCTAATATTTCGTTAGCAGTTGCCTTACCTATACCGTATATATAAGTTAAGCCTATTTCCGCTCTTTTTTCTCTAGGTAAATCTACCCCAGCTATTCTTGCCATTAGTTCGCACCTCCTACACTTAATTTTTTCGATTCTAAACTTGTGTTAATTCATGTTAAATCCGAAACAGATTTCAACGATTTTAAAGTTTAATTGCTAATATCACAATTAAATATTATACTACAAAATTTTACAAATTACTAGTATAATTTATTATCCTTGCTTTTGCTTGTGCTTTGGATTTTCACAGATAACCATTACTTTACCTTTTCTTTTTATAACCTTGCACTTTTCGCATATTGGTTTTACTGATGGTCTTACTTTCATTGTTAATCCCTCCTTAGACTAATATTAAAATAGTCTACTTCTTACGCCAAGTGATTCTTCCTCTTGTAAGGTCATATGGAGAAAGCTCAACATTCACCTTATCACCTTCAAGGATTCTTATGAAGTTCATTCTTAGCTTTCCAGATAAGTGACATAATACTTCATGTCCATTTTCTAATTTTACTTTAAACATAGCATTAGGTAAGTTTTCTGTAACTGTACCTTCTAGTTCTATAACATCTTTTTTGGCCATTAACTAACCAAACCTCCATTTCAATAAGTTAAATCCTTTGATCTAACTTAGTAAGTTGAGCTCTTAAAAAAGCATCTGTATTATTCTGCTTAGATATAATCTTTTGTTTTGCTTCTTCGCTAATAAAGTCATATATCTTTAAGTGCTTAACTTTTTTTAGCTTAGGCTTTCCAAGTTTTCTTGTCTTACCATCAGATATCAAAACATATTCATGGTCGACTACTTCTACTATAAAAAATAGTCTTCCTTGTTCTCTACCTGATAAAGCTTTTACAACTTGACCTATACTTAGCTTATTTAATAGCATTTATTCACCTACTTTATGATTAAAGTGCTGATAATATCAGTGGTTCATCTTCAGTGATTGCTATTGTATGCTCATAGTGAGCTGATTTCTTGCCATCTATTGTGACAATTGTCCAGTCATCTGCTAATGTCTTAACGTGATATTTACCAGCGTTAACCATTGGCTCTACAGCTAAAACCATTCCTTCTAAAAGTCTTGGACCTTTACCTGCTGGACCATAGTTAGGAATTTGAGGATCTTCATGAAGTTCAGTTCCAACTCCATGACCAACTAAATCTCTAACTACTGAAAAACCATGTTTTTCAACGTGTGCTTGTACTGCGTGTGAGATATCAGATAATCTATATCCTAGTTTAGCAAATTTTAAACCTTCATAGAAGCTTTCTTTTGTTACTTCTATTAATTTCCTATCTTCTTCAGATATTATTCCTACCCCATGAGTTTTCGCAGAGTCTGAATGATATCCTTTATAATAGGCTCCTACATCTAAACTTATAATGTCACCTTCTTTTAAAATTCTGTTAGCATTTGGTATACCATGAACTACCTCTTCATTTATTGAAGCACATATAGATCCTGGAAAACCTCCATAACCTTTAAAAGATGGAATTGCATTATATTTTCTTATATTCTCTTCAGCTATTTTATCTAACTCTAGTGTAGATATTCCCGGAATAACAGCTGATTTCAATATCTCATGAGTTTCAGCGACAATTTTGCCCGCCTCTCTCATAAGTTCTATTTCTTTTTTAGATTTTAATGTAATCATTATTTTTCACTTCCTAAAGCGTTTACTATATCTTCGAATACCTTATCTATAGATTGTTCCCCATCTATGTTAGCTATTATACCTTGTTTGCTATAATAGTCAACTAATGGTCTAGTTTCATCTAAGTAAACTTGTATTCTCTTTGATACAGTTTCTTCTGTGTCATCTGCTCTTTGGTATAATTCACCTTGGCATACATCACATATTCCTTCAACTTTAGGAGGGTTAAACTTAACATGATACGTAGCACCGCAAGATTTACATATTCTTCTTCCTACAGCTCTACCAACTAATATTTCCTTGTCAACTTCGATATTAACTACCTTGTCTAAAGCTATATTAGTTTCATTTAAGAACGTATCTAAATGTTGAGCTTGAGCAACATTTCTTGGGAATCCATCTAACATAAATCCATTCTTACAGTCATCTTGAGATACTCTGTCTGTAACTAAACCTACAGTTAACTCATCTGGAACTAATAATCCTTGATCTATATATTCTTTAGCTTTCTTTCCAAGATCTGTTCCTTCTTTTATATTCTTTCTGAATATATCACCTGTTGATATATGAGGTATATTGTATTTTTCAACAATACCTGCTGCCTGAGTACCTTTACCAGCACCAGGAGGTCCAAGTAATATTATTCTCATACTATCATCTCCAATTTATTTTAAGAAACCTTGGTATGTTCTCATAACCAGATTTGATTCTAACTGTCTCTTAAGTTCTAATGCAACACCAACAACGATTAGTAAAGATGTCCCTACTAGTGTTATTTGAAGTTTCATAAAGAACATTATTATAGCAGATACCATAACGATACAAGCTAAGAATAAAGCTCCAGCTAGAGTAAGTCTTGATAATATTCTATTTAAATAATCTATTGTAGGTTGTCCTGGTCTAATACCTGGTATAAACCCACCGTTATTTTTCATATTATTTGCTATATCTTCTGTATTAAATGATACAGTAGTATAGAAATAAGAGAAGAATACTATCAGCAGAACTTCAAGCGCTCTATAAATCCAAACTCCTGGAGATTGTACTGGATTTAAATATGTTTGCACAAAAGCTTGAGCATCTGCACCCATAAACATCGCTAAAGTTTGAGGGAATGCTAAAAGTGAACTAGCGAAAATTACTGGTATAACTCCCGATTGGTTAACTTTCATAGGTATGTGAGAACTTTGTCCTCCATACATTTTTCTTCCAACAACTCTTTTTGCATATTGTACTGGGATTTTTCTTGTGGCTTCTTGTATATATGTGACTGCAGTTATTGTTAAAAGTATTACTACTGCTAACAGAGCTACTGCCCATATAGCTATTTTGCCACTTTTTACTAAGTTTACAGTTGATATAACATCTACTGGTATTCTTGAGATAATACCTATAAATATTATAATAGAACTTCCGTTACCTAATCCTTTTTCAGTAATTTTGTCCCCTATCCACATTAGAAGCATACTTGCTGATACTAATGTCAATATAACTGTTATAATAAAGAATGCATTATCACTTTTTAAAGCTCCTCTTACAATACCTAGCGTTATCGCTATAGCTTGAACGAAAGCTAATGCTAATGCAATGTACTTAGTATATTTATTAATTTTTTTCTTTCCTTCTTCACCAGACTTTTGAAGTTCTTCCAAACTTTCAAAACCTACAGTTAGAAGTTGTATTATGATAGATGCTGTGATATATGGTCCTACACCTAATGCAAATAGTGTAAAGTTACTAAATGCACCCCCAGTGAACAGATTATATAGGGAAAGAAGACCATTTGAGTCAACCATTCCCTTTATAATACTTGTATCAACTCCAGGAACAGGTATAGCTGCACCTATCCTAAATACTACAATCATCATCAAAGTATATAATATTTTTCTTCTTACATCTTTAAGCTTCCAAGCTTGTTTTAAGTTTGACAGCACGATATCACCCCGCCTATTCGGCTAAGAGCAGCAGATTAGATTAAACTAATTCTGCCTTTCCTCCAGCTTTTTCTATTTTTTCTTGAGCTGAAGCAGTAAACTTAGCAGCCTTAACTGTTAATGCCTTTTCTAAGTTTCCTTCACCTAAGATCTTTATGCCGTCTTTTTCTATTTTGCTTATAACTCTAGCAGCTTTTAAAACTTCAGCAGTTATTTCAGTTCCGTTTTCGAATCTGTTTAAAGCAGCTACGTTAACTTCTGTATAAACTTTCTTGAATATGTTGTTGAATCCTCTCTTAGGAAGTCTTCTAGCAAGTGGCATTTGTCCACCTTCGAATCCAACTCTAACTCCACCACCTGAACGAGACCATTGTCCTTTTTGTCCACGTCCTGCAGTTTTACCTTGTCCAGTAGCAGTACCTCTACCTAATCTTTTCTTAGCTCTTACTGCACCTTCAGCAGGTTTTAACTCATGTAACTTCATGGATTGCACCTCCTTATTCGTCTTATCTATTTATTACTCAGCTATTTCAGTTACTTCTACTAAGTGACTAACCTTAGCTATCATCCCTCTTATTTGGGCATTATCTTCTTTAACAACTACTTGTTCTCTTTTTCTTAATCCTAACGCTTCTACGTTCTTCTTTTGGTTAGGAGTAGTTCCTATTATACTTCTAACTAATTTTATTTGTAATTTAGCCATTTCTTACTACCTCCTTACCCTAGAAGGTCCTCAACTTTTTTACCTCTTAATTTAGCTATATCTTCAGCTCTCTTAAGAGATTTAAGTCCTTCTATTGTAGCATTTACCATGTTTCTTGGGTTGTTAGTTCCTAAAGATTTAGCTCTAACATCTGTTAAACCAGCTAACTCAAGTACGGCTCTAGCAGGTCCCCCAGCTATAACTCCTGTACCTTGCTTAGCAGGCATTACTAATATTTTACCAGCACCGAAGTGTCCGTGAACTTCGTGAGGTATAGTTGTACCAACTATAGGTACATTTATAAGATTCTTCTTAGCATCTTCTACTGCTTTCTTTATAGCATCTGGTACTTCCATCGCTTTACCAGTACCTATACCAACGTGTCCGTTTTCATCTCCAACTACTACTAACGCTGCAAATCTGAAGTTTCTACCACCTTTTACAACTTTAGTAACACGTCTAACTTCAACAACTTTTTCTTTTAAGTCAAGTTGTCTGGCATCTATAATCTTACGACGCATGTGCATTTCCCTCCTTTGTTTCTCTTATTAGAACTTAAGTCCAGCTTCTCTAGCAGCTTCTGCTAATACTTGAACTCTTCCGTGATATAAGTATCCACCTCTGTCGAATACAACTTCAGTGATTCCTTTTTCTACAGCTTTCTTAGCCACTAATTCTCCGACCATTTTAGCTGCTTCTTTATTTCCTGTATGACTAACAGCTCCTTTAACGTCTGCGTCTAATGAAGATGCAGATACTAAAGTAACTCTGTTTGTATCATCTATTATTTGAGCGTATATGTTATTAGAACTTCTGAATACACATAATCTTGGTCTTTGAGTAGTTCCAGTTATTTTTCTACGAACTCTCTTATGTCTTTGAAGTCTGTTTGCATTTTTATCAGCTTTCTTTATCACCAGGCTCACTCCTTTCTAGCGTTTAAGTTTGGTATTTATTACTTCTTACCAGTTTTACCTTCTTTACGTCTTACTACTTCACCAGCGTATCTTATACCTTTACCTTTGTATGGCTCTGGCTTTCTCCAGTCTCTTATCTTAGCAGAGTAGTTTCCTACTAATTGCTTATCTATACCTTTAACTATTAACTCAGTTTGGTTTGGAACTTCAACTGTTATTCCTTCTGGATCTTCCATTTCTACTGGATGAGAGAACCCTAAGTTCATAACTAATTTCTTTCCTTGCTTTTGAGCTCTGTATCCAACACCTACTAATTCTAATTTCTTTTCGAAACCGTTAGTAACACCTACTACCATGTTATCTATTAAAGTTCTAGTTAACCCGTGTAGTGCTCTGTGTTGCTTGTTGTTAGTTGGTCTTTCAACAGTTATAGTATTTTCTTCTTGCTTTATAGTTAAAGCAGCATCAAATTGCTTGCTTAATGTACCTTTTGGTCCTTTTACAGTAACTAAGTTTCCTTCAGCTATAGTAACTTCAACACCTGCTGGTACAGTTATTGGTTTAACACCTATTCTTGACATAATCGCACCTCCTTACATCTTTCGTCTATATTACCAAACGTAGCAGATTACTTCTCCACCAACATTTTCTTTTCTAGCTTGCTTATCAGTTAATATTCCTTTAGAAGTAGATATTACTGATATTCCTAAACCGTTTAATACTCTTGGTATTTCGTGCTTAGAAGCGTAAACTCTCATACCAGGCTTAGATATTCTCTTTAATCCTGATATAACTCTTTCTCCTGTTTGTCCGTACTTTAATTGTATTCTTATTATTCCTTGCTTTCCATCTTCTATTACATCGTATCCTCTAACGAATCCTTCTTCTAATAGTATTCTAGCTAATTCTTTCTTTATATTAGAAGCTGGAACATCAACAGTCTCATGTTTAACTACGTTAGCATTTCTTATACGAGTAAGCATATCTGCTATTGGATCTGTCATTGTCATATTGAAACCCTCCTTCCATTTATATCAAAGTTTTACCAACTTGCTTTTCTAACACCAGGTATTTGACCCTTGTAAGCTAATTCTCTAAAGCATATACGGCATATTCCGAACTTTCTAAGTACTGAATGTGGTCTACCGCATATAGTACATCTAGTGTATTCTCTAGTAGCGTACTTTTGTTTTCTTTGTTGTTTTACAACCATCGCTTTTCTAGCCACTGGAATCCCTCCTTCTTTTCTTAGCTTAGAAAATTGCCTTTTCTAAGCTTACTTAGAAAATGGCATTCCTAATAATTTTAATAATTCACGTGCTTCTTCGTCAGTTTTCGCAGTAGTAACAAATATTATATCCATTCCTCTTACTTTGTCTACCTTATCGTATTCTATTTCAGGGAATATTAATTGTTCTTTAACACCTAAAGCGTAGTTACCTCTACCATCGAATGCGTTAGCGTTAACTCCTCTGAAGTCTCTAACTCTTGGTAAAGATACAGATACTAACTTGTCCATGAAGTAGTACATTTTGTCAGATCTTAATGTAACTTTTGCACCTATTGGCATACCTTCTCTTAATTTGAAGTTCGCAACAGATTTTCTTGCTCTAGTTATAACTGGCTTTTGACCAGATATCATTTCCATTTCTTCTACTGCCTTTTCTAATCCTTTTGGATTTTCTCTAGCATCTCCTATACCCATGTTGATAACTATTTTCTCTAACTTAGGTATTTCCATAACATTCTTATATCCGAATTTCTCCATTAAAGCAGGAGCAACTTCTTTCATGTATTTTTCTTGTAATCTAGAAGCCATTTAAGGTCCCTCCTTTCAAGCTAAATTATATTTCTTTTCCGCTCTTTACTGATACTCTTACTTTTTTTCCATCCTTCATTTCAAATCTAACTCTTGTACCTTTTCCTGTTTCAGGATCTACTGGCATTACGTTAGATATGTGTATTGAAGCTTCTTTGTTTACTATTCCACCTTGTGGGTTTATAGCAGTTGGCTTTTGGTGCTTAGTTATTACGTTTACACCTTCAACTAATACTCTGTTAGCCTTAGGGAATACTTTAGTAACTGTACCTTTTTTACCCTTATCTTTACCTGCTATAACTACAACAGTGTCACCTTTTTTAACACGCATCATGTCCTATTGCACCTCCTTATTATAGTACTTCTGGAGCAAGAGAAACTATTTTCATAAAGTCATTATCTCTTAACTCTCTAGCAACAGGCCCGAATATACGAGTTCCTACTGGAGTTTTATCGTCTTTTATTATAACTGCAGCATTTTCGTCGAAAGATATATAACTTCCGTCTTTACGTCTCACGCCTTGCTTAGTTCTTACTATAACAGCTTTAACAACTTTACCTTTTTTTACAACTCCACCAGGTGTTGCACTTTTAACAGTAGCAACTATTACGTCGCCTATGTTACCATATCTTCTTTTACTTCCGCCTAGTACACGTATGCATAGTATTTCTTTAGCACCAGAGTTATCCGCAACTCTTAAACGTGTTTCTTGTTGTATCATATCGTAATCCCTCCTTTACCAATAAACTACTTAACTTTTTCAACAACTTCAACTAATCTGAATCTCTTATCCTTTGATAAAGGTCTAGTTTCCATTATTTTAACTTTATCTCCGATTCTACAAACATTTTGTTCATCGTGAGCTTTGAATTTTTTAGTTCTCTTAACTGGCTTGTTGTATAATGGGTGACGTACGAAGTCTTCAACAGCAACAACTATTGTTTTATCCATTTTGTCACTTACAACACGGCCTATTCTAACTTTTCTTCTTCCTCTTTCCATGGTTAAAAAGCCTCCTTTCCAAATTAAGCTCTAGTTTCGTTTAACTTTCTTTCAGCAAGTATAGTTTTAACTCTAGCTATATCTTTCTTAACGAATTTTATTCTTGCTGTGTTTTCTAATTGACCAGTAGCTAATTGGAATCTTAAGCTAAATAATTCACTTTTGAAGTCATTTAATCTATTCATTAGCTCTTCGCTTGTTAAATCTCTTAATTCTTTAGCTTTCATCCTATTCACCACCTTTTACTTCTAAATCTTCACGCTTTACAAACTTACATTTAACAGGAAGTTTGTGCATAGCAAGTCTCATTGCTTCTCTAGCTTTCTCTTCAGAAACACCTGCTAATTCGAACATAACTCTTCCTGGTTTAACAACTGCTACCCAGTATTCTGGTGAACCTTTACCGGCACCCATACGAGTTTCAGCAGGTTTTCTTGTTACTGGTTTATGTGGGAATATTTTTATCCAAACTTTTCCCCCTCTTTTTATAGATCTAGTCATAGCGATTCTGGCAGCTTCTATTTGGTTAGAAGTTATCCAAGAAGCTTCTAAAGCAACTAGTCCGAACTCACCGTAAGTAACTTTGTTACCCTTATGAGCTTTTCCAGCCATACTTCCTCTATGAACTCTACGACGCTTTACTCTTTTTGGCATTAACATGAGTATTTCCTCCTTCCTCGAACCTTTTTAATATTAGTTATCTTTCTTTTCAGTTCTTTGAGGTCTTGATCCTTGAGGTCTTTGTCCTTGAGGTCTTTGTCCTCTGTTGTTTCCTCTATCATTACCTCTTCTATCGTTTCTTCTGTTATCTCTTCTATCGTTTCTCTTGTTGTTTCTTCTGTTGTCTCTTCTATCTTCTCTTGGGTTTACACCGTTTCTAGTTGGAAGAACTTCTCCGTTACATATCCAAACTTTTATACCAGTTTTCCCGTAAGTAGTGTTAGCTTCAGCGAAACCGTAATCTATATCAGCTCTTAAAGTTTGAAGAGGTACATTTCCTTCACTGTATCCTTCAGTTCTAGCCATTTCAGCTCCACCTAATCTTCCTGAAGCAGAAACTTTTATACCTTTAACTCCTGACTTCATAGCTCTTTGTATAGCTTGTTTCATAGCTCTTCTGAAAGCAACCCTTCTTTCTATAGCTAATGCTATATTTTCTGCTACTAATTGAGCATCTTTATCTGGGTTTCTAACTTCAACTATGTTAACTATAACAGTCTTCTTAGTCATTTTTTCTAATTCAGCTTTTAAAGCTTCTATACCAGCACCAGCTTTTCCTATAACTACACCTGGCTTAGCAACGTGTAAGTCTATCTTAACCTTGTTTGCTGATCTTTCTATTTCTATCTTCGCAACTCCTGAAGAATATAATCTATTCTTTAAGAATTTACGTATATTATGGTCTTCTAATAATAAATTTCCGAACTCTTTTTTATCTGCGAACCATCTTGAGTCCCAATCTTTTATAACACCGACTCTTAGTCCGTGTGGATTAACCTTTTGACCCATTACTTTCCCTCCTATCTATTTATTATTTTCTTTCCTTAAGAACAACCTCTATGTGAGAAGTTCTTTTTCTTATCATTGTTGCACGTCCCATAGCTCTAGGCATGAATCTCTTCATTGTTGGTCCTTGGTTTGCAACTATTGATGCAACGTATAAATTTTCAACGTTCATCTCATGGTTATTTTCAGCGTTTGCCTTAGCAGACTTAACAACTTTAGCTATTATATCAGCTGCTCCTCTTGGAGTGAACTTTAATATTGCTAACGCTTCGTCTACATTTTTTCCTCTAACAAGGCTGCAGATTTGTCCTGCTTTTCTTGGTGATACACGTACATATTTAGCAGTAGCTTTTGCTTCCATTTGCTATTCCTCCTTCCTTAGCGAAAAATTAATTATTTTCTCTTATTAGATTTTTCGTCGTCCTTGTGTCCTTTGAAAGTTCTTGTAGGAACGAATTCTCCTAACTTGTGTCCAACCATGTCTTCTGTTATAAATACAGGTACATGTCTTCTTCCATCATGAACAGCTATAGTATGTTCTACCATTTGAGGGAATATAGTTGAACTTCTTGACCAAGTTTTTATAACTTCTTTATTTCCACTAGCGTTCATAGCCTCTATTTTCTTTAAAAGTCTCGCATGTACGAAAGGTCCTTTTTTAGTTGATCTTGACATTTAAACTCCTCCTTTCCGAGCAAAAGTAAATCTATTACTTAGTTCTTCTTGATACTATTAACTTATCAGAAGCTTTGTTTTTCTTTCTAGTTTTGTATCCAAGAGCTGGTTTACCCCATGGAGTAACTGGTGAAGGTCTACCTATTGAAGTTCTACCTTCCCCACCACCGTGTGGATGGTCACAAGGGTTCATTACAGAACCTCTAACTGTAGGTCTTATACCCATATGTCTCTTTCTACCTGCTTTACCTATAACAACGTTACCGTGTTCTATGTTACCAACTTGTCCTATAGTAGCTTTACACTCTATAGAAACGAATCTCATTTCTCCTGATGGTAATCTTAATAAAGCTTTCTTTCCTTCTTTAGCCATTAATTGAGCAGAAACTCCAGCAGATCTTACTAATTGAGCTCCTTTTCCTGGCTTTAATTCTATGTTGTGTATTACAGTACCTACTGGCATATCCTTTAATGCTAATGCATTTCCTGGCTTTATGTCAGCTGTTGGTCCTGATAATAATGTATCTCCAACATTTATTCCAACAGGTGCTAATATATATCTCTTTTCACCATCTGCATAGTGTAATAAAGCTATGTTAGCTGTTCTGTTTGGATCGTATTCAACAGTAGCAACCTTTGCAGGTACTCCGTCTTTATTTCTTTTGAAATCTATTATTCTATATTTTCTTCTGTTTCCTCCACCTCTGTGACGAACAGTTATTTTACCGTGAGCATTTCTACCAGAGTTTTTCTTTAATGAAACTAAAAGAGATTTTTCTGGTTCATTGCAAGTTATCTCATCAGAAACTAAAACTGTCATTTGTCTTAAGGCAGGAGAAGTTGGTTTAAACTTTTTTATAGCCATCTGTTTTCCCTCCTTCGTTTACTAGGGTTAAATTACATACCTTGGAAGAATTCTATTTCTTTGCTATCAGCAGCTAATTTAACTACTGCTTTCTTGAAGCTTGCAGTTCTTCCTTCGTATCTACCCATTCTCTTAACTTTTCCATCGTAGTTTAATGTGTTAACTTTTTCAACATTAACTCCGAATATAGCTTCTACAGCTTTCTTTATTTCAGTTTTGTTTGCACTCTTAGCAACAACAAAAGTGTATTTCTTTCCAACCATCTCAGTCATACTTTGTTCAGTAACAACTGGCTTTATTATTATATCATGTGGATTAGTCATTATGCGTACACCTCCTCCACTTTTTTAACAGCGTCTGTAGTTATTATGAATGAATCATACTTTAATATATCGTAAACATTTATAGTGTTAACTGTAGCAGTTGCAACACCTTCTATGTTTCTAGCTGATTTTATTACGTTTTCGTTGTTTTCAGCAGTTACTACTAAAGCTTTCTTAGCAGCGTTTATGTTCTTTAATATAGCAGCGAATTCTTTAGTCTTAGGAGCTTCCATTGTTAAAGCATCTAATACTATCATTTCACCGTTTTGAACTTTTGAAGATAAAGCAGATTTCATAGCTAATCTTCTAACTTTCTTAGGTAAAGTATATCTGTAATCTCTTGGCTTAGGTGCAAAAGCAACTCCTCCACCAACCCATTGTACAGCTCTTATAGAACCTTGTCTAGCTCTACCTGTTCCTTTTTGTTTCCAAGGTTTTCTTCCGCCACCTCTAACTTCTGCTCTAGTTTTAGCAGATTGAGTACCTTGTCTCTTGTTTGCTAATTGATTTTTAACAACTTCGTATAAAACGTGTTCGTTAACTTCTACGTTGAATATAGCATCAGCTAATTCTATTTCCCCAACGTTTTGTCCAGTTATATTTAATACATTTAATTTTGGCATCGTGCTTCCTCCTTTCTTAGGTTAGTTATTATTTAGAAGCTTTAACAGCTTCCTTTATAGTTACTACTGAACCTTTAGCTCCTGGTATAGCACCCTTAACTAATATAAGGTTCTTATCAGCATCTACTTTAACAACTTCTAAGTTTTGTATAGTAACTTTAACGCTACCCATGTGTCCAGCTAATTTTTTGTTTTTGAAAACTCTACCTGGGAAAGAACATGCTCCCATTGAACCTGGTCTTCTGTGGTATCTAGAACCGTGAGATTCAGGACCTCTAGATTGTCCATGTCTCTTTATAGGACCTTGGAATCCCTTACCTTTACTTGTTCCAGTTACATCTATTTTTTCACCTGCAGCGAATAAATCAGCTTTTATTTCTTGTCCAACTGAGTATTCTTCTGTAGATTCTACTCTAAATTCTTTTAAGTGTTTCTTTAATACATTAGCAGCAGCTAAATGACCTTTTTGAGGCTTGTTTAAAGATTTTTCTTTAGCATCTTCAAAACCAACTTGAACTGCGTTGTATCCATCTTTTTCAGTTGTTTTAACTTGAGTTACAACTACTGGTCCTGCCTCAACCACTGTTACTGGTACTACTATACCTTCTTCAGTGAATATTTGAGTCATTCCAACTTTTCTTCCTAATATTCCTTTCATATTAGCACCTCCTATAATCTTACAGCGGATTATACTGTCGTATAATCATTCTAAGATAGTTACCTTATAGGATAAGTATCTTAGGTTGCTATTATAACTTTATTTCTATATCAACACCAGCTGGTAAGTCTAATCTCATTAATGAGTCAACTGTCTTAGGTGTTGGGTTAGCTATGTCTATTAATCTCTTGTGAGTTCTTATTTCGAATTGCTCTCTAGAGTCTTTGTACTTATGAACAGCTCTTAATATAGTTACTACTTGCTTTTCTGTTGGTAGTGGCACAGGTCCTGAAACTTGTGATCCAGCTTTCTTAGCAGTTTCAACTATTTTAGCAGCTGAAAAATCTAATAATTTGTGATCATATGACTTTAATCTTATTCTTATTTGTTCATTTTTAGCCATTGTATTTTCCCTCCTTTATCGCACGTTATCTTTTAGTTACGCACGACTTATGCCGATACACACTTCCGGGTGTGTTGTGTTTTTTCACTCGACAGTCGGTCGCCCTTAACTAAGATTTAGTTTATATTTTCGTATCTCTCAAGCACACTATTATATTTTAAATCATTTTTTACTATTTTTCAAGTTTTTTTTATAATTTTACAAAGTTTATTTTTTTATGTAAAACTTAGGAACAAACTCGATTTCTGTCCTTTTCCAAGGCACTTATCTAGTATATAAAATTTCGCCTCCGTTGTCAAATAAATATAACTAGCATTTTATCACTTTATTTCAATTTTATTACTTATATCAAAAAAGAGGGAGCAAGCTCCCCCTTTATCTATAGATTAATCACTTAAGAAAAGATTACTCTATTATAGAAGCAACAACACCTGATGCTACTGTTCTTCCACCTTCTCTTATTGCGAATCTTAA
>NZ_JADPFC010000009.1:22527-63319 GCF_015668195.1 Romboutsia sp. 1001713B170131_170501_G6
TAAGAAAAGATTACTCTATTATAGAAGCAACAACACCTGATGCTACTGTTCTTCCACCTTCTCTTATTGCGAATCTTAATCCTTCTTCTATTGCTATTGAGTTTATTAACTCTATAGTCATTTGTATGTTATCTCCAGGCATAACCATTTCTGTACCTTCTGGTAACTTACAAGTTCCTGTTACGTCAGTTGTTCTGAAGTAGAATTGTGGTCTGTATCCATCGAAGAATGGAGTATGTCTTCCACCTTCTTCTTTTTTAAGAACGTATACTTCTGCATTGAACTTAGTGTGAGGCTTAACTGTTCCTGGCTTAGCCATAACTTGTCCTCTTTCTATTTCATTTCTTTGTACACCTCTTATTAATGCTCCTATGTTATCTCCAGCTTGTGCTTGGTCTAATAACTTTCTGAACATTTCTACTCCTGTTACTACAACTTTTCTTGGCTCGTCAGCAAGTCCTACTATTTCAACTTCGTCTTGAACCTTTAATACTCCTCTTTCAACTCTACCTGTAGCAACTGTTCCTCTACCTGTTATAGAGAATACGTCTTCTACTGGCATTAAGAAGTCTTTATCAACGTCTCTTTCTGGAGCTGGTATATATTCGTCTATTTGCTCGAATAATTCAACTATTTTGTCTCCCCACTCTGAAGAAGAATCTTGTAATGCCATTAAAGCAGATCCTCTTACTATTGGAGTGTCATCTCCTGGGAATTCGTACTCATTTAATAAGTCTCTAACTTCCATTTCAACTAACTCTAATAATTCTTCGTCGTCTACCATGTCACACTTGTTTAAGAATACTACTATGTATGGTACACCAACTTGTCTTGATAATAATATATGCTCTCTTGTTTGAGGCATTGGTCCATCAGTTGCTGAACAAACTAATATAGCACCATCCATTTGAGCTGCTCCTGTTATCATGTTCTTAACGTAGTCAGCATGTCCTGGACAGTCAACGTGTGCGTAGTGTCTGTTTGGAGTTTCGTATTCAACGTGAGCAGTTGATATTGTGATTCCTCTTTCTCTTTCTTCTGGAGCTTTATCTATGTTAGCGAAATCTACTGCTTCTCCTAATTGATATCTATCGAATAAAGTTTTTGTTATTGCAGCTGTTAATGTAGTTTTACCGTGGTCAACGTGTCCTATAGTTCCTATATTAACGTGCGGCTTATTTCTTTCAAATTTAGCTTTAGCCATTTTGAAATACCTCCCTATATATATTTTATGTAAGACGAGGTAACCTCGCCTTACTTATTATACTTATTTTTTTAAAAATTATTATTTTCCTTCAGCTATTTTCTTAGCAACTGAAGCTGGAACTTGCTCGTAGTGGTCGAATATCATTGTGTATGTTGCACGACCTTGAGTAGATGATCTTAACTCAGTAGAGTATCCAAACATTTCTGAAAGTGGAACGAATGCATTTATAACTTGTGCACCAGATCTAGCTTCCATACCTTGTATTAAACCTCTCTTAGAGTTTAATCCACCCATAACGTCTCCCATGTACTCTTCTGGAGTAACAACTTCAACTTTGAAGTAAGGCTCAAGTAATACTGCATTACCTTTCTTCATAGCTTCCTTCATAGCCATAGAACCAGCCATTTTGAATGCCATTTCTGATGAATCGACTTCATGGTAAGAACCATCGTATAATTCAACAGCAACGTCAACAACTGGGTATCCAGCAACTATACCAGATTGCATTGCACCTTGTATACCTGCATCAGTTGGTCCAACATATTCCTTAGGAACAGATCCACCAACAGTTTTGTTTTCAAACTTGTAACCAGCACCTGGCTCTTGAGGATTAACTCTGATCTTAACGTGTCCGTATTGACCTCTACCTCCTGATTGCTTAGAGTACTTGTATTCAACATCTACTGGTTGAGTTATAGTTTCTCTGTAAGCAACTTGTGGAGCACCAACGTTAGCTTCAACTTTGAATTCTCTTAATAATCTATCAACTATTATCTCTAAGTGTAATTCACCCATACCAGATATTATAGTTTGTCCTGTTTCTTCATCAGTCTTAACTCTGAAAGTTGGATCTTCTTCAGCTAATTTTTGAAGAGCTATACCCATCTTTTCTTGAGCTGCTTTAGACTTAGGCTCTATAGCAACAGATATAACTGGCTCAGGGAATTCCATAGATTCAAGTATTATTGGATTAGCTGGATCACATAAAGTATCTCCAGTAGTAGTATCTTTTAATCCTACTGCTGCAGCTATGTCTCCTGCGTATACTTCTGTTATTTCTTCTCTTGTATTAGCATGCATTTGTAGTATACGTCCTATTCTTTCTCTCTTACCTTTAGTAGAGTTTAGTACGTATGATCCACCTTGCATTATTCCAGAGTAAACTCTGAAGAATGCTAACTTACCAACGAATGGGTCAGTCATTATTTTGAATGCTAAAGCTGAGAATGGTTCTTCATCAGATGAGTGTCTTTCTGCTTCTTCACCATTTTCTAATATACCTTTTATAGCTGGTATATCAGTTGGAGCTGGTAAATAATCAACAACTGCATCTAATAATAACTGAACACCTTTGTTCTTGTAAGCAGATCCACAGAATACTGGGTTCATTTCACAAGCTATAGTAGCCTTTCTTATAGCAGCTTTTAATTCTTCTATAGTTGGCTCTTCACCCTCAAGATATTTCATCATTAACTCTTCATCAGTTTCAGCTACTGCTTCAACCATTTTTTCTCTCCACTCTTGAGCTAATTCTTTCATATCTTCTGGTATTTCAGTTATTTCTATTTCTTTTCCTAAGTCGTCTTTATAGATATGAGCTTTCATTTCTAATAAGTCGATTTCACCTTCTAACCAATCTTCTTTACCTATTGGTAATTGCATTGGTACAGCATTTGCATTTAATCTTTCTTTCATCATTGATACAACGTTAAAGAAGTCTGCACCCATGATGTCCATCTTATTTACGAATGCTATTCTAGGTACACCGTAGTTATCAGCTTGTCTCCATACGTTCTCAGATTGAGGTTCAACCCCACCTTTAGCACAGAATACAGCAACTGAACCGTCAAGAACTCTTAAAGATCTTTCAACCTCAACTGTGAAGTCGACGTGTCCTGGTGTATCTATTATGTTTATTCTATGGTCTTTCCATGCAGCAGTAGTAGCGGCAGAAGTTATTGTTATACCTCTTTCCTTCTCTTGCTCCATCCAGTCCATTTGAGAAGCTCCTTCGTGAGTTTCTCCTATTTTATGTGTTTGCCCTGTATAGAATAGGATTCTTTCTGTAGTAGTAGTTTTTCCTGCATCTATATGAGCCATGATTCCTATATTTCTAGTTCTTTCTAAAGGAAACTTTCTAGCCATGGTTCTCCTCCTTACGATATCCCTTAAAAGGTATCTTTATATCCTACTATTAGAATCTGTAGTGAGCAAATGCTTTATTAGCTTCTGCCATCTTATGAGTATCTTCTTTCTTCTTTACTGAAGCTCCTGTGTTATTTGCAGCGTCCATTATTTCTTTCGCTAACTTTTCAACCATTCCTTTTTCTCCACGAGCTCTAGTGTAGTTTACTAACCATCTTAAACCTAAAGTTTGTCTTCTTTCTGGTCTAACTTCAACTGGAACTTGGTAGTTAGCTCCACCAACTCTTCTAGCTTTAACTTCTAAAACAGGCATTATGTTATCCATAGCTCTGTTGAATACTTCTATGGCTTCTTCTCCTGTTCTTTCAGCTATTAAAGCAAAAGCATCATATACTATTGTTTGAGCTTTTCCTTTTTTTCCATCTATCATTAAATTGTTTATTAACTTAGTAACAACTTTACTTCCATACATTGGATCAGCTAATACTTCTCTCTTTGGAACATTACCTTTTCTTGGCATTTTGCTTCCCTCCTTAATTATTTGATATTATTAAATCATAGGTACTCGACATCATAATATGCCGTGATGCCATAAATATCTATATATATTTAAAGCACCGCACTATAATCAATTGTTAATTTTTACTATTTTTTTGCAGCTTTAGGTCTCTTAGCACCGTACTTAGATCTTGCTTGCATTCTCTTATCAACACCTGCAGTATCTAATGTACCTCTTAATATGTGGTATCTAACCCCTGGAAGGTCTTTTACTCTTCCTCCTCTTATAAGAACAACACTATGCTCTTGTAAGTTGTGTCCTTCACCTGGTATATAAGCAGAAACTTCTATTCCGTTTGTTAATCTAACTCTGGCAACTTTTCTTAAAGCTGAGTTAGGCTTCTTAGGAGTTACTGTCTTAACTGAAGTACAAACTCCTCTTTTTTGTGGTGAACTTGTGTTAGTAGATTTCTTGTGTAAAGAATCGTACCCTTTTTGTAATGCTGGAGCAGTAGATTTCTTTTCTATTGCTTGTCTTCTTTTACGAACTAATTGGTTAATTGTTGGCATCATCTGCACCTCCTTTTCCAAATTTTCGATCTTAATGACCGCCAACTACATCAATATGAAAACATATTGATTCATAGTAACTTACGTTACTCACAATTAAATGTCTATTAACTCACATTCCTGTGGTTTTAGCTCTTTGCAGTTTGGTGCTGCTAGTTCTTTAATTATATAAAGTCCAATTGAAAACTCTAAGAGCCATAGGCTCTTAGATAACTTTCAATTGCACACTTTAACATTTTATCACCAGACATAATTACTGTCAAGTTACTTTCTAGCTATTAATCGGCTAGTTTAAGCTTACTCTTCAATTTTTTCAACAGCTATGTTCTTGTATCTCTTCATACCTGTTCCTGCTGGTATCAATTTACCTATTATAACATTCTCTTTAAGACCTATTAAGTGATCTTCCTTACCTTTTATAGCTGCTTCAGTAAGAACTCTTGTTGTTTCTTGGAATGAAGCTGCAGATAAGAATGATTCTGTAGCAAGAGAAGCCTTAGTTATACCAAGTAAAGTTCTCTTAGCAACTGCTGGTCTTAAGCCGTTAGCAATAGCTTCTTCATTACATTTATTGAATGTTAATACATCTTCATAACCACCTGGTAATAATTCTGTATCTCCTGGATCTTCAACCTTAACTTTAGATAGCATTTGTCTAACTATAACTTCTATATGCTTATCGTTAACGTCAACACCTTGCATTCTATAAACTCTTTGAACTTCTTTAACTATATAGTTTTGAACTCCACTTATACCTTGTACTCTTACTATATCATGTGGATTTATAGAACCTTGAGTTAATGGATCTCCTGCTTCAACCATTTGACCTTGTTTAACTCTTATTCTTGATCCGTAAGGTATTGCGTATACTTGAGTTTCTCCTTCTTGTGGTATTACAGCTACTTCTTTTCTCTTACCAGTTTCATCTATTTCAACTCTACCAGCAACTTCTGTTATAACTGCTAAACCTTTTGGTTTTCTGGCTTCGAATAATTCCTCAACCCTTGGAAGACCTTGAGTTATATCTCCACCGGCAACCCCACCTGTATGGAATGTACGCATTGTAAGCTGTGTTCCTGGCTCCCCGATTGATTGAGCAGCTATTATACCTACAGCTTCACCTATGTTTACTTCCTTACCTGTTGCAAGGTTTCTACCATAACACTTAGAACAAACTCCGTGGTTTGTCTTACAGTTAAGAACTGTTCTTATTTCAACTTTTTCTATTCCAGCTTCAACTATTCTATCAGCATCATCTTCTTGTATCATAGCATCAGCTTCAACTATAACTTCACCTGTTGTAGGATTTACTATAGGAGCTATAGTATATCTTCCAACTATTCTATCGTATAGTTCTTCTATTACTTCGTTTCCATCTTTTATTGCACTAACTTCTGTTACATCACTAGTTCCACAGTCTATTTCTCTTACTATAACATCTTGACTGACATCAACAAGTCTTCTTGTTAAGTAACCTGAATCGGCTGTACGAAGCGCTGTATCGGCAAGACCTTTTCTAGCACCGTGTGATGATGTGAAGTATTCCATTACTGTTAAACCTTCACGGAAGTTAGATTTAACTGGAACTTCAACTGTTTTACCAGATGCATTGGCCATCAGACCACGCATACCAGCTAACTGTCTTATCTGGTTCTTAGAACCTCTGGCTCCAGAGTGAGCCATTATGAATATATTGTTAAGTCTTTCTAGACCTGACATAAGAGCATCTGTAACTTTTTCAGTAGTCTCTGTCCAAGTTTCTATAACTCTTTCATATCTTTCTTCGTCAGATATAAGACCTCTTCTGTATGCTTTTTCATATTTATCAACTTTTTCTTCTGCAGCTGCTATATGACCTTTCTTTTCTTCAGGTATCTTCATATCTGCAACGGCAACTGTTATACCACCTCTAGTAGAGAATTTAAATCCTAAAGATTTTATGTGGTCTAACATCATAGCTGTTCTAGTGTTTCCATGTCTTCTGAAACACTTATCTATTATTTTACCTAGAGATTTTTTGTCAACTAAGAAATCAACTTCTAATCCAAATGGATCTTTCTCTCTGTCAACAAATCCTAAGTCTTGAGGTATATTTTCATTAAATATAAATCTACCTACTGTACTTTCAACTAAAGAACTTCTTCCATCTTCAAGTACAACTCTCATCTTTACTAATGAATGTAATTCAACTGCTTTATTTTCATAAGCAAGTAACATTTCATTGTAATCTTTAAATATCGTACCTGTTCCTTTTTCTCCACCTTGATCTTCAATTGTTAAATAGTAACAACCTAGAACCATATCCTGAGAAGGAGTAGTTATCGGAGTACCATCTTTAGGTGCAAGTATGTTGTTTACAGATAGCATTAAGAATCTTGCTTCTGCTTGGGCTTCTACTGATAAAGGAACGTGAACCGCCATCTGGTCACCGTCGAAGTCAGCGTTGTACGCTGTACATACTAGTGGATGTAGTTTTATTGCTTTACCTTCTACTAATACTGGTTCAAATGCTTGTATACCTAGTCTGTGTAGAGTAGGAGCACGGTTAAGTAGAACTGGATGACTCTTTATAACTTCTTCTAAAACATCCCAAACTTCTGGCTTAACTTTTTCTACTATAGTTTTTGCACTCTTTATGTTGTGCGCATAACCTTCTTTAACTAATCTATCCATAACGAATGGCTTGAATAATTCAAGGGCCATTTTCTTTGGAAGACCACATTGGTAAAATTTAAGTTCTGGTCCAACAACTATAACTGAACGTCCTGAGTAGTCAACACGTTTACCAAGTAAGTTTTGACGGAAACGTCCTTGCTTACCTTTTAACATGTCTGATAAAGACTTAAGTGGTCTATTACCAGGTCCTGTTACAGGTCTACCTCTTCTACCATTATCGATTAAAGCATCTACTGCTTCTTGAAGCATTCTCTTTTCATTTCTAACAATTATGTCAGGAGCTCCAAGTTCTAATAATCTCTTTAATCTGTTATTTCTATTTATAACCCTTCTGTATAAATCATTTAGGTCAGAAGTTGCAAATCTTCCACCATCAAGTTGTACCATCGGTCTTAAATCTGGTGGTATTACTGGAATAGCATCTAATATCATCCACTCAGGCTTGTTTCCTGACTTTCTGAATGCTTCCACAACTTCTAATCTTCTTATAGTTCTAACTCTCTTTTGTCCAGTGCTGTCCTTAAGGTCAGCTCTTAACTCTTTGCTTTCTTGCTCTAAATCAATATTTTGTAATAATTGTTTTACAGCTTCAGCACCCATCCCCACTGTGAAAGTATTGTATCCATACTTATCAACTGCAGTTCTGTATTCTTTTTCTGTTAGTAATTGCTTAGCATTTAATCCAGTTTCTCCTGGATCAACTACTACATATGAAGCAAAGTATAGTATCTTCTCTAAAGATCTAGGAGACATATCAAGTAGAAGTCCCATTCTACTTGGTATCCCCTTGAAGTACCAGATGTGAGACATAGGAGCTGCTAGCTCTATATGTCCCATTCTTTCTCTTCTTACTTTAGCTTTAGTAACTTCTACTCCACATCTATCACAAACTACACCTTTGTATCTTACTCTTCTATATTTACCACAGTGACATTCCCAGTCTTTTTGAGGTCCAAATATTCTTTCACAGAAAAGACCATCTTTTTCTGGTTTTAGTGTACGGTAGTTTATAGTTTCAGGCTTTTTTACTTCTCCTCTAGACCATTGTCTTATTTTCTCTGGAGAAGCTAGTGCTATCTTTATCGACTCAAAATTGTTTAATTCAAACAAGGAGTTCTCTCCCTTCTATTTGATATTTACATTAATAAAAATATTATACATCAAAGTCTTCTGTATCATCATAGTCTATTTCATCATAAACTATGTCTTCTTCAAATTCAATGTTATCCATATCACCATTCTCGAAATCTTCTTCTTCGATTTCTTCTATTATATGGTCATCTTCCATTTCTTTAACATTTTCTATTATATCTAATTCAAATTCACCAGTAGTTTCCTCTACATCTAGTGATTCTCTTACTTCTATTTCTTGATCTTCATCAGTTAATACTTTTACATCTAAGCATAAACTTTGAAGTTCTTTTATAAGAACCTTGAATGATTCTGGTATTCCTGGTTCAGGTATATTTTCACCTTTTACGATTGCTTCGTATGCTCTAACACGTCCTACAACGTCGTCAGATTTAACAGTAAGTATTTCTTGAAGTATATGAGCAGCTCCGTATGCTTCTAGAGCCCAAACCTCCATCTCACCGAATCTTTGTCCACCGAATTGTGCTTTACCACCTAGTGGTTGTTGAGTTACTAATGAGTATGGTCCTGTACTTCTAGCATGTAACTTATCATCAACTAAGTGATGTAGTTTTAACATGTACATGTATCCAACTGTTATTGGGTTGTCGAAAGTATCTCCTGTTCTACCATCATATAAAGTTATTTTTCCATCTTCTGGATATCCAGCTTCAACTAATGCTTTTCTTATATCTGGCTCTTTTGCACCATCAAATACTGATGTAGCAACATGCCATCCTAAAGCCTTAGCAGCAAGCCCTAAATGAACTTCAAGAACCTGTCCGATGTTCATACGAGATGGTATACCTTGTGGGTTAAGAACTATATCTAATGGTGTTCCGTCTGGCATGAATGGCATATCTTCTTCTGGTAAGATTCTAGATATAACCCCTTTATTACCATGACGTCCGGCCATCTTATCCCCAACAGTTATCTTTCTCTTCTTAGCTATATAACATCTAACTAATTCATTAACACCTGGAGATAAATCGTCACCATTTTCTCTAGTGAACACTTTAACATCAACTATTATACCAGATTCTCCATGAGGAACCTTAAGTGAAGTATCTCTAACTTCTCTAGCTTTTTCTCCGAATATAGCACGAAGTAATCTTTCTTCTGCAGTAAGTTCAGTTTCTCCTTTTGGAGTTACTTTACCAACTAATATATCTCCAGAATCTACTTCAGCACCTATTCTGATTATACCTCTTTCGTCTAAGTTCTTTATAGCACTTTCTCCAACGTTAGGTATATCTCTAGTTATTTCTTCAGGTCCTAATTTAGTATCTCTAGCTTCACATTCATATTCTTCTATATGAATTGTTGATAATCTATCTTCTTTAACTAATCTTTCATTTATTAAGATGGCATCTTCGTAGTTATAACCTTCCCAAGTCATGAACGCTATGAAGCAGTTTCTTCCTAATGCTACTTCTCCAAGATCTGTTGAAGGTCCGTCAGCTATAACATCACCTTTTTCTATCTTATCTCCTTTATTTATGATAGGAGTTTGATTTATACAAGTACCTTGGTTTGAACGCTTAAACTTAAGTAATTTATATCTATCTTTGTTTCCATCTTCTCTTTTTATTATTATTTCATCAGCTGTAACTCTTTCAGCTATACCAGAGTTCTTAGCAACAACAACTGCTCCAGAGTCTTTAGCAGCTCTGTATTCAACCCCTGTACCTATGATTGGAGCTTCTCTTCTCACTAGAGGTACTGCTTGACGTTGCATGTTCGATCCCATCAGCGCACGGTTGGCATCGTCATTTTCTAAGAATGGTATCATTGCAGTTGCTATAGAAACAACTTGCTTTGGAGATATATCCATGTAGTCAACTCTTGATACTGGAACTAGTTCAACAGCACCATTTTTAGTTCTACATACTAATCTCTTATTTATGAATGTTCCATCTTCTTCTAATGGTTCATTAGCCTGAGCTCTTATGAATAAATCTTCTTCATCAGCTGTTAAGTAATGTATCTCATCAGTTACTCTACCATTTTCCTTATCTACTTTTCTATAAGGAGATTCTATGAAACCAAATTCATTTATCTTAGCATAAGTACCTAATGAGTTTATAAGACCGATGTTTGGTCCTTCTGGTGTCTCTATAGGACACATTCTTCCGTAGTGAGAATGATGAACGTCACGAACTTCGAACCCAGCTCTTTCTCTTGAAAGACCTCCTGGTCCTAGTGCAGATAATCTTCTCTTGTGTGTTAACTCAGATAATGGGTTAGTTTGATCCATGAACTGAGATAACTGTGAACTACCGAAGAATTCTTTTATAGCAGCAGAAACAGGTCTTATGTTAACTAGAGCTTGAGGAGTTATAGCTTCCATGTCTTGAACAGTCATTCTTTCCTTTATAACTCTTTCCATTCTAGATAAACCTATTCTAACTTGGTTTTGTAATAACTCACCAACTGATCTTATTCTTCTGTTACCTAAATGATCTATATCATCTATGTAACCTATTTCATGGAATAAGTTGAATTGGTAGTTTATAGATGCTATTATGTCATCTAATAATATATGCTTTGGTATAAGTTCTTTTATTCTAGATTTTATAGCTTCTTTTATTTCTTCTTCGTCACTATATTCATCCATTATCTCTTTTAAAGTTGGGTAATGAACTTTTTCTTTTATATTTAAATCATCTATATTGAATTCTATATGTGATTTTATATCTACAAAGTTATTACCTATAACCTTAGCAGTCTTTTCATCCTCTAGTAATAAATTAACTACATTTATTCCAGAATTTTGAATATCCTTAGCTATTTCGTAGCTTATTTTTTCTCCAGCTTTTACAAATACTTCTCCAGTTTCTGGATTAACTATATCTTCAGCTGAAACTCTGTTCATTATTCTGTAGCATAAAGCAAGCTTTTTGTTGAACTTGTATCTACCTACTTTTGCTAAGTCATATCTCTTAGCATCAAAGAATAATGCATTTAATAATGATGATGCACTTTCTACTGTTGGTGGTTCACCCGGTCTTAACTTCTTGTATATCTCAATTAAACCTTCTTCAACAGAAGTAGTATTATCTTTTTCTAATGTTGCAGCTAATCTCTCATCTTCTCCAAGAAGTTCGATTATTTCTGCATCCGTACCTATTCCTAGAGCTCTTAATAATACTGTTACTGGTTGCTTTCTAGTTCTGTCAACTCTTACAGATATTACATCATTAGAATCTGTTTCGTATTCTAACCATGCTCCTCTGTTAGGGATTACAGTAGATGATATTAACTTCTTACCTGTTTTATCTCTTTCTAAAGCATAGTAAACGCCAGGAGATCTAACTAACTGACTTACTATAACTCTCTCAGCACCATTTATTATGAAAGTTCCTTTTTCTGTCATTAAAGGGAAATCTCCCATAAATACTTCTTGCTCTTTTATTTCCCCAGTTTCCTTATTTATAAGTCTAACCTTAACTTTTAGAGGTGCACAGTATGTGGCATCTCTATCTTTACATTCTTCTATGTCATACTTAGGCTTATCGTCTAAAGAGTAATCAACAAATTCTAATATAAGATTACCTGTGTAATCTTCTATTGGAGATATGTCTTCGAAAACTTCTTTTAATCCATCTTCGATAAACCACTTATAAGAATCAACTTGTAATTCTATAAGATTTGGCACATCAGCTATTTCTTTTATCTTAGAAAAGCTCATTCTAGTTCTTTTACCTATCGTGACAGGATGTGGCATTCACTTTTCACCTCTCAATAATAAAAAATAAAACCATAGTTTATTCTAACGCATCTAATAATTTTATCATAATGTCAAGCATTTTTCAATATGTAATATTATTCTATTCTTTACATTTAATTTATCCTACAAAATATGCATTATTTATTATGCGCAAAATATTAAACTAAAATTCTCATTTTTTACATATTTTTTTAGAAAACAAAAAAGGTGTCCCAAACAGGACACCTCCTAAAAGAAAACTACTTAACTTCTACTGAAGCTCCAGCAGCTTCTAATTTTTCTTTCATTTGGTCAGCTTCTTCTTTAGAAACTCCTTCTTTTAATGTCTTAGGAGCGTTGTCAACTAATTCCTTAGCTTCTTTTAATCCTAATCCAGTTATTTCTCTAACAGCTTTTATAACTCCAACTTTTGAAGAACCAGCGTTAGCTAATACTACGTCGAATTCTGTCTTTTCTTCAGCAGCTCCACCAGCAACTGCACCAGCCATCATAACTGGAGCTGAAGCAGATACACCGAATTTTTCTTCAGCAGCTTTAACTAATTCATTTAATTCTAAAACTTTCATATTTTCTATAGCTTCTAATATTTGTTCTATTGTCATTTTTAGCACCTCCGAATTATTTTCGTTAATTTTTAATTAATTATATAACCAATCCAACTTTTTCTTGGTTAATGTTTATTAAGCTTCTTGACCTTCTTGTTTCTTTATCATTGCATCTAATAAGTATGCGAAGTTTGACATTGGAGCTTTTAAGCTTCCAAGTAATTTTGCAAGAAGAACTTCTCTTGATGGTATGTTAGCGAACTCAACTATT
Organism: Romboutsia sp. 1001713B170131_170501_G6; assembly: GCF_015668195.1. Classification (NCBI taxonomy): domain Bacteria; kingdom Bacillati; phylum Bacillota; class Clostridia; order Peptostreptococcales; family Peptostreptococcaceae; genus Romboutsia; species Romboutsia sp. 1001713B170131_170501_G6. The sequence continues at coordinate 35,301 of NZ_JADPFC010000009.1, forward strand.
TGAGACTCGTTGTAGAATTCTCCTTCTACTATACCCATCTTTAATTGCATTTTTGGATGAGAATCCATGAATTCTTTTAATATTCTAGCTGGAGCAACAGGGTCTTCGTATCCGAAAGCTATTGCATTAGTTCCAACTAATAATTCATCGTTGAATTGTTCTATACCAACTTCTTTAGCAGCTTTTCTAACTAAAGTGTTTTTGTATACTTTGTATTCAACACCAGCTTCTCTCATTTTCTTTCTTAGTTCAGTAACCTCTTCAACTGTTAATCCTTTGTAATCAACAACAACAGCAGCAGATGACTTTTCTAATTTTTCAACTATTTCAGCCACAACTTGTGATTTAAGTTCTATAGCTTTTCTCATCTAGATGTGCACCTCCTTCACCTGATTAGGTTTAGTATTCGCCGCAATCTCATTTAAAAAAGCTTTCGTGTCTAAAAGTAGACAACAAAAGCTTTAGTAATTTCAATTTATCTAAAACCTCGGTAGGATATTAAGCTCTTAAGCACCTACTGTCTACGGCAAATCTATTCTTTTTTATATCAACAAATGTTATATTAACATTTTTGTTTAGCTATGTCAACAGTTTTTATTATTCTGCTATTTTAGCTGGGTTTATTTTAACTCCAGGCCCCATAGTAGATGCAACTGTTATACTTCTTAAGTATTGTCCTTTAGCAGCAGCTGGCTTAGCTTTAACTATCGCTTCCATTAAAGTTGCAAAGTTTTCAGCTAACTTTTCTCCACCAAATGATACTTTTCCTACTGGAACGTGTATTATGTTAGTTTTGTCTAATCTGTACTCAACTTTACCTGCTTTTATTTCATCTATAGCTTTAGCTACATCAAATGTAACTGTTCCTGATTTAGGGTTTGGCATTAAACCTTTAGGTCCTAATACTCTACCTAATCTACCAACTACACCCATCATATCTGGAGTAGCAACAACTATATCGAAATCAAACCAGTTTTCACCTTGTATTTTTTGAACTAATTCTTCAGCTCCTACAAAGTCAGCTCCAGCTTGTTCAGCTTCCTTAGCTTTTTCACCTTTAGCGAAAACTAAAACTTTCTTAGTTTTACCAGTTCCGTGAGGTAATACTACAGCACCTCTAACTTGTTGATCAGCATGTCTTGAGTCAACACCTAATTTTATATGAGCTTCAACAGTCTCATCGAACTTAGCAGTAGCTATTTCACTAACTAATGCTAAAGCTTCTGTAGCATCGTAGAACTTAGCTCTGTCTACTTTGCTTAATGCTTCTACATATTTCTTTGCTTTTTTAGCCATTTTTATTTTCCTCCTTGTGGTTATATTCGGTTTTTAAACCTCCCACTTCTTAAAGAAGTGTCTAATTTATTTGAAATTAGTCTTCTACAACGATTCCCATACTTCTTGCAGTACCAGCTATCATTCTCATAGCAGATTCTACTGAAGCAGCGTTTAAGTCAGGCATCTTTAATTCAGCTATTTCTCTTATCTTAGCTGAAGATAAAGTAGCAACCTTCTTCTTGTTTGGTTCTCCTGATGCAGTGTCTAAACCAGCAGCTTTCTTTAATAATACTGCAGCTGGTGGAGTTTTTGTTATGAATGAGAATGATCTATCTTGGTATACAGTTATAACAACTGGTATTATCATTCCAGCTTGATCTGCAGTCTTAGCATTGAATTCTTTTGTGAATCCCATTATGTTAACACCGTGTTGTCCTAATGCTGGACCAACTGGTGGTGCTGGAGTAGCCTTTCCTGCAGGTATTTGTAATTTTATTTGACCTATAACTTTTTTAGCCATTTTTCGTACCTCCTTATTTTTATATTTGAGTAACTATTATAATTTCTCTATACTATCTGACTCTACAACAAATAGAGTCTTCTTTCCAAATGCATCTATGCACACTTTAACTTCTTTAGTTTCTACGTCTATTGCTTCAACTGTACCTACTTGTCCAGCGAATGGTCCGTTTGAAACTTCAACAGCATCACCTATTTCTAAGTCGATATTGCTGTTACCTATTTTAGGTTCAGTTAATTCTATGCCCATAGCTAGTACTTCATCATCACTTAATGGTACTGGCTTAGACCCTGGTCCAACAAATCCAGTAACTCCTTTAGTATTTCTTACGACATACCAAGACTCATCAGTGATTATCATTTTTACTAGAACATAACCTGGAAATATCTTACGTTGTCTAGTTTTTTCTTTCCCTGTTTTAGTAGTTTCAACTACATCTTCAGTAGGTACAACTACTTGCTTTATGTAGTCTTCCATACCTCTAGTTTTTACAGCTTTTTCTATCGTAGCTTTAACCTTATTCTCATGTCCTGAATAAGTATGCGCAACATACCATCTTGCTTCTTGTAATTCCGACATTTTGATTCTCCTTTTCTATTTTAGTATCAGCCCTAGTGCACCAGATAATACACTATCTAAAACCCACACTAATATAGTAGATGAAATAACTACAGTTAAAACTACCCCTGTATTTTTAAGTAATTCTTTCCTACTTGGCCACGAAACTCTACTAAGTTCTTGTTTTGTTTCTTTTATATAAGATACTAAACCAGTTCTTTTTTTCTTAGTTCCTGCGCCTTGATTTGCTTGGGCAGCCATTTGATCCACTCCTTATAAAAAACTATTTTGTTTCTTTGTGAGTAGTGTGCTTCTTACAGAATCTACAGTATTTTTGTAATTCTATTCTGTCTGGGTTGTTTTTCTTGTTCTTAGTAGTGTTGTAGTTTCTTTGATTACACTCTGTACATGCTAAAGTTACTTTAACTCTCATCTGCTACACCTCCAACTTTTTTATGCAATAATAATTAATATATATATATAATAATATAACACCTTAATTATTTATTGAGGTATTATTACCTTCCTGAATCATTACCTTGTATAAGTTATCACAAAATTATAGTGGTGTCAATGTTTTTGTGGTTTCACTCTTTAAAAAAAGAGGGGGTTAAAACCCCTCTTTCATCTATAGATTAATCACCTAAGAAAAGATTACTCTATTATAGAAGCAACAACACCTGATGCTACTGTTCTTCCACCTTCTCTTATTGCGAATCTTAATCCTTCTTCTATTGCTATTGAGTTTATTAACTCTATAGTCATTTGTATGTTATCTCCAGGCATAACCATTTCTGTACCTTCTGGTAACTTACAAGTTCCTGTTACGTCAGTTGTTCTGAAGTAGAATTGTGGTCTGTATCCATCGAAGAATGGAGTATGTCTTCCACCTTCTTCTTTTTTAAGAACGTATACTTCTGCATTGAACTTAGTGTGAGGCTTAACTGTTCCTGGCTTAGCCATAACTTGTCCTCTTTCTATTTCATTTCTTTGTACACCTCTTATTAATGCTCCTATGTTATCTCCAGCTTGTGCTTGGTCTAATAACTTTCTGAACATTTCTACTCCTGTTACTACAACTTTTCTTGGCTCGTCAGCAAGTCCTACTATTTCAACTTCGTCTTGAACCTTTAATACTCCTCTTTCAACTCTACCTGTAGCAACTGTTCCTCTACCTGTTATAGAGAATACGTCTTCTACTGGCATTAAGAAGTCTTTATCAACGTCTCTTTCTGGAGCTGGTATATATTCGTCTATTTGCTCGAATAATTCAACTATTTTGTCTCCCCACTCTGAAGAAGAATCTTGTAATGCCATTAAAGCAGATCCTCTTACTATTGGAGTGTCATCTCCTGGGAATTCGTACTCATTTAATAAGTCTCTAACTTCCATTTCAACTAACTCTAATAATTCTTCGTCGTCTACCATGTCACACTTGTTTAAGAATACTACTATGTATGGTACACCAACTTGTCTTGATAATAATATATGCTCTCTTGTTTGAGGCATTGGTCCATCAGTTGCTGAACAAACTAATATAGCACCATCCATTTGAGCTGCTCCTGTTATCATGTTCTTAACGTAGTCAGCATGTCCTGGACAGTCAACGTGTGCGTAGTGTCTGTTTGGAGTTTCGTATTCAACGTGAGCAGTTGATATTGTGATTCCTCTTTCTCTTTCTTCTGGAGCTTTATCTATGTTAGCGAAATCTACTGCTTCTCCTAATTGATATCTATCGAATAAAGTTTTTGTTATTGCAGCTGTTAATGTAGTTTTACCGTGGTCAACGTGACCTATAGTTCCTATATTAACATGTGGTTTATTTCTTTCAAATTTAGCTTTAGCCATTTTGAAATACCTCCTGTTTTTATATTATTAGTTATAGCTTACATTAAGCTTATGATAAGTATTTTACTATTAATTATTCCTGTTTTCAAGATGTTTTTCTAATTTTCTCTTGACTCTTTGAAGAGCATTATCTATTGATTTTACATCTCTTCCAAGCTTGTCTGCTATATACTGATAAGACTTACCATTTAAGTATAGTTCTAATACTTCTTGTTCTAGATCACTTAAAAGCTCATCCATCTTACTTTGAATGTGTTTTAGCTCCTCTTTACTTATTATAAGCTCCTCTGGATCACTAACTATGCTTGTTGCTATTATATCTAAAAGAGTTCTATCAGACTCCTCATCATATATCGGTTTATTTAATGATATGTAGGAATTTAACGGTATATGTTTTTGCCTAGTTGCTGTTTTTATAGCAGTTATTATTTGTCTAGTTATGCATATTTCAGCAAATCCTCTAAAAGAATTTGTTTTAGTAGCATCAAAATCTCTAACTGCTTTGTATAAACCTATCATACCTTCTTGTATTATATCTTCTTTATCTGCCCCTATTAAAAAATATGATTTCGCTTTTGCTTTAACGAAATTTTTATATTTTTTTATAATATATTCTAATGCTATTGTATCCCCCTTACTCGCTTTTAATACTATTTCATACTCATCTTGTTGCGAATTATCTATTAACCCATATTTTTCGTCATTAGCTACGAACATGTAAATCTCCCCCAATAAAACATTTTCATAGCTATATTATAAGCGAATAATTTCAGTAATTTCAATGCATTCTACGAATGTTCTCAAGTTTCGACAATGTCTCTTTATCTAGCCTTTCTTCTAACCAATTTCGCTGTATCTTTTTTTGGTTGCTACTGTTTTTTTCCCTTATATTCGACTTAGCTTTATCTAAGTCCAACTTTAACTCTCTGGCAGATATTCTTGTTGCTCCTTTTCCTAAAATAATTTGCTGTTCTGCATAATCATTTGTAGCAACTTTTATATCGTCGTATCTGGAAAGAGTACTTATAAATTTTTCTATGTAGCTATCTGCAGTTTGATGCTCTCTAGTGTATACCACAGTTATATATTTCCTGTCTTCTACAGTTTCTCTACTATGCTTTACATTATATGCATCAAACACTATTATAGCTTTTCTTCCTGTAAATTCAGCATACTCAATTATTATGTCTATTAATTTTTCTCTAGCACTTTCTAGACTTGTTTGAGCAACGTCCTTTAATTCATCCCATGCATTTATTATATTGTAACCATCTATTATTAGATAACTTTTTACATTTCTTCTCAATTTATTTTACACCTGATCTTTGTTTAAATATCTCATAAAGAAGTATTCCACCTGCTACAGATGCATTTAGCGATGTAACATTACCTATCATAGGCATTTTTATAGTGAAGTCGCAGTTTTGTTTAACTAATCTAGATATACCAAAACCTTCACTTCCTATTACAAGACCTATTGAACCTGTAAGGTTTTGCTCATAAAATACTTGTCCATCCATATCAGCTGCTGCTATCCATAGACCTTCTTCTTTTAGTCTCTTTATCGTATTAACTATATTAGTTACCTTACATATAGGTACATATTCTACAGCTCCTGCTGATGCTTTAGCAACTACTGGGGTAACGTGAACTGATCTTCTTTTTGGTATTATAACCCCATGAGCTCCAACTGCATCTGCTGTTCTAATTATTGAACCTAAATTGTGAGGGTCTGTTATTTCATCTAGTATTATAAAAAATGGATCTTCTCCTTTTTCTTTAACACTATCTATTAAATCATCTAATTCCCAATACTTAAGTTCACTTACTTGAGCTATTACACCTTGATGAGAGTGACTTGTACTAATTTCATCTAATTTATGCTTATCAACATATTGAACTATTATGTTCTTCTCTTTAGCCATTGCTATTATTTTTTTTATTGAACCTTCTTTTGCAGAGTTAGATACCATTATCTTATCTATTTCTCTACCATTTTTTATTGCTTCTATTACAGGATTTCTACCTTCTATACTTGCCAATTCTTCCACCGCCTATAAATTTTTAAACTTGTCTCTTATCTGAACTATATTACCACATGTCATGTTACCTTCTGGGCAAGGTCCTTTTACACATTTAGGTCCTATATTTTTAAATAAGATTGGAGCTACTTGCTTTAATTGTCTTAGCATTTCTATTGATAGCTCTCTTATTTCCCATTGTGCCCTCTCACAGCATCTATGATTTAAGAAATTATATAAACTTCTTGTATTCATAGTAAATACTACTTTTGTTTCACATGCATTAGGAAATACATATCTAGCATCTTCTATTGCTTTCTTTTCAGCTTGTCTTTTAGCTTCTTTTTCATTTTTTCCATCTTTTATCATATTATTATAATGTTTATCAAATAATATATCCACTAATTTATCATATGATTTTTGATCTTCTTCCATAGCTTGTATAAATACTTCTTTAGCTTCTTTTACTGCTTCTATCTCTGGTGGTACTATATACTCAAATTGATCTAACTTTACATACCTTTGACTTTGTTGTGAATAGCTTGCTATACGATGTCTAACTAATTGGTGAGAACAAGCTCTTGATATTCCTTCAACTGCAAATGTAAATGATACATGCTCTAATGGAGATTCATGCCCTATATTTATTAACATATTTAGAAATCTATCTACCGATTCATCTGTTAGATTTTCTTCTATTTGATCCACCCCTACTGCTGAATAACATAGTTTTGCAGCCATTGATATTACCTTTTCTGGTTCTGGTGTATGTGCTAATAATTTTACTTTCATCTCTAAAACCTCTTCCTTAAAATATTCATATTTTTTATTATACAATATTAAAATTATATTTTTTTATTTATTTTGTCTATCATAAAAAAGTATATATACTCGTATATAAAAAGGTATTGTTTTTAACAATACCTTTACATATTTTTTTCTATGATATTTATGCCTTTTTCAACTATATAGTCAAGCCTATCTTTCTCTCCGCCTAAATGTAGATATCCCACTAAAGCTTCGAACCCAGTTGCACATTTATAGTCTATAATATCTGCATTTTTAGGAGAAGTATGAGATTTTTGATTTCTACCTCTTTTGTAGATTCTTAATTCATCTTCACTTAACTCCTCTTCTATTTCATGCATCACTGTCGCCTGTGCTTTAGCATTAACATACTTTATAGCTGACTTGTGAAGGTCATTGACCTTTTTGTTGATGTTCTTTCTTATTAGATACTCTCTTATATATGACTCATATATTGTATCACCTATATAGGCTAATACTAATGGAGACATTGTTATTAATTCCGTTCTATTCATAATTATGCTCTCTTCCACTTAGTTCCTTGTCTAGTATCTTCTAGTATTATGCCTTTTTCTAATAACTCTTGTCTTATATCATCTGCTAATTTATAATCTTTATTTTTCTTAGCATCTACTCTTTTTTGTATAAGATTTTCTATTTCTTCATCTAATATATCATCATTTTTCTTATTAACTATATTTAATACAGAAGTTAATTCATTAAATTCATCTAGACATAATTTAGCAAATTCTAAAGAAGAATTTTCATTTACATTAGTGTTTATAAACTTAGATAATTCAAATATAGCACTTATTGCATCTGCTGTATTTAAGTCATCTTCCATAGCGTTTATAAACTTTTCTCTGTAACTATTTAATTCAGATACTAAATCTTTTTCCCCTTCAGTTAAAGAACTTTCTTTTAAGTTTTCTATTGTGAATTCTAATTTTTCTTTAGCATTGTAAAGTCTTTCAAGCCCTGCTTTAGCTTGTGCTAACATTTCATCACTGAAGTTAACTGGATTTCTGTAATGTGCAGATAACATGAAGAATCTTACTATTTCTAAATCATATTTTTCAGATATCTCCCTTACTGTAAAGAAGTTTCCTAGAGATTTACTCATTTTTTCATTGTTTATATTTATGTATCCATTGTGTACCCAATAATTAGAGAAAGTTTTTCCACTTCTAGCTTCACTTTGAGCTATTTCATTTTCATGGTGAGGGAATGTTAAATCTTGACCTCCAGCATGTATATCTATAGTTTCACCTAAGTATCTCTTAGACATAACTGAACATTCTATATGCCATCCTGGTCTACCTTCTCCCCATGGACTTTCCCATCCTGGTTCTCCTTCTTTTTTTGCTTTCCACAGAACAAAATCCATTGGATGTCTCTTTTGACTATTAACTTCTATTCTTGCTCCAGCTTCTAAATCGTCTTGATTTTGTTTAGAAAGTTTTCCGTATCCTTCAAATTTTTTAGTGTCGAAGTATACATCTCCGTTAGATTCATAAGCATATCCTTTTTCTTCTAATTCCTTAACAAAATCTATTATTTGTTGTATGTTATCTGTTACTCTAGGATGAACATCTGCTCTTTTTATTCCTAATCCATCAGCATCAACAAAATACTCATTTATGTATTTATTAGCCACTTCTTCTGGTGCTATATTTTCTTCATGACCTCTTTTTATTATTTTATCATCTACATCTGTAAAGTTTTGAACGTAAGTTACATCAAAACCTCTATATTCTAAATATCTTCTAAGTGTATCAAACATTATGAAAGGTCTAGCATTACCTATATGTATATAGTTGTAAACTGTAGGTCCACACACATACATTTTTACCTTTCCTTCTTCTAATGGAACAAATTCTTCTTTTGTTCTTGTTAATGTATTGTATAACTTCACTCTTATCACCTCACTGATTGTTATATTATTTCTTAACTATCTATATATTATATTATAGTTTAAATTCTTTACAATTAATAGTACTACTATTATGTCCTTATGATTTTAAAAAAATCTGATTGCAAAAAAATTATAGGTTTATTCTTCTAAAAATGAAATTTTTTTTAAGGAACAAGTATTATAAGTTTCTTCACTTATAATTTTTTCTTTTTTTAACTTCTCTAGTATGTTAACATAATCTGCACATAAATTTTTCAATTCTTTTTTTATATCATCTTTATTATTACTATACATAGTTACCCTCCCTGGTATAAAGTAAAACTATATTGTATGTTAAAAATAACTTTTCAAACAATTTATTTTCTTATGCTTTTTATATATTAACTCTGTTTTAAGTAATTCCTTTAGTTATACCCATAAATCTTTTCATCAAAATACTACACAAATATTTTTTTACTCTTAATAGTACTAATAATTAACATATATTTCGTTCTTTCTATTTTGTTTATTTCCCTTATTATATATAAAACTCCTAGATATACTACGTTTTTTGAATATAATATTTTTAGTAAAATTTTAAAATAAATATAATTATTAGTTAACGCTATTTATATAATCTATGTTGAAATTAATAAAAAAGCTCACCTAACTAGGTGAGCTTTTTTCATATTATAATATGTTATTTTTAACGTATGCTATTCTCTCTAAACAATTTTCTTTTCCTAGAACTTCCATAGTCTTTGGTAAATCTGGTCCATGCATTTGTCCTGTTAATATTACTCTAGAACCCATGAATAAGTTTTTACCTTTTATACCGTGTTCTTTTTGTATTTCTTTAAACATAGCTTTAACAAATGCTTCATCTACAACTTCTGCATTTTCTATCTTAGTTTGTAATGCATCTATTAAAGTTGGTATATGTTCTAAGTTTAAGAACTCTCTACATTCTTCAGTTTCTAATTTAACTTCATTTGAGAAGAATATATTAGCATGTTCAGTTATTTCTTTTACATACTGTAATTTTTCTTTAACAACTGATACCATTCCTTTTATAAAATCATACTTAGTAGTAGCTTCTTCTTCTGTTATAAGACCAGCTTCAATTAAGAAAGGTATAGCTAAGTCTGTTAAGTAGCTATCATCTGCTTCCTTTATATAATGTTGGTTAACCCAGTTTAGTTTTTCTGTATCAAATACTCCACCACTCTTAGATACTCTTTCTACAGAGAAAGCTTTCTCTAATTCTTCCATAGTGAATATTTCTTGGTTATCTTCTGGAGACCAACCAACTAATGCAACATAATTAACTAATCCTTGTGGTAAATATCCTTTTTTCTTGAAGTCTTCAACTGCAACATCACCATGTCTCTTACTTAATTTTTTCTTTTCTTTGTTAAGTATATTTGGTAAATGTACAAATGTTGGTGCTTCCCATCCAAATGCTTCATATAAGTAAACATGCTTTGGAGTTGAAGAAACCCATTCTTCTCCTCTTATAACATGAGTTATTTTCATTAAATGGTCATCAACTACAACTGCAAAGTGATAAGTTGGGAATCCATCAGTCTTTATTAAAACTTGGTCATCTAAATCATTAGTGTTAAATTCTGTTTCACCTCTAACTAAGTCAGTGAACTTTATAACATGATTTTCAGGTAATTTTAATCTTATAACATATGGTTCTCCTGCTGCTATTTTAGCTTCGATCTCTTCTTTAGAAAGGTCTCTACAGTGCCCATCATATCTTGGAGTTTCTCCAGCTTCTTTTTGCTTTTCTCTTACTTCGTCTAATCTTTCTTTTGTACAGAAACAGTAATATGCTTGTCCATTATCTAATAATTGTTTTATATAATCTTTATATATATCTAATCTTTCAGATTGTATATACGGCCCATTTTCACCTACTTGAGTTATATTTCCATTTTCGTCTATCATAACACCTTCGCTATGATTAACTCCAGCCCAACTCATAGCATTAAGCATATTTTCTATTGCACCATCTACTAATCTAGTTTGGTCTGTGTCTTCTACTCTTAATATGTACTCTCCACCCATTCTCTTTGCAAATAAGTAGTTATATAAAGCAGTTCTTAAACTACCTATGTGTACAAATCCAGTTGGACTTGGAGCAAATCTTACTCTTACATTCATTTGAATAGCCTCCTCTAATAGTTGTTATGTATAAATTTATAATATCAGAATAACACATATATTGTAATGTTATTTTACCCAAATCTATGTTAAAATCGCGATATTATTATATTTTTATACCTACAAGTATACACCTATAAATCTATTTTATAAGTACTAACTTAAAAAAATTTAAATTTATCTTATTTTAAGCTCTTATTTTATATTTAAATTTTGTGGATAATATGATTTTCTACACAATTAAAATAGTATATATATCCACATATTAACCATTTTTTGTTGATAGTTTAGTGAATTATATATACTATTTATTATCTATACTATCCTAACTTAACGTTATTCTTAACAAACTCAGCTTCTATTTTAGATTTTATTTCATCTAAGCTTATTAATTCTTTATCTTGGGCATCTCTTAATTTAAATTCAACTTTACCGTCAGTTATATCTTTACCAACCGTGATTCTCATTGGTATACCTACTAATTCGCTGTCCTTGAACTTAACTCCAACTCTTTCGTCTCTATCATCTAATAATACTTCTACACCCATAGATTGTAACTCATTGTATATCTTTTCAGCAGCTTCCATTTGTTCTGCCTTTTTGATATTTACTGGTACAACTACTACATGATATGGAGCTATTGATAATGGCCATATTATACCATTTTCATCATGATGTTGCTCTATTATAGCAGCAGCGGTTCTTTCTATACCTATACCATAGCATCCCATTACTATTGGCTTAGATTTTCCATCTTTATCTATATAGTTAGCACCCATAGTTTCTGAGTACTTAGTTCCTAACTTGAATATATGACCAACTTCTACCCCTCTAGCTATTTCTAATTCAGATCCACATTTAGTACACTTATCTCCTTCAGTAACATTTCTGAAATCTCCAACTGTACCTTCGAAATCTATTCCATAGTTAGCATTTTGTATGTGGTATTCATCTTTATTAGCACCTATAACTAAGTTATTTTGTTCAGCTACTTCATTGTCTATAAATACATAGTCAGCTTCAACACCTATTGGTCCAGCAAATCCTATACCTGCTTTAGTTACAGCTCTTACAACTTCTTCTCTAGCAAGCTCGAACTCTACTGCTCCACCTATAGCGTTAGCAACCTTAGTTTCATTAACTTCTCTATCTCCTCTTACTACAACCACAACAGTCTTTCCATCTACTTCATAGACTAAAGTCTTAGCAAATCTGTTTGCTGGTAGGTTGAAGAATTTTTCTAAATCTTCTATTGTGTGAACATTTGGAGTGTGTATTTCTGTTAATTCTTTCATTTCTTCTTTATCTAAAGAAGTGTTTACTGAAACAGCTTTTTCCATGTTTGCTGCATAGTCACATCCACTACAGAATACTATTTCATCTTCTCCTACTTCTGATTTAACCATGAACTCTGCTGAAACAGATCCACCTATTGCTCCTGTATCTGCTTGAACTGGGCTATTATCTAATCCACATCTAGCGAATATATTTGTATAAGCATCATACATATCTTGGTATGATTTATCTAATCCTGCTTCATCTATATCAAAACTATATGCATCTTTCATAGTGAAAGTTCTAGTTCTCATAACCCCAAATCTAGGTCTTCTCTCATCTCTATATTTAACTTGTATTTGATATAAGTTAAGTGGTAATTGCTTGTAAGAAGTTATTTCTTGTCTTATTAAGTCTGTGAATACTTCTTCATGAGTTGGCCCAAGGCAGAAATCTCTATCATTTCTATCTTTCACTCTCATCATTTCTGCACCCATTACGTCCCATCTTCCAGACTCTTTCCATAACTCAGATGGTATTAATCCTGAACATAGTATTTCTTGGCATCCTTTTTTCTCCAATTCCTCTCTTACTATGTTTTCTATTTTTTTGAAAACTCTTATACCCATTGGTAATTGATTATATACTCCTGATGCCATCTTTCTTATCATACCAGCTCTCATCATTAATTGATGACTTGTTATTTCTGCATCAGCTGGAACTTCTCTTAATGTTGGCATAAACATTTTTGACATTTTCATAGTTATTTCCTCCTATTTTATATTTTGAAAGTCTTAATATTAAAAAAACCTTCCGTCTCTATACATATGTATAGAGACGGAAGGTTGAATTTCCGCGGTACCACTCTAATTAGCCATTGGCTCTCTTTAGGGGATATAACGGTCCCTACCGTAAAGGTTTGTTACCACCTTTATGCTAAAAGATTGGTTCAAAGATTATATCTTAGAAACTTTCACCAAATGTTTCCTCTCTGTGAAGACTTTAGTCTTTTACTATTTCTTTATTATAGCTTTGATTTATATTTTTTATTTATTGTATGTTGTTATTAATAATATTATTGTATTCATTTTTTGTTATACATGTTAATGAATAGTTAATTATTAATTTTATTTTTCCATACTTATGAGATAATATTATATTATTTCATATTAGTTGTCAACTTTAACTAATAAACAAATACTTTGTGATGCTATACCTTGCTTTGTACCTGTAAAACCAAGTCCTTCTTCTGTTGTTGCTTTTACATTTATTCTGTCTAAGTCAGTATTTAAAGCATTTGCTATATTTTCTCTCATACTTTGAATATGTGGTGCCATTTTTGGCGCTTGCGCTATTATTGTAGCATCTATATTTCCTATAGTATATCCCTTTTCTATTATTAGATTATTTACATGTCTAAGTAATTCTATACTATCTGCTCCTTTATATCTTTCATCTGTGTCAGGGAAATGCTTACCTATATCTCCTAATGCTAATGCTCCTAACATAGAATCCATTATTGCATGAACTAAAACATCTGCATCTGAATGTCCTAATAATCCTGTTTCATGTGGAACATTAACTCCGCCCATTATAAGTTTCCTACCTTCAACTAATTTATGAACATCATATCCTAATCCTACTCTCATTATATAACCTCCGTTAAATTTGCTCTTTCAATATTTGTGATCCTATACTTAAATCTTCTTGTGTTGTTATCTTAATGTTATTATATGAACCTTCTATCATTTTAACCTTATATCCTATTCTCTCTACTAGCATTGCATCATCTGTCCCATAAAAATTATTTTTAAAGGCATCTTCATATGATTTTAATAATATATCATATTTAAATGTCTGTGGTGTATGAACTGCCCACAAAGTACTTCTATTCGGTGTGTCTATTATATCTTTATCTTCATTAACCACTTTTATAGTATCTTTTACCGGCACACCTACAACTACTGCATTATTTTCTTTTGCTTCATCTATTGATTTTCTTATAATTTCTTTCGTTACAAATGGCCTTGCCCCATCATGTATTAATACTATCTCACAATCTTTATTTAAACTTCTCAGTCCATTATATACAGAGTCTTGTCTTTCTTTCCCACCAAAGGCAATCTTTATGTTATGTAAATTATACTTTTCTATAATTTCTTTTTTAAAGAATTCTTCTTCTTCTTTTTTTATAACTACAACAATATCTTGTATATCATCATTTTTATAAAACTTTTCTATTGTATATGCTATTATTTCTTTGTTATTAAGCTTTATAAATTGTTTATTTATCCCCATTTTCATTCTACTTCCACTACCAGCTGCTACTATAACAACACCATTCATTTAATCACCTCTTTGTAGTCTATATTTTATATAATCAATTTTAATATTCTTCTCTTATATTAATTATTTATCTTGTATAGTAAATTATATCAAAAAAGCCTTCGAAAATACGAAGACTTTTAAAATTTAAACTTTAGGTTTTCCAAATATCATTCTTCCAGCTGGAGTTTGTAATACAGATGTAACTAAAACACTTATAGTTTGTCCCATGTATTTTTTACCTCCATCTACAACTATCATAGTACCATCATCTAGGTATGCTATACCTTGACTATGTTCTTTACCTTCTTTTACTACTTGAACTACCATAGCTTCTCCTGGTATTGCTACTGGCTTAACAGCATTAGCTAGTTCATTTATGTTTAATACTTCAACACCTTGAACTTGTGCTACTTTATTTAAATTGTAATCGTTGGTTACAACCTTACCATTTAGAGTCTTAGCTAGCTTTAAAAGCTTACTGTCCACTTCAGCTATATCATCAAAATCAGTTTTAGTAATTTCAACTTCTATTTGTAGTTCTTCTTTTATTATATTAAGTATATCTAATCCTCTTCTTCCTCTAACTCTTTTTAAGTCATCTGAAGAGTCCGCTATATGTCTTAATTCATCTAAAACGAATTCGGGTATAACTAATTTCCCTTCAACGAATCCAGTTTTGCATATGTCTGCTATTCTACCATCTATGATTACACTTGTATCTAATACCTTAGGCGGTATAACCCTATTTATTTCCTTCTTAGATCCTTTATCTTTCATAGATGCTGAAATTTTGCTTAATTTTCCTAAGTTAAATAGGTCATCTTTACTCTTTAATGCTACTCTTATACCTAAGTAGCCCATAAATCCATATGTAATAAAAGCTAAGAATCCTCCGATTATAGGTATTGTGCTCATTATACCACTTACTAAGTAAGCTATTACAAACCCAACTATAAGACCTATAGATCCTAGTAATATATCTGTTTGAGGATATTTTGATATTTCTTTATCCATAACCTTAGCAATGTCCTTAAATTTATCAGTAAACCACGGCTCTATTGCATAGAATATGATTCCTACAACTATCCCAACTGAAACAGATGCGATTAAACCATATATCTCTGCACCAAATTTAAGTGCCGGAAATGCTTTCATTAAAGTTGCATATGTAGTCATACCTAGAGCAAATCCCAGTATGCTTGTTATAAATCTTATCACTTTTGGTATCAATTCTTCACCCCCGGATTAATACTTAATATTTTTTTATTATAATCTATAATACCATATTTATTCAACAACAAAGTCCTTAAATATTTCTTAAATCATTACTAATAAATTATATAAGCCTATCTAATAATACCAATTGTTTCATTTTTATTAG
This sequence comes from Romboutsia sp. 1001713B170131_170501_G6, assembly GCF_015668195.1. NCBI lineage: Bacteria > Bacillati > Bacillota > Clostridia > Peptostreptococcales > Peptostreptococcaceae > Romboutsia > Romboutsia sp. 1001713B170131_170501_G6. The sequence goes on from NZ_JADPFC010000009.1 coordinate 51,383, forward strand.
TCCATTTCTTATATATGTTGCCCTTATTTCACCTATTCCCTCTACATCATCTAAGTCTTCAATAGATGCATCTAATATTTCTTGGAAATCTTCAAAGTAGTTTACTAAATTTTCAATTATAGTTGATGGTAATCGATGTATCTTATTTAATACCCTATACCCTCTTGGTCTTATCTCCATATCCATATTTTCAGAGAATCCGCTATAACCTAAAAGTTTAGCCATGTTAGTTAAATCTACTAATTCTTCAGGAGATAATGTTTTTATTTTCTTTTTAAATAACTTTATGTCTATATCTTCTTTGCTATAGTCTTTTAGTATAAGTTTTTGATCAATTTTAGTTGTTCCAACTAACTCTTCTAACTGCATTCTGACTAGTGTTCCTTCTTGCCCAAGCTCTATAATATATTTTTCTATTATACTTGTAATTCTCATAACCATTTCCATTTTTTGAATTACAATTGCTACATCGTATATAGTTACTAAGTCATTAAATTCTAATGCATTTAGGCTTGCTACAGCTTGATCTAATACTGCTTTATATTTTTCTAAAGTTTGTAATGCTTGATTAGCTTTTGTAAATATTTTTGATATTTCTTCTAGTGCATGCTTTTGATCTCCCCTATATACAGTTATTACATTTCTTCTTTGAGATATAGCAATAACTATAGAACCGGTTTGTCTTGCAACTCTCTCTGCTGTTCTATGTCTTGTCCCTGTTTCAGATGTAGGAATAGAATAATCAGGTATTAATTGTGCATTTGCAAATAATATCTTCTTAACATCTTGACTAAGTACTATAGCACCATCCATTTTTGCTAATTCATATAAATATGCAGGCGAATAATCTGCATTTATATTGAATCCTCCATCTACAACCTTCATTGTATCTTCTCCATTTGATATAACTATCAAACCACCTGTCTTAGCTTTTAGTACATTTTCTAAACCTTGTCTTAATGGACTTCCAGGAGATATCATTTTTAATGCGTGTAATACATTCTTATTATTTAAGATATCTTCCATTATTATTTATTACCCCCTAGTACTATATTTATAGCTTGTCTTAAATTATCAACTGGCCATATTTCTATACCTTTAATATCTTTTACTGCATCATAATTGCTTCTTGGTATAACCATTTTTGAAAATCCTAATTTTTTACACTCAGCTATTCTCTTTTCTATATAGCTAACTGCTCTTACTTCTCCTGTTAAGCCTACTTCTCCTGTTACCGCTATTTTTTCATCAACTTCAATGTTTCTAAAACTTGATGCAACTGCAATTATTATACCTAAATCTATAGAAGGTTCATTTATTTTTATACCCCCTACAATATTTAAATACACATCTTGGTTTTGAATTTGTAATCCTACTCTCTTTTCTAAAACAGCTAATAGCATAGCAACTCTATTATAATCAACCCCTGTAGCTGTCCTTTTAGGAATACCAAAACTAGTTGGGGATACTAATGCTTGCAATTCTAAAAGCATTGGTCTAGTACCTTCTACTGTAGATATTATTACAGAACCAGCCACATCTTTTGGCTTTTCTGATATAAGTATCTTAGATGGATTTTCTAACTCTACCAATCCTAAATCTCTCATTTCAAAGACACCTAGTTCATTAGTCGAACCAAATCTATTCTTTACAGCTCTTACTAGTCTATATGTATTATATCTTTCTCCTTCAAAATATAAAACTGTATCTACCATATGCTCTAGTAATTTAGGACCTGCCAATGAACCTTCTTTTGTTACATGTCCAACTACGAAGGTTGATATACCCATTTTCTTAGAAATTTTCATGAATTTAGACGTACCTTCTTTAATTTGACTCACAGTTCCTGGAGCTGATGATATTTCTGGGCTATAAACAGTTTGAATAGAATCTAATATGATAAGTTCTGGATTTATACTTTCTAAATGAGCTTCTATTATACTTAAATTATTCTCTGCGAATATATACAGATTGTCGGAACTTATACCTAATCTTTGAGCTCTCATTTTTATTTGAGATTCAGACTCTTCTCCTGATATGTAAAGTACTCTTTTTCCTGAGTTTGCAACATTACTTGAAACTTGTATTAGTAGTGTGGATTTACCTATCCCTGGATCTCCTCCAACAAGAACTAATGACCCCTTTACAACACCTCCACCTAACACTCTATCCAATTCATTTATACACGTTGAAAATCTCTCTTCCTCTTTAGTTTGTATAGAGTTTATACTTACTGGTCTTGATGATGATTTATCTATAATGAAAACTTCTTTTTTACTTCCTTTTTGCTCAATTTCCTCTACAAAAGTATTCCATTTTGTACATTCAGGGCATTTCCCTAACCATTTTGAAGTTTCATACCCACATTCTTGACATACATATTTTGTTTTTATTTTTGCCATATAATTCACCCTTAAATTCTTTTTGTCTATATAATTTTAGCATATCTATATAATATTATGTAGAATCTTTAAAATACTTTATAACGAATATAACTATATATTATGCTAATACTTTTTGCTTATAAAAATAAAGGGGAATACTCTCCCCCTTATTATATATATTACTACTATTTACACTTAAATACTATCTTATTATTTTCTACCTCTGCTATAACAACATTTCCACCTTGTATATCTCCTTTTAGTATTACTTCTGAAAGTGGATTTTCGATCTCTTTTTGTATGGCTCTTTTTAGTGGTCTTGCACCATACTGTAAGTCTAATCCAACTTTTGATATAAATCTTATGGATTCTTCGGTCATATTTAGGTTTATGTTCATAGCTTGCAACCTTGATGCTAATTCTTTCATCATTAATTTTACTATTTCATCTAAATCTTCCTCTGTTAATGAATGGAATACTATTATATCATCTATTCTATTTAAAAATTCTGGTCTAAATTTTTGTTTTACTTCTTCCATTATACATTCTTTCATATTTTCATAATCACTCTTGGCTTTTTCCTCTTTATTTATATTTGTAGTGAATCCTAATATTTTTTGAGAACTTATTTTTGTTGCCCCTACATTAGAAGTCATTATGATTATAGTATTTTTAAAGTCTACAGTTCTTCCTTTGGAATCTGTTAATCTTCCATCATCTAATATTTGTAATAAAATATTAAATACATCTATATGCGCTTTTTCTATTTCATCAAGTAAAATTACAGAGTAAGGATTTCGCCTTACTTTTTCCGTTAATTGGCCACCTTCTTCATAACCTACATATCCTGGTGGTGATCCTATTAGTCTAGATACTGCATGTTTTTCCATATACTCAGACATATCAAGTCTTATTATCTTATTTTCATCTCCAAATTGCACTTCTGCTAAAGCTTTTGATAATTCTGTCTTACCTACACCCGTAGGACCTAAGAACAAAAAAGACCCAATTGGTCTGTTTGGATCTTTTAATCCCGCCCTTGACCTTCTTATAGCTCTGGAAATTGACTTCACTGCCTGTTCTTGACCAACTACTCTTTCATGTAATATTTTCTCTAGCCTTAATAATTTACTAGACTCAGATTCTACTATTTTATTTACAGGTATGCTGGTCCATAATTCTACAACTTCTGCAATATCTTCTGGTTTAACTACTTCTGTATATTTCCCCATAGTATTCCATTGTTGATTTACTTCTTTAAGTTCTTTTTTTAAGTTTTCTTGCTGTTTTTTTATTTTTTCAATTTTTTCAAAATCTTGATACATTGCTGCTTTCTCTTTTTCCTTATCTATACTTTCGATTTCTTCTTCTAATCCTAAAATTTTAACCGATGATTTGCCTATTTTTAGCCTAACTCTTGATGCAGCTTCATCTATTAAATCTATAGCTTTATCTGGCAAAAATCTATCTGTTATATATCTTATAGATAAATCTACTGCTGCAACTAAAGATTCATTACTTATTTTTACTTTATGAAAATCTTCATATTTATCTCTAATCCCCTCTAAAATTTTTATACTTTCTTCTCTAGATGGTTCTTTAAGCGCTACAGGTTGAAATCTTCTTTCAAGAGCTGAATCTTTTTCTATATGCTTTCTATATTCATCTATTGTTGTTGCTCCTATGATTTGTAGTTCTCCTCTTGATAGCACAGGTTTAAGTATATTTGATGCATCTATTGTACTTTCTCCAGTTGCACCTGCGCCTATTATTGTGTGTATTTCGTCTATAAATAGAATTACATTACCATTTTTTATAACTTCATCTATAACTTGCTTTATTCTATCTTCAAATTCTCCTCTATATTTTGCACCTGCTAACATAGAACCCATATTTAAAGTATATAAGCTTTTATTTTTTAAAGTTTCAGGTACATTTCCTTCTGCTATATTTATAGCTAACCCTTCTATTATAGAAGTTTTTCCTACCCCTGGATCTCCTATTACAACTGGATTATTTTTTGTTCTTCTACTTAATATTTGTATAACTCTCTCTATTTCAATTTCTCTACCAACTACAGGATCTAATTTACCTTGGGAAGCTAATTTTACAAGATTCTTACCATATTTATCTAAAAGTTTTAGAGATTCCTCATGTACCTTAACTGTGTATTTTTCTTCTTTTTCTTGTTGTATCGAGTATTCCTCTAATCCCATCATATCAATTATTAACTGCACAATAGCGCTCTCATCAATACCTTCTAAGTTTAATATTTTCATAGCAGTACCATTGCCTTCTTGAACTATAGCTAGCAAAATATGTTCTGTTCCTATATAATTAGTTCTTAACTTATTAGCAAACATACCAGAGAGCTCTAATATTTGTTTACTCCTTGGACTTAATGTTACATCTTCTACTGGCTCATTAGCGTTGCCTTTTATTTCAATTATATTTGATTTGATTATGCTATCTGTTAGCCCTAACTGTATTAATACTTTTCCTGCTATTCCTCCTTTTTCCTTGATTAAGCCAAATAAGATATGTTCACTACCTACCACTTTATGACCCAATCTTTGTGCACTTTCTATACCTATATCTATTGACCTCTTTGCCCTTTGAGTAAATCTGTTGAAATACAAGCTTTACCCTCCTCTCTATTATAATAATTACTTAATGCTATCTATATTTGATTAATTTAGTAATTAATTATAGTCAACTTTTTTAATATCATTCAGTTACTTCATAATACACATCTACTAAATGTATATTTAATATATAATTTATATGCAGTTTTTTCATTATTGTTCCAAGATTTAACTTGTACTTTCTAAAAAATTTAAGGCTCTAGATGAATAATCTAGAGCCTTAAGTTTTATTTATTATTTTCCAACTCTATTATTTTTTGAGCTAATTGAGTTGGAACTTCTTCATATGTTTCTAATTCCATCTCAAAATAACCTCTTCCTTGAGTCATGGCCCTTAAATCTATTGCATATTTAAAAGTTTCTGCTTGTGGAGCATTTGCATATATTACTTGTTTTCCTTTTTCATTAGGCTCCATTCCAAGTATTTTTCCTCTTCGCTTATTTATATCCCCCATTATATCTCCCATATACTCTTCTGGAACTGTTATTTTAAACTTCATTATAGGCTCTAGTAAAACTGGCTTAGCCTCTTCCATACCTTTCTTAAATGCTATACCTGCTGCTAATTTAAATGCCATTTCTGATGAATCTACATCATGATATGACCCATCATATAAAGTTGCTTTTATATTTGTAACTGGAAAGCCTGCTAAAACACCCTTTACCATTGAATCTTTTATACCTTTTTCTACTGCTGGGATATATTGTTTTGGTACAGACCCACCAAATATTTCTTCAGCAAACTCAAAATCTAAATCGCTTCTTTCAAATTTAACTTTGACATCTCCGTATTGCCCATGACCTCCTGATTGTTTTTTATGCTTACCTTGAACTTCAGCTTTTCCTTTTATAGTTTCTCTATAAGCTACTTTTATATCTTCTAGATCAATATCTACACCAAACTTTGACTTAATCTTATTTTTTATAGTATTTATATGGAGTTCACCTTGACCTCCTATTAATACTTGTTTTGTCTCAGGATTTCTATACCACTTAATAGTTGGATCTTCTTCAACCACTTTATTTAACGCAGAACCTATCTTATCTTCATCTCCTTTATTTTTAGGAACCACTGCATAATATATTTGTGGCTTTGGTAAGTTTATATCTTCTAATTCGTCTTCATCTTTACTTATGGATACGGTGTGGCCAGTTTGAAGTGAATTTACTTTTGTTACGATTATTATATCTCCACACCTAGCCTCACTTAACTCTATGAGATCTCCATTTTTCATAGTATATATATTATATATTTTTTCTTTCTCTGATTTATTCAAATTAAATAATTCGCAGTCTTTATTTATTTTACCTTGAGTTACTTTTATATAAGACATTTTTCCTATGAATGGATCCACTATTGTTTTAAATACTTGACCTTTAAATCTAGCTTCTATATTAGAGTGCTTTGGCTGCAAATACTTTGAAACAGTTTCTAGTATTTCAGCTGTTCCTATATTGTTTATCGTTGAACCACATATAACAGGAATTATATCTCCTCTTTGCATACCTATCGTTATTCCTTTTTGTATGTCTGCATCACTTAAATCTTCTCCACTAAAATACTTATCTAATAACTCATCATCTGTTTCTGCTATAAGCTCCATTAATGCTTCTTTTACACTCATAGCTTCTTGCTTAAATTCTCCATCTAATCCATCCATATTTTCAAAAACATTATGTAATTTTATAAATTCTTTATTTTTATATATAGGTATAATCATAGGTACTACTTTATTGCCATACTTCCCTCTAAGCATAGCTAGTGTATCTTTGTATCTAGATTTTTCATTATCAATTTTATTTATGAACATTATTTTTGGCATGTTTTCAGTTAATTCTAATGATTTTTCTGTGCCCACTTGGACATCAGTTGTTGCATCTATAACTATTATAGCTGCATCACTTGCAGTAAGAGATGATATCACTTCTCCACAGAAGTCAAAGTAACCTGGTGTATCTAATAGATTGTATTTATAGTCATTATACTCTACTGGAGTTAACCCTATACTGTATGTCATATTTAACTTATCAGTTATTCTCGGTATTTTACTAGTTAACTTTGATGTATATGCTATAGCTTCAATTAAGTTTGTCTTTCCGCATCCACTATGACCTAGTATTGCTATATTTCTTATATTACTACTATCGTAAATTTTCATATAAGCACCTACCTTTATAATTTATAAATTACTTTGAGTATTTCACTATAATTACATAACTAACTTTTATTTTTTGATAATAAGTATGTAAACATCTTAACTCTAGGTAGTGATATAAATATTTCCCAAGAAATAGTTAGTACTTAAGGTCTTAGTCATTAATTCTATACTTATTACCTCTTTCCTCTCTTTTACTGTAATTTCATACTTAATAATAAATTTTATTTTATATATATATATTCAATAATCTATATATAATTCCACTTATTATCTATACAATTCTAATATAGTATATTAATAATAATTTTTATCATACTTCACTATTACTATACATTTCATCGATTTATTGGAGTCTAATTCATTCAATTACTTATGTCTTTATACTGACAATTACTTCTTCTATTTTTCAATAAATAAAAAGAACTTATGCCTTTTAGGCATAAGTTCTTTTTTAGCTTATCATATTATTACAAACTAACTTTAAAGAAGAATATCTTCATATTTTAATCTATTTAATTTATATTAAAAATTGTTAAATATTGTTCTAATATATAAGCTAAAGGAGTTTTTATTTATTTTTCATAGTTATAAGTAATTGCTTATCTCTTACTAATTCCCCTTCTTCAACTTTTATCGATTTTACGATACCATCTGTTTTAGCAACTATTATAGTTTCCATTTTCATTGCTTCTATAATAATCATTGGTTGATTTTGTTTTACTTCATCATCTTCTTTAACTAAAATTTTAACCACTTTTCCAGGTATACTAGCTCCTATTTGCATAGGATCATTCATATCAGCTTTTATTATATCTTTTATGTTGCCAGAGTAGTTATTATCTTTTATCTCTATATCTCTTATCATACCATTTAACTCAAATGATACTGTTCTATTTCCATTTTCTTTAACATCACCTATATCTACTAACTTTATAGTAAGTATTTTACCTTCTTCTATCTCTACTTCACACTCTTCACCTTTACTTAACCCATGGAAATATACATGACTATCTAACTTAGATATATCATTATATAGTTGCAAATGTTTTAAATAATCTTCATATACTTTTGGATATAAAGTATAACTTAATATATTTCTTATATTTGTATTCATATTGAATCTCTTATCTAAATCAACTTTTATACTATCAAAATCTTCCTTTGGAATTAATTTACCAGGTCTTTCTTCTATTGGAGTGTCTCCTTTTAATACTACCCTTTGAATATCTTTCGGTATTCCTCCTTCTGGTTGACCTATCATTCCTTTACAGTAGTCTAATACGGAATCTGGAAATGATAATTTTTCACCCTCTTCTATTATGTTATTCTTGTCTAATTTATTTTTTACCATAAATATAGCAAGGTCTCCTACTACTTTAGATGATGGCGTTACCTTTATAATATCTCCTAGTATTTCATTTGCTTCTTTATACTTTTCTTTTACATCATCAAATTTATTTGATAGTCCTAAGCTATCAGCTTGTGGTTTTAGATTTGTATATTGACCTCCTGGTATCTCATATTTATATATTTCAGCAGAAGGGTTTGATAAATCACTTTCAAATCTAGAATATACTTTTCTTAAGTCTTTGTAATAGTTTCCTATTTCTTCATATCCATATAAATTAATCTGAGTATCTCTTTCAGTATTTTTAAGTGCTTCTACAATAGCGTTTAATGATGGTTGACTAGTTAAACCTGCCATAGTTTCTAATGCTCCATCCAATATATCTACTCCTGCCTCAGATGCCATAAGGCAAGTTGCAATACCATTTCCACTTGTATCGTGTGTATGAAGATGTATCGGAGTATTGACATTATTTTTTAATTCCTTTATAAGTGTATATGCTGAATATGGCTTAAGTAAGCCTGCCATGTCTTTTATACATATGATATCTGTACCTAATTCTTCTAGCTCTTTAGCCATCCTTATATAATATTCTAGATTATATTTATTCTTTGTTGGATCTAATATATCTCCTGTGTAACATATACTAGTCTCTACTATTTTTCCAGTTTCTAAAGCTGTTGATATAGATGGTTTCATATTTTCCACCCAGTTTAGAGAGTCAAATATTCTAAATACATCTATTCCTTGTTCTGCTGATTGCTTTATAAATTCTTCAATTACATTATCTGGATAATTTTTATATCCAACTCCATTTGATGCTCTAAATAACATTTGGAATAATATACTAGGTATCTCTTCTCTAAGTTTTTGCAGTCTAATCCATGGAGATTCTTTTAAAAATCTATATGCCACATCATAAGTTGCTCCCCCCCACATCTCAATAGAGAATAAATCTTTCATATACTCATTAGTTGGATTTGCTACTTTTAATAAGTCATATGTTCTAAGTCTTGTAGCTAGTAATGATTGATGCGCATCTCTCATAGTTGTATCTGTCAGCAATAGCTTCTTTTCATTTTTAATATATTCTATATACTTTTCTTTACCTAATCTATTAAATAACTCTCTACTGCCTTCATTAAGTACTATGTCTTTATTTATCTTAGGCTGATATATTGAATCAAATGAAGGTTTATCTTCGCATTTATTTTCATTTACTACTGTATTCCCTATAAATTGAAGTAATTTTGTACCTCTATCTTTACTTTCTCTTATCTCAAATAATTCTGGATTAATATCTATAAATCTAGTGCTACATTTGCCCTCTATGAATATAGGATTATTCAATACATTTACCAAAAATCCTATATTAGTTTTAACACCTCTAACCCTAAATTCTTTGATAGATCTTATAGTTTTGTTTATTGCACCTTTAAATGTTCTATCCCAAGATATAGTTTTTACAAGTAGACTATCGTAGTATGGACTTATATTCGCCCCTGCAAATCCATTACCTCCATCTAGTCTAATACCAAATCCTGAACCAGTTCTATACACTTGTATTTTACCTGTGTCTGGCATAAATCTATTCTTAGGATCTTCTGTTGTTATTCTACATTGAATAGAATACCCTCTTACTTCTATATCTTCTTGAGATTTTATATTTATCTCATCACTATCTAATCTATATCCTTGAGCAATTAATATTTGACTTTGAACTATATCAATACCGGTTACCATTTCAGTTACTGTATGTTCTACTTGAACCCTTGGGTTCATTTCTATAAAATAGTATTCTCCACTATCATCTACTAGAAATTCTAAGGTACCTGCATTGATGTATCCTACATGCTTAGCTATTTTGACTGCATCACTACATATATTCTCTCTCAATTTATCGTCTAAAGAAAATGCTGGTGAATATTCTATTATCTTTTGATGTCTTCTTTGTACTGAGCAATCTCTTTCATACAGATGTACTATATTTCCATATTTATCCCCTAATATCTGTACCTCTATATGTTTAGGGTTTGCTATATACTTTTCTATGAATATCATATCTTCACCAAAAGCTTTTTTTGATTCACTACATGCTGTTTCATATTCTATACTTAAATCTGATTCGTTATAAACAACCCTCATACCTCTACCGCCACCACCATTAGAGGCTTTAAGCATTATTGGATATCCTATTTCTTGTGCTATTTCTTTTGCCCTTTTAATATCTTTGATTGGTTCATCTATTCCTGGTATAGTAGCTACATTCACCTCTTTTGCTATTCGTTTTGAATTTATTTTGTCTCCCATCATATTCATTATATCTGCTGATGGACCTATGAATGTTATTCCATTTTTTTCACATTTCTTTACGAACTCTGGATTTTCAGATAAGAAACCATATCCTGGATGAATTGCATCTACATTTTTTTTCTTAGCTAATTCTATAATACTATCTATATCTAGGTATGCATCTATTGGACCTTTATCTTCTCCTATTAAGTAAGATTCATCTGCTTTTGTTCTAAACAAACTATATTTATCCTCTTTACTATATATCCCCACGCTCTTTATCCCCAATTCAGAGCAGGCTCTAAATATCCTTATAGCTATTTCTCCCCTGTTAGCAACTAAGATTTTATTAAATTTTTTAAACATAATCCTAATCCCCTCCCTTTTTCTTTTAATATTAAAGATTATAAACTATATTATTTAATGTTTAAATATGTTTACTTGAAGTCCTTAATAAATAATATAAATACATTTAAATAAATAACTTTTGTCTTATATAACAAAAAATACCTAACTTTAGTTAAGGTGGTTTAGATTATATTATTAAGTATTTAAATTTTTTATTTTTAATATAGAAATTTATTCGAATTGATGCATATTTTGAACTAATCATTTATTTAGATATCATTTTATATAACAAATTTATCGCATTTGCATTAAATAAATGAATGATTTTAGAAATATTGTATGGCTTAGTATTGATTTTTATAAAGACTTATTTTTTATTATATGCTTTAAAATATAAATATTACTATTTTTCGTATAAAAAAAAGATTACGTGGCTACGTCTTACTCTCCCAGGAGGTCGCCCCCCAAGTACCATCAGCGCTAAAGAGCTTAACTTCTGTGTTCGGTATGGGAACAGGTGTATCCTCTTTGCTATAATAACCACATAATCTTTATCTTTTAGAGTTAATACTCTGAAAACTGCATATCATTTAGAGCTAATCATTTATTTTTAGCAACCGAAATCTTCCTTATTAAAATTTTAATAATGATTTGGTTGGCGATATAAACCTTTAGGTTTATTTTGGTCAAGTCCTCGACCTATTAGTATCGATAAGCTAAATACATTACTGCACTTACACCTTCGACCTATCAACCAGGTA